>DKAT01000063.1:0-17037 GCA_002450905.1 Spirochaetia bacterium UBA6919
TCTGAAATTCTAGTCCACCTCACTTACAGGATTCATCACTTTAATTTTGTAATCTGGAATTTTATTTATTTTACTTAATAATTTGTCATCAACAGTCAGCAATACTTCTGCATTTTGCTCACATATTGCTAAATGCAAAGAATCAAAAGCTCCAAAACCTTGGTTCTCAAACTCTTTTGCTTTTATTATATAATGTTCATCCAGCAAAATAGTCTCTTTTGAAAGAGTTAAAATTTCTATTATTTTAAACTTTTTGTTCTCATCTGAGATTTTTGCTACTTCAAATTCTTTTACTTCGCTTGAAATCAAATCTAAATCACCATTTTCACATTTATCAATTATTATCTTAATTGCTTCTGATTCAAGATGAATTCTTGCATTACTTTGATCATCAAAAGGACGATTTAAGCAACATGTATCAAGATATATTTTCATGAAAATAATATTTATTAAAGAACTGACAAATCAATATAAATATACTACATATTCAATAGGAAGAAAATATTTTTTAAAATATATCCAAATAATTATTTGAATTTATTGATAATAATCGTCGAATAAATGACTCGTTTTTTTCGACGCATTAATAACTCTTCCAATATAGGATACAGACATTTGCATTAAAAATTCAAGCTAGAGGATAGCCCAGTTTCCTCAGGATTATTTCAAGACTCCTCAATAACTATTTCATTACCTGAATAAAAAGTTTGATCAGAGTAATAGTCACTTATATTCTTATAACGAGTTTCTAATATTTTTTTTAACTTTAAAGGATTTATCGCATCAGGTCTACAGCCACAATGATTAATATCATTTCTTGTATTAGACAAATTAAATAATTCCTTACACATCTCAGGTGATATTTTTGATATTATCTGTGCCACTTCTGGATCAATATCAACTGCGGTTTCATTCAAATTTGACTCTTTTTCACGAGATTGTATGTGTCCTTTATTTAATTCATTACAAGCAGCGGTTATATTATGCCTTAATTTATATTCTTTTAAAATATTAATTCCATAAATAGGGTAACCAAGTAATGTAACCAGGGTTTCCTGGAGAAAGGTATACCCTTGTTGTATTAAATCATGATCCATACACCATTGCACTGCATGAAACCCATTTTTTAAATTTTTATTTTCAAAATTCTTAATTTTTTCTGGAATCAGTTTTAAAACAGGATTAAAGGGTTCAATTACACATTTTTCAATTTGATTCAATAAGTCTCTCAATCCATCAAAATCATAATCTACCAACTGAATATATCGACTAGTTTGGATAATTAAAGTTAAATTATATAAATTTTCTGATAAATGCCTAACATCTAAAGAAACTTTGTCATTTCCCTGTGTAGCTTTAAGAATAGGTCGTATTTGCGTTTCAGTAAGTTCATTAATAGGCGTTCCTATTCCATGCTTCAAAAAACTATTTATCGCAATCGTCCAATCCAGGAGTCCAGCAAAAGAAGTCAGATTATAGATAGGCACATTTCTCTGTTCTATAGGTAATTGTTTTACATCATTTGGACTACCAATACTTTCAAACGCTCCATAATAAATTCCTTTAAGTTTGGTATGCTTCAATACACCTGAATAATGGAGAATAACCATCGCAAGCATTGGAATAGATCTAAATGCGTGGGTTATATCAAATAATATTTCATCATCCATTTGAATAGCATTAAATAATGAATTGAAGATAAACCAGATCTCATTTTCGTTGGCTCCTTCATTGATTTCAATATTCTCAATTTCAACATGTTCTGATATCAAACCACTTCTCTTGGCTTCTTCCAATCTGCCTTTCAATCCAATTTTACCAACACCCCTGCTATCCTTGAAATACCCATCTTCCCAGTTCTGCTCCATGGATTTCTGTGTTGTAATAATCATAACTCGATCACCTTTAACACCTTCCTTAAAATAAATCTGTGTCAACGCCTCTTGAATAAATCGTACATTCTCCAACTTCTCATCATTCGTTACGTAGTTACACTCAATATAATCAGAAGTTCCGAGAAAAGAAATAAACGTTCTGCTCATAAATTAAGACCTCATCAATGAATATTCAAATAAATATTGTTATAGAAACTCCCATTTTCTTAAAAGACAGGAGAAGCTCAGGAGGAAGTCAGGAAAATCATTTGTAAAGATCAAACAAAATCGATCCAATTTTAACATCTATAATAAAAATATACCTTCGTTTCCTAACTATTAAGGACATTAAACATACTTCTTTAAATGCATGTTTAATAAACCTATAAGTACAAAATAAACTAACATCGCTCCTGGAGATGTTAGTGACTCTTTAATCGAGTTTTTAATTTTATCTTTCATAATCATAGCACTGAGTCACAATCCCATTTATCATTGGAATCTTTTCTATTCTAAAAAGTTAGATAGGAGAAATTGGATCCTTTGTTCGTCACAATCCCATTTATCATTGGAATCTTTTCTATTGGAAAATCTAAGTAGTACTTTTAATTTCGAGGTACAGTCGTCACAATCCCATTTATCATTGGAATCTTTTCTATTTATCTATTCTCGTCTCAAAAGCTATTAAGTGAGGTGAGTCACAATCCCATTTATCATTGGAATCTTTTCTATACAGTGATCTCTCCTTACTTCAATAGAAAGAGTTAGTCACAATCCCATTTATCATTGGAATCTTTTCTATGGAAATTGGAATTTCACTATTAGTGGTTACAGGATTTGGGTCACAATCCCATTTATCATTGGAATCTTTTCTATCTGGGGATAGAACATACCTAGTCTCAGCCGAGATGGCTAGGTCACAATCCCATTTATCATTGGAATCTTTTCTATGATATCTCAGACCATCTGAGATGTTATATGCCTACTGTGTCACAATCCCATTTATCATTGGAATCTTTTCTATTTAGGGGTTGGTTGAATGATAATCAATACGTTACTTACAGGTCACAATCCCATTTATCATTGGAATCTTTTCTATAGTACCCATTTTAACGTTTTAAAAATTAAAGTTTTAAAACCTATATTCCGCGAATCTTCATAATTTTATACAAATCCAACCAGAATACATCTCAGTCTATTCTATTGTTAAAGATCATCTCTCTTTTATATACTAACTTATAAAAGTTTACGAATCTCTGATGAAAAATAATAAATTACGCCATATAAATCAATCTGCGGAAAAAATATTTAATATATTTCAAAATTCTTATACTTATAAATTGTGTTATCTCCGCATCCAAACTTCTTTTGTTTGTTCCAGTCTTTATTACATATATCAAAATATACAACAGAATCATCGTCTTTTAAAATTGTTTTTATTTTTTCACGTAAACATTGGATATCCTTATATTCAGCAATAGCTTCAAAAACAGAATTTTGCACCCGGATTCCATAATCTTTCATAACTTTGGCAACCTTTGATAGTCGTTTATTGTCCTGGATATCATAAATAATTAACCAGTTTCTCATAATATCTCATAAGATGATGTATTTAAAATGGATACTACACCATCACTCATAATCTTATCAATACAATTCTCACACATGGGGTAAACATATAATTTATCCTCTTTTAAATTTATCTCTTTTTTTAATTTATTTAGTAAAATCTCAAATTGATCACTATTTATCTCACATTGAAAAAAAGATTTTTGAATCCTTAAACCATAATTTCCTAATAATTTGGCAGTTCTTTGAAGTCTTTTAGGTTTTGTAATATCATAACAAAGCAAATATATCATTTGATAACCAGAGCTTTATAATCCTTTTCTTCCCCCTGCACAACCCGCTTGAAATGTTTAATTTGTTCTCTAATAATAGACTTATAAGTTAATTGTTTGTTTGTTGGGGTATAGAGGATTTCATTGGAAATTTTCTTTTCAAAATGACTGATAACTTTACCTAAACTATCTTTTTTTAATAAAACACCTTTTTTACTTTCAAAACTTATTGAAGAATTCTCATCCATTCTGGAATCAAGAGGGTATTCTTGACTATTGGAGCCAAATGAAACAACTTCAAAATCATCCTCGTTTAAAATCCTTTTGTTAAAGAGAGAAACAGTTAAAGTATCAACAATAGGTGTCCTGTATTCTTCCATAAGATCAAATGCTAAGGATTTTCTACCATAATCTAAACTATGAAGATATCCAACATAACTATCTAGTCCTTCAATTTCAATCGCTGATTCTACCCTATAATTCAACAAAGTATATAAGAAGCTTAAAACGGAATTAACATTATCTTTAGGAGGATTCATACTTCGACCCTTAAAAACTGCCCAATCTTGTATAATACCATACCGATACACTGAAAAAAACTGTTTGGATCCATAGCCTTCATATCCTCTAACTTGTTCTATATTCTGACTCGAATTAGTATTCTTTATTGTTTTCTGCATGGATTGAATAAACCTTTGTACATGATTTAGCTTTCTCTCTCGCTGTATACGTTGCATAAAAGCTAATTGATTATTTAATTTACTATGGATTATATTCTTACAAAAGTGTAATTGAAATAAATCTGAATCCAATAATTTATATTGTTTGATTCTAAGAAATACATTTTTCCCTTCCTGAAATACCAATTTGCCATTGAATCGACCATTCTTATTTAAAAGAATTATTTCTATTTTATATTTCATTAATAATTTGATGGCATCAGAAGTGAATCCTATATTTCCTAATACTATAATCTGTTCTGTTTTATAATGGAATATAATAACTTTTGTTTCATCAGGGTAACAGAATTCCAGTGTTTCACCTTTCTTGATTAATTTACCTGAATTATTTAAGTAAATAACAGACAAATAAACCCCATATCCAATGAAAATTATTTTACATGATTATTCAGTAAAAGAACCGCTTTTTCTTTTTGTTCTATAGTCTTAGCAGTAGTGAAGACTATGAATTCACAACTGAATTCACTTGAATAACAACCAATAATCTCCAAATCGTTATTATGAGGTCTAAGGGAAAATCGGTTGGGAAAAGTTTTATTCTTTAGATTATCAGTACGACACTGAATAATAAAAGGGATTTCTTCAGTTAAAGCCTCTAAATATTTTTGAATACCATGAGGCATATGATGATCATGTCCAAAAGATGGTTTTTTCTTTTCAATAGCTACATCCAGGTCAGGTTCAGATCTATAACGGTTTTGATATCGGTAAAAGAAAGTCTGATGAAATATCTCACCTGTTGTGGATAAAGATAATAATGTCTTTCCATCTATCTCTTCAGCATCAATGAGGATATCGAATTTAGAATCATGTTGAGGGTACCAAAACGAACTTTCAATATCTTTTCCTAGTTCCATCATATTATTTGATAAGGAAAAAAACATATCCTGATGTTTTACCCAAAAATCACTATCCAGGCTAATGGGTTGGGGTGGGAGTTGAATAATTTCTCTAAATGTCTCAAACAAATAATACACTGGAATTCCTAGACTTTGTCCTAGAACACCTGCAAAAAGGATTTGAGCTTTATATCCGCCTGTAGCATTTATTAAAAGTGTCTCAGTGCTGTAATTTTTAGCAAAATAACTAATTTTCTTTATTAAATTACGGAGTCCTTTATTCTTAAACAATTTGGGATTTCTATCATCCAATCCCTCGATAACATGAAAATCTACAGCAACTTCTTTAGGGTATATTCTCTTATAATAGTATTTTAAGACTTCACCTGTATCTCTTCCATCTTGAGTATCACTAACTAAAAAATGCAATTGATCTACTTCATCAACAATATTTTCAGAAATTAAATGAGCTACACTGTTTATCTCAGCACCTAAAATACGATCTGTAGCCTTGGATTCCAAAAGAGATTGACCGAGGGCGATAAAATTCTTTTGTTCTAAATAATTTTGTCTTTTTAAAATAAGATTTTGATCTATCTTATTATAATTTTCCAATTTCACATTTCGTATATTACCAAAAAATAAACTTGTTCCAACGGTTGATATAATAATTTTACCTATAAGTTTAACCTCCGGGAAATCAACTCCTTTAATATTTTACAATCCTATTTATCATTATTGAGATCGATCATACCATAAAATATTACTTTATAAAAAATATTTTTTAAGGTATATAGCTAATACACCTAGTAATACGAAATATAAAAGCATAGCTCCAGTTGATGTTAATAACTCCTTAATTTTTTGCATTGTATTGACTCCTACTTTTTAATATTTCTTTATTCATTCAAAATTATGAGTTTCAAAATTATGAAACTGTGTATTGATATCGTCCGCATCCAAATGTCGTATTCTTACCAATCCCGAATAACCCTGCACCATTAAATAAGGATAAATAGGGCTGTATTGACCCACTATATTCAACTAGACCATAAACCCCACCCAAATCCATTTTACTTTCCTGAGTTTTTGAATACCTCTGTCTTTTTTTAAATTTCAAATCCGTATATGTAGTTTGAACAGAATTTGCATTAAGTATTAAAAGTTGGATGTCTTTCTGGTCAGCCTGGTATTGCCCATATATTTGAGACAATAAACTAAGACGAATTAGCGAAGATTTAACTAACTGAGTAAAAGAAATTTCAAAAGTTAATTTTCCTTTCTTCTTAAGCCTTAATGGGGTATAAAAAAATACTTTGAGGTGGTCAATACCATCAATAAAATCAGATTTTAGTTGAAAAAGCCCCTGATCGCATTTGGTAATAAATTGATTATCCTGATCAAGAATTTCCTTTTGACTAATCAGGTCAATTACTGAATGTACTTTAAAATGAAATATGTTTTTTCCGATTCCGACCGCACCCATTTTTATAAATGTAAAAATAAAATAATTAATAAATATAAAAAGTTTATTAAAAAAAATAATTTCAATTGAGGCTTTACATTCAGATTCTTTATGAATCGTTAATAAATAAGGATGTGGAATAGAGTTAATATTTTTAAATGTCAATGAACCATTAAAATCTGTTACAAACGTTTCATAAAATGCACAATTTCTTTTTAAATAACAATTTTCACAGGAATTTCCTTTATTGATGCAAACCAATTTCTTAAGCCAATATCCCATAGCACCCCGAATAACAGCTTCCATAAAATAAAATCGAACAGGCTGATCAAACTCAATACTAATCTTTATATGGATATAGGGGATTTCAATCATAATTAATTTGCTCTTTAAATAACGATCTTCTTAATATTTTAAGGTTTATCTGATGAAATTAATTCAAGCATTGCCAAGCCCCCTGGAAATAAACTATTAACCAAAGTTCTTGTATTTCCATATCCATTTTTTGCTTTAGGTCTTCTATATTTATTAACTGTAACACTTTCAACCTGTGAAAATCTTCCCAACCGTATTAGACATTCTGTTTTACCATCAATTTTTTCAATTTCTTTTGTTAAATTTTCAGCAGTTTCACGGAGTTTTTTGTGTTTAGAATTCTTATAAAATTTATCAATTTCATTCTTAATTTGATGAGTATAAAAATTGGAGCAAGCTTTAAACAAATTTGAAATACTAAACTGTTCCTGCATTTTAAATTGAAAAGATCCATAATTAGATTCTATAGATGATTTTAATAATTCCTGCCGGATCGTTAAATCAAAATCACCATAAGCATCCCCATTAAATAAATACCCTCTAATAGCTTCATTTACATTTCGCATTTTTTCTATAAAATCATCACCCTTCAATCTGTTTTCTTTAAAATTCACATATGGAATGATAAATTGACGATTCTTACCATGGACTGTACAATCTCCTACAGCAAGGCACCGAAAAGGATCTTTTTTTATATCCTTATTGTAACCCAGAATTTCTGATTCAAATTCCAATTCTCCTACTCTTTTATAATTTGATGTCGGTTCTTCATTTGAGATTTGATTAATTACAGCAGTTCGTATAGCCCCTTTAATGGAAGATCCAGGTATTACAGGTTCAAGACTTTGTTGATTTCGATAGATAGCATGAATCATTAAACGGTTATCATTAAGATTATTTCTTTTTTTGTTAAATTCCAATCCCTGGTTTTCTGTCGTTTCACAGACGTACAAAGCATTATTCAAATTCACTTTATCATGAAGAAAAAGAGTAATCTTTGAATAGTCATCTTTGTCCAGAAGCTGGTTAAATTTTGATCTTTCTTCATCATTAAGGGTATTAATAATCGTTTCTGGTCTGTAACGTAACAAAAAATATTTTTGATTGTTTTGTATAATCGAATACTGGGAAGGATCAATGAGATCCCCTGTACCAATATGAATTGCAGTAATGGGTCTGATTCTAATCCTGTATTTCATGTGTCTCTGCCTCATAATATGGGATTACTGGAGCAAATGCATAATGAACAATCCGTGAATCATTATGAACATTTCTGAGAATTGAACCGACGTAGTTTAATTTTTTCGCTGTAAAACAAGCCCCCGTTTTAAACATAATAATTGGTTTTTTAAAAGGATTTATAGTACTGGCAAAATGCCCGCCTAATTTTCCAAATTTGGTAAAAATATCAGCTTTCAAATCCTTTAACTCCTTGACACCATTAGGTACAAATGATGATAGGGACATATATCGATTACCTTCGTTTGGAAGCTTAAGAGGTTCAATAGATTTAATTTTCAAAACACCTTTACCCACTGATTTATCAGCTCCATAACCATTCATCAATGCAAAATCTATTAAATCCTTAATTTCTTTGTCAGAGTATTCAGAAGTATAGACATACAAATCATAGATATTAAACAATTTTGAAGAATTTTTATCGTTTATAGATTTTTTTTCAACAACTGGATAATAATGAGTTATTGAGTATAAGCCACCATCTTCTTCTGTAGTATTTGTATATCGATTGATTGTATTACGGATAAGGTTTTGTGGTTGTGGTAAATGGGCTATAAAACTTTTTGAATTTATCAACCAATGATCAAACAAATCGTTTTCCGTCATTGAAAATCCATTTTCATTAATCATTAAGCTAGAAGGAATAAATTGTATTTTATTAAATACTTTGATTTTTTGATATGTTTCAAAGTCTTCACTAAATTGTAAGTTATGAATTAATTTAGGTTTTGGGAGAAACCCTTCAATAAATCCATCTGATAAAATAAGTGGGGGAGTCCCTTTTTGATAAGATGTTAAGAAGTCTATAAGTTTCTTTTCACCATAACCATACAAGATACCCCAGCATAAATGTCCAAATAACGTATCTGCTTGAATGGGGGATATTATAGCAGATTGAAGCTCAAGTTTTACAAGATATGTGTTCAAATTAAATACCTATTTTTATTACAAATAATCCGATATGTCAATTTTATTATTATTTTCATCAACCAGATCGATAAATTTGATTTGCCCATTACCCCTGGACCCACCACCACCAAGATAATCTTTTTCTAGCATAGCCATTGACTTTAGTACCACCTCCTTAAAATACTTTTCGTCCATTTCTCCACCATCCCCCATATCAATCACGCGATAGGATAGATTAAAATCAAATAAAGTACCGGGTACTACCCGCTCAATAGACCTTTGATTTGGTACAGCAGTTATTCTATTAATTGTATTTTCATGTTTTTCTTCAATAAATGGGATATTTTCATTGATGTATTTTTCTTTAACCATATCGTTTAAGTGGGCATCCCGAACAATAAGTCTCGTAGGTCCACGATCTAATACTTTCTCTGGATTAGTTGCTGATGAACCAAAAACACGGCATATTTTACAATCTACATTTCCACATGAACAAACTTCACCTTTATAAACAAGAACCTTGCCTTCTACCCACTCCATAAGACTTCTCATCTTTCCTTTAATAGAAGAACCAGGTATATAAGGATCATTAGTAGTAGGATTTTTTAAAATAGGGTTATCCATACCACCTATTTCCAAGGTGTCGTTGCCTGCCCCAATGTGCAGACCAGTAATAATTTTTATTTTACCTGATAATATTTTAAGTGTTTTGAGTTTAATATTTTTTTCCATACCCGTATCCTAATTAATATATTTCTTAATTGATTTCATTACCACCTAAAGAATAATAATACCCATATATTGCCTCAAACAAATTACAAAATACATTGAAATCGTAATCATCTTGGACTTGATCTACCAATTCAATATATATCGTCTTGAAGTTTTTATAAAATTCACTGTTATCTTTAAATTCACTGTTATCTTTAGAGATTTTTTTTGTCACTAAATAACTTACTTTTGATTTAGTAAGTTTGATCAGCGGTTTAACCTCATCCCATTTTTTACCAACCCTTAACATTTTCTGGATCCGTTTGATTTCATCAAACACACGTCTAAATTGGGAGCGGGAAATACCATTTTTAGTATTTTTATTAATAATGGATTCTGCTAATTTTTTAGCAATACCATCATAAAGTTCATCATGGATTCTCTTACCATCTTTATCTTTATAAAAGGAAGGTGGCCTAATTTGCATTTGATTATACCCACTGTCATGTTTATTGTTTTGTTTCTGTTGGTTATACCTATTATCCATTTGACTTACCATTTTTTTTAAGATCTTAATTTATATATTGAATTGCTGACAGCAATCTTTAGTTTTCTCATAATCTCAGGTTTATTGACAACATCCTTAAAAAACACTTCTTTTACCTTATTATCCTTGATATTTCTTGCGATATCATAATATAAATGAGATTTCCAGAGAGCATTGCTTTTACCAAAATTCCCTTTTTCAATTTCCAAAAACTGACCGGAGTATTTTAACAACCTATAAAGAAATCCTTTTGTAAATCCTTGATTTTTATCATTTTGATTCTGTTTTAAACAATCAGAAAATAAATCACTGATCTTTAATTGATTTTCAAGTTCACTCCAACTGACTGTAGTATCAAATACAGTGATACAATTTTTCTTATAATCATGATGTCCTTTTGATTGCTCCAAACTATGCTCAGCACTATGTGTAAGAGTTTTAACTGGCAATTTACTTTTGGAAATTGCTATCCCCCCAGATATCGTAATGCTATTATTAAAACCTGTATATTCTGAAAACTTTTTTTGAAAATCCAAAGCAAATTCAATTATAGTATTCCAGGGTCCTATTAAACAAAGATCATCTCCGCCAGAGAATACAGTGTAAATATATTGATATTTTTTGTTTTCACTAATATAATAGTACAGGTATTCACTAAAAAAATAATTCAGCATGCGACTTAAAGATGAATACCTTGAAATCGATATATTTTCCTTCATACCAATTGAAAATATTCCACCAAGGTTGTCAACATCTGCTTTAAACATTCCAATGTTATTAATACCTTCTGACTTAGTAGCTATTTCTTCTAAAGTCAATACTTCATTTTTTTCATTGATTGGAACATAAAACGGATAATGTTTGTTTGGTAAATTGGACGTATATCTATTAATTGAGTATATATCCTTTGATCCATTTTTTATCTCGGTATCAATCATATGAGCTGACCATTCAGCAAATAAGGGAATTGCATCATTAGAGTTGCATGATTTAGATAGGTTGATATACTTTGATTTGGGTAATTTCCCTGCAAATACTTGTAAGTACTGACAATTTTGACAAAAATTATTTTCAGAATGAACAGGCCTTACTCGGCATTGAACACATAGTCCATTTTTTTGTATTAAATCATAGTTATTTTTTAATATATGATCATCAGGATTATTAAGTATTGATTGAAATTTTTTATTTTTAGCTTTATTCACATCCTCAGATATAGACTGAAATAGTGATATTGCATTTTTTTGATTAAGATCATTTCCAGAACACTCAACTCCTTGGGAGATGTTAAAAGATAATTTCCCAATAAATTCTTTAAGGAAAAATCTTTCAATAGCTGTTCTGATTCCATCTATTTTACTTTTAATAGAATTGATGTTTGGCAAAAGAAGTATAAATCGTCCTCCTGCATTCATAATCTTAGAAAAAATAGGGAGTTTAAACTCATCTAGTATATAATCACATATAGAATCAGATAACGCCTGGAGCTGAAATGATCTGGCTCTTAAGAGTTTTGAAACATATTTAGTTGAGTTGAGATCAAAAATATAATTTTGGATACCACTAAGATCCCCTGAAATAAACAAGAATTTTTTTATTTCTTTATTTTTTATCTCATTTACATTTTGATCGGTACCATTTTCAAGATGATATCGGTACAAAGCAACAGCAATCGAAGATCTAGCAGATAATTGATCATACAAACTTATATCAGATTCACAATTTATAGTAGAAGGTACAGCCCATAAATAATTCTCAAATAGGGTATCAATTTTCTTAAAATAATTTTGTATTTCATTGGATTTTGTTTTTTTAAAATCTGATACAAAATTATCCCATAACTTTTTATAATCACCTTCATTTAAATGAACTGATTTATCAAACTGGATGTTACTATAACTGAATGTATTTAATTTATAATATAAAGTATTATTATTAATATTTACAAAATTTACTTTATCAAAAACTGACCTAAGGGCTTGGGTTTTATAACTTACATCATTTTCAGTTTTTTCATTGTGATTTCTATCATTTCCAGATGATAGTCTATCAGATTCAGTGATAATATATGTTAACGGATTATCTGAATTATCATGTTTTGAAACTAAATTTAAAATATTGGATAGATTAAAATTTAAATTTGTGAAATAACCTTCACTATTTAATTCGTCTATAAAACCATGTGTGTACAAAGAATAATCGTGAATGTATAATTCTTTTTCTTGATGTGGTAACTTATTTATATATTGAGAAATACCAGCTCTATCTGCGAATTTACCTATATCATACAACAGCGCAGAAAACACTATCTCATTTTGTAGATCCATTTTCTCTCTCTTTGTTAAAGATAAAATTTATTATTTATATAGTATATAAGAATTTAAAAAACTCACCAAACACCTGATTTGTTTTTAATCACCTTATCATTTNNCTGATTCTAAATCATTTTTTATTTAATCAGGAGAATTATACAATACACATGTGTAAACATTGCAAAATTAACTACTAACTAATACTATTAATTTGTTCTAATATACTTTTACAATTAGATAATAATTCTTCCAAATATAAAACATTTTCATCTTTTAATTTTTTTTTATCTCTAATACTTTTAGAGATTTTTTCAATGTTAGTTAATTCTGATCTATAGCTTTCAAGCACAAGTTTTTCAAACTGCTCATGATATATAGAGTTAATTTCATTAACAACGTCATCAAATGACTGTCGTACTATTTGTCTTTCTTCTTTTATCTTTTTTGAATATTTTATTTCAGAATATTCCTCATATCCTGCTACTAAAAATGGTAATACAATTGCAACTTTTCCAAGTATACTACCTACTTTAGCAATTTTATCAGAATACTTTACTGCCTCATAGGGTTTAAACTTATGACCAAAAAATTTTCCAACTTTATAAATGAATTTATGTGCATCACTTCCCGAAACTTTTTTCAGACCTTCTAACCCTAACTTTACTGATTCTTTATTTGTAGCAAAACCTTCGGCAAACTTACTAATATTATTTAATATATCTATTCCTGAATTAATCCTTTTTGTATCTATACCTGAAAGATCTATATCTGTATTAAAAGAAGCTTTTATATTCTGCTTACTAATTAGGGTTTGAGCTACTTCAGATTTCATGAGTATATCAAGTTCTGATTGTAATTGAGAAAATTCGGTTTCTATATAAGATTCTATATTTCTATTTGTATCATCAGAAAGCCTTTTAATTTCTTCTATCGAATTTTTATATTCTGAATTTAAAATTTCAATATCGCCATCTTTCTCAATAAGATTTGCTATTTTATTTGACTCATTTTTTATATTTGACGATAATTTATCTATAAAACCATTGACAGCATCCGTAACATTTTTTTCACTCTTTATTAATCTAAAATGCTTCCGATTTAATAATTCTAATAAATTCTTAGTATCTTCGTTTCCTGCTGTTAAAAGATTAATAAATTTATTCAAACTCGTTTCAATAAGATTTAAAGGTGTTATTAAGCGACCCAAAAATCCTTTTTCTTTAATAAATTTATTCAAATTTTCTATAAAATTATCAAAACCACTATACTTGATTAATTCATTTCTTTCTTCTTCTTCAAGTTCAATAGAATCTATGTAATCCTTTGCGTCAATGACTGTTAAATATAAATCATTTGATGTTTTTGGTTCTGTTACCATTAATGCATCAGAAATCCAACTATTCATGGCTATTTCTTTATCACCTTGAGAACTTTTATTAATTACAAGCATCATTTTATCAATTCGAGACTCTTCAAAAGCTAATTTCCGAAAATTTTTGGCTGTTTCCGATGAAAAACCTTGGGTTGTAATAACATACACTAGCAAATCTGCTTTGTTCATATATTCAAGACTAATTTTGTCATGTTCTGGTCTCCCTGCGTAAATACCAGGTGTATCGACTAAAAGTATATTCCCCCAAGGATATTCTTTAGTTTTATCAGTTGTTATATCTTGGCCAATTTTAATATCAATATTCCCAGTAATTGCTGAAATAATAGTTGATTTTCCAGCACTATATTGTCCGACAAAAGCAATATCTAATTTTATTTTTTTACCTAAATCTGTAAGCTCATTCTTAAATTCTTCTAATTTTTTAATACATTCTTCATCACCAATAGAATCAATTTTGTTAATCTTTTCAATTAATTTTTTTATTTGCTCTTCAGTTTTTTTAAATATTATTGTATCCATGACTATACAACCTTAATATGAATTTTTTTATTTATAATGTCTTGTGCTGTTTTTAAATTACACCCTTGAAGTCCATAAATCTTACCAGCATAATTTTCCTTCACCTCACATATGTATGTATTAGTATTTACATCATAATAAATTTTTTTAATTTCATTATAATCAGTATTTAAAACATTTTGAAGGAATTTTATTTCATCATCTTCTTTATTTATTTCAATTATTCTTTCCCCATATATTTTTTCAAAATCTTTGTGGCTTTCCACACTATCAAATATCGGCTTATTAACTACTATTTTGGTTAATAATCCTTGTATTCTAGAAGCCATTAAAATACTATTCTTATTAAAATTCTTAATATTTTGTAATTCTAGTAATCGATTAATTAGTTTAATATTTTCTTGGTTTACATTTAATTTGATATCATTTATTATTGATTTGTATTTTTTTATTAACTCATCAAATATTTTTACTTGATTATATAAATCATTCTTTATTTTCTTTTGTAATCCACGTGTTATATCTTTGTAAAACCATGCTTTAAGTGCTCCTCTATACTTTCTTTTTAAATCTTCTAAATTATTGAGCATCTTAGTTTTTAATTGTGCTTTCTCCCTATTAAAATTCTTTGTATCGTCGCCCCCCCACAACCAACTAATTATTCCAAATCCAATCGCTACAAGCGCTAAACCCCATCCTATAGGATTCCAAGAATTAGTTATCGCTCCTATTTTAATGCCCAAAAAAATACCTGAAGAAACGGTACTTATGGTAGCTCCAGACCATCTAAAGATTCTACCTGTATTGTCTTTCATTATATTACTAATCTCAGATTCTATCTTAGTTATGGTTAAGTTCAGATCGAAAGAAAACTCCTTATAAAAAATCTTTAAATATTCATTCATTTCATTTTGAATTCTTTCTTGTATAGATTTTATTTTTTCTTGCGTAATTGTTTCATTGAGTCTATTTTTCCATTTTTGTCCAAAATTAGAATCTTCTATGTATTGATCAACAAATGTATCAAGTTGATAAAATAATGGCTGAAATAATTTATCAATCTTTCTTTCAATTTCATCATTTTTATTTGGTATAAATTTATCGAACCAATTTTTAAGTTCTTCTTGTTTGATTTTTAATAATCTAGCAATCGAAATTAATTCTTTACAAGAATATTCATAAACATATTTTATATGATTCTCCAAATAAAAAATATAACTATCTCTAAATGTTTGAACTCTTTTCTGTTTACCTGAATTTTTTATTGTATCAATTAGAAAATCACTAAAATATTCAAAATTTGATATGGAATATAGTTGCTCTTTTTCCTGTCCATATATACTATTACATTCAAAAGCAGATAATGCGTGTATTGGTATAACAGATATGTTGTGTATATCAAAGTATTTTTTAGATAAGAATTGTAATCTAGAAAGATGACCTTCTATAGCTTCTATAGATACATATTTTTTAGGATTATTAAGAATTTGTTTCCTTTTTATTGGATTATTTATGTCATGTAAAATATTTAATAAAATGATAACAGGTTTATTTTCTCTTCTAATACACGCTAATTTATCAAATTCGCTTTCTTCAATACTATCGTTTGTAACTAAAAAAAGTATTAAATCTGTTTTATCTATTTGAGAGAATGCAATTTTTTCATCTTCACTTCCTTTATATGCATCAAAACCTGGGGTATCGATTATTCTGAGATGATTCCAATGGTAAGTCATCACATCTTTGGTAGTTCTTTGAGCCCCTTTACCAATAGTACCCCCATCTCCTTTTGTTAGCGCTTCTCTTATAGTACTTTTACCAGATTTCGTTCTTCCAAATAATGTAATAGTAAAATCAGATAGATTTTCAGCTTTATTAGAAAAACTTTTTTCCAAGGAATTAAAACCATCATTTAATGATTTAGTAACCTTATTAATATCGTATAATGTATCATATATAGATTGATCATTTATACCTGACTTATTTACTTCAATCTGAGTTTCAATCAACATTTTTTGAGTTACTGTTAAATCTTTTTTCACCAATTCAATTTTATTTATTGCTTTTCTATATTCTTCTTTAGCTATTTTACTACACTCTTTCAAAGTTCTTAAATAACTATTTTTAAAAAAATTAAACATTTGGTTTCCTATGGGCTAATTCTAAATGTTCTAGTTCATTGAAAGATAATCTCATCATATGGGGTATAAGCAAATCAGACACAATAGTGAATTTAAATATTTCAATTTTAGAGAATTTCTAGTATACATGGTCACCTCAAAAACTTTTATTTTTATTGATCATTTCTGTATAAAAGCCCCAAATACCCATCC
>DKAT01000063.1:17090-23764 GCA_002450905.1 Spirochaetia bacterium UBA6919
ATGAAGTGTTTGTAACCAAAATGACTACATTTAAAAAAAATTGAGGATTTTTTTAGAAATTGATGAGGTAAACGAGGTCTATGAATAAGCCATCCTGAAAGCGATTTGTCCCTGTATTAATAGGGATAGTAATATCCTTTCGTCCAAAAATATATTCCACAGTGAAGATAAAGTACTTGGTGAATCCAATGGATGTACCCACAATAAGTAAATCGGTTGTACTACTACCTCTTCTATGGATCCAGCTATAATTCCCGTGAATGTTCACCCAGCTTATCCACTTGGAGTTGAGATTCTGGAGAGGCTTGATGGCAAGTCCCACCATATATCCCTGATATTTTGATAGATTAGTGGTATAATTCTTTTTATCCAGATCCGCATTCACGTATTGAGCCAGTATCCAGACAAAATCTTTGAATGTTCCTACACTCCATTTATACTCAAGATCCATCTCATACATAAAGTACTTGCTGTCATCTCTATCAGGTAGACTGACATCCCCAATAATTATTGATCCACCCAGGGCTAAAGATATGTTCTTTGTTTTAATAGTCCCCCTTAGTCGTCCTACAAAACTATCCCGCTCTTCATAATTTTGTTCAATGGAAAGATCTTTGGGTCCACCGAAAAAACTCCCGTTATGACCATTACTTTTGTTAAAATATCCTGCCTGAATCTGGAGATAAAAATATTTTGAAAGGGAATACGTCCCGTCAAAGACAACCCCATAATCCGAATCATAGATAAGTCCCGCATAGTAGAAGTAGTTTAAAAACCACGTGTTGTCAATTTGGAGTCCAAAAGGAGTTCGTATGATACCAATTTTTAAATAGGTCTCTCCAAAAGGGAGTTTAGCATAAAAATACCCCTCTTCCATGTACTGAAAAGACTCATTAATGATGTAAAACAGGTGAATACCATAATTCTTATAAGAGGCATCCAATATAATCCCCAGTATATTCAAGTGCATCGTAGCCCACTTATCCCCATTGATCTCCTTCTTCGCACCATCATTGGTTTTAATCGCGGTGAAGACATCAAAAATCCCTTTTAGTTCAAACTTAGGCTTATCTTCTTTCTTTTCAGATTTCGTTACCGAGTTTGGAAAAGAGAAATTACTTGGAAATAGTACTAAAATCATGATTAGGACAGGTATTACGTAATTATAAATCAACATAATTCCAAAGATTGGGTGCCTGGATATTTTTTTTGTCATGAGTACCACGCCAGATATGGGCTCGAGCCGTATTGACAGTTATATTAAGTTCACTGGCAATATCTTCTAAAGGGATTCCACGGAGATATTGGTTTATAATCGCCTTTTGTTGGGGTGAAAACTTCTTTGTCTCCTCGATATAATCTTCCACAGCCTGAACAAGTCCTATAATATCAATCTTATTTTTATGTTTTAAACGAAGGGATACCAGTTGTTCATCGGGTTCACGGTAAGAAGTGATGATTTTATCAATTAAAATCTCTGCTCTGGTACCTTTTTCAATATAATCTGCACCAATTTTCTGTGCTTCAGATAAGTTTTTCGAATCAGGATGCCCTGTCATAATAATCACATGGATATTGGGATTCTTCTCCTTAATCTTTCTGGCACACTCAAGACCGCCCTGGCAATTCTCATCCTTACTAAGTCGAATATCAATAAGGCACACATCAGGTTGAAATGGGGAATTCAGTGATTGGATAAAACTTGTTGCATTGTCATACTCATTGTAAAACCAGATCCTCTCATCTTTAGAGATAATCTCCTTAATAGAATCCCTATAGGACTTTTGATCATCCACAATACTCACTTTAATTCTCTTATTATTACTCATATAACCTCAAAATGAAATCAATGACCTATGTTGACTTTAATTATAATATTTAAAAAAAAATGTCATGTAATAAAATTTGTTACTATTTTTTTATAAAATATGATATCTTTCTCCCCATAGGTCAAATGGAGGATATATGAGAATCCTGTTTTTTTTCATACTATTCATCACCTTGACAAAATGTACTCTGGATTACCGTCCCCACCAAATCCTTCGTATCGCCATCGATCGCCATGATAACCACTATATCGTCTCAAGAGACCCGAAAGGTCAATACCTTATAGAAAAATATGATAAAGATTTTAAGAGAATATGGATCTATGATAAGTATGGTCGGGGAGCAGGAGATCTCTATTACGCAGCCTGTCTTATAGTGGATGATAAGGGGAATGTTTATTTAAAAAATGATGTCATTGGTATTCACGGGGGATATGAAGAGGAGCAGATATTAAAACTGGATTCTAAAGGGAATTTCATTCGCTATCTCCTCAGGCATCATTATAATGAGAAGGAACAGAAGGATATGACTCTCCACCACGCCTTTCAGGGATTTCATATTAGAGAGAATCGACTCTATTTCTCATCTTTAACCAAGGGATATATCGTTTGGTCTATACCACTAGATGAACAGGAAATTATTACAGAGAAGCACAAACCAAAATCCCTTATTCAATATCACTATAAGGATAAAAAAAATATCTATGGCGATGTGACAAGTGATTCTAAATATATCTACTTCTCGGATATCACAGCGGATAAGATTATTAAAATTCATAGAAACACAGGGAAGACGATTTCTTCGGATAGATTTACGGATACAGAACCTTTGAATGATCCATTTTATATGACCATACGGGATAATAGCCCATTGGTTGTGGGGGATGTCAGCACCAGACGTTTAATCCTTTTAAATAGAGATACATTAAACCCCATCTGGACAGTCTTACTTAGGAATTCTAAAAAAGATTTTCTTTTGGGAAATGTGATTATGAATTCAAAGAATGATATCATCGCTCTGGATCAAATTAAAGGAGAATTGCACTACTATAATCTCAATGGAAAACACCTTAAGATCATAAGAACTTTTCACAGAACATCCTATAACCTACCCCTTGGGGTTATCATTGCTATAGGGTTGAGTATCGTCATATATTATACCAGACGCTCTATAGGAGAACACCTTAGGAATATCCGTTTTACTTTCTTCTCAAAACAAGTCATTTTATTTGTTCCAATGATCATCCTGGCAACTTTATTAACTGGATATCTTATCTATCAAAGTATGAGTGCAGTTTTTGAGAATCAGGTGAAAGAGAAACTCATGGGGATTGCCTCCAGTATTGCCTATAGCCTCCCTGTAAAGGAATTCAATGAACTAAACAGAGAAACAAGGATTTTAACCCCGCAATATGAGGAGGTTTATAAGAAAGTCTCCCATCTGGTCTATTCAAGAGGACTGGGATTTACAGATAAACTTGAGTTTCGCTGGCATAAAGTGGTGGATGGAAATCTCTACTATGGTGTGGACCGCTATCGGGGTGGGATTATGAGTGCATTCTTTGTTCAGAACAAAAGATATTTGAATGCTGTGAAAACTCACAGGGTTGATATATTCGTATATGAAAATCTATTTTTCCACAGGGAGTATCTCGTCGCCCTCATCCCCATAATATCACCTGATGGGAATTTTAGTCTGTTTGCTCTCCAGGAAGACGCTGTGATCTTTGATGAATTAAAAGAAAAGATATTTATTCAAGTCCTGCAAATCATGATTATTATTGTTATACTAATGATACTTGTCTTGATCCTCTATTCCAGAATGACTACCCGTCCTTTACAAAATCTATCCAAACATCTATCGGGAGTCACTCAAGGGAAACTTCAGCCTATCGACATGAGGATTCGTAGGGATGAGATCGGAGACGTAGCAAGAGCTTATAACTATATGGCAGACGAGATGATTAAGAAACAAAAGCAGTTATCCAATATCGAAGTGAATATCCACGGATCAATTAAAAATAAATTAGACTCAGCCAGAAATTATATTGATAATTACATTTCATCGTATCTTGGAGCAAGAGATGGGCAATTTGAGGAGTTAAATCATGTCTATAATCTCATCACCCATTGCAGTAAGGAGGGAGTGAATATCATGAATACCCTACGACACATCAACTATAATGTCCAGCAATTATCAGAAGATCTTGAATACAAGGCATACAACGCCTTTAATACTTTAATTAAAATCCCTTATTATATCCAATTCAATCATCTAAACACCTCAATAATCATAAGACCTGATTTGGTACAATATATTTTGGATGTTTATGACGAGATATTAAATAATATAGTAAAGCATTCGAAGGCTACTGAGGTGATCATCCAACTTGAAATGAATAAAAATCTCCTTAGACTCTCTGTAAAGGATAATGGAATAGGTTTTGATCCTAAGTCAAATAAAAAGAACTATTCATATGGTATCGATATGATGAAAGAACGCTCACAGGATCAGGAATCTAAATTAACCATTCAGTCCATACCTGGTGAGGGAACTTTTTTAGAACTTGAAATACATGCAGGATAATTACATTAAGGCAGAATGAAAGTTTTAATTGAAATAAAAATTATCCATACTATTCTCGATTAAGGAAATGCATACAATCAATTAGATCATGATAATCTAAATCCTTCATCAAAAATCATATACCATATATAAATATTTTTTACACTATAATGATGCAATAAAATTTGCTTCATGGTTTACATTTTTATATTATTATTCATTGGGAGGACTCTAATGAATAAATTTTATACAGTTGAAGAATATGCAAAATTAAAAAATGTTACAGATAAAACAGTTTATGAATGGGTAAAGGAAAATAAATTAAATGAAATTAACCTCAGCCATAAAATATCAAAACTAGTTTATGAACCTACTGACTCTACAAAAAAAAATATCGCTATAATTGCTTTTTCTAACCTTAAAGGAGGATGTGGTAAAACTACTTTAGCAACACATTTTGCTGCATTATTATCAATAATAGGTTTTAAAGTTCTATTAATTGATACAGATCACCAAAATCAATGTTCAATGTTTTTTCCACAGCAGCCATATGAACTTACAATTGTTGATGTTCTAAAAGGTAAGATAAATATTCAAGATTGTATCTACAAAACATCTACTAAGACCTCTGAGATAGATATAATTTATAGTGATTTTGCTTTATCACTTTTTGTTCCAATGCTAAATGACCGAGACAGGCTTAAAAAATCTATCGACCCAATTATCGATAATTATGATTTTATTATAATTGACACCAGCCCAAACTTTGATATCGTAAGTCAAAATGTAGCGCGTATATCTACCCACATTATCATTCCAATTAAATTAGAAACTCTTCACATCCAAGGTATGGAACATAATTTACTAGGTCTTGAACAAGTTGCACAAATAGATACAAATAAAGTTATTGGTATAATGCCAAATATTGTAGAACTTCAATTAGCACAACAAAGGGCAATTTTTAACTTACTTAGTGAGAAATATCCTAATTTACTTTTTATGCATGAAGGACTCCTTATACCCAAAGATCCTGAGCTACCAAAAGTTGTAGATTTTAATACCACTATTTTTGATTTCAGACCGAAATCAAGAGGGAGTTCTGCTATAAAAAGAGCTTTACATGAAACATTAAGGAGAATTTAATGAGTTCTTACGAAGATAGATTAAAAAAGGGAAGTTACACTGCTAATTTACTTCAAAAAGGTAATACCTATAGAAAAGAACTTACTGAACCAGAATTTTCAGAAGATATCCCAGAAAATATTGAAGAAATAGAATTACAAATTAACTCATTAAAAAATAGAATGTGGGAAGTATCTTGGTTAATTGGTAAACGATTATTAGTTGTAAAAGATAAACATTTAGAAGGAACAGAATTTCTAAGTATTAGTGATTATGCAAAAAGTAAATTCGGTTTTGAAAGAAGAACCACATATCGTTTTATGTTTATTGCCAAACATTTTGATCAAGTGACCGCGCGGACACTTGGTTCAAAATTAAGATTACTCGAACCTCTCAATGAAGATAAGAGAAATGCATATCTTGAATGGATGAAAAATGATAATCCTACTTTTAGAGAAATAGAATTGAAAATCAAGGAAGAAAATAAAAAAGATCCTATTTCAAAAGAAAAATTTTTAATAAATAAAAATTTACTTAAAGTAGACTTTCAGCAAATAGGTACATCAATACCTGAAAATAAGACTGATGATTTTTTAAGAGAGCTTGAAGAATTAATTAAAAAATATATTTTATAATACATTTATTAATTAAAAAATATCAATGGAGGTAAAATGTGGGATCCATAAATGCAAAATCCTCTTAAATCCGGCAAGATTAAAGAGGACTATATCTTTAAGACAGTATAATTTATACCTTAACTGTCCTCAAAGATAACAAATCCAAATACCAGAGTCAAGAATAATTTTTAACACAACAGGTGAGTTGTGTCCTCGTCTAGGAATTAGAATTCAAAAAAATTCTATCTTAGACTGACAAAGAATTTCACCTGACAGGTGATTTATGCTCTTTTGATATAATCACCATAATCTGTTATCAGATAAGGAGAAAAACGTGAACACCCAAATAAATTTAAATCAAAATGATCATATAGAAATTATCACACCACAAGACTGCCACCAATTTCAAAAACTCCCCATCCATATTATAAAATGGCAACCCTACCTTAACCCCTACCAGTTTTCCGTCCTCACATATATCACAAGCCGAATCCATAAAGACAAACACTATGCCTACCCTTCGTTAACCACAGCAGCCGAAGA
>DKAT01000036.1 GCA_002450905.1 Spirochaetia bacterium UBA6919
TCACTTTCTTATTTAAAATACCATGCAGGTAACTCATAAAATCAGTTAAAGTAAAAAATTATGTTATTACTATTTAGAAATATAATTACTGATATTAAGTCATCAGGTTGTATTTTTACTAACAATATTCTAAATTATTTCATATTAAGAATATCATTATATAATAAAATATTATAATCATTATTTTTTTTTGATTAAAATAAAATTATATTTTAAAGTTATAGCCATCACGATCCAATTACTTGTAATAGAAATATTATATATAATAGCAATTTATACGATTTTTTTGTCCATAAATTCGTTGTCAGCAAATCTACTATATATTATATTTGTGCCCATACAAAATGACAAATTTGTCATTCTGTACAAATTGAAGATTTTTAGATAAATAGACTTTTCAATTAGCCAGACTGATAAGTAGAAAAAACTTTTGTATAAAAAAATAATATTATATAGGAGTGTTTTTTATGTTTAAAAAACTCATCATAGGTTTACCCCTATTATTCATATTATCAGTTGTTCCATTTAAAGCAAGTTATTCAGCCACTTCAGTTAGTGTAAGCGGCTTTTCTGCAACTGAACTTGCCCATCTTACCGGGGACTTTACGGTCAAATTTGCAGAAGACTTCGCCAAAGTTACCAAAGGACTTTCAGAAGGTTTTACCCTGGGTTTCGCTACCACAGACCTTATTGGTTCTACAAAAATTAAAACTTGGGAGCTTGGTCTTGGTGTGAGTGGTCTCATATCCGGCGATATAGGACAAACACCTGACGGAGCTATACTACCTCACGTTGGTGGTGGACTAGGTGTGCACCTACACTTTGGTTTAGCAGGTAATGTTCTCTCTAAAAAATTAAAAGATTTTGATTTTATTTTTAAAATCTTTTACTTACCAACAATAAAAATTGGTTCTATCAGCTTTGATGCCTTTGCTGTAGGTTTGAAAACAAGATGGAATTTTATTAATCCAAGTGGGAATTTGATCAAATGGGGAGGCTTAACCCTAGGTTTAAGTTTGGATTATAGTCGTTTAGGTGTTGCTTTTGATTTAAATAAATCCATGAATATTACGTCCAATGGATTTTCAGAAGCGATGGTATTTAGGGGTACTTTAGATGCAACATCAAACTTCTTTTCGGTAACTCCAGAAATTATGACTAGTGCAACATTCTTCAAATTTTTAACTCCGTTTCTATCAGCAGGAGTAGTTTTAAAGGCTGGATCATTTGATCTTAATAAAACTATATCGGCTACTGCTAATAGTATTGCTGGGTTTGTTAGTCTTGACAGCAGTGAAGATGGAAATGTAATTATTCCCTATGCAAGATTGGGTATTGATTTTAATCTTTGGGTTCTTAATTTAACTGTCCAAGGAACCATTGCGTTTGGTCAATCAACTTATTATGGTGGTGGAGTAGGTCTAAGAACAGAATGGTAAGATTATAATTTACCAAAATAAATCCCAAATCGAGTTAGTTACAGTGGAAGACTTGATGCAATAACAATTAAATCATTTCAAAAGAAATTTCATTAAATAATATTGTCTTAACATATTAAGATTTTTTAATATATTTTTCAATATGACGAAGTATGAAATTTACTAACTCGTTTTTTTAACCTAAATTAATCGCAGAATATGCAATTAGATCTAATCCTCATCTGCTACTCATGGATCTGTGGTTCTCGATAAGATAAACCATCCCTTAAACAGCCTAATTATTGGGTTAAAAGATTTTCAGTATCTTGCTCAATTAACATCTGTAATTATTTTATTATTTCAAGGATAATTATCCGCTTGGGTGGGTTATGATCTTGAAAAACTATTTTATAACCTTCTGGTATTTGTTTAATATCCAGAAATCCATTTTTCCGCTGGATATATTGCTTAAAAAAATACCTAGGTTCTGCTGCCAGGTAGGGCTGTTTGGCTAATCCATCAATAATTATATATTTTGCACTGATTTTCCTGAAATATTGAGTCATTTCGTTATCTGAAATATTTTTACTAATCTTAGTTGATGTTGTAATTATTTCATTTACCCCATTTAAATACCAAGAAAATTGAAGTTTTGAATTGGATTCAACTACTATAACCTCTCTTGGCTTGCTATTATTCTTTAACCAGTCTAAAGCCTTTTGATATTCGGGTTCGAAAGTTGAGTAGAAAGAAAATTGTTTAAAAGAACCATAATAGATTATACCATTAATTGAAATTACAAATACAAAAATAATTATCAAAATGCTTTTTATACTTATTCCCAGCCTATCTCTCACAAGCAAAATCACCTGATATAGATAGGGTGATATATAAAAATAAAATAATGGGGCAGCCATAATACTATACCGTGCAGCACTGTGATTCGCTGATGCCCTGGGAACACATCCTAAAAAAATTACTATTACAAATACCACTGAAAATATTCTTCTTTCCCTGTTTGGATCCTTTAAAATCATCCATATAAAAAATGGTATTGTTATCATTCCAAGATTAATAGAAAGAATATCCCCAATTTTCCATTCCATAGATAAAAATAATCCAACTGAAAATCGATGAAGTTCACTGGTTACACCCCATAATATTCTATTAATAAACCCCCAGAAATCTGTATTAATAAAATCCCATATATTTTTATAATGCGTATAATTACTAATACCGTGAAATTCTGTAATATCAAATCCAGCTTTCTTCATTAGAAATAAATGTATAGTGTGTAAATTTATAACCTCATAAATTTTAGATGAAAATAGTATTAATACAAAACACATGAATAGGAAAACAGATAAATAAGTATATCGATTTTTCAGATCTTTCCAATGGAAAATAAGAATTGTAAGAAGACTGCAAATGAATCCTCCAAATAGAAAGCCCCCATTAAACTTTGAGAAATATGCCATCACCGTGAAAATCAGTGCAGGTATCCATAGAAATGGTTTAGAAAATCCTTTGATATAATAATAATATGCTAAAATAGAAAAAAACAATAACATATTTTCTGGTGCCAATATAGCACTTCTTTCCAAAACGATAGGATTTATAGAAACTATAAAAGAAGCTATTAATCCTGTAGATTGGTTAAATAATCGTTTCCCTACAAAATAAATGGCAAGAATCATAAATATTCCAAATAATATATTTATAATCCGTGCATTATTAAAAAAATGATACGATTGATCAACAAAAGTTGATAAAATTGCTACATAGGGGAATGAAGAGGTTTTTATAAGTTCAAGATAAGATCCACTTCGAAGTATATTCTTTATATTCAATGACGATCCATAATAAGCATAATCATCATAAAATGGGTGGTGATATTCATTCACTCTTAACAGCACACTGAGTATATAGACAAATATGATTAGCAGTAATAAAATAACCGTATATTTCTTTTCAAAAGATATTTGATTGTCTGATTGTCTGATAGACTTATTTGTCATGTAATATAGTATCCTCAGTTATGAAGTAAATATAATATAATGAATATAAAAACTAGAGTGAACCCTAATTTTAATAGAATATGCTGGGTGAAAAAAATAGATTTGTGATAATTTTAATATTAAAATAATGTATTATATTTATGGGACATATGCCTATTATCAAATAAATTGTTCCGATATATGTAATCTCTTATAAAAGGCAGTATTTTATTATATAAAATAATAACATGTTTTTTAATCATAACTTGATGGGGCAAATCATAGAAATTATCTGCTTATATATTTTCAGAACAAATTTATTGTTATACAAAAATAAAATTGATTTTATTATTTTTTTACAAGAATAGTTGCCAAAATATATATAAAAGAATATACTTTATATGTAAAGGGTATTAAATCGTCATATTATAACCTATAATTTATTTCCAGGAGATTAATAATGGATTCAAATGAAAATAAAAGAAAAGAACCTCGATTACATGCATTTTGGAAAGTTTATAGAGAGGATATTACCTGGGGATATTTGATTGATCTAAGTGAAAATGGGCTAAAAGTTTGGCTTAATAAAGATGAAGAAGTCAAGGATAATGATTTTAATATCCACATCCATCCACCTAAGGAATTAGAGCTTGACATTATTGATTTAAATGTCCATCGCATTTGGATGAATCCAAGTAAAAGTCAACGTTTTAATGAAATAGGGTGTCAATTTAATAATTTAACTGAACAACAGAAAGGACACCTCACAAAGCTTATTGTTTTTTTTAAAAAATATAATACAAAAGAAGAAGCTATTTACTAATTGTTTCTAATTCAAAAGGATATTTATTAATCACATTCAATAATAATTTATTTTTAAGTTCATCATATGATTTATTAAATACAAAACCTGATGCTTTTTCATGACCTCCACCACCAAATAATTTAGCTATTTGATTTACGTTTGTAATACCCTTACTTCTTAAGCTTACTTTGACTAGATCTTCTGATTTCTCATTGATATGAATAGAAAATTCAACACCTTTAATGCTTGATCCTATTTTAACTAGTGACGTGGTGTCGGATTCCTGGGCATTGCATAGAATTAAAAAATCCTTTCTCATGCTGGTAATTGCTATTTTGCCATCATGATATAATTCGAGGGTTGAAGTAACCATATTTCTTAATTTTACAGCACCCAGAGTAAGATTTTCAAAGAGATATTCATAAATTTCATTTGTATTAATATCGTATTCTAATAATTCACTGACTGCTTTGTGAGTATTTTTTGTTGTCAAACTGTATCTAAAAGATCCTGTATCATACACAATTCCAATATATAATGCTACAGCTATTTCTTTTATCATTTTAAATTGGCAGAACTTTATCAAATTATAAACTATTTCTGAAGTGGAAGAGCTATTTAAGTCAACAATATTTATATCTGCAAAATGATCATTGTCAATATGATGATCAATATTAACAGAGGGTATTTGGCTATCGAGCAGGTGTATATACTTTCCTACCCGGTTTTTTTCTCCAATATCTACTGTGATGATGAGATCATAAGATGTAGTGTTATTTTCAGGATAAGTTAGAATAGATTTATCTTTTATAATATCTTCATATTTTGAAATGAGTTCTTGTTGGAGACCAATGAAACAATTTTTATTGATACTATTGAGTGAGTGTACCAAAGATAGGCTAGCCCCTAGGGCATCCGGGTCTGGGTCTATATGAGGGACTATTAAGATATTTTTTGATTTATTAATAAATTGATTGATTTGTTTGAATTCATTTTCATATTGCATATCTTTTTTCCAAATAATATTAGATTGCATATTAATTTATAAACACTTTGAAGAATATGTTGTTTTATATAATAATAAGAAAATTTTTCGGGTAATAACAGATAAATAATAAATATTTTTAAATATTTATGCTCAGTCAACAAGTGGTTTTATTTCTATTAAAGTTTTTAAAAATATTTCCATTTCGTCCTGAAAAATTGTTAGGGGCTGGCTACTTGTTCGGGAATTATTGTTTGTAAAAAATATTTTGATCATTTTTTTTTCTTTGGTGACCTGGAAAATATCAAAAATATAAGTGCCCATGGATGTTTTTATCATTTTTGTGTATATATAATTTTTTAAATCGGCTTTATAGTCTAAATTCATGATGTACTTCCTTTTTAAGTCCAAGATAATTTTTAATAAACTTATGAATACTTAACAAGGAAAATCAAAAGTTACTTAGATTTTAGATGAATTTTATTTCTGGAGCTATTTGATAGGAATACATTAGTTTATCATACATTAATTTAAAGGATTCTTCTGTATCCAGTTTGAAATATTTTAATACTTGTGGGTCTATTTCGTTGATCATTTGTGGGGTATACTCTGTTGTTTTGCACAAAATATTTGCCAGATATACACTGTTTACCATCAATTGACATTCTTCTTGATCAGGTGGGAGGTGTGGGTTATGGTGATATCCTATTGAATTAATAAGAATAGGTGGAAACTTCCATTTGGAGGCAATTTTTTGTCCTATTTCGGCATGATTCAATCCAATAGCTTGTTTTTCTATTTTAGAAACAGAGATATGCTTCGTTATACTGAGATTAGTAATTCTTTTAATGAGATCCGGACTTAAGGATAGGAGAACTAGTTTTCCAATATCATGGAGTAATCCAGCGATGTAAGCGATTTCAGCTTCTTCTTCTATTTTGGATTTCATTTTAATGATATTTTGTGAGAAGAAAGCGCAGTTATATGAGTGTTTCCAAATGGATTCCATGTGATTGAATCGTTCTGTCATGACTTTTTTTGCACCAATTGTGAGAAGAATAGAGGATAACCTTCGTAGTCCGATGAGTGCTATAGCTCTTTCGACAGTATCAACAGCATTCTTTGTCATATACCATGCTGAATTAGCAACCCTCAAGACATTAGCAGTTAATCCAGCGTCTTTTTTAACCTCATCACTGATGGCTGATATTTCTGATTTGGGATCTATAATTAATTTTCTTATGCGATTTATATAATTAGGTATGGGTGGGATGTTATCAATTTCATTATATATTGACCGAATTAGCTCGTATTTAGGCATATCATTTTTTATGTATATTGATAATTTTTGATAACTGAAATCCTTTGAAACATGGTTCGAGAGCCTCACCATGACAAAGTTGATATTACAATTTTAAAAGAGTTTTGTATATCATAAATATTGAAGATTTGATCATCCAACTATTTCATGTAATTTTCGGCTATTCGTGTATGATTAACAAGTGTTTCTATAAATTAATTTATATAATCTGCTTCGAGTGTGTTGATAAGCCACATCATTTCTTCTTCTGAGTAATTCTTTTCGGATAGATTATTTATGAAGTTTTTAATTTCTTTATTCTCTTTGTCAAAGAATTTCTGTTCCCCTGATTTTGATTTTTTAAGGTTGATAAGGAGTTGACCTACCCATTCTTTATTTTCTTTATGATAAGAGTCATATATACGATTTAAATAGTCTTTATAGATGTTCCGATAATAGTCTTCTGGCTTCTTGCCCTGATTTTCTTTTACCCAAGTATCTAAAATACCACCGAGGAGTCGTATTCTGTGCTGAAATACACTTTCACCTATTTGACCAATGTGATCATCATCTTCACCATAGATTCCAAGCCGCTTTCTTTCGATTTCTCTTATTAGTTCTATATTGACTGGAGTAAATTTTCCTGGGAATTCTTCCACCTGCGATTTTTTCATAGCAATTGATTGTATGTTCCGTAAATATTTTTTCCATTTATCAAGAATTTCATTATAATCTAATAAATTACAGGATTGCTCGAGGTCTTGTTTCAAGTAGGACTTGATTTTTTTTCTGATGGGATCGTGGAAAATACTGTGGTCATCATATCGAATGAAACCAAGACGTGCAAACTCCCCTGTAGCAGCAAGAGCTTTATTTTCTCTGACGAAATGGTATTTGGAATCGTTGTATAATAATTCGTCAAATGCTTTAATAACGTCTTCGTAAGTAATTATATTTACAGGTCTGGTATCCTTCCCGATAGTAACGACAAGATCAAGAAATGCTCTGCCATCTTCAAAGTGAGGTCCAAACATTCCTTCGCCGTGGATACCTTTGTACTCATCTGCTATTCTGTAGAGATTTCTTTCGATGATTCTCTTTTCTTCTTCTGAAAAACCATCCCGGGTAACAATACCATTTTTATACAGTTCGTATTTATCTTTTAATGAGATTTTTTCAACGAGGTCAAATAAATCTTTTTCTTTTAAACGGTCATAATTATTTCTATTACATTTTTTTAATCGGCACATAATAAGAAACATTGCAAATGCTTCTAGGGAGTATTTCATAAAACGGATATTTTTTTTCTCGTAATTTGCGATGTCTTTTTCATATAATTTTAATTCTTCTTTTCCACTAAGTAAATGCCCCATGAAGATCATTTTAACCCTTGCTTTGAAATAGGGATAGAAAGTAGGGTATTGTTGCCGGATTGTTTCAAGACTCTCGAGATTATCAGCAACCAAGGTAAGAAAATCTGCGGGGATATTCTCATACGGCGTTGTGACTTCTCCATTACCCACAATCTGGAGGTAGGGCTTTAAATATTCAATGCCTTTTTTTAGAAATTCGTCCTGAATCAAGATACCCCTTATAGCTCCAATGAGGGGTCCTGTGTAAGTATAGGTAAACGCATATTCACTTCGGTCAGATCCTGGTCTATAGTTTTGTTGGGTCATTACCTGGATACCATCATTGACTATTTCTGGTCCTTGAAAAACAATTCCTTCCTTTCTGAGACGATTATGGATAATTCTCTTGACCTTAATATCATCCAGCACTCTTTCGAAGATACTTCCATCATCCTTTCTGGGGTAATGTTCTTTTTTTTCTTCGAATTTCTGACGGAGATGCTCTTCACAGGATCGGCAGAGTTGCCCTTCCAATACGTATTGTGAGATTTTGAAATCGGGTGAACTGATTAGCCATTTGTTTATTAATTTTCTACGTGCTTCAACGGGATAGATCCATAATGGGTGGCATTTTGCTGGGCAGGATACTTTTATAAAATGTTTAACTTCAGATGGATATTTAGAATCGTCTTTTCCGAAGCCCAGTGATTTATTTGTCCTTCCTAAAATAAAGACAGGTACTCCAAAGAAACCATTTTCGGACTTCTCACTATAAATAGAAATAGCTTTTGCAATGGCATTAAATGTTGTGGATTTTCCAATTTGATTTGGACCAAAGAGGGCTATGATTTTATTATCACGCATATCAGAATCGGCAAGGCGATCAATTTCTTTTAGGAGGCTGTCTAATTCTCTGCTGTGCTCGATAAGATGAAACTCTGAATCATCAAAAGCTGGTGATCTTATGTAGGATTTATTTCCAAATCCCTCGACGTGATAGGCATTTTCTTTCAGAGCATCTCTGATAAATTGCTTTCCATCTCTTAAGTGACAGGTGGGATTTTTTTCAATGATTTGGATGTATTCATTAAATTGAATCTCAAACTTCTGTTCTTCAAAATATTTATCAATTTCCTGATATACACTCGTTTTCACATCTTTCACAGAACCCTCCCCTATTGTCATTACTTTTGAATTAACATAACGAAATTAATTAACAATTTTGTAAGATGCTGGAAAAATTATAATTTATTTTTTTGAATAATTTGCAACTGTATTTTGCATTTCAATAACCATACTTTCTGTACAATTAAACATCTTGGCAATTTTACCAGCAGAATATTTAACCGCATTAAAATCTATAAATAATTTATGTAGAAATAATAGAAAATGTCTTTCGGTGATGTGAGAAACAACATCAAACTTTTTACGATTAAAATTAAATTTTAAATAAACCCTTGGGACGTGTTCCAGAGAAATAAAGTAAGTTAGTTCCCCATGTTCTTTTGTGGGTTGAACAATAAATCGGGTTACACCAGACGGGGGTTTTGGCCATGTGACATTTTCAAAGATTGAAACAATTCTATCGAAGGGTATTTCAGGGAATTTCTTTGCAATCCAATCAATATAATCTTGTTTAGTAAAAAATCCGACATATTCATCCTGTTTTACTGATCCTCTCAGGATTTGTATAGCCATTTTTTTAACAAGATCTTCATTTTTTTGGATTTCGCTTCCCATATCTACTTGTGGAACAGCCGATGATTTAGTATCAATAAAGATTTTAGCATGATGGATTATATTTAAAATTAAATTTACTTTATGGCTTAAAATAATCTCATCATCAACGATTAATTTTTTTCCTTCTTTAATGCTAATTATTAATTTATCTGTCAATTTTTTTATATTTTCTAAAGATATTTCATCTAAGGCATGATCTTCATCGAAATTGCTTTGTGAACATATTGAAAATCGCTCTGTATTTATTTGACGATTGATATTTGGACGAAAATATAATTGACCGAGTTTTGGCAATAATTCTGTTTTATAAATCTCTATTAAATTATCGATAATTCTTTGGTTAGTATAATCAAAGTAGAATAAATAGAATCGTTTAGCATTTGAGTACGTTTCAAAAAGAACTTCTTCTTTAAACAGAACATTATTTTGGATACTATCCTCGGTAAGATGTGGGAGATTTGCAATTAATTCAGCCATTTTTTCCTGGATTTTATCAGTAATTCTTTTTATCAATGAAGAATCACTTAGCCCTTTTGTGATATCATATTCATAAACAAGAAATGAGAAAGGCTCATGAGAGCGATTTTCTTCTTTGGAAATATTTTTCTCCAATCGGTTGTATACAAAGCCTTCTACAAGAGAGGCAAAATCATCCTCGACTAAGTGCTGAATATCTTTCAGTATATCTTTTGCTGATTTGTCATCAGTTTTGTTTTTTAAAATAAAATCTTTATATTTTAGATAATTATTTAATACTTCATCTCTTGTCACAAATTAACCTCTCGGATTATTTAGTTATATGTCCAAAACATCGACTTAAATAACGTCATTCTAAAAATAATAATTTTTTTTGCATAAATGTTTCTAATTAAATATAACACATTGAAAGGTTTTCCAAGATAAATTTTATTATATCTGAATAGATATTTATATAACAATTTGTTATAAGATAATTTATTCAGAACTCCTTTTTTTCTTTATAAAATATATTGACCTTCTCTAAAAAAGATAATACTTTAAAGGTGCAATTTAAGGTTATTGATAATATTTTTTTTAAGGGGTAATTTAATGCCATGTACAGTGATTGTAGGATCACAATGGGGTGATGAAGGGAAGGCAAAGGTCATCGATTATCTATGTCCTTCTTATAAATATATCGTACGATATCAAGGAGGAGCAAATGCAGGTCATACTGTAGTCTCACAGGGGAAAAAATATATTTTTCATCTCATCCCATCGGGGATTCTTCATCCTGATAAGATTTGTGTAATCGGTAATGGTGTTGTACTTGATCCAGAAGAAGTGATCAAGGAGATAAATACACTTAAAGATCATGGAATAAGCGTTATTGATCGCTTATATATATCAAGTCATTGTCATCTTATTATGCCATATCATAAGCTCATTGATTCTTTTAAGGAAGAGAAACTAAATAAAAATAAAATTGGAACTACTGGTAGAGGCATCGGTCCATGTTATAGTGATAAAATATCCCGAAGTGGTGTGAGATTAATTGATATTATAAATGATAATTTAAAAGATATATTAAATAGAGTTTTGGATGAAAAAAACTTTTTATTATCTGAGTATTATAAGCAATCACCCCTTGATATCAATCAAATCTATGATCAGTACATGGAGTACAAGGAAATTCTTAAACCATTTATTAAAAATACCAGTTATATGCTGAATAAAGCTCTTGATAACAAAGAACACGTATTGTGCGAAGGGGCGCAAGGAACAGTGCTGGACATTGATTTTGGTACGTATCCTTATGTAACCTCCTCTAACTCTACTTCAGGAGGTGCTTGTACAGGCACTGGTATCCCTCCAACCCGTATTGATGACGTGTATGGAGTTATGAAGCCTTATGTGACTCGTGTAGGAGAAGGATCTTTCCCTACAGAACTTCATGATGAGGATGGTAAAAAACTTCAGGAAAGTGGGCACGAATTTGGTGCGACTACAGGGAGACCAAGACGATGTGGTTGGTTAGACATTTTTCTATCTAAGTATGCCATAATGGTTAATGGGATCAATAAAATATTTCTCACAAAACTGGATGTACTGGATCAGTTTCAAACAATTAAGATATGTACAGGTTATGAGTTAAATGGGAAGCCCATTGATGATATTACACTAACACATGATGTACTAAGCCATGTAAGACCAATCTATAAAGAATATCCCGGTTGGAATAAGAATATTTCTAGTATTACAAAGTATTCTGACTTACCAGATAATACAAAAAGATTTGTAGAGCAATTACAAAATCATATTGGTATACCAATTCCTTATATATCAGTGGGACCTGATAGAGATTCAACAATAGAAAACAAATAGAGCAAAGGTTTTTTAACTGGATTTGTTATGAGAAGATTACTGGCATATATAATTTTAGTTCTGACAATCTTGACTATTCCTATTTACCTTATAACTCAAGATAAATCGAGCTATACAATCTATCCCACATATATTTTCAATCATGTCGCTGTCAATAATCGGAAAGTTACAGAGAACCCAATTAAAATTATACTGGATGATTATATTATTCAAACAGGACATTTATCCTTCTTTGAGTTCCAACTTAATGAAAATATAGGAATTATCTTAAAGGGGAATACCAGGATAAATTTAAAATTACATGATGGCAAATTAAATATAAATCTTCATCAAGGTCGTATTCTTATAAAAACCAGTAAGTTAAAAAATCCTGTCTATTTTGAATCGGATAAAAAGAGTTTTGAAATAAACCTCAATCAAGTCTTGGTTAATAAATTACATAAGAATATTGATATTCTGGTACTAACTGGAAATATTACAATTAAAAATGACTCAGAGAATCCAATACAACTTAAATCTGGAAATAAAATTAAATGGGCAAATGGGAAAGAAGAATCCATAAAGTCCCTTTCAAAACAAGACACCGCCTGTTTAAATGATTTTAAGGATTATAATTTATTAGCAAAACAGGAAATTGAATCTAAATATGGGAATAGGAATAGATGAAATCTAGTTTAATTGCAGGATTAATAATACCCTATCTCCTTATCTTTTCATTAATCTCTCATGCACAACAAAATAGTATTGATATGATTATCGTCGTGGATACATCAGGTAGCATGTCGTATCCAATTCCCAAACAGAATATCACACGATTAGATCATCTCAAGGAGAGCTTTCAATGCTTTCTCAATGAATTGAATTATGGTGACAAGGTAGCCCTTTTTTCATTTGATACAGATACTAAGTTTCAAGGTGATTTTATTATCAATTCTAGAAGGGATAGACAGAAACTTTATGAAACAATTCTTAATCTCAAAGCAGTAGGACAGTTCACCTATATGGCTGGAATGCTCGACAAGGTTTTAATAAAGGCTAAACAACTACGTCAACCCGTTATCTATATTATATCTGATGGACAGGATGATCCCCCTAAGAACTCCCCTACACTGAAAGAAAAGTATAAAGATTTTGAAGATAAGATTAAACAGCCTGAGGGAAAGGACTGGCGGATTATATACTTTCATATACAAGGATCCAAACAAGAAAAATCAGCTCAAGATATCCATTTAGCTAAACTACTCCAGGAAAATTTTAACTCAAAATCTATTACAATCAATCCTGAAGAGGCAGATGCCTCCACAAGCCTAATAGAAATGCAAAAAAAACAAAGATTAGAAATCGAGAAATCACGACTGGTCAAACCAAAAGAAGTCATAAAAATTGAAGATACCTTATTGAAACAAGTAACTGACCATATGTTTGATCTCTTGTGGGCATACATACTGGGAATAACTATCATTGCAATGTTATTTTTCTTAGTCACCCTGATAAGAAATTCTATCAGGAATAAAAAAGTTATGGTCAGAGGACAACTAGAGTTAATTAATCAGGATATTAAATATTCTAAAAAAATCAAAATTGATCTCAAAATACTTTGGAAAAAAGAAATAACAATTGGTAAATCAAATGAATGTGATATCCCGATTACTGATCTTAATTCAGAAAATATTATTAAGCTACAAGCGTATTGGAAGAAACGGAGAATGCATCGCTTATTAGATCCAGACCATTCAGTAAAATATCTCAAACGACAGCACCCGGATCGACTTTCCTACGGGGATAGTTTTGAAATCTCAAATTATAAAATCACTTTTAATCTCTAAATCAATATAAACATTTTTAAAATCATAGTCCGATAGGATATTTTATGACATCTGATTTAATCTCAATAATCACAAAATATGTATCATTAGCTGCAGATTACGCCTGGGGTATTCCAACTGTTGTAATCCTGGTTGGAACAGGGATATATCTAACCATTAGAATGGGGTTCATACAAATACGAGGTTTTAAGCACTCTGTAGATCTAGTGGATGGCAAATTTGATAATAAAGAAGATCCAGGTGAAGTATCACATTTTCAAGCCTTGTCTACAGCTTTATCAGCTACCATTGGTACGGGGAACATTGCAGGAGTAGCCACAGCAATTGCTATTGGTGGACCAGGAGCACTTTTCTGGATGTGGGTTACCGCAATATTTGGCATGGCAACCAAATTTACATCTTGTACTCTATCATTAAAGTATAGAAAAATACATCCTGATGGCAAGGTATCTGGTGGCCCTATGTACACTATCTTGAACGGGTTAAACATGCCAAAATTAGCAGCTATATTTGCTATATTTGCTCTTATCGCATCTTTTGGTATTGGAAACATGGTTCAGGCAAATTCCGTTGTAAATGGTCTGGGTTATATCCTGTCTGATCGACCTGATCACGCGCTGAACACTTCCTATAATCTTATTTTTGGCATAATTATAGCAGTAGGTGTCGGGGTAGTTATTATTGGTGGGGTTAAGCGAATCGCAAAAGTTGCATCTCTGCTTGTGCCTATTATGTCAATTTTTTATATTTTATCCGCATTAATTATTCTTGTTATACACTATGATCAGATTCCAGGTGCTTTTAAAACCATCTTCTACTATGCTTTTAATCCCTATTCTATAGGTGGTGGCGTGGTAGGATTTACTGTAGCAATGGCAATGGAGAATGGAGTAGCCAGAGGTATTTTTTCTAATGAAGCTGGATTAGGATCAGCACCAATGGCACACGCAGCAGCAAAGACAAAAGAGCCTATCCGGGAGGGGCTTGTTGCGATGATGGAGCCTTTCATTGATACCTTAATTATTTGTTCTATGACTGGACTCGTCATTGTGGTTATGGGAATATGGGGTACAAATCGTCCTGAAGCTTTGAAAGGAGCAGAATTAACTGCCCATGCCTTCTCTATGGGTTTTAAATCTTTTATAGGGAATAATTATAGTTTTCTTGGAGCTTGGGTTGTAGGCATTGGTTTGATGCTATTTGCCTATTCAACAATTATATCCTGGTCCTATTACGGTGATCGTTGTGCTGAATATATTTTTGGGGAAAAAGCAATTCTGCCATATAGAATGGTATATACTCTTGCAGTAATAATCGGGGCAACAGTCCCACTCAAACTAGTATGGAACTTTGCAGATTTGGCGAATGTCCTTATGGCTATCCCTAATGTTATTAGTTTAATCCTCTTATCTACAATGGTAAAGAAAATGACAGATGAATATTTTAAAATGTACAAAAATAATTTCAGATAAAATAAATCTCTTTAAATTAAAATATGAAATCCGATACATAATTTGTGGGTGTTTCAGAAGGTGTTACCTGCAACCAAGCCTTCCTTGAAATATGTGTGACAGGTGACATCTTCTATCAAAAAATTACTATCTCAACATTTGAAATATATTTCAATAGTATTAAAAAATTATCTCGATATAAAATATGTTAGAAAAAGTAGCAGAAATCATTTCTAATACCAATGCCATACTAATCTGTGCTGGAGCTGGAATGGGTGTTGACTCAGGATTACCAGACTTCAGAGGGAATCAGGGGTTTTGGAAGGCATATCCCCCCTATGCTGAAAAAGGACTTAGTTTTGTAGATATGGCAAACCCCTCTTGGTTTCATTCTGATCCAGAATTTGCATGGGGTTTCTATGGACACCGTCTTGAATTATATAGAAATACTCCACCCCATAAGGGTTTTGATATTCTCTTAAACTGGGCTAAATCTAAATCGAAGGGATATTTTGTTTTCACTTCCAATGTGGATGGTCATTTTCAAAAAGCAGGTTTTCCAGATCAAAATATAATTGAAATTCATGGATCCATTCATCACTTGCAATGCTTGAAATCCTGTTCCCAAAACATCTTCTCAGCTCAAGAGTATAATATTTCTATTGATGAAACAACTATGCGGGCTCAAAATCCTCTGCCCACATGTCCCTCATGCCATTCCATTGCTCGGCCCAATATTCTGATGTTTGGTGATTGGTCATGGGATACTTCACGCCAGGAAAGTCAAATGCACAATTATCAAAACTGGCTATCGGGTATAGAAAAAAATAAATTGACTATTATTGAGTGTGGCGCTGGTACAGGTGTTCCTACAGTGAGATATGAGAGTGAGAGGATCGCTAAACATTATAGCGGAATGGTTATTCGGATAAATGTTAGGGAGTCACAAATTTCAAGCCCTCATATATCTATTTCGAGGGGTGCGCTTGATACAATAATAGATATTGATCAATTGATCATCAGAAATTAATAGTTCTAAAACTGTTTCTTTTCTTACAAAATGATTAAAAAAAACCAGGATTACAAAAAAGAAATTTATATCCTATATCTATCTATAAAAAATATAATAAATTGCTATGAGATACTATTTGGCATATAAATTGCTTTTACGATTGTAGTAATTAAAAAAAACAATAATTTCAGGAGAAACTATGAAAAAAAAGTTAATTATATTCAGTATTTTAACAACAATCTTATTAATGTCTTTCCAGGGATTTCTTTTTTCACAGGAAATTAAAAAAGATGATCCCCAAAAAGTAGAAAAATACAAATCGGAACCACTAAAGATATCTGGATTTGTTGATGTAATAGGCGTTGTACGAAGTGGACAAGCAAAACGACAATTAGGGCATAGTTATATGAATCTTTATCTGGCTACCATCAACTTGGATGGGGCAGTCAAATCTAAAGATTCTGATTTTGCACTAGGTTATCATGTTGACTTAAGATTTTCGGCCGCAGGTTTATATGGAAATGGCAAGAGTAGAAAAAATTATGCTGCTTATGATTCTCCATTATTTTTAGAAGAAGGATATATCTATGCAAGTCTCCCATTTGGCAAATTAGTCGAATCTAAATTAAAAGTGGGAAGTGTTTATGTCCCATTTGGTTTACAGGGAGATAATAGCTGGTATTTTACACTAGCATATTATGCAGGATTGACATCTAATGCAGATTATGGTTTAGTATCAGACTCAACTATAAAAATATCTAAATCATTTGGTTTACAAATTGCTCTTGGCTATTTTTTAAACGATGACAGACAGAGTGGTGCAAGAAATGGTGGTTTTTCAGATGTAACCATCGATGGTGATATTTCTAATGGAAATAGGGCAGTTGAGGAGCAAAGTAAATTTGTAGGACGTCTTGTTGGTATGTTAAGCTTTGGGCCAATTGGAGTTAATATCGGTGGCTCTATAATGATGGGTAAGATCGAAAATTTGGCTGGAGGAAGTACAAACGAAGACACAAAACAACAACTCTTTGAAGGCGACATTGATTTTAATGCTAAGTTTGGGAAATTCGGTGTTCGATTGCTGGGTGAGATAATTTCAGCAGATAGAAATAAAGATAATGTATCCCTCTTATCAGGAAACAATAATAAGAAATTTACTCTCTGGTTGGCAGGGTTAACACTTTCCTATGAGGTGGGAAGTGCTATTAAATCCGTTTCTATTTATGGTAATTACAGCCAATTATCTAGAAGTAATAATTCCTATACATCTAATTTACTTGTCATTGGAGGGAGTATCCAGGTAATTGACCCTCTAACAATTAATATAGAATATATTAATGGAAAATATGATAAATCAAAATCTATTACAAGTACTTATTCAGGTGGAAATAATAGGTTCGATGAAGGCCTCTATATGAATGCTACATATACCTATTAATTAATAATTGTTTTAATCGCAAAAAAAATCTCTTTATAATCAGGCGGTAAATTAATTCTTATCGCCTTTTTTTATTACCCAGGTTGTCATACAACGCATGTTCTGTACATTGGTTGTTTTGATGGGATCCAGGAATGCCCCTCCTAATTTCGATGTGATGGATAATAATTTTTCTTCATCCACCAGAAAACGATCTGAACCATCTGGAAGATGATAACGGTTGTTCCCTAAGGGGCTTATTTTATTTTCAATTCCTATAGAAGAAGCCAGCCTTGCAAATAACATCCCTCCTTCCTCCAAAACTCTCCATAGTTCATGGATCATTCCATTAAAATGATTGTCATCCCTTGCAAAATGAAGGATTGCACTAGCAATAACTACATCAAAATAATTATCAGAAAAAGGTATTTTATCGACTAAAGCTACCTGATAATTCGTAAGCGGAAGATCTGGTGCTAATTGAGAAGACAATTTTCTTGTATATTCAATGGCTTCCGGTGATTGATCGATCGCAAAAACTGGATATCCTGTATTTAAAAAGTATATAATGTTACGTCCATAACCACAACCCGCATCGAGAATCTTCATTCGATTACTGAAACGCCCTTTCAGGATTTGATCCAATAAATAGATATCGATTTCTCCCAATAGTTCATTTAAATTTATATGTGATTTCATAAATTACTCCTGAATATAAGACTTTTCTTTATATTTGATCGCCACAATAATGAATAGAAGTGAGAATATAATCATCAATATTGCAAAGAACCAGTAATATTCAGCTCCCTGGAGTATTAATGATCCATCTTTATTTTGGATAAAGTAATTAACCAGAGAAGTAAATGCGTTTCCAAGGCTCACTGATAATAAATAGAAAGACATCATAAAAGATTTCATTTTATTGGGTGCTTGGGTATAGAAAAATTCGAGAGTAGTGACAGAAACCATGACTTCTGCTGATGTTATGATTATATAAGCGATAATTTGCCAGATGATATTTGGTTTGTGACCAAGAGATATCTCTTCCTCAATTAGAGCAATGATGATGAATGAGAAAGTTGTGATAAATAGCCCTATAAGGATTTTACGAGGTGCATTGAGTGGTAATACTTTTTGGAGCATTGGGTAAATTAGATAAGAAAATACAGGAATGAATAACATTACTAAAATAGGGTTTGCTGCCTGTATTTGAGAGGGTAGCCACTCGATTCCAAATAGTACCCGATCCATTTTATTTGCCTGTAAGACCCAGGACGAGCCAGTTTGTTCAAATAATGACCAAAACATAGATACAAAAAAAAATATGATGATTATCTTTCCCAGAGCAACTAATCCATCTTTGCTTAGGGTTTCCTTAAAAAAATGAACGCCTCCTGCATGGATATGGATAAATTTATACCGTCCCACCCAAAAGATGATTGTTGCTAGAAGCATTAAAAGCCCTGGGATCCCAAAGGCGAGGTGAGGACCATAGTTATTCAAAAGAATAGGTGTTAATAGGGATGACACAAACGCTCCCAGGTTAATGGAGAAATAGAACCATCCAAAGACCTTTGAAAGAAGATGACTGTTTTGTACCCCAAATTGATCTCCCACATGGGCAGAGACACAGGGCTTAATCCCTCCTGAACCAATAGCAATTAAAGTTAGACCAATAGAAAGTCCAATTCGTGTATCATCTAGTGCAAGAGCAAGATGTCCCAGGCAATACACAATAGACAGAGTGATGATGGTTTTATACTTCCCTAAAAATATGTCACTAATTAAGGATCCGATGATGGGAAAGAAATAGGCTAGGGTGACAAACAGATGATAATAAACCTTTGCATCTGCTTCTGATAAGATACTGGGTTTACCCGAGGAATCCATCAGATACTTGGTCATGAAGACAACTAAAATAGTTTTCATCCCATAGAAGCTGAAACGTTCAGCCAATTCATTCCCAATGATATAAGGAATACCCTTTGGCATCGAATCAGACGGAACCGGACTTTCAAGATATTTATTCTGTTTCATGAACAATGATCACCTCAATTTTTTTTAAAATAGATAAACGGCATACCCATAAGAACAATCTCAGGAGAATCATGGGAAAAGTATGGGAAAATCTAAAGAACAAATTAAAGACCCATCACCCTAATTCCTCCAAAATTTCATCACTCGTAATTGTCCCTTTACCCCTATAGGTACAAGGATAGGATAAGGGTACCCCCACCAATCCGTCACCCTGAGCATCCCAAAAGTCTTTCTGAAGACTATATCCGTGATCCTATACACAACAAACGTCATCCTTAACTTAATTCAGGATCTCTTCCAAATCGTTCACTAAGCCCAATACGGTTGTTGAGCGGAGTCGAACCACAAAACAAATCACTACAACCATTACACCACCTAACAAAGATACCACCCTTAATTTATCATACATTCCTATTCTATATATCTCTTAAATACTTCTTCTAAAAGTTCTTCATCTGTATAAATCTTACCATCGCTCCGAAATCTTTCTAAAATAATGTCTTTACCCTCTTGAAAATTAACTTTCCAATATTCACCTGGCACTTCAACAATTACTAAAGCATAAACATCAGTTATTTTAACTAATTTAAAATTAATTTTAACTTCCTGTAATTTTTGTAAGAAATTAAACAATTCAAAACCAATATTCATTCGTTAAACTTTTCCATTTATTAAAATGTATTTAAAAATTAATCAGAATATTCTTCGATAAGCCGATACAATTCTTTGTTACTATAATTTTTACAACTTATTTTCTTGAATATTTATTTGTCGATATCACCATTATCCTGAAATTCAATTTCCCAAAATTCATCTGGTAATTCTATTATAACTGCAATTGTAGAATATGTTAGATGAACCACAGTATAACTAATTTTAGCATCAAGTAATTTCTGTAAAAATTGAATCAATTTTTTTATATATATTCTTATTTTTCATATTTTCCTAATCCTTATATCTTCTAAAATTTCTTCACCATAAATTTCACCATTACTTAAGAATTTTTCTACACGTACTTCTTGTACTGCATCCTCATAAAGAAATTCTATCTCCCACAATTCACCAGGAAATGGAATTGTTACCATAATACCATGATAAGTTGAATGATATAAGGTATACACAATTTTATAATCATTTAGTTTATTAAGAAAATCAAGTAATTTTTTATATGTTTTATTTATTTATCTAACCTTTTTTGCACCAAGATTTTATTAACTGTCCTATATCCAAGAATAGGTTTAAAACCATCTGCTTAGAGGATTATATGCTAACTTCTTTTCTGATCTTGTAATATCCTTTCAAGGAGGATTCGCACTATGGGAAATATAATATGCGGAAAATCATTGATTAAATCTCTGAATCTCTCATTCTTAATGGCAATGGTGTTTGTATCTTCTATCGCTTCCACGGTGGCAGTCCGTTTCCCTCCTGTTAAAATGGCGATTTCTCCTAAATGAGCCGGTGGTGTAACCTCAACCACAACGGATCCTCTCAACACCCGAACCCGTCCATGTTCAAGAATAAATAACTCACTTCCTATTTCATCCTCTTTCATAAGAAGATCACCTGCAGGAAAAAACACTTCCTCAGATATTTCGCTGATTAATTTTAAATCCTGTGAGGATAGTTCAGAAAAAAATGGTACTTTCTTTAAAATCAGTATCTTTTCAAAAATAGATAACATTGTCTTACCTTCAACTTTATTAATCTGAAGTGCTTCTTGTATAAATTTATCGTGAATAACTTTATTATTAAACAGATCTATTATATCATCCCTTAAAATATCCTTCTCTGTAGAGAATTTTAAATAGGTATAAAGAGCAATTGCCTGAATCCACTTGCTTGAATGATTTTTTATTATATTAATCAATAGGTCAGACGAATCATTATGAATAGAAATATTTTTTTCTTCCAAATATTTTTTCCAAAGAAAGCGATTTTCCCATAAATTATAATATCGATGAATTATTTTATCAGAAGAATATTTTGCCTGATTATCGATGATTTCAAGGCATTTTTTCGATAAATCTTTTTTGGATGAGAACAACCACTCCATCATATTTTGAACATCTTCTGAGGAAGGTAAATTTAATAGCTCTATAAATATTATTTTTTGGATTATTTCTCTTACTTTCTCCTGCAAAACCCACTGGAGTAGATCAAAATCATTTGATTTTTTTAATGATGTATATAATTCCATATTATATTCAAGAATATTATTGAGTTCGTGGTCAATCTGCTTAATGAATATAGATTTATTGAATTTATTTTTCATAGTATTTTTTACGACGATAATCGATTGCTGAAAGACTTTTAAACGGGTTTCTGGTGAAAAGATTAATGAATCAAGGGTTGAAGACTCAAGATATTCTAATTTTCCTGCCATGTTAACTAATATCACTTGTTCATATTCTGTAAAATTATCAAACTGATCCCAAAGCAATTGGAATATTTGTTCTTCACAGGGAGTTTTAGAGAACAGATTAAATAATCTCCTTCTATACACACCCTGACATCTAATAATTAATAAGTAATAAGTCTCAGAAAGAAAGTTATCAGTTCCATCTTCGATTAATTCAGCGGAATCAATCCATTTTTCTAATAATTTCTCATTCTCTGATATCAGTGTTGAAATATTTTTAATAATACTTTTATCTTTTAATTGCACAGCACATTCCATCGATATAATAATATTCCTTTCACCTACTTGAAAATGAGGAGAACTTATTAAACTATATATTTTTTCGCTCTCTTCCACTGATGAATGGTTAATAAGATATAAATATGCTCTACTGATAAGTAATGGTGGGTTAGATTCATTAAAAATAATTTGATCTATACGGGATCTTGATATTTCAAAATAATGAGATTTATTTTCCAGTAAAGTAGTCAGTATCTCATCATCATTATTAGTTTCAATTAATAGATTGAGAAAATTAATATCCTGTGGATTAGGATGTTTTATTAAATGCCTTATAATTAATATTTGGATATCTCTGTTTTTTTGAGGATAAACATCCCGTAGAAATAAATGAATATCGGGGGAAGTGAACTTCTCATTGGTATTAAGGAGGAGAAGAATTTCATCATCAGAAGCCCTTTCAAAAAACTGTTTTATATATTCCACATCAATTTGTTCATCAATATTATGTTTTAACGTCCTCGCCTCTGCTATTGCGGAACCACTATAAAATAATTGTTCCTTTAATGTATTGATATACTCTTTCTTTAGTCGAAATCCCACGAAGATGTATAATAAACCACCGCTGATAGCCAATACACTAACTCCCTCATGTCCCCATAATTTTTCTAATATTAAAATACTACTACTTGCAATGGCTGTGGCACCAGCCTTAATAAACCCACGTAATATTGTTCTAACCGTATTTTTTTCCTGATGGTGAATTGCATTTAATAACAAGTCATTGATTAATTGATAATAAATATCTTTAAATTGTCTTCGGATGAATTGTCCCATTACTCCTATGGATATTCCAGGAAAGAAAAATAATAAGATCGACGTGATAAATGTACTCATAGGAAATATTAATATATTATTCGCTATACCAGCTCTCTTAATCAGGTAAGGAAATAAAAATAATTGAATGATCAGACTAAGACCATTTGCCAGACCATTGAATATACCAAGAAATGATACAAGTTCTTTTTGGGTTGGGAAGTGATCATTGAATACCTTGTTGGTAAGAAAATCCATTGAATAGATTAGAAGAGTACCAAGAACAGTTCCTAATGTCAAATAGAATAAAAATGATTTTCCTAAAAAAGATTTAGTGTATAACTTTATCTTCCGTGTAAATGATCCCTGAAAACCTCTTTTACCCCGAACTGGAGCCCATCCATAGATTGGTTTTCCTTTAATGATAAGCCATTGAACTAGGGGATATAAAAAAATAGTTAACAACACCCACCATAATAACAAATTATAAATATTTACATAAGATGTGATCCATTGAAGGGCAAATCCACTAAATATACCGCCAACAGTTCCAATACCCGCAATGATAGGGAATTCTCGTTTTCCTGTTTCAATATCATAATATCGGGTACTGAGATTCCACACCAAATTTGTTGTAATGAAAGATGAACCTTCAGCAAAAATCCCTAATAAGAATATCCCAACAGTACTTACAAGGGGTATTTTAAAAAAATACCATCCCCAAAATATTAATAATATAAAAGTTAGTACTATCGAAGATCCTGAATATAATCGCTCAACAGGATATTTCTTTCCCAGCTTGATGAATTGACGGCTTAAAATAACGAGTATGATTGCGTTAACAAAAAATAGATAGGGAAGGATTTGAACCCCAAATTGTTTGAGTAGCAGGGCTGTACTGATGCTTGTCCCGGTAACACGGATTCCAACAGCTAAAAAATTCAATAAAGAGAATAAGATTACACGACTTATATCCACAATTTTCTTATCAATTCCTTTTGATATATAAAAAATATGTTTCTGTACCCGCTTTCTTCTGAAAGGCTGCTAAACAGAATATAGATATAAAAATCGTTATCTGATTAACACGCGGATAAGTCTATACAATTATTAATATATTTAGAAGCTATTATCGAGTTGACAATTTATAAATCTTTAATGAAAATAGAAATATATTTAATTCATTTAACTCTCTCAGGTAAATCGAGCTGATATCCTTCTTTCTTATCGATAATTTTAAGAGCTCTCTGTATTTTTTTGATAAGATATTTTTGACGTGTATTAGGCTTAACTTCCTTTCTTGTCTTTCTAATTTGTTTATCTCTAATTTGAATATAAATGTGATAGGGCATTCCATACAATACATAAGCTCGGGTTTCTTTGTGACTAAATATCGGACGCTTATCCTTAACTGATTCAACAACCCCGAGATCTTCAGTATAGCTTGACAATAACCTCAACCCTCTGAGACGTACAAAACTTTTAGTAACAACAAGTCCCTCCCTGACACGTTCCATATCTTCTCTCTTCCCAACGCCAAGAGATTGCCAGGCTTCAGCAAATTGTGTAGCAATGATTAATCGGATAGACTGGGCACTTTTCTGCATAGCATCTGCTTTTGCTGATTCCAGAGCTACTTTTCGATATTTTGAATCTGCTTCGCCCTTAAAAAAAACATATTTTTCTCCATCAATTTGACCAATTCCCCCTTCCCTGCGAGTCCATGATGGCTTTGCCTTATCTACAACAAGTAAAACTTTTTGTCCTCGGATATAATGATTTTCGGGTCTTGTCCCATCCCCATTACACTTGAAAAAAAACAAACTAAAGAGCAAAGTCATTGATATTAATATTTTTGCCAACATAATTTCCACCTTAAAATAATTTTCAGATTAATCAACCTATACCTTACAATTTAGTCCAAATTAATAAAAAAACAATATCATTTTGATTTTTTTTATAAACTTCAAATTATTGACGACTTATTATCATCAAGAAAAAAAACTTTCGACCGAAAAATCTTATTATATTTTAATATAGATATATATATTTTTCAAATTATATCTTTTTTCAGGAGACGAATATGAAACGTTTTATAATCAATATCATAATATCTCTTTTAATTGTAAGCCTCATAACCTGTACTCAAACTAATGATACAAAAAAATCTCCAAAAAAAGATAATAAAGAAACTAAGAGTGACAAAGCAAAAAAAGCTTTTGAAACTCTCTCCAAATCTAAGGAAGGGGAAACAGATGTTGAGCACATGAGAAAAAATAAAATCATTGATGTTCAAGCACTCAATCCTGCAACCCAGGTCTCTGTCAATGATTTCAAAGTTAATATCACCCAAATTGATAACAGCAAATTCCCTGAAGTAACTCTGGCTGTTAGTATTACCGACAAAGACGGAAATCCGCTCCTCGTAAAACCTGATCTCTTTTATATTGAAGAAAATGGTGTTACAATTCCCAAAGATAATATTGTCAGTATTATACAAAAAAAGGATACCGAAAAAAAATCCAATTACACCCCATTAAATGTTTTATTAGCAATTGATAAAAGCGGCTCTATGGTTGGAAACACTAACAAAGAAGATCAACAACCCCTTGCCTATGCTAAGAAAGCCGCTATTGAATTTATTAATCAGGCAAAAAAAGAAGATATCATAAAAGTATTTGCATTCAGCGGAGATATTTATCCACTAGGAATTAATAAGGATGCGATCCAGGGTATTGAAAAATTAAAGCCCTCTGGAGATACTGTTCTCTATGGCGTCCTCTATGAATCTGTAAAAGAGCTCCAGAAGGGAGGAGGAGTGAAGGCTGTTATTCTGTTAACCGATGGGCGTAATGACACCAGAGGAACTGTCAATCCTCAATTGAGAAAGATTACTCTCAGAGATGGTATCAATGCAGCCGATAAACTCGCTATCCCTGTATATACCATTGGCTTTGGTCAGGGTGCAGATGAATCAATTTTAAAAGAAATTGCCCTGAGAACCCATGCAAAATACTTTCAAACAGGGGATAAAGAACAAATTAGTAATATATACAAACTTATCAGGGAAATTATAAGTACTCAATACATAATAACATATCGCTCTAAATCGATTCAACCTGTGACAGATGTCAAAATTGAAATTGGAAAATTCTATGATCGCCGTGAATTCACAACTCCGGAACACGTTATAAAACGTGAAAAAAAATTAAGAGAAGAAATACAAATTGTTAAAGACCGTCAAAAAGAATTAGACAAACAAGAAAAAGAAATTAAAGATAAAATTTCTAATCTGAAAGAACAAGAGCAGTCTATAGCACTAATCAAAGCCAAGCTCAAAGAACAAGAAACAACAATAGAAGCTAAAATTAAAGAACTAAATCAAAAAGAAAAAGAATTAAATAATTATGATGAAAGAATTAGAAAACTTGAAGCACAATTAAAAAAAGAAGAAGTCAATTTATCCAACCTTAAAACAGATCTGGATTCACAATCCGCTACAATGGATGAAAAATCAAAGCGTCTGAATCAATTAGAAAAAGACCAGGCAAATAAAGAAAAATCTTTAGAAACTAAAGATAGTGAAATTACTAAACGTCAAGATGCTCTGGAAAAAGAGTTAAATGATTATAAGTCTGCAAGAGCAAAATTAACACAGCAACAAACTGAATTAGAAAACAATCAGGCCAGTTTGAATAAAGAAATTAAAGAAAATAAAACTCTTAAAGATCAATTAAACAATGAAAAACAAAATCTGGAGAAAGAAAAAGAACGTTTAGGAGAACTAAAAAACAGACTTGATAGCATAATCATTAATATCCAAAATAAATACAAAAAATCATTGGATGAAGCTACTGATCAGAAAAAAGAATTAGATAAAATAAAACCATAATTTATATTCAAATTATTTTAAACCAAGAATAGATCATTTCACTAAAATAAAATATTTTCCACTAAATCATTAATATCTTTTATTAAATGCTTGACACAATCTAAAAAATATCATTTTATTAAGAATACCACTTGCCTTTTCAACAGATTAGAATTATTTTAACTGTCATTGACCAATTATTGGAGGTTACATGAAAATATCAACTATGAAAAAAAGTTTAGTAATTATCCTATCCGTATTAATGCTTGTCGTCAGCTTCGAAGCCTATGCTGAAACAATAGGACAACAACGAAAAAGACATGCAAAGGAACTTCAATTACTAAGAATAAAACAAATTAAAGAAAGACAGATTCTCCTAAAAATGAAAAGAGGCAAAGTAAGATTTTGGAAAATTAAGAGGGCAGGAAAGTTTAGAGGCTGGAATCTCAGAAAGGAACGGATTGAAAGATACAATCTAATCAAACTTCAAATGAAGGAAAATGCACATTTCCGAAAGCAATACATTGATGCTGTAAGAAAAATTCAAAAACAAATGATTGAAGCAAGAAAAAATTATTTCAAACAAGTTAGAACTCTTGCTAACAAACATAAACAAGAACTTCTACAACTAAAATTAGAACAAGCCAAAAGAAGAATAGAAAAGAAAAAAGCCGATGAAGCCAAAGAAAAAGAGGCTCCTAAAGAAGCTACTGACACCAATGAACCTGAGATTATCAAAAAGAAACGGGAAGAATTAAAAAGTCTTGGTGGAACTCCAGCTGACACTACTTCTACAAGTGACAAACCTGTAGAAACTAAATCTGAACCAAAATCGGATACCCCAAATCCTGAACAATAATAAAAAAACTCATATTTTTTTGAGAATTAAGTAAGAGTCCTCAATGGATTTCTTACTTAAACTTCTCAATAAAATTTTAAAGGTATCATATGTCTAAAAGACTCGATTTCTTAGCTAAAGTAAGACCAGAAGCTGCAACCGCTTATTTGACTTTCCTAAAAGAATCAGGAAAACACTTGGATGACAAAACACGTTTTCTTATCTCTGTTGTCACAAAAGTAATTTCTGGTACCCATAGTGGTCTTAAACAATATGTCCCTCATGCTATACGAGCTGGTGCTACTGGACAGGAAATCATAGATGCCGTGCTCATGGCATTCCCTGCTGCTGGACTTACAAAAGTTCTTGATGCCTTTGCTGTTCTCCAGGAAATGAACCTCCCAGAACTTTCCATCGATAATCTCACAAAAGAATATCAATGGATAAACATAGCCCCAATAAATGATTTTCAAATAAATACTATCACACCAAAGGAAATTGGGGGAAGAAAACTATTGATATATCGATATGAAGACAACAAATTCCATGTCTATGATCAATGCTGTCCTCATCTTGGGAATAAATTACCAGCTAAAGCTGAGGGTACTATCCTTACCTGTCCTTCTCACAAATGGAAGTTTGATCTTGTCAGCGGAAACTGTATAGAAAAGGGAACTAGATCACTCCACCACTTTAAACATCGTATTGAAAACAACTTCCTACAGGTCGAATTAATCCCACTTAATTAAATTCTTAATCCTATAACCTCGGTTTAAAAGATTTTCTTATAATTTTAAAAAACTAAAAAAGATTCAAACTAAATACACTAATTTATTAATATTACTCTAAAATAAAATATTTCTTCGTATCTTTGGATAAAAAAACTTAATAACTTGAGATTTTTTTTCGAAAAATAGATAAGCACATTTTGTGAATACCTACTTTATATCTTCAATGAGAGAATAACATGAATCGTATATTTTTCGCCATAATACTTACTTTAATCATAAGCTCCCTGGCATACTCTATTCCAGACGTAGAAAACGATGGGTATTTCGGTAGAATTACTTATTCAAGATATAAACAAAGACTTCGATTCAATATTCACCGTTATAATAATGAAAAACAGAAATCTCGAGAAGAAATATATGACTCAGAAGGATATCTTGTTAAATATAAAACATTTGAATACGACCCCCAAAACTTATTGAAAATGGAAACAGAATACAATAATGAGCAGAAGTTAACAAAAAAAATCACTTATAATTACAATAAAAACGGACGTGAATACTTAAGAACTATCTCTCGACCCGAAAAACCTGATCTTTATGTTGAAAGTCAATATATATACCACAGAAATCGAATCTTATATCATCTTCAAAAATATTTCTACGATAAAGATAATTTTAACAGAAAAACATTAATTAAAAAAACTGTATATACATATAATAATAATAGCGAAAAACTTGTTGAACACTACCGTAAAGAATCATCAGAACATTCTGGTAAGTTTATTTTTAAATCTGCCCAGATTTACAAATATAATGGCCAGGGTCGTATATCTGGTATCCTTGTACTCAATAGTAACCGATATCCCGTTAATTACATGGAATATATATATAACGAAAATAATAAAATTGCTAAAATAAATATCTTCAAAACCAAATTAAAATACAGACGATGGAATAGAAGTTACCCAAAACTCTCTCAACTAAAATTTTCTATTAAACATTCAATCTTCTACTCTTATGAAATAAATGACAAACGATTTTCTGGTGTAAAACAACTTAAACTAAAATATGAAGAAATAATCAAAGATGATAAGAAAGATGATTCTAAACAAGACACCATAATTAAAAAAGATAACGATAATACAACTATCATCATTAAACCAGATTCTGATATAAATACTGATAAAAAAAATGACAAGAAAGATGAAAAAAAGGATGAGAAATCAGTAGATTCAACAAAAACAATTGATAATCCATTAGATAAAAATAAAAAAGACGATAAAAAAACTGATGTGGATAATAAAGTGGATGTAAAAAAAGATGATACTGAAAAAAATAATGATGATAAGGATGATCCCGACAAAACCGATGATGATAAAATAGATAATAGCACAAAAGAAGACACTGATGATAATAAAGATGATTCCGACGAGGACGAGGACGAGGACGAAGATGATAATAAAATCGATTCATCTGATGATGATAATTCATCAAAAAAAGATTTAGATAAAAAAGACGAGTCTAAAGATGAGGATGATAACGAGGATGATACAGATAATACAACAAAAGAATCCGATAAGAATAATATCTCTGACAACAAAGATGATGAATGACAACCAGAAAATAATCCCAATAAAATTATATAGAATCACTAAGTATTGCAAAAAATAATTTTTCCTTTGAATTTCATTTAATATTCATTATATTATTCCTCCATATTAAATAATTTATATTTTTTGAAGGAAATCATGAAATATTCCCCCCATACCGAAAATGACATCAATTTAATGTTAAAAACTATTGGTTTAAATAATCTTGAAGAACTCTTTCAGAATCTCCCTGAACAAATTAAAAATATCCCAAAAGATGATCCCATAAAGGGAATGACAGAACTAGAAATTAAAAAACATTTTATTGAACTGGCTAATCAAAATAAATCTTTTTCGCAATACCCTGTTTTCCTTGGTGGTGGTGTCTATGATCACTTTATCCCATCAGCCGTAGATGCTCTATCATCTCGCGGTGAATTCGCAACAGCATATACACCCTATCAAGCTGAAGCAAGTCAGGGAGAACTCCAGGCCATTATGGAATATCAAACTGCAATTTCTCGTTTAACAAGTATGGATATTTCAAACGCATCTTTATATGATGGTAGCTCCGCACTGGCAGAAGCTATTTTAATGGCTGTTGAACTTACGGGGCGTAAAAAAGTCCTCCTCTCCTCTACGATTCATCCAGAGTGGCTTGAAGTTGTGAACACATATATCTATGGACAAGATATTCAAATAACTTTTATAGATCAAAGTGAAGGTGAAACAGATTTTCAGGATATGGCAAATAAATTGTCCCCAGAAATAGCTTGTGTTTGCATCCAATCTCCCAATTTCTATGGTATTATCGAAAATTATAAAGAAATTAAAAATACCCTGTTAAAGAATAATATACTATTAGTAGTAGCCACATATCCCTTTTCTCTTGGATTTCTTGAATCCCCAGGTAATATGGGTGCTGATATCGTTGTAGGGGATGGGCAATCTATTGGTAATTATGTAAGTTTTGGAGGACCTCATTTCGGATTCCTTTCCTGTAAAGAAGAATATATCAGAAAATTACCAGGACGTATTGTGGGAATAACCTCAGATCATTCTCAGCATATGGGATTTTGCTTAACCTTCCAGACAAGAGAACAACATATCCGACGAGAGAAAGCTACTTCAAATATTTGTTCAAACCATGCTTTAATGGCCCTTCGTAGTATAATTTATCTTTCTCTGCTTGGAGATGAGGGCTTAAAGGAAGCTGCTTCCCTGTGTTATCATAAGGCACATTATCTTCAAAAAAAAATAAACGAACTAAATTCCTTTAAATTAAAATACAACAAACCATTTTTTAATGAATTTCTTATTGAAACAAGAATTGATGCCAATATAATCAATAAATCCCTATTCAATGAAGGATTTATCGGTGGTTTATGCCTTAGTCGTTTTGATGAATCAAAGAGTAATCAATTATTAATTGCTGTGACTGAGAAGAGAACAAAGAACGAAATGGATCGATTTGTAAAGGTATTACAAAAATTTAATTAACATCTTATTAAAAATTGTTATATTTTCTTCATAATTAATTCACGTATCAATTTTCTGAACTTTGATATTATAATTATAACATTAATTGAATATTATATAATATATAAGGAGATCATCTGTGAAAATCCATGAGTATCAGGCAAAAGAAATCTTTGAACAATACAATATCCCAACTCCAAAGGGGAAAGTAGCGTCTACCCCTGACGAAGTTTATCAAATAGCAAAAGAAATTGGAAAAAAAGTCGTCGTCAAAGCTCAGGTCCATGTAGGTGGACGGGGTAAAGCAGGTGGTGTAAAACTCGCTGATACTCCTGAACAAGCAAAAGATGTCGCTACTAAGATTCTAGGAATGGATATAAAAGGATTAACTGTAAAAAAAGTCCTTGTGGTAGAAGCTGTTGAAATTCAAAAAGAGCTATATCTTGGACTTATCTTGGATCGTGGCCCCAAAAAGGTCACTATCATGGTGAGTGAAGCAGGGGGAATGGATATTGAGGAAGTTGCTGCAAAGACTCCAGAAAAGATTTTAAAAGCAAGTATTGACCCCCTCCTCGGTGTAAAAGGTTTTCAGGCATCGCGTCTTTTTATGGATATCTTTAAAGACAAAGAACAATATAAAACAGCTCTTTCTGTTACTCAGAAATTATATCAGATATTTATGGATAAGGATTGCTCACTGGTAGAGATTAATCCATTCGCAATTTTAAAAGATGGCAGAATTATTGCAGCTGATGCAAAAATTAATTTTGATGATAATGCTCTGGAAAAACATCAGGATATTCAAAAACTCATGGATCTTGATGCAGTCGATAAAAATGAACTGGAAGCCAATGAATATGGTTTGTCTTTCGTTCAATTAGATGGAAATGTAGGCTGTATTGTAAATGGAGCAGGACTTGCAATGGCTACAATGGATGGCGTCAAGCTCTACAAAGGAGAACCAGCTAATTTCCTTGATGTTGGTGGTAGTTCAAATCCTCAGAAAGTTGTTAAAGCCCTTGAAATCATTATGTCAAATCCAAAGGTAAAATCTATATTATTTAATATTTTCGGCGGAATCACCCGATGTGATGACATTGCTACGGGAATCATTGACGCCCTAAATAAAATTAATATCCCTGTCCCAATTGTTGTACGCCTGACTGGAACAAATGAAGAAATAGCTAGAGATATACTTAATAAGTCTGGTAAAGATCTTATACCTGCAACAACAATGGATGAAGCAGTTAAAAAGGCTGTTGAATTAGCAAAGTAATTTATTTTACTTCTAATTAATACTTGCTTAATTTGATTCTTGGATCAATAATACTATAAAAAATATCCGCTATAATATTAAACAAAAGTGTGAGTAGAGCAAGTATTAGAAAGGATACTAATGCCATGTCTCTATCCTTCTCAATAATAGAATGATAAAGTAATTGTCCCATACCGGGAATTGAGAATATCTGCTCTGTAATCAACGCTCCACTCACTAGAAAAGGAAGAGATAATGTTAAAATTGTTATTAAGGGGATCAGTGCATTTCTAAAAGCATGTTTAAATATAACTATCTCTTCAGATAATCCTTTTGCCTTGGCTGTCCTGATATATTCAAGATTCAGTATTTCAAGAAAACTCCCTCGCATATATCTTACCCAACTCCCTGTTCCATGAATAGATAACACGAATACTGGTAAAATAAAATATTTTAATTGGTCTAGTATCGAATCTACATTAATCGTTTGAATCCCGCTGGAAGGAAGTATCTGTAATTTTAGAGAAAAAATATATATTCCAACTAAACCTATCCAAAAAGTAGGTAAAGAAATCCCTAAAAATACAAGAATATTTACAAAATAATCAAAGCGGGAGTATTGATAAACAGCAGTAAATATCCCGATGGGTATGGCTACAAGCAGACTCAGCATAATAACAGGGATAGTTAATTTTAAAGTTGTGAGGATCCTCGCTGGAATTAATTGAGAAATTTCAATCTGATAATTTTTTGATCGCCCAAACTCACCCTGAACCAATCTAAACATGGATAGGAAATATTGTATGATGAGCGGTTTATCAAGTCCATGAAATTCTTTATACCTCTGAATTTCTTTTTCCGTAGGTTTAGCACCGGGATTTTCCAGTAAAAATTGTGTAACAACATCACCAGGCATCAATTGGATCAGCATAAATATAATGATTGAAAGAAAAAACAAAACTATAACGGATTGTAAAAGTCTTTTTAGAATATATTGAATCATTTCTCTGTAGAATATATTATTTTTATATTATTTTGACAAATGATTTGTATTAAATGATTCTGATGAATTAAAAATTATTTGATATGTTTCAATTTCAATTCACTATTTTCCGAAAAAATACTAAGGTATATTGAAACTTTCAAATTATTTCTCAATACTACCAAAAATAATTTAAAATTAATAAAATCGAGCGATTTATGAAAAAATCCATTCTTCTGATGATTCTAATTATAGGGATATCTTTCCAATTTCTTTTTTCAAATATAGGATACACTCAAAGTATAGCTGTATTGCCTGTTCAAGTAAGTAATTCTATAATAAATCCCAATGCAAATCAAACAGGTATTACTCAATTGATGATAAATCAATTCCTAATTTCAGGTATTGATACAATACCCTATGATGTAATTAAAAATAAACTGCAAGTATATAAAAAAATAAATAATAATACCATATTATCAGACCCAGTAATAAGAAATAAAAAATATCTTTTAGTCACAGAATTAGAAAAGTTTGGACAAAAATATATACTGAACTACAAGCTTATCCACATTTCCAATGGAAAAATAATTTATGAAGGAAATACTAGTCATTTTTCCCCGGAAATTGATAATATCACACCTTTTTTTAACTGGAAAAAGTTTAATAAATTAAATAAATTAGAATTAACAGATCCTGAGGTTTTCAAATTAACAAACAATGTATGCAGTCAGATAATTTCAATAATCGAACAAAAAAAATATATTAAAACACAGAAAAAAAATAGACAACGCCTTGAAATAATGTTTGTTATCAGTTCTATAACTTCTGCTAAAGACGAAATCCAATCTTTAATTGATAATATTGACAATTTAGTTCAGAATATCCGATCAAGGAATCTCCAATTAGATGTGTATGTCAGTGTTGTTGATCATAAAAATCTTTATAGCCAGGAATACAACAAATTCCTCCCATTTACAAATGATATGTCAAAAGTCATCAAATATTTAGAACAGTTAACCTTTACTCGAAGTAATCAGATCATCGATTATAGGGAATCTATTCACTCGGGTTTAAATAAAAATATCTGGTCTTCTTCTCAAAAAAATGTTAAACTCTTATTCTTTCTCACCGACAAACCAATTAATTATCAACAGGTTACATCGCCAACAAATCGATCAATTATACTTCCACTTCAAATCCATTCATCGGTAAGAAAAAAGGACTTTACTCAAAATAATAATCTATATGATCTGATATATAACGGAGGATTTCATTATCAACTCATTGACAAAATAAATATGGTATCCTCAAATTCAATAATATCAAGGGACCAGCAAAAAAAAGTTAATCTACAAGATATTACAAACATTAGATATTTTCTCAAACAACACATTAATTCAAAATCTATAGATTACGCCATCTATAATCAAATCAAACGGATTAATAATAATTATTATTTTATTTGCCAGATCTATGATACAAAAAATTATAATTTGTTATTTAACTGGATAGAAGCGATATCAAATGATAATCCGGCTAGGTATATCAATTCAATAGGAGATGAAATTTACCAATTTTATAATTCTAAAAAAATAAATGAAAATAATATTGTATATAATAAACGTATTCCCAATATTCAGCAGCTCATTAATTTGGCAAAATTAAAAAATATCCATGTATACACAATTGGTTTTAGTGGAATCAATTCTATATCAAAAAGAAAATTAAAAATAGCTTCCAAACAACTGGGGGGAGATTATATCCCACTAAGGTATCATTATACAGGAGTTTTAAAGGGTAATAAATTAGCCCATTTCGTATATTTTAATGAAACTCTCTACCAATCCACAATAATTGATCCGACATTTTATAATCCATACTTATATTTTAAAAATCTGAATGATCTTTCTCTTGGATCGCCAATAAATACCGTTGAATCAAGTATGAAATTTCTGGTATCCCAGGGATTATTAATCAAAAAAAATACGTTGATAAAAAATCAAATTCATAATAATTTGAGATATACATTAGAAAATGTTATTAAAAATTATGTTGATATTAAAACATTTAAATATATTCTTTGGTTTCAAAGCGGGAACTATCGACTGCCGATTCCCCTTGATAATCAGCAATATCAAAAAATTAAATCTCTCAAAGGGCAATTTTATATGGCTATTAATATTTTACCAACAAATCCATATAATGTTAAATTCCGTGAAAATAACCGATTAATTCATAAAAGAATTTATTTTAAATTATTCCAAAACGATATTAAATTCATCCCTGAAAATCAAAAAAACTACCTGGCTAATTTTTTAATGAAATCAATCAATATTTTAAATCAAAATCCTAATTATTATAGCCAAAAAGGATTATCCTCGAAACACTTTTGGTATATCAAGGGGACAATTGAAAAAATTCACGAATTAGAATAGATTTTTACAAAATAATATTTGTTTTCCGATTAATTTTAAGTGTATATAATAATAGAGGGGTAATTGACAGGATTTTTTCGATATTTTCTTGTGTAAAATATAGACATTTTGATGTTTTTTTCACATAAAAAGAGGATTTCCGCAATGGAAATAAAAAATTATCAAAATGATCACCTGGTGTTAATTGAATAATTTTATCATCAATTTTAACTTCAATTTCACCTTCATAAAGTATATAAAACAGTTTTTGGTCGTCTTCAAAAAGATTAGAATTAATATCAAAAGTCTTGATTTGAGAGTATCTCGCAAGTCTTTCTAAAGCTTGATGAGGAAAATTCTTATAAAATCTTAAGCCTTCTAATATATTTCTGATATCCCAGGTATTAATTAATTTTTCTTTAAAACGTTCTTTTATTATAAGAGCATAAAAAATTTCTTCGGTAATTTCACAAAGTGTCACAGGTGATTTTGCAATAACTGATGCATTTCTAAGACCTGATCCCGTTGTTACTGCCATTTCTCCAAAAAGATCACCCGACTCCTTCTTGGCTATTTCCCGTGAATGAGTACCATCATGAATAATTATTGAACAATAGCCAGTAATAATCAAATAGATCTTGTGCTTTGATTTGTCACCCTGTTTAATAATCACATCATCGGTGTTATATCTTGTAATTTCAATATTTCCAATGATCATAGAAATCCAGGTCAATTGTAATCCAAAAAAATGATGTATAAGAAACTCTATAGACCTGCTAATATAATAATTATGATCCCCTTGAATCACTACATATCTCTTTCCTGCACTCGCTATTGAGAAAGTAGCATTAAATTCAGCTGGTAATTTATCTAAATGGAAAAATATGACCCTCCCTGCTTTGCTTTGTAAAACATCCTTTGGATTTCCATGAATGATCCCCTCTCCACCATCAGCAAAGAATATATCCACATCATCTTGGTAAAGATTTATCATTTTATCGTATCTTTCATTAGAGATGACATTTTCTGCAAGCATTTTCTTCATATCTTCAATACTCTGATTATCCCCAGAAATAGCGATCGAATATTGATGTTTTTTGTGATTAGTATAAAATTTAGCACCAATCGTGGGAATACTATGAACAGAATAATGAGGTTTTATTTTTAAACCATAATAATCAAGTGTTTTACCGACTGTAATGGGGATGAAATCAAAATACTTGAGAATCTCATTAATTGGCATATCCAGCATCAGGGATAATTTATATATAGCCATCCAATATATTTCTTTGGTGGTGATTACTTTAACTTTATTTGTGTTAAGCATCAGGGGGACGAGATTACAATGGTCATCATGGATATGTGTCAGGAAGATACTCGTGATTTGATTTTTAGAGATTCCCCTGGCAATAAGATGATAATCCAAATAAGGGATTGAATCAAGTAAAATATAATTTCCATTATAAATAATCACAAGCCCAGAACTGGCGTTACTCGGACTAAATCCACTGGCTCCGCCAAGAATTTCTATACCAAATTTACAAAGTTCATTGGGTGTACAATCAATTTGCACTGGATACGGGGGAGGTTGCTCTAAATTGTCATCAAGATATATTTGCTGAACCTCATCTTGGTATTGTATTTCATAATTATTTTTACCAATATTTTTTATAAATATGTCATTTAATTTTATAGTTTTATTATTATCAAAAAAATAATTTTCTATAAGATCCAATATTTCTAAGGGTTTTTTATTTGAATCTTTTAAGAGAAAATAATGGCACTCATTTGTAATCATTTCTATGAGTTTTTCATCAAGACCAATTTTTTTTAATTCATCCGATCGGGGCCCCATAAGTGTAAGTCTGAGGAGTTCCTGGTTATTTTCAATATTTTTTTTGTGACCTAAAAACTTTAGTTTAGATTTATTTTTTAAAGCCCCCGTAAAAAACAAAAAATGATAGAGGGGGAATTCTGTACAATTTTGTAGATTATAACCAATAAGCAAACTATCTGGTATTAGAACAGATGTTGGAATAGGGAGTTTTTGGCTGGAAATAGCTTTCACAACTTCAGGTGGAGAACCAAATAATATGTTTTCATCCCCGCAGCTAACTATTTTACAAGCTGGCATAACGTCCATGATGTTAATTGGAGACATCGTTTTCTCCTAGTGTATTATAGTCCCAACCACAGCATAGTGAGATGGGTTTAATTGATCTGCCCTTTGAATAACAATATCAAGTTCTTTTAAATGACTTACAACATCATTTTGGGATAATCTTTCCTGTTCAGGAGGGCCGTGTTCTTCTGATTGTTTTATCCAATCAATGATAGCAATAATTCCATCGTGCTTTATAACTCTCTTCGCTTCTTTTAAAAAGATGTTAATATCTGTAGCTTCATGCAATACGAAAGCAATCAGAACGAAATCAAGCAACTTATCTTTCAATGGCAATTTATTTTCGGTTGAGAGAATCGGCACTACATTTGGCTTTTCCAGACGGGTTCTGAGAAGGGTAAGCATTTTTTCTTCCGTATCAAAGGCATATATCTTACCATCATCCTTTAAAATATCTGATGCAGCAATGGCAAAGAAACCCGACCCGCAACCAATTTCTGCTGCTGTCATCCCTTCTTTTAGACCAAGGGATACAAGTGTCTCTTTTGGGGGAATTAACTTATATCTTTCCGGACTTTCTAGTTTGGAAGCATGCTCTGGATTAAACTTATGCATAAAATCCTTTCTTTATAATTATTTATAGACCTTTTCAGGATCAAAAACCTTTTCTTCACAAATATCTATTTTATTGTCAGTAATTCTTTTAAAAAAACAACTGGTATACCCCTCATGACAGGCTGCCTTACCCACCTGCTCCACCTGGATCAATAGAGTATCATTATCGCAGTCCAAATAAATATTTTTAACAATTTGTATATGCCCGGAGCTTTCACCCTTCTTCCAAAGACGCTTTCTGGATCGACTATAAAAATGGACTATATTATCAGTTAATGTTTTATTATATGCATCTTGATTCATATATGCAAGCATTAAAACTTTTAAAGTGATGTGATCCTGGATTATAACAGGAATTAGGTCTTGTTTGATGAAATCAGGTTGAACCATAAGATGAATTAACCTTTCGTAAATTAAAAATACTTATTCTATAGTATAAACAATTTTTTGATTTAAAGATTCGAATTTATTATATTTTAAACGATTTTAACAAAATTATCTAATCATTTTCAGGATATAATGTAATATTTTAAAAAAACATTTGTCAAGTAAAAAAAAATGAAAATTATTAATTAATTTAATTGTTAATAATTAAAAGTGAAAAATATATTATTTGTAAAATGATATTTTTATATAAATGGAATATTGTTTGCCTATCAGATTACTTTCCTCTGTTCAATTGCAGAGGGAGGCTTCATTTCCTTAAATTAAATAATATGATTTTACATTGCTAATAAATTAAATCATAAAAAATTAATAATTTAATATTTTTTATCATAGGATATTTATTATTTCACTGAAATATATTAAATTTTCCAGCAGTCAAGCAAAATTTGAGGACTCTATGTTATCCACCATCAAAAATAATAATTTTATGCCCATCCTGTATAAAAATATGAAGTTGGGTCATATTCTTATATACATCATACTTTTATTAACCATTTTGGGGCAAATCCTTTTTGTTCCAGTTAAAACAACTACAGATGATTTATATATTTCAGCCAAACAATATCTTATTAAGAATAATATAACTAAAGTCAATCTCAATGAGTTTGATTTCAATTTAAGAAATAATAACCTATGGATTAATTTAATATATTATAAAATGCACTCTGAGAAATTAAAAATATATTTTGGGAAAAAAAATTCAAGACTTCCTGAACCATCGTACCCCCTCCTATCCATAATATTAAAACCTCTTTTAAATGAACAGTTACTCCCACCCATTAACTTAGTTGAAATTGCCAGTTATTTGCGAAGAAATCTTAGCTCTGGAATTACAATACGAACAAAAAATTATTTAATTAATTCGAAAAATATCCAAAATATGAGTACTGATCAAATTGCTAAATTATTAAACCAATATAAAAAAAAAATCTTGAACCGTTATATCCTCCAGATTATTGGAAATACCCAAAAAATTAATTCCTTCCAGAAAAATCATTTTGTTAGCTACAAGAACTTTCCAGATTTTAAAAATATTTTTAATCAACTGAATTCTCGTAAAATAAAAATAACCAGTTATTCTGTTATTGAAAATCCAAAGTTTAAACAATTTTTTAACAAACAATCAAATAAATCAACATCATCAAAACAGAAACCAAAAGAATTATTCTCCGAATCCATCCGTTTTCAGAACATCAATGAGAAAATATCAACCTTCGAGGATCTGAGGTCCAAATTAGCCAAAGTATATACTATAGCTATCGAAGGAACGGATTATTATAATAAACCATTGTTAAGACAATCTATCATCAGGCTTGGTAATTTCCCAAACTTCAAGGCAGAGCTAAATCATTTTAAATCATATAATAAAATTGTAATTTCCGAAAGTAAAATCCTCAAATATAAATCCAACTCAAGGGAATTCGTAGATCAAAATCAAATCCCAAAAAATGTCAAAAAAGGTTTTATTCTCGTAGAGGATGATAATTTCTATTACCAGGGAGGCGGATTTAACCTTATAAGACTAATCAAAGCAACTTATAATTATATGTTTCATAATTCAAAAAAAGGGAATGCTTCAATCATGGAACAGGTATATGAAATGTATGTTGGAAGTTCCAATAAAACAGCTTTTGACAAATTCATACAAATCCTGGGTACTATTTATTATAGTTATTATCACTCCGAAAGAGAACCCTTCCTGAATCTCTATATACAATCTATTCCAGGATCTTTTTGGAGAGACCACAATTATGGAATGAAAGGCATTATAAAAAATTATCTCAACAAAAATTCGCTGGATGAAGTTAATATAGGAGAATTAGCATGGATTTGCAGAATAGCCCTCTTACCAAACGTATTTGGCCAGGATTATATCCGATATCACATCATCAAAGAAACATTAAAAGAGCATAAGGTAGATATCAATAATAACAATCAATTAAAAAAATTCTTAACACGAAATAAAAAAAATAAAAAAATCTTTATCAAACTTAAAAAAGAAAATAAAGAATCAGAATATGATGTTATCCAAAGATTAAAACGATCTTATATCGACACTAAAAAACGTATCAAAACTGCACTCGATCGTTTTCTAAAGGGAAATGAATATATAAAACCTCTGATCACTGCAAAAAAATATAACGAACTACTCAAGCATCAAATTGTTTTCAAACCATCAAATGTATTAAATGAATATCAAAGTTATACGGATCAAACTAGAAAAGATCTTTTAAGATATCTCGGTGGATGGGCATTAAATTCAGGCATCGATGTCGAAGTGGATTTTGATGAAAATGCACAAAATATCCTGGATCAAGAACTTATTCGCAGCACAAGAACTCTTAATTATCATCGCTATATTAAAAGATACGGTGGAGGAGCTATCCTCATTAAAACTCATGAAATAAAGACTCGTAAAATTGTAAATAGAATCGTAGCTATCGCCTCAAGACACACTAAATCGGGTAAAAATTATTTCAACTGGGCTGTCGATGGTCATAGACATTTTGGATCTATCTTCAAATGGGCTGCACTTTTATTATACCTGGACAGAAAAGGCACATTGTTTGACACGTTCTATGATATCCCAAGAAAATTTAAATACTATGTTAAATCGAGAGAAGGTAGATTGATTCAGGATACATACACCCCTGATAACTGGAGAGTCAATAGGGATGACGATTACGGCCATTTTACCTACAGCCCTCAAGACAATATATATAATTTTATCCAATCTAAAAATAATACTTTCGTTAAAATCGCTGAAATCCTAACTAAAGAAGAATTCAGTAATTTCCTCAATGAATTATCTGAAATTAAAAATCCAAGAGAAAAATTCCAGCCTATTTACCCCGTAGTCCTTGGCTCCCAGGAAATAAATAGCATCCGTTTCGCTCAAATTAATTCCGTTATCGCAAATCAGGGTATTTTACAGCCCCTTGTCACGATTACTCGTCTTGTTGAACCAAATGGATCATCCCTCTATCTCAATTTATCCAAATTACAAAAACAGGTTGTAAAACGGGAAGCTGCAGAAGCATCACTATTTTGTGGTTATCTCAATACGTATTTTGGTACTGCAAATAGATTTTTTTCGGGTGGAGCAGGTAAAACGGGTTCTTCAGATACTGATGTTTCATTCCTTGCAATGACTTTAAGGACACCTGAAGAGTATATTCAATCGGACAAAGATCATCTCTTAAATAGCAATCTCCTCTATCTTGTCAATGTTGGAGTCAATGTTGGTAAAATCGATGATGGCTTATTCGGAGGGACAATAGGAGCATTAAATAGCCGTGCTGTATTTGAAAAATTGTTCAAATATCAATACAAAAAAGGAATTAAAAAACTTAAGCATAAAATATCTGGGAACTTCATGAAATATTTCTCTAAAAAATTCACCTACAAAAAAACAACTGCCTATGCTGCTATCAATGGGAAACCTATCATGGTACCTATTTTAAAATATAAAGCTATTTATCATGAACCTGCATTATCCCAGGCACAAATTGAAAAAATAAAGCAGGAATACATGGAACGAAAAGATACTCAGCGAGGAGAACAACTAGCAAAAGATTTAGCTAAAGCTGATGGATACTATTACCCAAGATTATCTAAAAGAAAAAAAGAAGAATATTTACAAAGGGCAATGGGTGATATCAATTCAAAAAACATGAATAAAATGGATAAATTGAATAATCAGGATGAACTTTATAACAAATCAGAAAGTGAAATGTCTCAAAAAAATAAAAAACAAAGTTCTCGTCACAAAATACATCCTGAAAACACCCAAAAAAATAAAGATGAATTTTCAACTACTCAATATCTCAGTAAAAAAGAACAAGATAGTCCTCCACCAAGCAATGAAAAATCATTTGAGAAAACAAACAATCAAAAATCTTCTCTACAAAATGATACAACGAAAAAAAGTAATTCTAAAAGCAATACAGATCCTTTTGAGAGTGAAAAAAATTATGATCAACGGAAATAAAAAATATTAAATCCCAAAATTATTAAATATCCCTGAGTAATCCATCGATATAAATGGCACCCTTATATTATTAAAATAATTTTAAAAGAATATTTTTATGAAACAAAAAATAAATAGTATTTCTATCGTAATCCCATTTTTTAATGAACAAGAAAATGTAAATGATGTATATGATAAATTAAAATCTGAGGTTGAAAAATTAAATATACAATATGAGTTAATCTTTGTAGATGATGGAAGTACAGATAATACTTTTGAAATAATACAATCACTCGCAATAAAAGATCCTCTCCTCAAAGTTATCAAATTCCAATTTAATGCCGGTCAAACAGCTGCAATGCAAGCTGGTTTTGATTATGCGAATAATGATATAATAATTCCCATGGATGGAGACATGCAAAATGACCCTTCTGATATTTATCGATTGATAGATAAAATAAATGAAGGTTATGATGTCGTCAGTGGTTGGCGAAAAAATCGCAAAGACAAAACAATCACTCGTAAAATACCTTCAATTATTGCAAATAAAATAATCTCCTGGATTGGGAAAGTTAAACTGCACGATTATGGATGCTCATTAAAAGCCTATAGAAAAAATATCTTAAAAAATGTCCGTCTCTATGGAGAAATGCATCGATTTATCCCGATATATTCTTCTTGGTACGGAGCGAAGGTCACTGAAATTCCTGTAACGCATCACCCCAGAACAAAAGGTAAATCAAAATATGGCATTTCCAGGACATTTAAGGTGATATTAGACCTCGTGACAATCAAATTCCTTGGAGGTTATGCTACAAAACCAATCTATTTTTTTGGTAGCCTCAGTTTTGTATCATTTTTTTTAGCTGGACTTGGAATACTCTATCTCATATACAAACAATTTTATTTACACATTGAAAAAGCTGTTATTGAAAGCCCCATACTAATGATATCAGTTATGTGTATCCTACTGGGTGCTCAATTTATTTTAATGGGACTTTTAGCTGAAATACTCATAAGAACATACCATGAAACACAGAATAAAAAACCATATGTCGTTGAAAAAGAATTGAATATTGATTAAAAATCTTTATTTAATTAAACTCAAAAGTTTTAATAAAAAGTATAAAATAATTTAAATAAAGCGCTCCCTATCTTAAAATATAACTCAAAAATTATTCATACCTAAATCTTATATTTATGAAAATATTTTAGTATTATTAAGATTGTTTAAAGTGTTGTTAGTGTTTTTTTCGTTATCTTTAAATCAGATAATCCGCAGAAACTACTTTTGGAGGAAAAATGCCTACTGGATATATTATGTTACTGCTTCACGCCCATTTACCCTATGTTAGACATCCTGAATATAACGACTTTCTTGAGGAAGACTGGTTCTATGAAGCTATTACTGAAACTTATATTCCTTTAATATCTGTTTTTGAAGGACTTGTCAAAGATAATATTGATTTCAGGATTACCATGTCCCTAACCCCTACCCTCACCAATATGTTTGCTGATCCTCTCCTGCAAGACCGGTATGAACACCATGTCAATACCCTTATTGAACTGGCACATAAGGAAATTGAACGGACTAAACATCAACCCGAATTCAATGAAACTGCCAAGATGTATCTCAATAAATTTTTACTCTGCAGATCGATATTTGTAGATCATTATAAAAAAAATCTCATCACCCCATTTAAAAAATTGCAAGATATGGGAAAATTAGAAATTATAACCTGTGGAGCAACCCATGGATTTATGCCTCTAATGCAATATCACCCGAACTCCGTGAATGCACAGATAGGAATTGCGAAAGATTCCTATAAAAGATATTTTTTAACCAATCCTCGTGGAATCTGGAATGGTGAGTGTGGATATTATCCCGGATTAGAATCCTATTTAAAAAATCATGGGATAAGATATTTCTTTGTAGAGAGCCATGGAATTTTATATGCTGAAAAACGTCCCAAATATGGGGTATTCGCTCCTCTCTATTGTAAAAACGGTGTTGCAGCCTTTGCTAGGGATATCGAAAGTGGGCAGGCTGTGTGGAGCTCAAAAATAGGATACCCAGGAGACCCTAATTACAGAGAGTTTTACAGAGATATCGGTTTTGATCTGGATTTTGATTATATCTCTCCTTATATCCATGAAAGTGGAATCCGTATTATGACTGGGATCAAATATCATAAAATTACAGGAAAGTCCCTCGACAAACAACCCTATAATTATTGGACAGCTATGGAAACCGCTGCGATGCATGCAGAAAACTTCATATATAATCGCGGATTACAGGTAGAATATTTATCAACTCTCATGGATAGACCCCCATTAATTGTCTCACCTTACGATGCCGAATTATTTGGACACTGGTGGTATGAGGGGCCATATTTTATTGACTATTTCTTCAGAAAATTATATCATGATCAAAAAACAATTGTGCCAATAACACCTTATGAGTATCTGGATCGATTCCCTGAAAATCAGGTATCCACACCCTCCTTCTCCAGCTGGGGAAATAAGGGATATAGTGAAGTGTGGCTCAATGGAACAAATGACTGGATATATCGCCACCTCCACAAATGCTCCGAATTAATGGCTCACATAGCAAATAAATATAAAAATACCAGCGATTCCCTAATGGTCCGAAGTTTAAATCAACTGGCAAGGGAATTAGTATTAGCACAAAGTAGCGACTGGGCATTTATTATTACTGCTCAAACAATGGTGGAATATGCTATCCGTCGGACCAAACAACATGTTAATTATTTTCTAAAATTGTATGATATGGTGATTCATCAAAAAATAGATGAAGCCTGGTTATGGGATATCGAAAAAAAGGACAATATATTCCCTGAGATTAATTTTAAGCATTACTGTGATTAGTATCACTTGAACTATAAGAAATCGATTGTAAATCATCGTATAATATTTTTGCAATGAAACCAATTATCAGAAATATACATCCCAATGTAGAAAACAAGAATCCAAATTTAATATTTACATCTTTGTATATAAATATTACCAGGATCATTAAGAAATAGATAAAGGAAGATATAGAAATATTTAAACCATGATAAGAAGCAATATGACTTCGTTCTTCTTTATTTTTAGTGAACTTAGGAAAATATTTAAAAAAAAGTAGATTCGTACCAAGCAGTATAATCCCCAGTATACTCGCTATAAAACTTTTTACAGGCATCATGTAGAACATAAAATAGATATAGAGATTTATTCCAAGTCCGATCATATTGATTATCATAAATAGGTAATATTTAATATTATCTGTGATATTCATTAATTCAGGTTTAACGTCTTTTCCCGGCGGCATTAAAATATTTTCTAATATGATAAATATCACTTGAAATATTATAAATGTATACGGATAAAGAATAAGAAACAGTGAAAGGAATTGTACACCTCTTATTTTATAGAATCGAAATGCAAGTTCATCAAAAGATATGACAGGAAAGAACATCTCAGAATCGCTTAATTGTACATGAGGTGTCACAAAAGAATAGAAGACCATTAACACACCAACACTGAGTATAGTAATGGAATATATAGGTGATTTCGTTAAAAATTGTTTAATTTTGTAGAACATTAAAAAAACCTTTAAAAATATCCATTCAATATAATGAATTCTCATTGAATGATAAAGATATTTAGTTATCGTTTTGGGAAATCAAAATCATAATACCATGAAATATTTTTTTCTAACTAGAAAATTGATTTCGTCGATAGAATTCTTAATTGATTTACGCTTTACAAAGGACGTAAACTTTATTGAAATGGAATTCATATTTGGGAGAGGTTCTATAAACTATAAAGGATCTCTCCCCATTATTAGCTATGGAAAGCAATGGAAATTAGTAGAGATCTAATATCAATTAGTCCAAATCAGATTCAGAGGAATTTCCCACACAAAGTAGGAGAACTCGTCAGGGGTGAAATCCTCTCCAAACTTCCCGATGGATATTATTTAATCCTCATAGCTGGAAGAGAACTGAAAGCAAAATCCCCCATTGATCTGAAAGGAAAGCACTTATTTAAAGTCATAGAAAATAATAATCAACTCATTCTAAAACTCATTCAGCAAACCAAGTCGGATACTAATGTAAGCCACACCCTAAATCAATTTTCTTCACTAAATAATTATAAAAATGATCCTCTACTTATAGAAATTGCTCAAAATTACCTAAAATATAATCAAATCCTTAATGAAAATGAATTACTACTGATCTTCCGCTTTCTCAAAAATCAAAAGAAAAACCAAAATACCCGATTCATAGATACAATCATGATGATGAAATCCAAAGGGATTAAAATTACTACTCAAAGACTGAATCAATGGCTTCAATTCGATGAAAATATATCCCAGCTTGAGAATGAAATATCACGGCTTCTAAAAAATGAAAATAACAAACAATTACTGGAGTTCTTGAAAGATAAATATCTTATCCCCCTTAATTCGAATAATTTAAAACATCTCATTCACAATTTCCTCTCCAGAATGAATTATATAAAAAACTTTTCTCAACCTGGAACGAATATCAATTTTTCTGGTGAAAAAAACATTTTTATTATGGATCTATTAAAATTCATGTCCAATATCGAAGATAATAAATTACTAAAAAAAATATTACATCAATATCAGGGGGACAAAGAAAGTTCATTACGATCAGATGGAAACAAAGATATGTATTTCTTCTCCTTTCCACTAATTATTGATGAGGACGAGATTCGATATTTCAAATTAAAGGTGATGATCCCTGATAAATCTAAAGAAGAATTTGTATTTTATTTTGATATAGATTTACCTAATTTAAATAGTATAAGAGGATTGTGTACAGTATTCAATGATCAATTAGATATATCCCTATTCACACAAACAAAAGAAATTAGTGATTACTTAAATAAATATTTCAAAGAGTTTTATAAAGATAACGAGATCCCAATTACAAAATGGAATGTTCAGATTACTCAAGAAAATCACCCCATACTGTTGATACAGAGAGACATAACATGAATACTTCTGAGAACAGGAATGAGGATGACAATAAAATAAAAAAGGCAGTATCACTTAGATATACAGAAAATGATAACGCTCCAAAGATTACTGCTAAAGGAATAAATTACATTGCCGAACAAATACTTCAATTGGCAAAGGAAAATGATATTCCTATTCATAAGGACGAAGCTCTGGTCAATGTTTTATATGCTATGGAAATTGGATATGAAATACCAGAAATACTTTATAAAGCTATCGCTGAACTATTAGCGTTTTTATATATAGCTAATTCACAATACCCTGTTAGAAAAGGAGGATGGTGAGTAATAATAAAAAAAAAGGTCTGCAAGGCGAAGAAATTGCTATTAAATATCTTGAATCTTTGAACCATAAAATAATTCAAAGAAACTTTCGTTCCCCTCATGGAGAAATAGATATCATTACCCTCCATGAAAATTGCCTTGTCTTTGTAGAAGTTAAACTTAGAATGAATAATGCCTTTGGTGACGTTCTGGAACAAATTACCAATAAAAAAAAAGAGCATATCATTCATACAGCAGAACACTATATTCAAAATCAGTCAATATCTATAAAGGATTGTAGGTTTGACGTTGTTACAATTGTATTTGCAGGTGGATCACATAAGATCGACCATATAGAAAATGCTTTTGGCACTTAGATAAACGGATTTTATCACTGGTAAAAGGATTTTAAAGTGGATAGTAAAGAAGAAAAGATGATGGAAAAAGGATTTTCCCGTCTGGATGAATTGAAAATTAAAATTGAAGACAAAAAATATGTAGATTACGCTGTCAATCGAATGGCAAATGACATTTGCGAAGCGTTCTTTAGATAATATTTTCATCTGAAATGATTTATATTAGTATACCCCTATGATAATTTATTCTAAGGTTATATTATTTTAATTATTATTTCATCCATATAAAATTAATCCTTTCAGTATTCAACAATTGACGGGAAGTTGAATTGAAAGGAAGAACTATAAAAAATTGTTATGTCACAATTCTCTACTTTCAATTTGTAACTATTTTAGTATATTTTAATTAAATTATGCTAGATAAAAATATTTCACAACTCATCGATATTTTAAACCCAGATCATTTTACAATAAATAAAACAGATCTGATATCCGTCTCACACGACGAATCTTCATTAGACGGTGTTATCCCTGAACTCCTAATCTATCCAGAAACCTCACAAGAAATATCAAATATCATAAAATTCTGCTATAAAAATGAAATTAAAATCACTACCAGAGGAGCAGGAACAAGTCTCGAAGGAAACTCCATCCCCGTGAAAGGCGGTATAGTCCTTGATTTGAGCAAGATGAAGCAAATCATTGAACTACGTGAAAATGACCTCCAAATATCGATACAACCCGGTATTATTTATAAAGAATTAAATGATTTTTTAAAACCCTATGGACTATTTTTCCCACCCTCTCCTGGAGGTAGTTCAGATATCGCAACAATCGGCGGAATGGTTTCTACAAATGCCAGTGGTATATATTCTGTAAAATATGGCGGAACTCGGGATTATGTTCTTAAATTAAAAATAATTACAGGAACAGGTGAAGTCATTGATATTGGAAATCATTGTGTAAAAAGCTCTTCAGGATATCATCTCGTCGGATTGTTGTGTGGATCAGAAGGGACTCTTGGTATAATCACAGAAATCACATTAAAATTAAAGGGATTGCCAGAAAACTATAAAAAAATCGCATACTCCTTTCCTGAAGAAAATAAAGCCGTCTCAGCAATCACCGAAATGATAAAATACGGTCTGGATATCTCCGCTGTAGAATACCTCGATAGACACTGCATCTCCGCCCTAAATAATTTAAAATCCTATGGTCTGGAGGAAAATCCGGTTATATTCCTGGAACTACAGGGATCAGAAGAATCCATCGAAAGTACTTTATCTTATATAAATACCATCTGTAATGATTATAATGCAAAAGAATTAATCCTCAAGAATAACCAAAACCCCTGGGAAATCCGTCACCACACGACAACTTCTATTAAACTTCTGAAAAAAGATCATACCATTATAAGAAATGACATAGCTTTCCCCATTTCAAAATTATCAATTCTCGTTGAAAAATGTTATGACCTTGCAAAAGAATACAATCTTCTTGTACATACCTTTGGTCACGTTGGACTTGGAATTCTCCACGTACTCATTTTAGCTGATAAGAACAATAAAACAGACTGGAATAACGCACAAAAGATGAATGAAACAATTATAGAATACGCTATAAATCTTAATGGAAGCACCTCAGGTGAACATGGAATCGGTATATCTTTAAAAAAGTTTATGGAAAAAGAACACGGCAAAGCACTTGATCTCATGATAGGTATAAAAAAGGTCTTTGATCCCAAAAATATCTTAAATCCAGATAAAATATTTCCAAATCAAAATTAAAAAATTACATATACCTCTTAATCCTCTCATCTATTAAAGATTTCTGGAGTGCTCCAATAATTTGATCTACCCGTTCCCCATCTTTATATAAACATATATTCGGAACACTTGTAATACCACATCGTTCCGTACAGATTGGATTCTTATCGATATCAAGTTTCACAATCTTAACCAACTCATCATATTCCGTCGATAATTCAACCAAAATAGGTTCTACCATAGAACACGGACCACTCCACTCCGCCCAGAAATGAACAAGAGTCAATAAGTTACATTGTAAAACTTCCTCATCAAAGCTTTGATCACTTATTTCATATATTTTCATAACTTATACTCAACAATATATATAATCCATTAATTAATAAAAAATTATAATTAATCTTATATAACTCATAAATATATCAAATCAATTTCATTATACAAAATCATTTTTCCTGATAATAAGATTTTAATAAAATAATTTTATCCCCAAAAAACTTTTTCTATAACAATTTCTCAATAATTACCCCTATAAAATATTTTTCTATACAGTTTTTTCAATATACATCCGAATATCAAAATATTATCTGGAAATCATTTGTTCGATAATAATTTATTCTAAAATAAGAGGTATCTATGGTTAGAGGATTATATACAGGAACCAGTGGAATGCTAAGTCAATGGCATCATATAAATACCGTGTCAAATAACCTTGCGAATATCAACACTCCTGCGTACAAAAGAGATACCGCACTATTTAAATCTTTTCCCGAAATGCTGTTAAGACGTTTGGATGACAATGGTGTTGTCAAAGTTCCACTGGGATCATTCGATGTAGCTCCATTCATTGGAAAAGTAGGGACAGGTGTAGAGTTAAATAAGGTACAAACCCGATTTGAACAGGGTAGCTTAAGAAATACAGGAAATGATTTTGATCTTGCCCTTGTAGGAGAAGGATTTCTTGTTGTTAACACTCCATATGGGGAAAGATATACACGAAATGGTAGTTTTATGATAGATAAAAATGGCTACCTGGTTACCAAAGATGGTTTCCGTGTTCAGGGCGAAAATGGAGATATCCGCATCAAAGCAAACAATTTCAAGATCAATGAGTACGGTGATATCAATGAAAACGCCGAATACAATAAAAATGACCTTGGACGCTTCACTGACACGAATGAAAACGAATGGAAAAAACCAGTTCTTAATGATAAACTGAGAATAGTCCGTTTCTACGATGAAAGACAGCTACTCAAAGCAGGAAATAGCTTCTATCAAGCCACAAAATACTCTGGTGAAGCAAAAGACATGCCTGTTGGAAAGGGAAGAGCCCAAGTACTACAGGGATATATTGAAACATCAAATGTAAATCCCATATTAGAAATGACAAAAATGATTGAAATACACAGAAGTTACGAAGCAAATCAAAAAGTCGTTACAGCAAATGACCAGATGCTTCAAAAGGCTATTTCAGATATACCTAAAGCATAATTATATAATTCGGAGGAAATAATTTTATGATGAGATCATTATGGACAGCCGCAAGCGGAATGACAGCACAGCAATTCAATATTGATACTGTAGCAAACAATCTTTCAAATGTAAATACAGTCGGATTTAAAAAAGCCCGAGCCGATTTCGAAGACCTGATTTATCAAACCCTTCGCCTCCCAGGCACTTCATCCTCAATAAATACTGAATATCCAACGGGTGTTCAGGCAGGTCTTGGTGTAAAAACTGCATCCACACAAAAAATGTATACTCAGGGTACCCCACAGAAAACAGAAAATAAACTTGATCTAACAATTATGGGAGAAGGCTTCTTTAAGGTGCGACTCAGCGATGGAACTTTCGCATTCACAAGAAATGGATCCTTCAAAATTGATGCCAATGGTGATCTAGTAACCTCAGAAGGATATTTTTTAGAACCACCTATCCGTTTTGATTTGGATGTCCTTCAGAATTCAATCTCAATATCCGAAACTGGACAAGTATCATATAAAACAGGGGTCATGCCACCAGACGGGCAACCAAAAGTAGCAGGATCGATTAAACTCTATAGATTTGTAAATCCGACAGGTCTTAAAAATATCGGTAAAAATCTTGTAAAAGAAACTACTGCAAGTGGACAAGAGTTCGAAGGCAGTGCAAGCTCCAAGGGATTTGGTAAACTCCTCCAGGGATTTGTAGAAATGTCAAATGTTCAAATCGTTGAAGAGATGGTTAATATGATTGTTGCTCAAAGGGCATATGAATTTAATTCAAAAGCAATTCAAACCTCTGATTCGATGTTATCCACAGCTGTAGGTTTAAAAAGATAATTTCATATCATAATATTAATTAGCGGTAGATATAAATTATTTACCCTAATTAATAATATTTATCTCCATAACTCCAAATTACAGATCCCGCTTGAAAATTGCAAACTAATTATTCAGATAAAATTGATTCTCTTTAAAAAAATTATTATTTTAAATACTATGTTCAGATATAAATCCATCTTAGCTACANNATATTCTTACTCATACAGACTTAACAGATTCTGAAAATATAAATCAAATAATAAACAAATTAGATAAAATCTCTATAAAATACGGATTTAAAGATTGGACAGATGCACAAACAAAAATATCAAATCAACTCCAGACATTTAAAGATTCCCCATCAATTTATATTGATGAAAAATTACTTTATGAATTAATTCAATTGAAAAAATGACAGGATGAGTTAAACTATTTGGTATTAAATCATCGAAAGGGTATATTATGAAATTTAAAAAAGTATTATTAATTCTATTTCTTATAGGATCTGTCTCTGTTATAGTTTCGTCAGGTTTAGATGCAGACAATCCCAATACACTCTGCCATCAAAATGAACAAATTATCATGAACGGTCGTTTAAAGAAAAATCCAGCTAAAATCTTATCCTTATGTGCATCAAAGAATCTCAGTGAAAGTAAGGGATACCTCCAATATCGCTTTGGTAATAAAAATCATATAGAACTAAGTTATCCAAAGAATAAAGCTCACCCTGACAGTTACTTTCGTTATTCCAGATACACTCGTCCCAGGACAACCTATCTGAGACTTTCATTTAAAAAAAATAACATCCAATATGCTCTATATGATGATTCTACAGACGAAGCTAGTTCAAGCGGTCTGATGATTACTTTCCCAAATAAAAAAAGAATAGATCTTGAACTTAAAAAGCCAGTAACGGGCAAAGGGCTCATGTTCCTAGAATCAGTCCTTGAAAGAGAGGATTTTAAAAACTGATCTCTAAATTATGTAAATTGCTTATGTTTCTTATATCCTCTTTCTTTCCACCAAACATAGATAGCAGGATATAAGAGAAGTTCAAGGATGCTGGAGGTTATTACACCCCCAACCATGGGTGCTGCAATTCTTTTCATAACGTCCGCACCGGTATCCGTAGACCACATCACCGGGAGTAATCCAAATAAAATTGCTGATACCGTCATAATTTTCGGTCTGATCCTCTTCACTGCCCCCTCTAATATCGATGCCTCAAGATCACTCAAAGAATTCAGCCTCCCTGATTTCATCCAACTCTCATAAGATATATCCAGATACAAAAGCATCACCACCCCAGTCTCAGCATCCAACCCAGCCAAAGCAATAATCCCCACCCAAACCGCTACACTGAGTTTATAATCGAGGGCATAGAGTAACCAGAATGACCCAATCAAAGAGAATGGCACCGCTAATAATACGATAATTATTTTTGATACAGATCGGATATTAAAATAAAGTAGAACTATAACAATTAAGAGTGTGAGAGGGACAACCATGAGAAGTCGATTTTTAGCTCTCTCCCAGTTTTCAAATTGCCCACTAAAATCATAGGAATATCCTCTCGGAAACGTAACCTGAGAATTAATTAATTTTCGTGCCTTATCCACATAGCTTACAATCGACTGATCAGTACCAATATCCACATAGATGATTGTGACATTTTTCCCCTTCTCGCTACTAATCAAGCTTGGCCCACTAACAACCTTAATATCTGCCAGTTCTGATATCATAATCTGTGACCCACTGGGTGTTGCTACCAAAACTCGTTTCAGATTATCTAAATTATCTCTTAATTCCCTGGGATATCTTATATTAATAGGATATCTTTCACGTCCTTCAATGGTTATTGCAATATTCTTCCCCCCTACAGCGGTTTCAATAATCTCCTGTACCTCCCCTACTTTCAAACCATATTGCGCAATTTTATCCCTTTTAATCTCAAAATCTATATAGCTACCCCCTTCAGCCACTTTCTCAATAGAACTTTTCGTCCCTGGCAATCGCTGAATTACTTTCTGGATATTATCCGCCAATCTTTCAAGAGTGATGATATCATCTCCATAGATCTTAATACCCAGGGCTGTTCTTATCCCTGTAGAAATCATATCAATACGGGTTTTAATGGGAAAGTCAAAATAATTATAGACCCCAGGGACATTGACAGCCAAATCAAGTTCAGACTTCAGATTTTCAAAAGTCATTCCTTCTCTCCATTGGGATTTGGGTTTCAGTTCAATAATAGTTTCAAACATCATGATAGGAGCTGGATCTGTGGGGGTATTTGCCCTACCTACCTTCCCAAAAACTCTTTTCACTTCAGGGATTTTTTCCTTAAATATTTTATCCTGTTTAATAATTAATTTTCTAGCCTGCTCAATAGATATCCCCGGTATAAATGTGACAGGCATATACATAATAGTCCCTTCGTTTAGTGGCGGCATGAACTCGTTTTCCAGCTTTAATTTCTTGAGAAAACCAAGGGAACTTTCTTCATCCTCAACAAATTTATCCCAGGGTATTGAAAAGGCTAGAAATGTTACGAGAATTATTAATATTCCTGATATCATTGTCGTTTTTTTATAATGGATAGTAATTTTTGCGATGGGATTAAACATCCAGGTTAAAAAGCGGTTTACAGGATTTTTCCATTCTGGAGTAATTTTCCCTCGGATTAATAAGACCATTAAAACTGGTACTAGTGTTACGGAAAGCAAGGATGCGAAGAACATGGCGAAAGTTTTTGTGAAGGCAAGAGGTTTAAATAATTTTCCCTCCTGTCCTTCCAGGGTGAAAATGGGCATGATGGATATGGTAATAATTAATAATGCAAAAAATAAGGGTCTCCCGACTTCTTTTGCAGCCTCAATGAGGACTTCTTTACGATCATATCCTGGAGGAGCGTGTTCTAAGTGCTTATGAGCGTTTTCTACCATCACGATAGCTGAATCCACCATGGCTCCAATTGCAATTGCAATACCTCCAAGAGACATTATATTGGAAGTTATTTTTAAGAAATGCATAGCGAGGAACGACATGATAATTGCCAGTGGGAGAGTAATAATGGCGACAAGAGCACTTCGAAAATGGAATAAGAATATGAAACAGATAAGACTTACAATGAGACTTTCTTCAATGAGCTTAAATGTGAGGGTATTGATAGCACTTAAAATAAGTTCTGAGCGGTCGTATGTTGTTATAACCTTGACTCCTTTAGGAAACGCGACTTTGATTTCTTCTAGTTTCTTTTTCACTCGCTTAATCACGGTTAAAACATCTTCACCAAAACGGACAATAACGATCCCTCCAACAACTTCACCTTTTCCGTCTAAATCAGCCATTCCTCTACGAATATCAGGTCCAATTGAGACTCTCCCTATATTTTCAAGAAGTAATGGTGCACCATCTTTATCTGATACGATAACAATTTTATTTAAATCCTCTTTCGATTTGATATACCCCTTTCCACGGACGATATATTCCCTTCCATTGAACTCAACAAGACGCCCTCCCACCTCACTGTTACTTTTACGAATAGCCATTATTACTTTTTGTAGAGGTATTTTATATTGCAGGAGAGTGCCTGGATCCAAAGTAACCTGATACTGCTTTACAAATCCACCAACACTAGCTACATCAGAAACCCCTGGTATACTTTTTAGAACATATCTTAAATTCCAATCCTGGAAACTCCGTAGTTCTGATAAGCCCATTTTCTTCGATTCATCAACAATAGCATATTCAAAGCCCCATCCAACACCGGTAGCATCGGGTCCAATCTGGAGGGAAACACCCTTGGGCAATAGTGACGATGCTTCATTTAAATATTCCATAATTCTGCTTCGAGCCCAATATATATCAGTCCCATCTTCAAAAATAACGTATACAAAGGACATTCCAAACATTGATCGTCCACGAACTGCTTTGACTTTAGGTGCAGACAAAAGTGAACTTACAATAGGGTATGTAATTTGGTCTTCAATTAGACCAGGACTTCGTCCCTTCCATTCAGTAAATATTATAACCTGTACATCCGATAAATCAGGAATGGCATCAAGTGGAATTTGTTTAAGAGCCCACAAACCTCCCAAGGTAAGGGCGAAAACCATCATGAATACAATAAAATAGTTTTTACTACTAGATTCGATTATTTTGTGTAAGAACATGAATACCTCAATTTAACGAATTGTTAATACAGGACAGGGCGATTCTCTGATAATTCTTTCTGCAGTGCTGCCATAAAATGCATGTTTAAGACCTTTACAGCCATGGGTTGAGATAACAATTAAGTCAATTTTCTTCTCATTAACATATTCTTTGATTACTTTTGAAATAGGCATATCTTTTCTGACAAGATCCCAAGTTGAGTTTACTTCATTATCGATTTCGTCTTCACAAATGCGTTTTAGCTCATCCTTTACTGGATTTTCAGCCCGATCGAGAATATCTTTCATTTCATTTTCATCTAAATAATACGGCGTATTAAAATATGGGAACGTTGGCATGATATGAATTACATTTAATTCTGAATTAAACTGCATCGCCAAATCTTCTGCATAATGTAAAGCCTTGTAGGAACATTCAGAAAAGTCCAATGGACATAAGATCTTGTTTATCAGTATTTTTTTCAAAATTAACCTCCAGAGTAATAAATTATATATAATGATAATCTGTATTATTCAAACCATATAAAACTTATAGTTCGAGACCATTTTATAAGTATTGAGTAGCTGGGTCTCAACATCACAGGATGATAACTTATCTAAGTTTTAACTTGATTCTCCAGTGATTATCCTGTCTTTCTCCTGTTTTGTGGTTTTAAGGTATAATTATTAATCCAAATATCTCAAAATACTTTATCCTAGATTCTTTTTGGATTAGTTATTTAATTATTATTATCCTTTGAATCTTCGGTCTGAAGGTCACGAATATAACCCCTTGCCTGGGATTCAGAGTCGAGCAAGAAGTTTGCACTCACAACAACCGATTCGTTCTCCTTTAAACCAGTATATACAACTTCATAATCACCAATACGATTTCCCAAAGTAATAATTCTTGGCTCATATTTATCTTTTCCAATGCTGACAAAAACAATTTGTCGTTTACCTGTATCAATAACAGCTGAGGAGGGAACCATGAGACGTTTTTCAAATGATTTAATATCTACCCACCCCTTGACATACATATTAGGTAATAATCTTCCATATGGATTTTCAACAACTGCTCTAATTTTAATCGTTCTGGATGCACCTGTAACTTCAGAGTTTAAGTAGTCGATATATCCAGTAAATGTTTGTTCAGGGTAACTTACGGGTTTGAAATAGACAATTTTGTTTTTGTGGAAATTTCTGAAGTCTTTTTCGAAAATATCCATGAATAGCCAGAGGCTTGATAGATCAGCCACTTTGTAGGATGGTTTCATAGGTGTAATCATTTGTCCGACGTTTGCAAATCTATCGATAATGATACCAGTGACTGGAGATTCCATTGTGACATATGGATTGATTCTTTTTGTAACACGAAGTTCATCAATATCAATATATCCCAGTAAATTCAATTCATTTTCAGCATTCAGAACGTGATTTTGATGGATACGATGATTTGCGATTTCTTTAAGGTATTTGTCTTCAGAAATTATTCTTTTGTAGTAAAGGATTTTAACACGATGAAAGTTTTTTTCTGCTTCATGTAAGAGAGCGAGAGAGTTTAAATAGTCTTGTTGTGCTTTTCCAAGCTGATAGCTTTCCATTCGGAGTAATTTTTCTCCTTTTGTGACAGATTCTCCGATTGTTTTATATACCTCACGGACAATTCCTTGCTGTTTTGATGTGACGAAAGACAGTGTATCCTTGTTGTAGGCTAATTTTCCAGTAAAATTTAATTTTACATTGTCTGATCTTTGTTTAACCATCGCTGTTTTGAGACCTATAATTTCTGCGACCTTTTTTTGAACGGTGAATGGGCGTAAGATAACTTTATTTTTTCTTTCAGGCTGGGATTTATTACCAGTCATTGCTTTATTTGATGTATTTTTATTATTTTGATTTGAAACTTTGGGAAGATCACTTTGTCCTTCAAAAAGATCCTGGATATTATCCCAATAATTTATTACAATATAAGTAGAAACAGCTAGTATCAGGACAGATGAAAGCATTATGATTATTTTACTTTTTTTCATAAATATCTCCTTTATTAATATTTGGATTACTTAATTTATTTTTTAATTTAGGTTCATTAGAATCGATTTTTTTGTTCCCAATAATGTTTTTATGCAGGAAAATTCTTCCAATTGTTTGTTCTAAAGTAAATAATGCTGAATAATAGTCAAGAACAGAAGTCCAATATGAGATGATGACTTCCTGATATATTTTTTCCTGTTGCAGGAGCTTGATGAAATCGACACCACCCTGTGAATAGTATTGTTTAATTAGGTTTCGGGTACGTTTTGAATCTTTCATAATAGATTTACGGTATCTTCTAATTTTGAGGAGGGAGTATTCCATTTTCCTCAGGGCTATAAAGATTTCTTGTTTGACGTTAAACATTATAGCATTGATTTCTTCCTGAATAGCATTTTTTTCTTCCTCCTGGGCATTGATATTTCCAGAGTTTGCATTTAAAATTGGAAGTGGGAAGGCAATGCCAGCCATATACATTTGATTTAACATTTCGCGTCGATAGCTAATAAAGACGTCTATCTTCGGAAATCTCTTACTTTTCTCCATTTTAATCTGTCCATCTTTGATGTGGATTTGATTGTATCGCAAGAGAAGATCCATACGGCTATTTTTAGCGATGTCGTTGAGCTGTTTCTCATTGAGAGGGATGGGGTTTTGAGTTATTTTTCCTTTAATCTCCATGGGATTTGGTTGTTTGTAATTCATGATTGCTTTGATTTCATATAAATTATTGTCTATTTGTTCTTTAGTTTTATCATAAGAATTCATAAAACTGTTATACAGGATTTGGATGAACAAAGCTCTTTGGTCTGTGATATATCTTTCAGAATGGCTCTCATAAGTCACATTGAGTATTCCATCGAAAAACTTTTTAATCTCTTTCATGGATTCCATTTTTCGATTTAAAACAAGTCCTTTATAGTACAAAAATTTTATCCTCATGAGTAGTTTCATTCTCAGGGTGAATAACTGATCTTCAGCTATACGACGCTTATATTTCCCAATTTTTCTACGAGCACTTTGCTGTCCACCTACTTCAAATGGTTGTGTGAGTCTAATTTCATAGACTAATCCTCTCATTCCTGTGGGTAATTGCATGAATCCAACACCGCCCATAATCATTGGATTTAACTGAAATGTTTTGTCTGATTGATTTTCAAATTCCAAAGAAGATTTAATTCTTGTTTCTGCTCCTCTGAGTGCGGGATTATGCATTAACAGATATTCAATTAACTGTCTCAAATCAAAATACACGATTTTATCAGCATTATTTTTAGGGGTTTTATGTAATTTTTTTTTCTTATTAAGACTTTTTTTAGGGATATTGATAGAAACTTCCTTGTTATTTTTAGAATTATATTTTATTGTTTGCGATTTTTTGTCTGATTCAATATATATTGCATCTCTCTTATCTTCTTTTCTGTTATCAGAAGAGCAATTAACAATATATAGACCAGAATATACAATTATGAGAAAGAATATACCAAGCCTAATCATTATTCCCTCCCTTTGGATCATTATCTTTAGCGTTTTGACGTTTTCTTATATTTTCAGAAGCCTTATTTTTTATTTTTTTTAATTCATTCATCCTGCCTAAAACGTCTTTTTTTATATTCTCCATTTCCTTTGCTTTTTGGGCAAGATCTTTTTGTTGTGAGTAAATTTCTTTCATTCTTCTATTAACGTTTTTCTGCATCTTCAAATATTCATCCTCTTTACTTTGTTTACTGAAAAAGACTTTATTTTTGTTTTCTTCTGCTATTGGTTTTGTAATTGTTTTTTTATCAGTTTTTTTAATCTCAAGAGATTTTTGAATATCTTTTTGATGCTTATTAGATGTGTGATTTGAGGATTTATTCTTATCTTTTGGAGGATCACAAGTAATTATAGAGAATGTAATGATGAAAGATATTACTAGAAAACGAAACATTTTGATCTCCTTTATTCAGATCCCCCTCTATCAGAATTAATTCTAATAGAGAGAACATCTTTATACTATTCTTTTGCGTTAATATCAAAGGAAATCTTTTTATTATTAGCGTATAATATATTTACTGTCCATTTCTGTCCCATCTGAAGTTTCGCTGAACCATTATATTCTCCTTTATTCGATGCAGGAGAAATAACAGCGTTGTCATTCATTTCAGGCATTGTTGGAGGCATTGCTGGCATATAGAATGAAAGTTTCACGTCTTTTCCAGCATCAAATGGGCTTCCGCCTTTGGTGAAGAATAATTTAAAGGTATTTTGCCCCTTTTTGAAGTAATTTCTTGATCCCTTGATAGTCACAGTAACATCACCTTCAGTATGTGTCTTAATGAGCTTTCCTGCCCCTCCTTTTTTCCCACATCCTGTTATGATATTGAATGATAAGAAAGTAACGAGGATAAGTAATAATTTAATAGTGTAATAATTTTTCATGTATAAACTCCTTGTTGATAAATCAGTAATATTTTAATTAATTTTAAGAATGTAAATATGATAAAGAGTATAAGATCAACAAATGAGCTTTAATTGGGCGATGTATATGGGGATTTTGTTCAGAATGGAATGATGTGTTGAGAGTGTAAAAGAACTCTCAGTGGTTAGTTTGTTATTTAGATTAACTATATTCCATGTTGGGAAGGATAATAGATAATTTGTATAAGAATTAATCGTATTTTTTTTGCTGTAATCTATATTTGAACAGTGACATATTCCACAATCATGTGATTTTTTTATGGTGCAACAAGATTTTGAGGCATGCTTTGTATCAATGTGCGTGGAACAGGACTTTTTTTCCTTTGAATGTTCAGCGCAGTTTACCAGAGCGAAATGAACTTGCGTTACACAAAGAAATATAGAAATAAGTATAATATGAAATATTTTTTGTCGATACATAATTCTTACCATAAATATAAAACACTTTTATCTGAATTGTCAATTAAAAAAAAATCTTTTTATAGAAATAATTTTATACTAAAGGGTAATCCATTGTTCATAGATAAATTAGAATACAACATCCACTCCATTGATTTAATGGAAAATAATCGTAGTCTAAGAACATCTTGTTATGTTATTCAGGATGAGAAAATAGTGATTATTGAGACAGGAGCTTCTCCCAGCAATCAGATCATATTGAATTCCCTTGAAGAACTTGGAATATCAAGAGAATCCGTCGACGGTGTGATTGTAACCCATATTCACCTGGATCATGCTGGGGGTGCAGGACTGTTGATGCAACACCTTCCTAATGCAAAATTATATGTCCATTCTAGAGGAGCACAGCATCTGATTAATCCTGACAAGTTGATATCTAGTTCCAGATTAGTATATGGCGAGAAGTTCGATAAAATGTTTAGTCCTATTCTTGCAATTCCTGAGGAAAGGGTAGTTATCACTGGAGAGGGTGATAGATTTCAATTGGGAACAAATAGAGAATTATTATTTTATGATTGTCCCGGACATGCATTACACCATATTTTTATTTTAGATACGGCAAGCAATGGAATCTTCACAGGGGATACGGCAGGGATACTGTATAGGGAGATTAAAGAACACCATAACTTTGAATTATGCTTACCCACAAGTACCCCTACCCAATTTGATCCTGAGTCAATGAAAGATTCATTAAATCGTATGCTTCAACTAAGTCCTGAGAGAATATATTATACACATTACGGGATATCAGAATGTCCTGTTGATAAAATAAATGAAGTTATAAACTGGCTTGATCTCTTTTCAAATAAGTCGGTTGAACAATATAAAAAATATAAATCCTGGGAGAGTGTAGCTGATTTGCTTCGTCAGGAGATACATAAATATTTATACAAATATGGTATTCCAACTGATTCTCCCGCATTAGATAGTCTGGAATTGGATATTTTCTTAAATGCGCAGGGAATTGAAAGCTATGTTAAACGTCTGGAACGTCAGGATAAACCAAAATGACTTCCTATTCAAATAATTCCAATTGACTTAAAAAAATTATATAAAATAGTTGACAAAATTTGATCATTTCTTTATATTAATTCTCACGCCTTCCCGTGTAGCTCAGTCGGTAGAGCAAGTGGCTGTTAACCACTGGGTCGCAAGTTCGAGTCTTGCCGCGGGAGCATATTTAAAGTTTTAAGTACCCCCTAAATTAAACACATTGATTTCTCTCTGTCCTTACACTGTAAATTTATTGTAAGAAAGAAATAATACTTCTAATATAATGACATATTATTAGCCATTTTTAATCACCAAATAATTAATTATTTTTAGTAAATAATATTCTAGTGATGTCTTTTGTTTGATTGTCTACAAAATATTTCTGAGCGAGTCTTAAAAGTGGGTAGGGAGGAAAAGATATTAGAGCAATAGGTTGTGATCCATCACAAATTAATATTACTTTTTTTCGCTTTCTCAGAGGGATTTTTTGATTGATTAATACATCTTTTATTTTTTGGGAGCCTGTTTTATTATTAATGATTATTCTCTCTCCTGGTTCATGAGGGCGTAGTATAATTTTATTTGTAATTTTTCCTGAGTCAATATACATTATAATCTGGTGATCTAAAAATGGATTTTTTAAATTAGTGAGGTTCTCATTATTAATCGAATCCATTTTAATTATCCATGGATAGAGATTTGGTTTAGAGAATACAGGATAGGATATATCTTTTTCCAATTCAATGTATTGGGAGATATCATATTTTTTTTCCTGATCCAGATATATAATAAGCTTATTATATTCGATTGAAATATTAATATCTTTTTTGTGGAAAAGAAAATCTGTACCTAAATAATTGGATTTGTATATTCTATTAATAATTTTATCTAATTGGTTATAGGTAAAGTAATGCCAGTGAGATCCAATTTTTCTGGTTAGTTGAACAATCATTTTTCGTTGAAGAAAATCTGGATTTTGTTTAAAAAGATTTATGTCCAGAATAATCTCTAGACTATTTTTGCTTATGAGATTTGTTTTTAAAACACTGTTGAAATGATATTTAATATGATTATTATATTCTTTTATATTATAAATTGTATGAAGAATGTGTTGTTTATAGGTTGGAAAAAGGGTTTCAATGAGAGGAATGAGTTGATTTCGTATTTTATTTCTTAAATAATAATTTTTTACATTACTTGAATCAATATTATAAGTGATATTATTTTCATTTAAATATTTAAATATATCTCTTTTATTAAAATTGAGGAGAGGCCGAATAATTGTAATTTTCCTGTAATTTGACTTATAAGTCATAGGAATTAATGATTTTAAAGAAGATCCCCGAAAGAGTCTCATGAGAAATGTCTCAATTTGATCGTCGAGATGATGAGATAGCAGAACTTTATTATAATTAAATTCCTGGGATATCTGCTGGAAGTAATCAAATCGGAGTTGTCGGGCAGTATTCTGAATGTTTGATAGATTTGTAATGGGGTTTTCTTTCATGTGGAGTTTTAGATTATGTTCTGATGATAATTTTTGTAAGGTGAGGATTTCATTTTCACACTCTAAAGGACGTAATTGATAATTTATATAGGCAAGACCAATTGTTATAGGGATTTTTTTTGATAACTCGAGTAACAAATAAAGGAGACAGGTTGAATCGGGGCCAGTTGAAATTCCCAGGAGTAATTTATCATCTTCAGAAATAAGTTTTTCTTTAGTATTAAGTTCTAAAAACTCTTCTAATAAGCTCATGTATTATATTCATTCATACATTTCTCTATAGAATTAGTGATTAAGGTATGAACAGCATTTTTTGCTTTATCAATAAATGATTCCAAATCTTTTCTCTCATCAGCATTAAATGGGGAAAGAACATAATTTGAAATTACTGTTTTTTGTGCAGGTAAACCAATTCCAAGACGTATTCTTGGGAATAAATCCGATCCAAAACACTGGATGATAGATTTTAGTCCGTTATGGCCCCCATCTGATCCTGATTTTCGAACACGGATTGCTGAAAATGGTATATTCAAGTCATCAACCAGCACGATAATATCTTCCAAGTTGATTTTGAAATAGCCTGCGATATCCCGGATAGCCTGCCCACTTAGATTCATATAGGTCATTGGCTTCATCAGGATAACCAAATGATTATCAATACTTCCTTTTCCATAAACTGCTTTAAACTTAGTTTCATTTAAATCAATACCACAGGCATTTGAGAGGGCATCCACCACCATAAAACCCAAGTTATGACGGTGATTTTTATAATTAGATCCCGGGTTTCCTAATCCTACAATTAAATTCATATGAATAGCTTAACCTGGATTATTAATCACCCTTTTTTTGCTCAGACAATTTTGTTGTTCTTGATGCTGCAACAGATGCAACTGCCTGTTTTGGTTTATTCAGGATTGTAACACTATCAGCTAATTTTAGGCTTTCCACATAAATTGCGTCCCCTACATTCATTTCAGTCACATCGACTTCTACTGTGGAAGGGATATTTTTAGGAAGAGACCTGATTGATAACTTATGGAGCTTATGTTCTAGAACCCCTCCAAGTTTTGCTCCTTTGGATACTCCAGTTAATTTTATAGGGATATTTGTTTTAACAATTTTATTATCAGATATTTCAAGAAAATCTACGTGAATAATTTCTTTTAAGAGGGGTGCAATTTCGTAGGATTTAACAAGTACCTGACGTTTTTTATCTCCTGCAATATCCAAATTTATAACCAGATGATCTCCTGATTCATGATATACTTTTTCAAAAGTAATCCGATCGACAGTTACATTAACATTTTTATCTGCTCCATAACAAATTGCAGGGACTTTTCCGCTTTTTCTAATTTGTTTTAGATAACCTTTCGTATTAATTTCTCGCATCTCGCCTTGTAATGATAAATTAGACATTTTAACCTCTGTATATAATTTAATTAAAATTGATTTTGAGCTAAAAAAACCTGGTAATCACTGTCTTTTAGGATATTATAGGACTTAATTGCTTTGTCTTCCTGATGGAATATCCCTAACATGGATGAACCACTTCCTGACATAAGAGAAGTATCAGCCCCTGATTTAATTAACTCATTCTTAATATTATTTAATATCGGATATTTTTTAAAGATTGTATCCTCAAAATGATTGTATATATTTAAATAAACTTTTGAATGATCATGATTTCTTATACCATTCAATAATTCATCTATACTATATTTCTGATTCTCAATACTGCTTAAATTAATACCATCATAAGCATCTTTTGTCGATGAATGGATATTAGGATAAACTATCACATAATATAGAAAATTGGGCTGATCGTTATAAAAGGTCAACTTATCGCCAATTCCTTCTCCCCGAGCTAACCCACCTTGTATAAATAAGGGAACATCTGCTCCCAGTTTACTTCCAATTTGAATTAAATCATTTTTTGTAAGCCCCAATTGATAATGCTGATTAATCATTTTAAGAGCACAGGCTGCGTTGCTACTCCCTCCGCCTAATCCAGCCCCCATAGGGATAATTTTTTCTAATCTAATTCTTAAACCTTTACTATCCTTGGGTATTTTAAATTGTAGCAACTGAATTACTTTCCAGATTATATTATCTTCATTTTCAATGGTCTTAATATTGCATTCAAACTGAAAATCCTCATTTCCTGATTCTTCAAAAACCATTTGGTCATGAAGACTAATGGTCTGGAAGAGAGTGTCAATATTGTGATAACCATCCTGCCTGCGATTTAGAACCTTTAAAAATAGATTAATCTTAGCATAGGATTTCACTAACTTATGCATAAATTATTAAAAATTATACAATTTGTCAATTAAACCCTCGATTTCCACCAAGATCTTTATATAAGGATATAAAATATATAAAAAAAATAATAATTATCAAAAATATTTTATCAAAAAATCTTTTAATTAAATATAGATATTAAAAAATCATTTATACCCGATATCTCAGGCAAGGTATATACTTTCATTACATGATCCAAAGAAGATTTAAAATTAGATGAATCCGACAAGAAAATTAATTATATTATTTAGTATATTGTTTATTATTTTACTGATTGGTACAATTGGTTTTGTTTTAATTGAAGGGGATAAGGACTGGAACTTACTGGACTCCTTTTATTTTACACTAATTACACTTACGACGATTGGATATGGTGAGACTCATAATTTAAGTAGATCTGGACGTATATTTACAATATTTCTTATTTTTTTTGGTGTTGGAACCACATATTACATCATTACAACAACAGCTCAGATAATCTTGGAAGGACATCTCAGGAACTATTTTTGGAGAAAGAGGATGACAAAAAGTATTGACAAGTTAAGAGGTCATTATATTATTTGTGGATATGGTAGAATTGGTAGTTATGTTTGTGATGAGCTATATAGAATAGGAATACCGTTTGTTATCATTGAAAATGGTAAGATTGAAGAACTAGAGAGGATAGGATATTTATTTATTCAGGGTGATGCATCAAATGACCAGGTATTATTAGAAGCAGGGATTATGAATGCACGTGCTTTGGTTATTGCAGTAGGAAATGACCCTGATAGTGTATTTATTACCCTTTCTGCAAGAGATATTCGAAAAGATATTTACATACTTGCCCGTTTTGAACAATTGGGTAGTGACAAGAAGCTTATGAAAGCAGGTGCCAATAAGGTAATATCGCCTCATCTTGTGAGTGGTGGGAGGATGTTACAACTTCTGTTAAAACCAACTGTGACTGATTTCCTGGATCTAGCTACCTCTCCGGTGATGATTGAATTAACATTTGAAGAGATCAAGATTAAACAAGATTCGAAATATATTGGCTTAACTCTTGAGCAATCAGCACTCAGAAAGGATTTTGGAGTGATAGTTGTAGGGATTCAAGATAAGGAATTAGTCATGAAGTTTAACCCCTCTCCAAATACTACTATCAATGAGGATGACGTCATTATTGTGCTTGGAAATTTTGAACAGATCAATAAACTAAAGAAATTAGAGAACCCCGTAATTTAATGGAAGAGTGGATAATAATATCACTATTTGTTATAGGATTATGTCTTGTTGCAATTGAAACAGTAATACCTGGTATGATAACAGGGATTATAGGTTTCGCATTAATTATATACTCAGTTATAGAGGCATATTATCTTGGTGGGTATTTATATTCTATTGGACTAATAATCTTCGCTATCATAATTTTGCCATTTGCGATTAGAAAAGCTAGAAAGTTGGTTCAATTAAAAAAAGTATCTGACTCATCAATGAATAATAGCATATTAAGTTTAATTGGTCAAAGTGGAAAGACAATATCATCTCTTTATCCTGTAGGGAAAGCTGTAATTCAAGGGAAACGGTATGTTGTTTATACAGATGAGCATCAAATTGAGGAAAATCAGGATATTATCGTTACAAAAATTGATGGGCAAAAGATTTTTGTGAATACTAAATCAGGGTAATTTTGATGAATATGGAAAACAATACAGAACTTTATTCTGTTATTATCTATACAAGAGCAGGAAAGGGGTATGGGTATGGTCATTTAAAACGATCCATCAGTCTTTACAATAAATTAATTGAAAAATATCAAGTTTCTATAATAATTTATGAATATAAATCTGCCAAAGCTATTTTAGAGTCTAAAAAAATTAAATATTATTCAATAAATTCCAGTACCCAACTAAAGAAAGTATTAACCAGTCGTCGACCTAATTTATTGATCACGGATATAAGAGATACTAGTTTAGAAATAACAAAATGGATGAGGAAATACACTAAGATATTATCGATTGATGATTATGGGTTAGGAAGTCATTACGCAAATGTTACAATTCACATGCTTGCAAAGCCAAGTCAGTTATCTCTAACGGCTAATTTTACTGGTCAGAAATACCTTGTTCTTCCTGATGATTTAATTACCTACAAAAAAAAGAAATCTGTACATGAGATTAAAAATGTTCTTATATCCTTTGGTGGAGAGGATCCTTATGGTTTATCTAAACAAACAATTAGTCTTATTAACAAATTAACAGGAGAATATAATATTACGATTATTCTTGGGCCTCTCTATCAAGGTACAAAGGACTTACCTGTTGCTAAAATAATTGATTTTCCCGATAATATCTACCCCTATATCGAGGAAAGTGATATTCTCATTACATCCTACGGATTAACTGTCTATGAAAGCTTGATGATAGGAACTCCTGTAATAACTATCAATCCGACTGAGTATCATAATGACCTGGCACAACAGGTAATTGGGATCAATAATCTTGGAGTTTATTCAGCACAACATGAAAATGATATATTTATAGGTTTAAAATCCTGTTTAGAAAGCATTCAACATAACGCTCCCGATAGTAATATTACTACTGAAGGTACAAATAACGTATCTCAGATTATTGATAATCTTATAGAAAGGGATGATGAGCTTTGCCCAATATGTCAATCCCCTGGATATGTTTTTCAAAGGGATGAATGGTTTAACCAGACTTATTGTTATCACTGCTATACATTTTTCAGAATTAAGGATTATCATTATCATGAAACCTATAGCGATGATTATTTTACAACCCAATATCAAAATCAATATGGGAAAACATATATAGAGGATAAGTTTAATATCAACCGATTAAACACTCTGCGTATCAATATCATACAAAAATTATCACCCCCAAAGTCTGATAAAAAACTTTTAGAGCTTGGATCAGCCATGGGATTTTTTCTTGAGATGGCATCCCTAAATAGCTATCAGGTGGAAGGAGTGGAAATATCAAAATATGCAGTTGACTACTCTAAATCACAATTGGGATTAACAGTTACACAGAGTGATGCAAATGATTTTGATTTGAAAGAAAATTATTATGACATTATTTCAGGCTGGTATTTTATAGAGCATCAACAAGACTTCTTATCCTTACTGAGAAAAATACATTCATCCTTAAAAAAAGGAGGTCTCATTGCATTATCTACACCTAATGTACATGGGATATCTTTTATAGGAGATCCTCAGAAATATATTCAAAATATCCCAAAAGATCACTATATTGAATTCTCACCCAAATCACTAAATAAATTACTACATCAAGAAGGTTTCATTGTTAAACACTTGGCTATTCGAGGTATTCATTTAAACAGAATACGAAATGTTTATTATTTCCCAAGAATTAAAGTTGTAGAAAAGATCGTGTTATGGATTTCCAAGATATTAAAATTAGGTGATACTTTTGAAATTTATGCCATTAAAAATTAATTATAATTCCAACAAGTAATTTGTGTCATAAAATGCTATATTCTCTTCTATTTCCATCTGGGAAATAATTTTATCAATATTACAAGGACTACAGGCAGAGATACTTATCTCGTAGATTTGATTTTCTAATTCTTCTATATCTAAAGAATTTAACATATTATCCTCCATGATTTGAAAATTCAAGTTATCATCCATGATAATTTCATCATCGGAAAATAAAATTATAAAATTGACGCTAACAAAATCACTCATAGAAGATTTTTTAATAATAATTGATACTAATATAGAATCAGAATAAAAAAACATTATTTTATTGGATAAAATCCTTTTTTTTTGGTATCATTTCTATAGATTTTTATAGAAGACTATCGATATTATTTTTTCTCATTTATGAAGAACGATAAAAAACTTTTTAATACATTTAGCGGGGTCTTTGTTCCGGCCACAGAAGCAATACTAGGAGCGGTATTATTTTTATTACTTCCTGGATTAGTAGCTGAAATGGGACTTTTAAGATCCATTTTAATAATTTTGCTATCCCACACAGTTACTCTATCTACAGCGGTATCTCTTTCCAATTGTGTTACGAATTTAAATGTTGTTGGTGGAGGAGGGATGTATGCCATTTCAAGACGGTCACTGGGTAAGGCATTTAGTGCAAGTATTGGCATTCAATTATATATAGCACAATCAGTCAGTATCGCATTCTATTCCATTGGATTTATTGAACCATTACAACCAATCCTTGAAAAAATCATAATTTATAAACAAATCTTTGGGCACTTTGACATATTAACACAGAAGCAAATTATTTCTTCTGTACTCTTATTCATTTTCTTTATAATTGCACTATTTGGGGCCGATTTTATTGTTAAACTACAAATGATCATCCTAGTTATATTAGGAGTATCAGTTATTTGTGTGTTTACAAGCTTATTCTTCCCATCTTTATTTTTAATCAATGGAGAAAATGTTTTTACAGGACTGATCAATTTAAATGGATTAGATATTTCTAAATTAACTTTCTGGTCAGCATTTTTAATATTCTTTCCCGCTGTAACAGGTATTGATGCCGGTGTTGGGATGAGTGGTGATTTGAAAAATCCCCAGAGAAGTATCGTTCGTGGGACATTTATAGCAATATCTTTAACAATGTTGATATATCTCGCTATTACTGTTGTTTATAGTTTAATCAGTCCCAAACTTCTTTTGCAATCTGATGGGACTTATCGTTCAGCTGTTGATTTACTGAATGTAATGCCTTTTTCTATTTTTGTACTACTTGGTGTTCTTTTTGCAACATCGTCCAGTGGTTTAAGTTATTTTATGACTGCTCCCAGAACAGCATTTGCACTGACTCATGACAATATCTTGCCTAATTATTTAAGATTTTTAGGTAATGATTTTAAAAAAGGTGGTAAAGAACCTCGTTTTGCAGCGACATTGACATTTTTTATTGCACTAGGAATCATTTGGATAGGAAATTTAGCTTTCGTATCGATGATTGTTGGGATTTGTTTTCTTGTTGTTTATGGATGGATTAATTTCTCAGCATTTTTAGAGAAGATTAGCAAAAATCCAAGCTTCAGACCAACTTTCAAAGGAAATGCTTTTATATCTCTTTATGGCTATTTTATTTGTATAGTGCTTATATCGTTATATGATGTTTTTATAGGACTGGGGGTATTAGCAATTCAAATAATAATATTTTTATTAGTACTTAAATATAAAACACAAAATAAATTGGAAGGCGTCTGGTGGGGTGTTTTCTTTTCAATTGTTAATTATCTACTCAAAAAGCTTAAAATAATTGTTCAGGGCACGAAAAACTGGCGACCTATTGTTATTATTTTTAAAAGATATGATAAAAATCTTCCTTATGATCAGGTCGTTGAGTTAGGTGAGATGATTGCTCAAAATCAGGGAATGGTGGCTTTAAATCTTATAAATATTGATAATCATAGCAAAAATAATAACCAATCATTAGAAAGTAGTTTACAGGACTACAAGTATAATATTCCTGCTCATGTGATTGAAATGCCTAAGGAGGAATTTCGTGATGTCGTTCTTTCAATAGTGCAATCAAGTAATGTTAGTGGACTACAGGCAAATTCTGTTCTCTTGAAATATAGTGATCAGATTAAAATTGACTGGGCTGATTTAATTGACAATATATTATCGTATAATAAAAATATACTATTATTAAAAGCTGGAATTACTACAGAAAATGCTCAATATATTGATCTTTATTGGTTTGGGCGGGAAAATGGTAATCTCATGGCACTCTTGGCGATAGTGATTTTTAATGCTTATAAATCGAATACTAGTTATCATCATTTGGAACTCCGTGTTATCAGAAAACTAGCCCATTCAGAAGATTTTGAACAGAGCACCCTTGAAATGAATGAATTAATCAATAGAATTCGTTTACCAGGGAAAATATTAATTATTCCTCCTGATGAAAAAAGCTTTACAGATACCGTTTTAGAACTATCCAATAATGCTAAATTAATCATTATGGGACTCCCAGGAACCCTTAAAAAAGAAGGTATTGTGTCTATCTTTAAACCCAGTCGCCAGATGTTTGAGGAACAGATCAAAATATTTCATAATATGCCCCCCGTATTGTATGTGAAAGCAGCTAGTATACTTAATTTGGTTGATAATGATTAAATTCAATAAGAAAAAAAGAACTTTCTCCAGTTATATATTATTTATCCAAAGATTTGTAAACTATTTTTCTATTTATTATCTATACAATTATGACTTATTCAATTGCTTTTATAAATTATTCGCTATTGAGATCTCGATTTTAAATCAAATTTATAGATCGTTTGAAGAGATATATTATTAATACACTAATTGAATTTAATCTTAAACCAATCTTGTATTTATGTGTTAGATATTGAAGAGGAATACAATACTCAACCCTCCCCTTCGATTATAATAAGTTCTGATGATCGATTGATTTGTTTTGGCAGGTTAGATTTGATCAAAGTAAAGCTATCTTCCGATTTGATATAATTGCATGGTAAAATATTTAACAAAAAGAAGTTGTTAATTATTGTTTTATCCATTATTAGCCTATTAATTACTGGTACTGTAGTTTATTGGGTAAGTATTATCGTTTTACTAGGGCATCCAGTTTCATATTCAAGTGTTAATGATGCTTTGAAAAGTCCGTTTAATGTGTATAAAATTGGGAGTGGTAAGAATTGTGAAGAAAATTTAATCCCTACAGATATATATAAACTAAAAAATTTAATGAAACTTTATTTAGAAGGGTGTAAAATAATAAAGATACCTGTTGAAATAGGAAAACTATCAAACTTATCTGAATTAAGTTTAAAAAATAATTTGATTAAAAGTATTCCACTTGAAATGAAAGAATTGAAAAAATTAAATTATCTGGATTTTAGTTTCAATCATTTAGAGGATTTTCCAACAATCCTTACTTATATAAATAGTTTGTTTTATATAAATCTATCGAATAACAGGATCAAATCTATTTCTGATGAAATAAAAAAAATGAATAACTTCAAAACACTTGATATTAATAACAATCCTATTCCTCAAAAAGAAATCAAGAATATCAGAAAACTTTTACCCCATTGTGAGGTGATCTTTTAGTTGTTGTGTCGCGATTCGATGAGTTCGATGAGTTCGATGGATGCGAATTAGGGTAATGGGGCTATAAGTTACTTATGTGATTTTCCCATGCTTCTTGTATGTTTATTCTATCAAA
>DKAT01000093.1 GCA_002450905.1 Spirochaetia bacterium UBA6919
CATCCCGCATGAGCAATAACACTGATGAGAACAATTAAAATTAGAAAGTTATGAAAGAAACTATTCTGATTGATACTAATGAGGTCATTAAGCTTTTTAATTTTTCTCTTGAATCTTTAAGAAAATATAAGGCCCTTGGGTTGATTAAGGCATGTTCAAAAATCGGGAGCAAAGATCTTTTCGATAAGGGAGATATTTTAAAAAGAAAAAAAATTATAGAATTATGCAAGAGAAATGGCAAAGGGCTTAATGAAATTATAAAATCCATAAAATCATATGAAATGGATAAAAACATCCAATTCGAATTTAATAATTTTACAAAAGCAAAGAAAGTATTAATAATAGAAGATGATGAGTCAGTATGTGAATTTTTAAAAACATATTTAATGCGTNNAGAACTAATAAATGATCCTAATACTAACCAGTCAAAGTTTATCTTTATTTCAGGTAATTTTGAATTCAATTCCAAGAAGGGAATATTTTTTAAAAAACCCGTAGACATGAAAAAATTCGTAGATAAAATAGAAGAATTAATCGAATTAAAGAGGAATCAAACAAAAAAGCTTCTTGTAAATAAGAATTCTATTTTTTAGAGAAGTTAGGGCTAAGAGGCCGGATTTATCTTTTGTATGTCAAACCGCCAGAAAGTTATGTTATCTTATATGAGGTTATGGAGATATAGTTTGTAATAACATAATGCGATATAATATCATTCTTTAAACGAGTTTTTATGGAAATAAATATGCGTTTACGTATTAAAACCTGAAATTTTGATCAAAAGAACAAATAAATGTCGATTAGATAGAAATATTGTTGCACTTGGCAGATAATGTTACTCTGGGAAAATTATTCATAAAAAATTGAGGGGACAATTATGAAAAACAAGCTTTTAATCAATTTTTTCGCTATACTTTTTTTTGCGTTGTTTTATCAACCAACATTTGTTTTTGGTGTTACAATTTTTTGTGACTTTGATGGCAATTCCATTACTAAAGCACAGTATCAGGAAATTGCATCGGGCAGAGAAAAAAATTTAAGCATGAAATTGAGAAATGGTTATAATGAAAAATCTAATGTCTGGATAGATCCTATTAATTTAAGAAAAACAAGAATTGAACAGTGGAGAATAATGAGAACACATTATAGCCTTGATTCGCTTCCAATAAAAATAGATAACTCCTCAACAAAGAATAAATAGGGGCTTTGTTATAGAATTGATGCAGAGAAGGTATTCTGGTTTGTTCTTTATTAAATTAGAGGAATAAAATGTATCAACACAAAGCTGCTGAAACTTTCGGATACAGAAGACAAAGAGCTAAAACAACTGGATACTTGCTTTGTCTAATTACGATGTTAATAGGTTTTGCTGGATGGTATCTATGGAAGTGGTATGCATCACTAATTTCAATAGTAATTGTTGCCCTCTTAAGTAGCTTATATTCAATAATTGAAGCGAAGCGCATTCAGAAAAAGACCCGCTTAAATATTGATGAGCAAAAAATAGCCTTTCGAGAGAGTGCTTTAGTAAGTCTTGATCCAACTACTCGTGACCCTGAAGAATATGGTGCCTATCTCGACTCATTGCCGGAAGATGACTCAGATGAAAAAGATTATGATGACATCTGGTCACGAGCTAAGAAAATTGAAGTTGTTGGGCCAGATTTTTTTGGACGGTATTCTATATATGTTGACCCAAAATCTAATGTGGCTATTTTCCTTCCAAAGTCTAATAAAACATTACATATTTTCATTGGTAATATTTTTCGAGCAAACAGATGGATAATTTGTAATTTTAAAGGTTTAAAGGTTATAGATAAGACCCCGCCAGAGGAAGCTTATCAATGGAAGATTAATCCAAAAGATATCTGGTACGGAGGGACAGGATTGCCAGCAGGTAAATCTGGATATAGGGGGAAAGTCCTCTCCTTCGAAGATTTTATTGATGAAATAAATGATGAATGGCTTGATATTAAAATTAAAGAATACATGCGGATGATGGGTTCAACATAGAATATTAATCTGTAGATAGCCGGAGATGATTTGGCAACAATAGGATTTACTTATTCTGACACTGGAAAAATAAGATATCTGTACTTCAGATGGTTTTGTGTTACCAAAATACTGGCAAGAGATCAAAGGTTTTGCCAAGTTTGATTTTCGTGGGGTAATTTTATTGACTTTTACATCGATATTTTTTATAATATTTAGAAAAAATAAATAGATCGAAAGGGCAAATCCGTTGANNAAATATTTGAAGAATTGTTTTTATAAAATTTAACTTATTTTACCGTGGGGTAAATTATGAAACTTTATAGGCTTTTAATCTTTCTTACAATTACCTCTTCGTTCATAATAATTACGGCTTGTGGGGGTGGAGGAGGAGGATCTATAGGATATGGTGAAGTGATAGTGCATATGACGGATGCTAAGCCATTGCTTCCAGAAGGAGCAGAGAATGTTACGAATTTATGGATAACCATTGCAGATGTTTCAGTCCACAAATCGGGAGGTGGTTGGATATCATTACCACTGGAAGAAGGTCCTCCACATACTATTGACTTGCTACAACTCATTAATGGCAATACAACTGAAATAGTTCCACCCGTGTTGCTTGAATATGGAAAGTATACTCAAATACGTCTTATAGTAGATAGTGCAACAATCAGATTTGATAATGAACCGACAACAGACTCTCCAGTTGTTATTCCTCTAAAGCATTTGAAGACTGATAAGAACTTTCTCTTTGATGTGGACGAACCAAAAGCAGTAAATATCGTAATAGATTTTGATTTAAGTCAGTCTCTTGTTGTAACTGACCCTCTTGGAACACCTTCATACAAAATCAATCCAGTTATACACATTGTTAGGGCTGCTGAGGCTGCAACTATTAAAGGAGAGATTTCACAGGGATCTTTTATTGTTGGTCAGAATGCAGAAGTGACGCTATTTATTCCCAGCACTGGTATTCAAGGAGGATACGAAGAGTACACCAAGATTGAGGTTTCTGAATCTGGCACAGATCCAACAGAATTTAGTATATACTGGCTTGTCCCCGATGAAGATTATAGAGTTGAGATTAAATTTGACCCAGATTTTGTCAACGGTGTAGATTTCTCGGAGGATGTTAGTGCTAATGATGTCAAACCAGGAGAAGTATGGAATTTGAATGAGGGTATTTCGATTTAAAATTGGTGGTCAGTCTCATTTTTCCTTTTAAGGTAGGATCATTTGGTTCGACCTTTCGGCTTTGCGAGTGGTATGAGCTGCTATTGGTCGCATGGTTTTTAATCCTCCATACTGTTTGATGACGGATGAATTGGCTTAATGGACAAATGAATATCCTCAACGAATCATAGGTTTTTAAGCTCCCAAAAACTTGTTATATTTATTTTTTAAGAGGAAGACACCGACACAAACTGCCGCCATGATTCTGTAAATAATAGTACCGAAACCTGTTTTGAATAAAAAAGTAAAATAATTATAGCCAACATTAACTTAAAGAAGAATCTTTAGAAAATTAATACAGGAATTTGAAACATGAGTCCAAAAGACCGGAGGAAACTTCCGAGGATTGCCACCGATAATCTCCATTCAACCATCACATTTATAAAAGCTGAAAGTCAAAGTGTTTCTCAGATTGAGTGTCGAATAGTCAACATTAGTCTCGCCGGCTTACAAATTGAAACACAATATCCGATTAAATCTAAGCATGTTCATCTGGGAGTTATAAATTTAGAAAATAATCCTATCGAAATTAAAGGAAGAGTTGTCTATTGCAATAAAATTTTGCCTAAAATGTTTCATGTGGGGATAAGCTTTATTGGTTCCAATTCTGTAATTGAGCTGTTCGGTGATGTAGTTAAACACCATACGATTCTATAAACTCATGTTTAGATCAGGAAGATTTTTCTCTATACATACTGCCTTTAATGGAGGTCTTTTGCAATTCA
>DKAT01000040.1 GCA_002450905.1 Spirochaetia bacterium UBA6919
AAAATACCCATAACACTGCCATATAGAGTAGATATATAGGGATTACTTTGTATAGGACATGTTCCTGTGTTACAGCCAATGAAATAATAATAGCCATAACCTATCCCGCCACCAATCAAGAGGCCTAATAATATTTTTATGATCATATAATCCTTCTTATCGTCCTAAGATACGATTTATTTTATCTTTATTGAATCCAACAATAGTACTTCCCTTTAATATTATTACTGGAACGCCTTGTTGACCAGTTTTTCTTACCATTTCTTCACCAGCTTTCGGATTATTACTGATATCAATTTCTTTCACCTGGATACCCAGGTCTTTAAGAAAATTCTTAGCCTGAGAACAATATCCACAGGTTGGTGTAGTATACATTGTAGCTGTCATTTTTCCTTCTTATAGACCAATTTGGAAAATTACTCCAATAAGGTAAATATTTAATTCATAAGATATCATATTACCTGGATGATCCATTTCCTGATCACCAGGTGATTATTATAAGGATGAAAGTTTAGAAACCAGTGTTTCCTCGTTTTGTACACCGATCATTTGCTCTACAACCTCCCCACCCTTGAAGATCATGAGGGTTGGGATAGAACGAATACCATATTTTTGTGCTGTAGAGACATTTTCATCAGTATTTAATTTTACAATTTTGACCTGATCACCCAATTTTTTCTGTACACTTTCTAAAATCGGTGCTTGCATACGACATGGCATACACCAAGGAGCCCAGAAGTCTACTAGTACAGGTTTATCTGCGCTAATTACATCCTTATTAAATGATTGATCTGTTGATTCAGCTAAAGCAGCCATTTTTTCCTCCAGAAATGTTTTTATTTGTTTTTTTAGAATCGACTTCCATGGAAAGAAGTTTCATCAAGTTTTGTACAAAAGGATTTGTAATTTTATAATGGATTTGATTACCCTCCCGAACACCTTTTATTGCGCCAATATTTTTTAATACAATGAGGTGCTGAGAGATATTTGCCTGTGGTATCTCTACACATTCCTGCATATTCTTTACGTTACAATCTCCTGAGAGAAGGGCGTAAAGGATTTTAAGTCTCATTGGGTGTCCAAGAGCTTTAAGGATCTCAGCTTCTGATTTGAAACAAATATTTTGCACTTTATCAAATACCATTATATAATTCTCTGAATATTCAATTTTCTGAATATATTTAATATTGAATATAATATAATTCTTTTTTTTGTCAACCAAAGATAAATATTTTTTTTATATTATATAGAGTTTGCCGTATAGGATAATTATAAATGCCAACACTACGAATAATCTCAGGTTCACTCAAAGGAAGAAAGATTACTGCCCCCAAATCACCTATTGAGCCGACGAAAGGGATAGTCAAAGAATCTCTTTTTAATATTATTGGTTCTGATATATCTGGAAAATCCTTTCTTGATCTTTATTCTGGAAGTGGTAATGTTGCAATTGAAGCCTATAGTAGAGGTGCAGGTTTCATAACTATGGTCGAGTCCAATCCAATATGTGTTAAAGCACTACAAAATAATATAAATTCCCTCCAGATCAAGGGAAATATTATTGTAGAGGATGTATTTTTATACCTGCAAAAGAAAAGTGGCACTCCATTTGATTATATTTTTGCTGATCCCCCTTATGATGACAAGATCCACCATCACTTATTAAGTACCTTGGTTATAAGTAGTTTTGTCAATCAATCAACAATAATTATCCTTGAATCATCATCTAAATTAGAAATAAAAGAAATTCCTCCTCCACTTCTATTATCAGATCAAAGGAAATATGGTATTACCTTGCTCAGTTTCTTTTCTATCAAACAGGTATAAGATAATTAGTTTATTAATAAATTATTTATAAGGTATAATCGAAAGGGATTTTATACGCCGAAAAACTATTTCAGATAGAAATATATATAATTCTCGTTGATTATACTGGTAAATCTTACTATCTTTAATGATCTACTCATCGAACAGGATGTTCCTTGGTATTAACATTTAAATTATTTTCTACCAAAAGGATGTTTATGGAAAAAAGAGGTAAAATCGCGCTTTTGTCCTGTGAATCCGGAAGGGCGTTGGGTGAAAGAATATTCTCTCATCTTACAAATATTTTTACAAATGAAAATCCTGGTGAGAATGATTTCCCAAAACATGTTTCTTCCAGTGAAGTCTGGTTTGCAAATAAAGAAGTGAAAACCACCATCAATGAGAATATCCGGGGGGATGATATTTATATCCTTCAATGCATGGATGATCCACTCACGAATAGATCGGTAAATGACAATCTTATGGCACTGCTTACTGCTGTGGATGCTGCTTATCAGTCTGATGTTGATCAAATTACTATCATTATCCCACAATATCCCTATTCCCGTCAGGAAAGAAAGAAAGCCAGAGAGTGTATTACAGCCAAACTAATTGCAAGTTTCTTTGAGACAAGTCAGGCAATTCGTGTGATTACTGTCGATGTTCATGCTGAAGCTGTTGTTGGATTCTTCCGCCGAATTAAATTTGAAAATCTCCATGCATCTAGAATAATTATAGACCATATGAATACGAATTACACAAATATAAAGTTCTGTGTCGTTGCACCTGATGTAGGAAGTGCTCCCAGAGCCCGTTTCTTTTCAAAGGAATTTAAGTCGGACTTAGCTATTATTGATAAAGAAAGAAATTATGCAGTTCCTGGAACTATCGAGAGTATGAGGTTGGTGGGTGACGTTAGAAATCAAAATATATTTATCGGAGATGATATTATTGCAACAGGATCTACTCTTATCAGTGCTTGTAATTTATTGAAAGACAGAGGAGCTAAAGATATTTATTTATCCTGTACCTTCCCATTTTTTAACGGAAATGCGTTAGATAAGTTTGACAAAGCTGTTCAGGACAATCTGATAAAAAAGGTAATTGGTACGGACTGTGTATTTAGAGGAGAGCAATTCATTAAAGATCATCCCTGGTACGAAGAGGTTTCTGTATCCCATCTCATTGCAAGGGTAATTCATAATATCAATCGTAAATTATCTGTCAGTCAACTCCTCGAATAATAAATAAATGTTTTCGTTTAACAAATAGGAGATTCATATATCGTGGAATATTCCTTTGAAGAACCCATTATAGAACTGGAAAAAAAAATTGATGAACTCAGAAAGCTGGATTCAGAAGGGGATGTCAGTTTTCAAAATGAGATAAAAAAATTAGAAGAAAAGAAAAATTCTCTCATCAAAAAAATATATTCCAATTTATCTCCCTGGGATATTACCCTTATTGCGCGTCATCCAAAACGCCCACTCTTTCAGGATTATTCAAAACTCATCTTCAAAGATTATATAGAACTCCATGGAGACAGACAATTTGGGGATGACCAGGCTATTTCAGGGGGGATATGCTGGCTGGAGGAAGAAAAAGTTTTTATTATAGGACATCAGAAGGGGAAGAATACTAAAGAAAATATTAAAATGAATTTCGGAATGCCAAGGCCAGAAGGATATCGTAAGGCCTTGCGTCTCATGAAACTGGCTGAGAAGTTTGAAAAGCCTATTATTACGTTTATAGACACTCCAGGTGCATATCCTGGTATGGATGCTGAGGAACGGGGGCAGAGTGAAGCTATTGCCAGAAATCTTTACGAAATGTCAATCCTGAAAGTCCCGATTATTACAGTGGTGGTAGGAGAGGGGGGAAGTGGGGGTGCCCTAGCTCTGGGAGTTGCCGATCGGATTTTTATGCTCACCAATTCAGTTTATTCGGTGATTTCCCCTGAAGGATGCGCTTCTATTCTCTGGAAGGATGCTGCAAAAGCTCCAGATGCTGCAAAAGCAATGAAAATAACTGCAAACGACCTGCTATCCCTTGAATTAATTGACGGAATTATTGAAGAACCTTCAGGTGGGGCTCATCGTAACTATGATATAACAGCCATGAATATTAAGAAAGAAATTATTTCCCACCTAAAAGAGCTAAAAAAGAATTCCACAAAAAAATTACTTGAAAAGCGATATGATAAATTTATAAAAATGGGAAAATTATTCAAAGAATAATCATTTTTCTGAAGCCTATTCACAATCCAAACAATCGACGAGTGGATCTTAAATTCTTAAATATTCTCTGATTTTTTTTATTATATTTCTTTAATTTGAATGTTTAACCCCATGGGTCATAACAAAAAATTATAAACTATATAAGGATTTAAAATGGTAAGAGTACGATTTGCTCCCTCTCCAACTGGAAATATTCATATTGGAAATGTCAGGGCTGCACTATTTAATTATATATTTGCAAAAAAAATGAAGGGACAGATGATTCTACGCCTCGAGGATACGGATTTAGAGCGATCTAGCGAGGAATCTGGACAGGGTATCATAGAGGATTTACAATGGCTTGGGATTGTATTTGATGAAGGACCTCACGTTGGAGGACCCTATGCTCCCTATAAACAAACCCAACGCCTTGATTTATATAGGGAATATGCTTTAAAACTATTAGAAAGCGGTCATGCTGAAAAGGATTATACTCACCTGGAAAATGAAACCATTACGGAATCCTCTTCATACGCAATTCGTTTTAAGGCTAATCAAAAGAAAGTCATATATCATGATCTTGTCTTTGGTGAAATAGAAAAGGAAGTGGAAGATTTTATTATCATGAAATCCAATGGGATTCCTACATATCATTTCGCAGTAGTTATCGATGATCACCTGATGAAAATATCGCATGTTATCAGAGGTCAAGATCACCTTGGAAACACTGCAAAACACGTTCTCCTTTGTGAAGCTCTTGGATTTAAATCACCAATTTATGCTCACTATTCTTTAACCCATGGACTGAGCAAACGGGACGCCAGTAAGAGTATCCGATCTCTCCGTGAAAAAGGTTTTCTTCCTGAAGCTATTATAAATGTAGCTATGTTACTGGGTTGGTATCCAAAAGATGGACAAGAGAAGTTTAATATATTTAACCGCCTTGAAGAGTTTGACCCAAAAGATTTTAGTAAAGTGAATGCTAATTTTGATGAAGAGAAGTTCAATTGGCTTGCAGGACAATATATTCGTGAGGCTGACATTCATAAAATATTATTGTTAGCTAAGCCTTTTTTGCTGGAAAAGGGTTTTATTAATACAAGCACCCAAGATGATTATTTGATGGGTGTTATAGATGTTGTTAGAGGGAATATTAAGTGTGTCTCAGAGATAACTGATCATGTGGAGTATTTCTTTAAAGAGGTAAATTATCAGGTTGAATCAGTTCGAGAAGTCTTAGAAAAGGAAGAATCTAAAACAGTTTTAAAAAGTCTTTATGATAAATTATCTCATGAGAAGGAATTGACGGCAGAGGTCTTTCAAAATATCCAAAAATCCATCCAAAAAGAGACAGGTATCAAAGGTAAAAATCTTTTTATGCCGATAAGAAGTGTTTTAACAGGACGATTACATGGTCCAGAAATGTATTTAGTAGCTCCTATTCTTGGTTTAGAAAAATGTTTGTCTCGAATTAACGAATATATATGATTTTAAAAAAATATCTATACTAAACATTATTATAGATTGTGATTTTTTATTATAAAATTCTTGTAGATATTTAATTTCTAAACTTTTATAATCATAAATATTTTCTGAAGTCCATATAATTTTTTCATGAGTTTTTCCCATGATTCTCCCATATTTTTCCCATGAAAGGTCTCTTTTATATAAGGTTATCATTTCATTATGATTTCTTCTGGAAATTAGTACAATTATATATAAAATAGATAATATATGTTTTTAGAAATTGGAAAAGAATATGTTGAAGGAGTCAATTTTCATAGATTTTGTGGAATAATTTAAAATAATCAGGGAAAGTCTTAGAAACGCAATTTGGATCTATAATAGTAATCCCTTTAGATTTTAATCCTGCTAAGGAAAAGGACATAGCCATTCTGTGATCGTCGTAAGTTTCGATTTCAGCAGGAAAGTATTTTTGTTTTGGAGTAATAACTAAACCATCTTGTAATTCTTCAACTTCGGCACCCAATTTTGTTAATTCATTATAAAGCGCATGAATGCGATCTGTTTCTTTTACTCTCATGTTTTCAACATTTTTAATTATTGTTTTACCCTCAACGAATAATGCTAAAACAGCAAGGGTTTGAACCACATCAGACATATCTCTCATGTCAATTTCTATACCTTTTTTTGCTGGTCCAATGACTTCAACAAAATTGTGCCCGTATTCTACAGAACAACCCATTTTAGACAATACATTTAAAAAATGGATATCCCCCTGTTTTGTATTATTATCAATATTATATACCCTGACCCGACCTCCTGTTATGGCAGGCATTGCAAAAAAATATGAAGCGTTAGAAGCGTCTCCTTCTATAAGATATTCTCTATGGCGGTATGTTTGGTTTGGTTGTACCTTAAGATATTTATAGTCTAAGTTAGATATTTCGATACCAAAATCTTTCATTATGGATGATGTGATATCAATATATGGCTTTGAGACAAGGTCATCGATGATTTCAATATCAATACCCTGCTTTGTAAATGCACCGATTAAGATTAATGAGGAGATATATTGACTACTTATTTTTCCGCTTATTCTGGTCTTTCCACCCTTTAATTTATTAGAATTAATGATCAGAGGGGGGTATCCAGTTTTTTTTCCATAAGTAACGTTTGCGCCAAGGGAATTTAGACTGTCTACCAGATCTTTTATCGGGCGTTCCTGCATTCTTTCATTTCCAGTGATGATAACATTTCCTGATCCAAGTGTCAAAAAAGAAGTTAGAAATCTCATGGCTGTGCCTGCATTGCCAATAAAAATTTCATTATTTGAAAGAGAGAAATGACCTTTTGTACCCAAAATAGTTATTTCATTTTGTGACTCATTAGACATGATTTTAAATCCCAAGGACTTGAGAGCTGATTGCATATAGATAGTGTCATCGCTAAATAGTGCATTTTTTAAAACAGTTTTACCATCTGAGAGAGCTGAGATAATTAGTGCACGATTTGTAATACTTTTTGAACCAGGGATGTAGAAATCAGAGTCTATTTTATTTATGGGTTGGATGTTGATTTTATTCATTTTTTGATAATTAGATTACATAGCTCGAAAAGCCATGTAATCTAATCCAATTTATTATCTATTCTTCTGTTATACCTAATATTCTCATGTAAACTCTCACTTTTCTCTGTTTTTTATAATCAGGAAATTTAGTAATGAGATTTTGGATAGCTTCTTTTGCTTTGTCATTATTTTTGATTTTGAAATAGGATTCCCCAAGTAGCAGATAATTATTAGCATCTTTTTCATTTAAGCTAATAGCTTTTTCAAAATGTGGTATAGCTTTCTCGTAATTTTTGTTTGCAAAATATACTGAAGCAAGATTTTTCTGAGCAGTGTAGTCATTGTCTTTAATAGAAACTGCTTTACTTAAAGCATTTATGGATTTTTCTTTGTTTCCAACAAGAAAATATGCAGTACCAAGAGTTTTATTTACTTCAAATATATTTGGATTAATTTCATTTGCTTTTTCAAGGTTTTCTATAGATTTATCAAGATCAGCCTTATTTCTCTGACCTGAAGCCTGTTTACTTTTAGCAAAGTATACACCACCCAGACCAATATAGGAATCTACCCTTTTTGGGTCTGATTTTGCGGCTGTGTTATATTTTTCAATACTATTATCATATTGTTTTAATCCAAAGTATGCAGCACCAAAATCAGCATTTAAGGCATAATCATCTGATTTTATGGCATTTGCTTTATTAAAATTTTCTAGAGCTTTATTATAATTCTTTTTCACGAGATAAAGTCTTCCAGTATTGTACAGAGCTTCAAAACTTTTTGGATTTAACTCAGCGGCCTTTTCATAATTTTGAATTGCTGAGTCCATTTTATCGGGACTTTGTTTACTCTGTGTTTCATAAGTTTTTGCTAACAGGAATGCCATTTCATAAGAGTTTGGATTTGATTCCAAGCCGTTTTTAAGAGTCTCAGTAGCTTTATCAAATTGTTTTTTCTTGTAATATATTTCACCAAGCTGGATATGAGCTTTTGCATATTTACTATCTAATTCTAGAGCTTTTTTATAATCAGCTTCAGCACCATCAAGATCGTTTAGTCGCTCTTTTCCTACACCACGATCATAATAAGCGTTTCGTCGGTAATTATTGTTTAATTTGTTTTCCTTTGCGATGGCTTTATCAAACATCTCTATGCCTTCTTTGTTTTGGGAGGATAGGAGTTTAATTACACCAAGTTTAAAGTAAGCATATGGGGCATTATCAAAATATTTGTATTTTTCTTCATTTTCTTTTTCAATAACCTTTTTAAAATGCTCATCAGCTTTGTTATCCTGGAACTTACTGTAATAGATTTCACCTTTTGTGAAGTGTGCATTAGGCTCATCCGGGTCAATCTCATGAGCTTTATTTGACGATTCTACAGCTCTATTTAAATCATTCTTTTTATAATATGCAGTGCCTTTGTATGAATGTGCAGGGGCATGTTTTGGATTTACTTCAGTAGCTTTATCAAAGTTTTTGATAGCTTCATCATAATTTCCTTCTTGTAATTCCTGCATACCTCGTTTAAAATACTGATCAGCTAGAGCATTTTTTTCACTCGTGTCATTGTCTTTCAAAGCTTGAGTGTATTTTCCAATAAGAGTATCAATTTTTTTGTCTTGATCTTCATCAGGTTTTGGGTCTTTATTTTTCTTAAGATTTTCTAATAAGTCGATTGCTTCTTTATATTGTTTAGCATCACCTTTTTTTTCTGCTTCAGCAATTTTTTGATCAATAAAACCTTTAGAGAATTGTTTTATGAGATCATCAATTTTTTTCGATTGTGTATCATTTGGTTTTGGGTTTTCAAAAGATTTTGCGTTGTTTAATTTAGAGATTGCATTAATAAAATCACCGTTTTTACCAAGCTCTTCGGCTTCTTTAATGAGTTGATCAATAGGATTTGGTCCTTCTATTATTTTTGGTTCTTTTTTATTATCTGTCCCGTCTGTAGTAATTCTATTAGCATTTTTGGAAATATCACCACCATCAGGTTTTTCAAAATTATCGATAGTACCATCTTTCTTTGTATCTCTTGGTGTAACTTTTCCATGATGAGTTTTTCTTGTAGGATAAGGTGTTTTTCCATACCATTTTGGCATATATCGATTAACAGTACCTCTATGGTATCTTTTTCCAACAGGAGCTATGACTAAAGGCATTTTATCTTTGCCAGTTTTATCTGTCTCAGAGGTTTTATCGTCTTTTTTATCTTTATCACGATCTTGCTCTACTTCTTTATCTTCAATATCTTTTAATTTTTTCTTAAGATCATTTAGTTTATCTGTATATTCTTTTATGAGGTCATCAATGATTTGATTTTCTTCAGAAGTCGGAGCGGGTTTTTTGCTATTTTTTGCTTTATTTAAGATTTCAATCGCTTCTTCGTATAATTTTATGGCATCTTTTATTGATTCTTTATCTAATTTATCAACTTTATCTTTATCGGTGGTAGGTTCAATTTTGGATTTAGCCTCGTCACCTTTTTTCTTTGCTTCTTTAATTAAATCAGCTATAGACTTAACAGGTTCTTTATCTACTTTTTCTTCTTTAGTTGTGGGTTGATCTTTTCCAACAAATAGATTTTTAATTTTAGAACTGAAAATGATACCAAGGATAATTAATATTAAAATTATCACAATAGTATATGCAATAATATTACTCTTTTGTTTTTGTCCCGATGCCATAAATATTTCCTTTTTATTAGACTTTTTATTTTAATTATTTAGAAACAAATGTAATTATCTTTCAACCTCGTCAAATTCTTTACCTTCTTTTTTATCAGGTTGTTCTTTGACTTCGATATCTTCAGAATCTACTTTAACATTTGAAACAGAGTTTTCGATTTCTTTATTTGCCTGTTGTTTTTCTTTTTCTTTCAAATCATTAACAAGTTTATCTTCTTCTTCTTTTATTTCTTTTTCAGAAGATGGGGCTTTTTTTTCTTTTTTATCCTTGTTATCTTCGATAATTTTTTTATCTTCGCCTCTTGCACCTTTTGAAACTTGTTTTGACCATTTGAAATTTTCACTTTTAATAATATCCAGAGCTTTTCTTATACTTTGATATTGAGGAGAAGTGGGGTCTTTTTGCAAGTATGTTTCCCAAGAACCAACAACACCCTCTTTATTTTTGAGATTATAATAGATCATTCCTTTATACAAATAAGTTTTGGGATACTCATCAGTAAGTTTTTGGAGCTGATCATATGTGTTGAGAGCTTCTTTATAATCAAGAGCTGATTGATATGTTCTGGCCAGATTTAGAAGAAATGGATGTTTTTCATTTCCTTTTGAGAGTTCAATTCCTCTTTTGTAGAATTCAACAGATTTTGAAAATTGTTTTTTATGATTATATATATTTCCTATATAAAAATGGAGCTTAGTATCCATGGGGTTTTCTTTATAAGCCTTTTCGAGGTATACGAGGGAGAGTTCGTATTTTCCTTGTTTATAAAGTTTAATTCCATTTTTAAGTGGGGATAGATTTTGAGAAAATGTGTAATAAGATGTTAGATTGATTATAAATCCTATTAATAGAAAAATAGTTATACGATTCATGGTATACCTCCGAACAGTTTGTAAATATAATGCTATTACTTTTATAAACACTTAAGACATAAGTATAAATAAAAACACAAAAAATGTCTATATAAATCTGCCATGAGCATTTTTTTTTATTTTTCAATAAAATTGATATATCGATATGAAATCAAAAAAAATTATTTATATTTTTTTTTGGGGGAAACCTCCAGATTTTAAAAAAGATATATTATTTTTTATATTGACCTGTTTGAATTGTATATATAATTTATCTGTGATAAAATTTCAAGTTTATTTTAAAAAATATTTAAATTATTTTTTCCAAGGATGAAGATAATATGATTAATTATTTGATAATACTGATAATAGTTGCTGTATTTCTTGTTATATTCTATGTGATTTCAAGAAATTTATTATCTTCTTCTAAGATAGATAAGGCAATAAAGTTTTTGAATAAAAAAGAATATGATGAGGCTTTGAAACTGTTAAAGGATTTGATTCAAAAAAACGACAGGAATGTATTGGCTCATTATTATTTAGGAGAGGTGTATTTTTTAAAGGAGAATATGGAGTATGCACTTCCTGAGTTCAGAAAAGTAATTCAGTTGAATAATTATAGTGGAGATTTGTCAGAAGCTAGGGTGAGGGAGAGATTGGCAGAGATATTTCTTCATTTTAATCAACTGGAAGAGGCCCAAAAAGAGTTATTGCTAATTTTGAAGTTGGAGCCAGAGAATTATAATTATTATTATCGTGTGGGAGAGATATTTTATCAGAGAAATTTTAAAGAGAATGCAGCAGGGTATTTTCAAAAAGCATATGAACTTAATCCTTCACATATTGATACGTTATTTCGCTTAGGCGAGATCTATTATGATTCCAGACGGCCATCGGATGCTTTAATATATATGAAAAATTGTTTGAAAGGAGATCCAGGGTATCATAAGGCACATTATTATATAGGAATGATATATTTAGATAGCAAAAATTATCTCCAGGCTATTCAGGAGTTTGAAATAAGTCAAGGGGATTCTGAGTATAGATTACGATCATTTTTGCAAAAGGGTCGTGCTTATTTAGATTCTAGTAATCCAGATAAAGCAATAGTGGAGCTTCAGCGAGGAGAAAGTCATATTAAAGAAGAAAATTCAGTGAGTACCGCCTTAAGATATCTTTTAGCAGACGTATATGAAAGGATACGTGATATTCCCTCTGCTTTGACACAATGGGAGCGAATATCGATGGTTAATCCAAAATATCGTGATGTTCCTCAGAAATTAGAAGAGTATCAAGATCTTCGGTTGAATGATGTTTTAAAAGATTTTTTAACGGCTTCTGATTCCAAGTTTGAGTCAATTTGTGAAAAGATTGCCAATAAATTAAATTATGAGGTACTCGATAAAAATATTACTCGTGGAGTGGTAGGGACTCTTATAACATCAGAACCTGAGAGTCAGTGGCGTGGAGTTAAAAGGGCTAAGCAGCTATTTAAGATATTTCGATTAAATGATAAAGTGGGAGACAAGATAATAAGGGAAATGTTAGAAGAAATGAAACATGTGGGAGCGGTAAGAGCGATTTGTATTTCTGCGTCTGATTTTACCAGACAGGCTTTAGAATATGCAGAGACTAGACCGATTGAACTTTATGATAGAATTAAACTAACTAGTGTGTTATCTAAATAAAAAAATATTGTTGGTTAGATGAATGGATGAAATAGGACGGGTTGTTGCAATAGATAATGATAAAATTATTATACAATTAGAAAGCTCAGCCAGTTGTTCTGATTGTAATTCTTGTTCTGTAGGGCATGATGATAAAGTTCGTTATCTGACATTAAATAATGACATTAATGCTGAGATCAATGATCGTGTGGAACTTGAAATCAATCCATCGATGAGCATATTAGCTTCTGTTATTCTTTATTTGTTCCCTATTTTGATGATGATTGCAGGATATTTAATAGGGGATACCATTGAGGTGTCGAATAGAAGCCTCAGGGGTGATAGTGAGATAGCGATATTTGTTTCTATAGGATTTTTGATCTTATCATTTATAATCATTCATTTTTCAGATAAGTATTTCAAGAGATTGAATATCATGACTCCCAAGGTTATGAAGTTATATAAATCACATACTATTACTTTAGATGATCTGTAAAATAATCTACTACTAATTTTTTATGAAAGTCAATCTGATAAAACAATTTATAACAACTTGGAACAGTAAAAGTAATTCAAATATTGATCAAGAAACTTTAGATAGGGATTTTTACAAGATTGAAGAGTCTTTTTTAAAAAAGAATCAGGAATTATCTGGGCGTTACAGATGGATAGAAGATTTATATTTGTTATACAAATATTTTAAGGATGGGAAAGCAAGTATTTTTGAGAAGATTGGTATATTATTAGCTATTTTATATTTGTTAAATCCTTTTGATCTAATCCCCGATCCCATACCGTTTGTTGGATATTTAGATGATGGGATAATAATATTGTTTGTAGTTAATAAATTAAAAGATAAACTGGAACAATATAAACTTAAATGATTAGATGGAGACGTTGTTTGGAGAAATAAAAAGGGCTAACCAGTTAGTATTTTTTATGATCCAGCCCTTTTTTAAAAAGTAACTACGTTACAATTTAGTGATTCCCAATAAAATTACTAAAAATATTTCGAATAGTAAAATTATATAAATTTATAAAATACAAGTGTTTAAATTTTATCCCCTTTTAGAAGGTATTCTAAGAGACTTAATTTTTTACAAAAAAAGGAATATTTATTATATGTTAAAAAATCAGACTAAAATCATTTTAAGCAGTGCTATAATTACAGTAGGTTTAGTTTTATTTATATTGTTTGCATCAGGTTTTTTTGATGATAAAATAACCAATAATAATATAGATCACTTAGGAAAAGAATATTCATCCAGTTTGAAAGATAAGAAAAAAAATATCTCACAAGAAATTAATTATAAAGTGGTTGATAAGGATGAAAAAAATAATATTGATGTGTATAAGAAGGTGAGTCCAGGGGTAGCTAATATCACAACACGGGTTTTTCAGTATGATTTTTTTCTAAGACCTCAGGCAATGCAAGGATCAGGCTCTGGGATTGTGATTGATAAAAATGGTCATATTTTAACTAATTATCATGTTATCCAAAATGCGGATCAACTTATTGTAACGTTAAATAAAAAGAAATATAATGCTAAACCAATATTAGCTGAAAAAAGTATTGATCTTGCCATCATTAAAATCAAGGCACCTGACAAGGAGTTACACCCTATAAAAATTATTGACCTCCCAAGACTTGAAGTTGGACAAAAGGTTTTAGCTATAGGAAATCCATTTGGCTTTTCAGGGACTTTAACCACGGGTATCATCAGTTCTCTTGGCAGGACTGTACAGATATCTGAGGATATTATTTTAGAGGATAGTATCCAAACCGATGCATCGATCAATCCGGGAAATTCAGGGGGACCTCTTTTGAATACTCAAGGGGAGTTGATTGGTGTAACTACAGCCATAATATCTCCTAGTAGAGGAAGTGTCGGGCTTGGATTTGCAATTCCTAGTCGTACAATTAAATTATTTATTAAGGATCTTTATAGAGAACTGAATCGCCCCAAGCTTGGAATTATATCTGGTTATGAAATTTCACAATTTCCTGGACTCAGTAGATTTTTAAAATTACCTATATCCCATGGTTTTATGATTACAAAAATCCAGATAGGCTCCAGTGCTCATCATGCTGGTCTGAGAGGTGCTAATCAATCTGTTAGAGCAATAAATCTTCTTTTGGAAATCCCTGTTGGCGGAGATATAATTCTTTCGATTGATGGGCACAAAATTAAAGAAATAAGGGATATTGTTCGGGTTATGCAAAAAAAGAAATTTGGAGACGTTGTCCAGATGAAGATTTATAGGGATAATCAGTTTAGATATATTACTGTGAAGCTGAATCGTCCTAGGTGATTTTATTGTATGTGGCCAATTGGTGTTATCCTTTAAAACCTAAATCACTTTTCCCATGATTTTCCCATTGTTCTCCCTTGCATGATCTGATACTCATAAGTTTATGGATTTTTTATATTGTGATATGGGATGGTATATAATAAGATAGATATTTATAATATTTTATGAATTATTTGTTTGCAAAAACTCATTTAATTTTGATTTGAGTCTTGAGATATTTATGGGTTTGACGATGTATGCATTAGCTCCGACAGCAATAGCCTCTTTAATGTGTTTTGCATCATCCAGGGCAGTTGTCATGATAATGGGTGTGGTTTGAAATCTATCGATAGTTCGTATTTTTTTAATGAGTTCAAATCCATCCATATTTGGCATCATAATATCAATTAAAAATAAATCAGGGGTATGATTTTCTTCAAGTTGTTTTAAGGCTACCATGCCATTTTCTGCTTCTAAGGTATTCATATTTTCTTTTTTAATAATATTAGTAATCAATTTTCTGGATTGTTCATCATCTTCAATAATATGAATCAAACATTCTTCTAATTTTTTCATGATAAATCCTTAAATAATGATTTATATTTATTGTCTGTTTTTTTATGTAGAATTTATATACACTCTATTTAATAATTATTATTAAACTCGTCATATAAAATGATATCGTGATTTATCTTAATGTTTTTAAATACCAATTATCTTTTTTTTAAATATAATTAAAATTTCTGGAAGTGAGATGACTTATTGTAATAAAATCTTTTTAATATATGTATTTATTATGAATACCTTATTTTTAGATATCAGAGAAATTATGTTAATAATTTGCGTGAATGATTTTTTCATTTGATTGAGATGTATTTATTTTGAATTATTTTTGTTATATTTAGATAATTGTTGGATGGATTATGGAAGAAAGTAATTTTTTACAAATTAACAATGAGTTGCAGGAAAAATTACATAAGATAGAAGACTTGCGGGGGGAGATACAATCTTATTATAATTTACCTACATTAGAAATCAATAAAGTACGTAAGAAATATTTTACTCAAAGTCTCTATCATTCCTATTTGGATAACCAGTCTGATTTCACACTTAATGAACTTGAACAACTTGTATTTTTTGATAAAGTCACAGGACATCTTCCATTTTCAGAATATCAAAGATTATATAGGAAAATAAAGACTCTCAACTTCCTTGAAACAGAGGCTAATAATAGTTCAAAATCTCTTTCTATACAACTTATTCAAAAAGTTTATTTGATGCTCTTTTGGGAAGAAGAGATAATTCAAGACGGTTTTTATAAGTTGCCCTATAGAGATACGATAACACTTCTTGAGGATAATGAATCGAGTATGACCTTAGTGCCAGTTTCGGATATTGCCTTTCAATTGGAGAAATTAGTGGATGAATCAAAAAATATAGAATGTCACAAGGCTCCTTTATTGTATGCAATGAGATT
>DKAT01000116.1 GCA_002450905.1 Spirochaetia bacterium UBA6919
TAATTATGCAATGACTCTATTATATTGTCACCAGAAGATTTTATATTATTCATAAATCTAAAAAATATATTATTTTAACCTTGCCCATAACCCTAATCCAATGCAGTGACCCAAAAAACATTCCCCTCAAAACTTATCAGAATTAAATGCAAAGGATCATCGATATGAAATTTAGGGTTATAAGGCTGTAAGTTTCTCAATACTTTTTCCCATAATTTTCCCATACTTCTCCCATAAATGCCTATTTATTTCAAAATGAGATCTAAATTCTGATAATGATTTTTGACTGTTGTAAAATTATTAAGGGATTTTTTGTCATCCTTGTGTAATCTTAGTATTATTTATGGACTTGTTTGATGGAAGTGATTTATGAGTGCATTTTATATTATGATTATCGGGCTTGGATTGTATTATCTGGGGGTTCGATTTTATTCTAAGTATTTATCAGAGAAGATTTATCGACTTGACCCCAATTTTGTGACCCCTGCCCACCGTTTCAATGACGGATCAGATTTTGTTCCCACCAATAAGCATGTTCTATTCGGGCATCACTTCTCGTCGGTGGCTGGTGCAGCTCCTATATTGGGTCCTGCGATTGCTGTGATCTGGGGATGGTTGCCTGCTTTCCTCTGGGTGGTATTAGGGACTATCTTTGCTGGGGCTGTTCATGATTTTGGAACACTCTGGGTATCCAATCGCCATAATGGATATTCTATAGGGACTTTATCTGAGAAGATAATCAATTCCAGAGTGAAGATATTATTCCTACTTATAATATTATCCTTAGTGGTTGTGGTGAATGCAGTGTTTACCATGGCTATCGCTGATCTATTCATCCAGAAACCCGAATCTGTGTTGCCTATCAATGTAGAAATACCCTTGGCTATAGGGATTGGATTTCTTGTTTACAAAAAGGGATTTAAACTATTGATCCCCTCATTGATTGCTCTGATCATTATGTATCTGTTTATATGGATTGGTAATGAGCATCCCTTCCAGATAACTGCAGTATTTCATTGGCTTGGATTGAATCTTGATGAGAAAAGTACAATCATTGCATCCCGTGTAACCTGGATAATCTTCTTATTGATATACTCGTATATAGCCTCTTCAATACCAGTCTGGGTATTATTACAACCCAGGGATTATATCAACTCTCATAAATTATTTCTTGGATTGGGATTATTATATGGTGGTGTGATCATACTAACTTTCACCAAAGGCCTTCAATTAAATGTTCCTTATTATAATCCTGAAGTATCCGGTGCTCCTTTCTGGTTTCCAGTATTATTTATAACAATAGCTTGTGGTGCTATATCAGGTTTTCATGGGCTTGTTGGTTCTGGTACTTCTTCTAAACAGATGGATAAAGAAACTGATGCAAGATATATTGGATACGGTGGGGCTATTGGGGAAGGTAGCCTTGCTTTGATATCGATTATAGCTTGTATAGCGGGATTATCTGCTGTTCAATGGGGGCAATACTATAATTCATGGGCGAGTATAGGGAAATTTAGTTTGGTTGCATTCGTGGAAGGGGCTGGGAATCTTGCCAGTGCCTGGGGAATATCCAGTAAATTGGCTGGGACATTCGTTGCAGTCATCGTCATCAGCTTTGCGGCAACCAGCCTGGATACATCAGTGAGGATACTACGATATGTTATTACTGAGATTGCAGGGGAATATCAGATTAAATTTCTCCAAAAAGGATGGTTAGCAGCACTGATTGGGGTTGTTGTGAGTGGAATTATTGCTCTATACGATGGAGAAGGGAGAGGTGGGGTACCCATTTGGCACTTATTTGGGATTACAAACCAGATGATCGCTGGATTGTCTTTACTGATCGTTGGACTCTATTTAAAAATTGCTAAAAGACGGAGTATCTATGTCTTATTTCCTATGGTGTTTATATTGGGGATGACGTCCTTTGCTATGGTAACGAATCTTATTAAATATTTCTCGAAAAGTGAAGTAGTTCTCTTTGTGATAGGGAGTATTATTTTTATATTAGAATTATGGCTTATCCTGGAAGCTATCTTCGCTATTAAAACAATTAATCAGAAGACAGATACAAGTTATTCCGAAGCGGGATGATGTTATGAGTGGATTGAAAATAATATTTAAGAAGGTCAGACGATTTTTTGAAATCTATGAAGAAATGGGGATGACTAAATATCGTGGATCTTTGTATAGAGAATATATTCAGCAGGAAGACCTGTTTATGCTCCTTTGTTTCTCAGAACTCCTTGGGATACCAAATCCTGTGAGCTTCTATACCCTTGAGGTATACCCTGAATTCTATGAACAATTCCACCAATGGCATATCCGAATGGGTATGGAGAGATCCCCTATTGATGGATTGAGCTGTTGCTAAGGATTATCAATCGATTTGTTATAAACACCACAATGATTTCTGCACAGAATTGAACAATTGTTCAAACATAAACAATCAGATCTGGACACTGGATGTATCATAATTATATATTTGTTTGAATAAATTATTCATAGCTAATTGATAAAAAATACTTATTCTGGCATACTAATTGATAGAATTGTAACTTACATTATTACAATAAGTTTTATATTCAATTTGTTTCTTGATCATATTCAATATCTATACAAATTTTACTAAATATTTATATTTATATATAATGTGTTATATTTAATTTAACATATTATTTCTTCACACTCAAATCAATCAATAATATTATGAGGGTTTTGTTATGTCATTAAAAAAGAAATTATCTATCCTTGTTGGAATAACGATCACAGGTTTCGTTATCCTTGGTATTATGTATGGGATTAGTAATTCCCTCCAGAAAGATGCCAGAATGATTGATCATTACGTTAATCAAATTGATATCCAAATGTTGCAGGCAAGACGATCTGAAAAGGATTTTCTTTTAAGGAGCAAGGAATCGTATATTGAAAAGCACCATAAGATCGTATCTAAGCTGAAATCAAATATAAGATCCCTTGAAACCCTGATTCAAAAAGAACAATTACCCCTTATAGAACGTATGAACAGGAGGACAACAGAATATAACAAGAGCTTTAATGATTTAGCTAAGTTGAAGATTAAAGTTGGGTCTCAACGAGAAGCTGGGGCTCCTTGGACACTTACGAAATGCGGTTCATGAGGTGGAGAGTGAATTAAAGCTCCATAAGGAAATCTATCTCTCCCACACGATGTTGATGATGCGACGTCATGAAAAAGATTTTATGATGAGAGAAAAAATAAAATACATCAAGCAAATGGAGTTAAGAAAAGAAGAATTTATATTAACACTCAATAAATCCAATGTACCAGCCAATGCAAAGAAGAATATTACAATAAAAATGCTCCAATACCATAAGGATTTCAACGAAATGGCTAAGGGAATACTTAGGATAAACAAAGAAATCCAAGTTCTTAGAGATGCTGTTCATAAGCTGGAAAAGATACTTCCCACAATGATCAAGGCAAATAATGACTATCAGAAAGCAACTCAAGAACTAATAACATATCTTTATATAGCTATTCTAATCCTTATTGCCCTATTTGTAAGTATTTATTTATACATGATAACAAAAGATATTATCAAGTCCCTATCCGAAGGGGTGTCCATTGCCGATAAGCTATCCAATGGAGATTTAACCATGGAAATTACACCAAAATCAAAGGATGAAACAGGACAATTGCTCATCGCCATGAAAAAAATGCTGGACTACCTTCGAAAGAACGTCTCTGAAATGTCTGGGATAGCAGAAACCCTTGCTACAACAAGTGAAGAACTCAATAGCTCTGCTGGAAATCTTTCGGATAATGCTCAAAGACAAGCGGCAAGCGTAGATGAAACTTCTGCATCGATACAAGAATTAACCACTACGTTTCAAAAGGTTTCTGGACATGCCTCATCTATTCGAGAGAAGAGTTCTCAATCGCTCAACAAAGCGAAAAATTATAAGACCCTTTTGGAACAAGCTTCAGAAGAGATGAACGGATTATCTGTAAGTGCTGAAAAAATAGGAGATATCGTCAAAGTAATTAATGACATCGCTGATCAAACCAATCTCCTCTCACTCAACGCTGCTATAGAAGCTGCCAGAGCAGGAGAACATGGCAGAGGCTTTGCTGTTGTGGCAGAAGCAATTTCCACTCTCGCTACTAGAAGTGCTGAATCAACAAAAGAAATTGAAAAGCTCATTACTGAAAGTGTATTAAGAATTAAAAACGGAGTACAGGCTGTCAGCAGCTCCAGTAAATCTTTTGATGAAATTATGAACACAATGGCTGAGAACAACATGAGTATTAATGAGATTGTTCTATCTATGGATGAGCAACATAAGGGAAGTATCCAGATCCAGGCTGCTACTGATGAGGTCAATCAGATTACCCAGAGTGTAAGTGCCAGTGCAGAAGAAATGTCTGCAACAACCAATCAGCTTTATGAAATGGCGGAGAAGCTGAATAGCATTGTTAATTTGTTCAAGGTAACATATGCTTCTGAATACAGCAAAGAATTCAACACAAAACTGTTACCTTGATATATAGGGGAAGACCCTCGGCACCTGATTTTCTTAAACCAACATGAGCAGATGGGACTTTTTTTTATCTTTCAATTCTTTTAATTTGTCGAGTTCTTCTTTGCTCCATTCACAGTGTTCGTAGAGTTCCTTGTGCTTTTTAATTAATTCCCTTAAAGAAATTAGAGTATTATCTTTCATTGTTTCTCCCCTCCGTAAAACAAGTTATTAATTGACCTTTACATACCATCACAACCAAATTTCATTGCAAAAATAATCCAATTTTTTTTTGCACAATCGGATATTATTAACACCTTATCTAATTAAAGTGTTTAAATTATTAGAAGATTTTTTATAAGAAAGTTATTTTTTTTCTGAAGAAAGGGCATAACTCATTATATAAGGAGAACATAATATATGTCATTAGATACAGTACTAGTTAGAAAATATGAAAAGGCGTTTTTAAAAAATGACGTCATCTTTAAAGAAGGAGATAAAAGTGATACGACTTATTTCATTCTTGAGGGTGAAGTTAGAATAATAAAACAGGTGCATGGAATTATCCAGACCCTTGCTACGTTCAAAAAAGGGGATTTCTTTGGAGAAATGTCCATGTTTGCAAATCGGCCAAGATCGACTACAGCTGAGGTCACCCAAGATTCCTACCTACTTGTTGTCCCTATGGATGGATTCCAGGCTCTGATTGAATCAAGGTCTGATTTTGGTGTTAAGGTTGTGAAAACTCTCTGTAAAAGATTGGAAAAGGCTAATGAACAAATAGAAACTCTTTTACTTCAGTCACAAATTAACAAGGTGATTGGTTTCCTCAATCAACATGTTCTTAAATTAGATGTTAAACAAGAAAGTGTTGTACAGTTAGATTACGAGAAGACCCTTCAAAATCTGGTACAAAAAACACAGTATAGCTCAGAAACAGTGATTTCTTTGATGGACAAACTATCTCAGGATAAGAAAATTAATATTACCAAAAAGGATAATCGCCTTGTGATAGAAGTTTCTCCTGAGATAAGTTAAAAATATTCTTATCTACAAGGATAAATTGGTAAATCATATTATTCTATCATTGTTCAGTCCTTTGGGAATTATATTATAACTCCTTTAAAAGATTTATATTTCGAATGCTTATAGACATATTATCCCTATAATCAGTATCATTTTTATTTTCATATTATCACCATGGAATATATTATCTTGGCTATAAACATTAATTAGGTTAATTAAATCTAATACAGGAACTAAGACGAAAGAATATCGGAACTGAAATTTTTGATTCCGATTGTTCTTAATCCCATTTTAATGATTTAGGTATCTCATATATTTTGAATACCTCAAATGCTCTGTTGATCATCACTAAGAAGGAATTGATTGTATTTTATCCTGTTTCTGATTAAATTTATTAACAAATCTAAGTTCACTAAATCATTTTCAATGTTCCATATAAAAGAGGGTTTGCCATTGAGTAATCAGAAAGCTGCTATTTTAAAATATACGGGTATATCTGTTTTCAGTATAGCTGTTATTGTTATCGTGTTATTTGGTATGGGTTTATTTGATCCACAGGAAGCTCCAAAACCAATTCAGTTTGATGGCATCAATTATTTAAAGATCCACCCAGTGCAAATTAAATATTCTAACTATGAAAGGAACCCTCTCACAGAGATTTATAATAAGAGAGACTACAAAGGTGTTATATCACAATGGGAATCCAAGCCAAGTGACTTTAAAAATAAAATCAGTACACATTTTCTTGTGGGAATGAGTTTCTATCATCTTAAACAGTATAAAGATGCAATTAAAGAACTTCATCAAATAGATAAAGCAGATTCCCCAATACGGGAATGGCTTTCGAATTACTTGGGGATTTCTTATTATCATTTAAATGATTATACCAATAGTCTTATCTATTTAAAACGTCTTAGAAAAGAATACCCTGATTCATCCTACCTTGTAAATTGCATTGAACTGGAAGCCAAAATATATCTATCACTTAAAAAACAATCGGAGTTAATAAAGGAGTTTTCATCTATTCAAACTAAGGATCAGGAAGTGAAGGGTCGTGCTTGGTATTTTGTTGGATCAGCTTATGAATTATTGAAAGATAACCAAAATGCCTTTTTGTATTTTGGAAAAAGTATTGGTCTAACAGGCACAGCCTATCTTGAAAAGAATATTCATTCATTACATAAATTGGATAATAATTTTGAAAAGCATTTATATGGAGATAAATTAATTTCACTTGCTCAGTATTACTATAATAAGGCTAGTCGAAATAAAGAACTCTACCATAAAGTCATCCACTTAATAAATCTGGTTCGAGAAACAGAGAGTGATGATATTCAATTCAGAAAAAATATCCTCCTTGGCAAGGCTTATGCAGGGACTAATGACTCAAAGAATTCTGAATCTATTTATAACAAATTATTACAGAATAGCAATACTACATCGCCTCTGTATCAACAAGGAGAATTTGAGTATGCTCATTTTCTTTTCCCAAAAAATACCAAGAAATCCTTAGCAGAATTCAAAAAAATATTAAATCAACCCAAACATACGTATTTAGATAAGACATGTGATCTTCTGATGCCTAATTATACTTTACTGGATGATGAATTGCTCGTATCGGCTATCGTTGCTTCCATTAATAACAAGAGATCTCGATATGTTGATAAAATTTTATTCGAGTGGATCAATAAGAAGAAAGATAAGAAAGTTATAGGCATTTTCTCAAAAGTTGTTAAACAAGAAATTGATCCTGGTTACGGTGTTAAGCTGTATTATTGGTTAGGTGAAATATCAAATCGTTTAAAAGACAAGAAGTCTGCTATTGAATACTTTAAAAATGGCTTCCTCAGGCATAAAAGAGATTATTATACCTATAAATCTCTTAACAGATTAAAAAATCTTCATAAGGACGACAAGAAAAATTTTAAAAAGATCATTGAGACAGATAAAAAGAACTATATGACTTTTCTTAAATCTCCGGAAGTTATATCCAAACTGAAGAAACTCAAATATAATGTTAATTTCACCCAACTGAATGATAAAACTCTTAGACAGGCGTTGTTTTTGATTTCTTATGGCGAATATCGGCAGGGCTATACTGATCTTAAGAAGTTCTTATCAGAAAATGAGGATAAGCAATACGAATATGCCCTTGTTTTGAGGGAATTATTTAAAAAATTGGGTAATCATCACTTTACTATACATTTTTCTGGCGTACTGATATGGTATTTAAATGGCCCTCAAGGAAATAATTATCTCCTGCCCTGGTTAAGGGAAACTAGTTATCCACTGTACTTTAAAGAAGAAATTGAGAAGGCAAGCCAGCGTTATAAGGTAGATCCGCTCCTTGTATCAGCTATTATCAGGGAGGAAAGCAGGTTTAATCAGGGTGCTATTTCTTATGTTGGTGCCATGGGTCTTATGCAACTTATGCCTGCCACAGGACGCTATTTACTCGGGAAAAAAGAAAAAGATTCATCCGTAAACTTCTTTGATCCTGAACTAAACATTCGTCTTGGTACAAAATATATTTCTCAGATTATGAAATCAGAACCAGTTTATATTGCAGTGGCAGGATATAACGGCGGTCCCGGACGATTAAGGGCTATGTACAACAACTGGAAGAAAACAATCTCCTTGATTAATATGAATCACTTTGTGGAGTTGATACGATATGATGAAACAAGGGATTATGTCAAGAAGGTTCTGGGAAGTTATTATAACTATCAGGAAATATATAAGAAATAGCTCATCATTACGTAATAGTTATCCTCTCATTCTTCATTTCCCTTCTCCTGATCAAGGCATTTTTAATCGTTGATTTGATAACCCTTAATGGAGAAAATGTTATAGGAAGCATTAATGGAAATTCAAGTTCAATAGATGGTATTTTACTCTCTCCAAGTAATTTTATTCTATCCAATCTCCATTCCCCAATATTAAGATCTCTTGCTGCTGTAAGAATCCTATATTCATCGAGTGGTATACCTAAAGCATTAATAAGTACACGATCTATAGCTACACAATCCACACCAGATATCATCAATCCAACATTTTTACGCACCCCGCCCCTGGGACCCCTCTTTTCCATAACATCAATGGCATCAACAAGGGTGAATACCGGCTTAATATCATAATAATTTTTAGCCAACATCTCCGCAAAATCATTTTGACGGTCACCATGAGCAAGGTGTAATAGCGCTTTCCTCTTTCCAGTAACACATCCAAAAAGATTTTTTATGCTTAAAGTAACTCTGAGCTGACAATGAACTTTTAACTTAGGTAAATTAATCAGCTTATTATGTTCCTTTAAAGCTATATCAAGACTATAACTTTTAAAACGTTCTTCAGGTCTGTTAAAATCAATAATATCAACACCAATATCCTTGAGTTCCCTGAATACACCAATTTTTCTCAATATCCCACTTACGGTCGAGAATGCTGGACTATCTCCTACAGACACTTTAGCACCATGATCTCTTAAATATCCAGCCACAGCAAAGATCATACGACCATCAGTAGTAACAGGTTCCTCATTACTCTTAGGTTCAGCAAGGAGATTCGGTTTAATCAAGACTTTATCTCCGCTTTGAATAAAGGTATTTATCCCGCCATGAAAATCAAAATGCTTCTCAATATGCTTTTTTAAATCATCATACCTTTTATGTTGTGTAATAGCAACACTTGTCATAAATTCCCCATTCTGAATGATAAAATAAATTATAATATAACCATTCATTATCGGCAAATCGTATTTTATACTTGACATATATTTTTTTTTCTTCTATAATATTAAATGATAATTTTAAAAATCTTAAGGAGCGCTCTATGAAAAGGATTCTATTATTCCTTTTAATGGTAGCAGTTCTCGGAGTTAGCACAATTGTTAGTTCTCAGGACAATACCAAAGATGAATCGACAAAAGATGATTCAAAAAAGGAAGATTCAAAAAACCGTAAGGATACGGGAGATCGCAGAGTTGTCGTTCTAGACTTCACCAAGTTTAATAAACTTCTTGCAGGACCCGATAATAAAGGAAATAAAACACCTTATAAGTATAAAACAAATAAGGATAAGCCTAAGGGGTGGGATGATAATCTAATTGAATATGATGTCACACAAAAAGACATGATACTCGATCGATGGTTTGTCACATTCAACTCGTCATCAGATTACCCTGTCACAAGAAATTATTCACGCACAAAAACAGTTAAAATCCGCTCAAATGCCAAGGTTGATCCAGGTAAAGAAGTTCTTGGTGTCCGTATTCACTTCCCTCATCATCGATTTTACGCCCACGCTACGATTAAACCTTTCTATGAGATCATGGAATACAACGATGAGGGCAAAATCACGAATATTGGGAATGGAGTTGTAGAAAATGTCGGTCAGGTTAAAGAAATTTCAGTTGAAGTAGCTGGACGTAATTATCAAAATAGGCTATTTATACGATTTCTTAATCAGGATCGGCAATATATGGATTATTTCATGGGATACCTCTACTTCGCCGGCTGGAGAAGACTTGTATATACCAATCCTGAGTATGTTAGTAGTCCAGATCAGAAAAAATTGTTCCGACCACGTCTCTATCCAAGAGAGATTCCATATATGAAATTTCATTCATTTATTGTTTCTCGACCTGAACACGGAGTCCGAGGTGATTTTGTTGTATACTTCAAACGAATTGAAATGGTTCGTGATCTTGCAAGTGTGGATGGAGATAATTTAACTATTGATGATGAATCAAATTGGGGTATTAAAAAATACAAATTTTTAAAGAGACAGGCGTTTTTACGACGTGAAAATGCTACATTGCAGACGTACCGATCCATCCAGCTTAAAAAAATGGGTCGTAGTCTCGATGACGAAGATACAAAGAAATCATCTGAAAATAAAAAAGACGAAACCAAGGATGAAACAAAAAAAGATGATTCAAAGGAAGATAAATAACATAATTTAAAAAATTATATACCTCCCAATTGATATCACCCTCTTTAAAACGAGGGTGATAGTTCATATTCTATTTAATATTCAGTTCTTAACAAAATAACATTACACTATTCTATCGCAATTTCTTTCTCAATAACAAATCGCACAAAGACTTCTTAATCTATCACCATCGGAACTAAATATTTTGATTCCGATCCTTCATAGATGCATGACAAGGACATATGTTTAGAATATCTATCATAAACAATAGCTTTATTAATTAGTACATTGTATTTTATCATTTTCAGGAGTATAACGGCTTTCATAGATAATCTTATTTTTATAAAATCATTAAGCATCGTTCATGCTCGAATGGTCATTAAAATAAGAAAATGCCTATTATTTCACATAATGTTCAATTATCAACAGAGTAAAAATCCTTATAAAAATGACTTCTTATGATAAGAAATAGATATATATAGATTTATAAATATATTTTCCATTTCACAAATGGCACATTTAGTGCATATTATATCATAATCCCAATGAAAAAAAAATTACTATCAAATGGGTTTGTGAATAGAAAGACTATTGGAGGATATCTATGACAATGAAACACAAAATGTTTTATTTTGTGATACTAATGCTAATCTCATTCACAGCAATTTCAAGCTGTACAAAAAAGAGTGAGGCTAAGAAAGTTGGTGAAGAAACGAAAAAATCTACTACAGATGAGAAAGTCATTAAAGTAGGAGTTTTACATTCACTGAGTGGAACAATGTCCATCAGCGAGAAAGCTGTGAAAGATGCAACCATCATGGCTATTGATGAAATTAATAAGAAAGGAGGTCTTCTTGGTAAAAAAATTGTACCTATTATAGAAGATGGGGCATCGGACTGGCCTACATTTGCTTTAAAGGCAAAGAAGCTTATCCAGGGTGATAAAGTTTCTGTGGTGTTTGGATGTTGGACATCAGCCAGCCGGAAAGCTGTGAAACCTGTTTTTGAATCACTTAATCACTTATTATTTTATCCAGTACAATATGAAGGGGTTGAGGCATCAAAGAATATTATCTATACAGGGGCTGCACCCAATCAACAGATTATGCCTGCGGTCACCTGGCTTTTGAAACAGGGAAAGAAGAAATTCTTTTTACTAGGTTCTGATTATGTCTTCCCCAAAACTGCTAATAAAATAATTAAGAAGCAATTAGAGAAGGAGGGAGGTAAGACGGTGGCTGAAGAATATACTCCACTTGGGCATACGGAGTACACCACCGTCATTAGTAAGATCAAGTCTGCGAAACCTGACGTCATATTTAACACCTTAAACGGAGATAGCAATGTCGCTTTTTTTAAACAATTGAAAGCGGCTGGTATAACTCCTGATAAGATTCCTGTGATGTCAGTGAGTATTGCTGAGGAGGAGATTATAGGGATTGGTGCGGCAAATATTGCTGGGCATTATGCTGCCTGGAACTATTTTATGAGCATGACAACTCCAGGAAATAGCGATTTTGTCAAGAATTATAAGGCAAAATTTGGTAAAGATCGGGTAACTGATGATCCTATTGAAGCAGGATATTTTGGAGTATATCTCTGGGCAAAAGCTGTTGAGAAGGCTAATTCAGCGGATGTAAATAAAGTACGGGAAGCTGTACGGGGAGTTGAATACGATGCTCCAGAAGGTAAGGTGAAAGTTGAGCCTACGAATAATCATACGTGGAAAGTTGTTCAGATTGGTAAAATTAAACCCGATGGGCAATTTGAAATTGTGTGGAAGACCGATGGATTGGTTAAACCAGATCCTTATCCTGAATTGATATCACCTGATAAGATGGTGTCAGAACCAGGTAAATTAGTTGATAGAAAGAAAAAATAATTATATACTCTCCCTGATCCTGTTAGGGAGGGTGATATACTAGAGTTCTGGAAGAGGTTTTAATGGATACCATTATTATGCAATTGTTTAATGGTCTTAGTCTGAGTTCTATATTGCTCATGGCAGGATTGGGACTGAGTATTACTTTTGGAATTATGGGAATAATTAATTTTGCCCACGGTGAATTTATGATGCTGGGGGCATATACCGTCTATGTGATGCAAAAGATTTTCTACAGTAGTTTGGGCGAGAGCTATTTTTTGATATCTATTCCAATGGCATTCTTAGTTACTGCATTTATTGGATTTCTTATGGAGAAAGGCTTAATACGATTTCTCTATGGACGACCTTTTGAGAGCATTCTCGTGACGTGGGGGCTCAGTCTTCTTTTACAACAGGCTGCACGAAATATCTTTGGAGCATCGAATGTGGAAATCATATCCCCTAAATGGCTTACACAGGGAATATCTTTGACAAGCACCATACAACTTCCCTATAACCGTTTATTTATTATTGGTTTAGCTATAATTGTTATATTAGGAATGTATTATTATATTTATAAATCTTCTTCAGGCAGAAGGATGAGAGCTGTAATGCAGAATCGGTCTATGGGTGCATTCATGGGGATTAATACGGACAGGGTTGATTCCTTAACATTTTCAATTGGATGCGGATTAGCAGGTATTTCTGGCAGTATTGTTAGTTTATTAGGATCTGTGGGTCCGTCTACTGGGCAAAATTATATTATAGATTCCTTTATGGTTGTAGTTTTAGGAGGTGTTGGAAGTTTAATTGGTACAATCAGTGGCTCTCTTCTCATGGGATTTGCAAGTCCATTATTTGAATTTATCACAACATCAAGCATGGGAAAGGTAATTGTATTTACAATGGTTATTTTATTCCTTCAGTACAAGCCTTCTGGGTTTCTTACTCTGAAAACAAGGTCATTGGATTAGAGGTTTTATGAGTTGGACATCATCAAAAACATATATTGATCTAAGTAAGGGGTATGGTTTATACTTTATTTCCTTTCTGATTTTCTTATCTATGCCATTAGTATTATCAACATTTCGACTGGAATTTATAGGACAGTTCATTACCTATGCTATTATTGCTGTAGCATTAGATTTAATATGGGGATTTGGTGGTATTCTTAGTCTTGGACAGGGAGTCTTCTTTAGTTTGGGTGCATATTCTATGGCGATGTATCTTAAATTACAAGGAGAAGCATTGCCGGATTTCATGTCCTGGAGTGGACTTGATAAATTACCCTGGTTTTGGGAGCCTTTCAGACATCTTGGATTTGCATTACCTATGGCAATACTTGTTCCAATGCTATTTGCATTGATTATAGGATATGTTACATTTCGATCTGGAATTAAAGGTGTGTATTTTTCTATCTTAACCCAGGCGTTGGCATTGGCTCTCAGTATATTTTTCATAGGACAGCAATCCTATACTGGTGGAACCAATGGGATGACCAACTTTACTACTATTGCTGGTTTCTCTATTAATGATGAATCCACTAAAATAGGGTTATATATTATTAGTTTGATAGTACTTCTTATGGTATTTGTGGGTATAAAATTGCTTATAAAATCAAAAACAGGTCGAATACTCCAGGCAATTCGTGATGGAGAGAATCGTTTGAAGTTTTTAGGGTATAATCCGGTATGGTATAAGGTATTTGTTNNGTATTTACCCTTGCTGCAGGAATATCAGGATTAGCGGGTGCTTTATTCGTTCCTCAGTCGGGAATCATTAGTCCATCGAAGATGGGTATATTACCTTCAGTTGAAATTGCAATATGGGTTGCTGTAGGAGGGAGAGGGACATTATCAGGTGCTATTGTTGGTGCTCTGGGAGTTAATTTGGGTTATATGTTCCTTAGTGAGAAGTTTCCTGAAGTATGGCAATATTTTTTAGGTGTTCTTTTAATCTGTGCTATATTATTTTTCCCAAAAGGAATTATTGCAATTGATGAACCAATAAAGAGATTATTTAATCGTAAACAGGAAATAACAGGATAGAATATGGATCTGATATATTTAGAGGGTGTAACTGTTGATTTTGATGGTTATAAGGCAATGACCAATGTGGATTTTATTGTGAATGAAGGAGAAATACGATTTTTAATTGGTCCAAACGGAGCTGGTAAAACAACTTTGTTGGATGTCATTTGTGGAAAAGTAAAACCCGTTTCTGGACGTGTGATATATGATTTTGAAACGGATCTTTTGAAATTAAGTGAAAGTGAAATTGTGAAAAAGGGTATTAGCAGGAAGTTTCAGGCACCATCTGTGTTTGAGAATCTTACTGTATTTGAGAATATGGAATTGGCATATACTCGGAACAGGGGAGTTTTTTCTACATTATTTCATAAGTTAACGCAGAATGATCGTGACCTTATTCATGATATTTTGAAACGTATTGGATTGGAAACAAAAACTGATAAGAGGGCTGGTTCTCTTGCTCATGGCGAGAAACAGTGGCTTGAACTGTCCATGACTCTTATCCAGGAGCCAAAATTACTCTTGGTTGATGAACCTGTTGCGGGTATGACAGCTAGTGAGAGGCAGAAAACAGGTGAATTATTGACAGAAATAGCAAAAGAACGATCAGTTATAATAGTGGAGCATGATATGTCTTTTGTAGAAGAGTTTTCCAGTAAAATTACAGTTCTACATGAAGGTCAAATTATTTGTGAAGGGAATTATGAGAAGATACGGAATGATCCTGTCGTTATTGATGTTTACTTAGGACGAGAAGGAGGGAAAGAAAATGTTCTCTGCTAATGGAATCAGTTGTGCATACGGTGAAAGTACTGTTCTGAGAAATGTAAATATGGACATTAAAAAAGGACAAGTTATTGCTTTAATGGGTAGAAATGGGGTTGGCAAAACTACTTTTCTCAAAACGATTATGGGTAAAATGAAATTAAGATCGGGTAGTTTCCATTTTAATACAGAAAATATAAGTCATTGGAAATCAGAGAAAAGAGCACAGGCTGGGATTGGGTATGTACCACAAGGACGGGATATTTTTCCATACCTGACAGTGAAAGAGAATCTTATATTAGGGCTTGAAGCCCGTGGAAAATCAGAAAAAGATTTACCTGGTGATATATACAAAATATTCCCTGATTTAAAAAAGATCCTTAATAGAAAGGGCGGAGATCTCAGTGGAGGACAGCAACAACAACTGGCGATCGCTCGTATTCTTGTTACGGAACCAAAGATGATTCTCCTTGATGAACCTACAGAGGGTATCCAGCCATCGATTGTGCAACAAATTGAAAATACTATACGAATGATCAAGGAGCAGGGCAATATATCTATTCTCCTTGTGGAACAGTATATGGAGTTCGCCCTACGGCTTGCTGATGTCTGTTATATTATGGAACGAGGCGAAATTACCTATCAAAGTAATGTTTCTGACTTAAGTCGGGATGATGTTAAAATCCGTTTAGCCATTTAATTATTTAAGGAAATTTATATGAAAATGATTATAGCAATTATAAGAACCGAGAAATGTAAATTAGTAAAGGAAAATCTCGCTAATAGTGGTTTCTATGCCCTTACCGAAATGAGTGTACGGGGACGTGGCAAGCAGAAAGGTATAACTATAGGTGAAATTCAATATGATATGCTACCTAAAGATATGCTGATGATTGTATGTAAAGAAGAGGACGTTAAAACCATTAAAGAGATTATCTCCAGTTCAGCTAAAACAGGGCAGATAGGGGATGGAAAGATATTTGTTATTGATGTAGAGGATGCAATGACTATCCGAACAGGGGAACAGGAATAATTATTTTTAGGAGATAAGCAATGTTCACACCCCAGGAAAGAGACAAGTTGTTATTATCAGTAGCAGCTATGGTAGCAAAGGATCGTAAACAAAGAGGAGTTCTCTTAAACTATCCTGAAGCTATATCAATCATATCATCTCAGGTTATGGAATGGGCTAGAGAAGGAAAATCCGTTGTAGACCTCATGAATCTTGGAAGAACAGTATTATCAAGAAAAGACGTCATGGAAGGTATCTCTGAAATGATCCCAAGTGTCCAAGTGGAAGCTACTTTCCCAGATGGCACTAAATTAGTAACAGTACATCACCCTATTCAGTAGGAGTTTTCATGTCATCGAATATCCAATCCAATTCAGAATGGTATCCAGGACAGATTTGGACATCAAGTAAATCTATAACTGGTTTAACAAATAGGAAAACAATTCAAATTATTGTTACAAATACTGGAGACAGACCAATCCAGGTGGGTAGTCATTTTCATTTCTTTGAATGTAATAAGATGATGGATTTTGACAGAGTAAAGGCTTATGGAATGCGTCTTGCAATCCCATCAGGCACTGCAATTCGCTTTGAACCTGGACAATCCCATAATGTAACTCTTATTGAACTAGGAGGAGAGCGGGTTGTCATCGGATTTAATAATTTAATTAATGGAGAGTTAGATAAATCAACCACAAAAAAATCCGCTCTGAAGAATGCGAAGAAAAATAATTTTAAGGGTATATAACTCATGGCTATTATAATATCTGGAGACTCTAATGCCTCAATGTTTGGCCCTACAAAGGGCGATAAAATACGGCTTGCTGATACCGATTTAATTCTCGAAGTTGAAAAAGATCTTACTACAACAGGTGATGAAGTAAAGTTTGGTGGTGGAAAGGTTATTAGAGACGGAATGGGACAAGATCCAAGAGCTACAAGGAAGATGGGATCCCCTGATACAGTGATTACTAATGCATTGATCATCGACTACACTGGTATTTATAAGGCTGATATAGCGATAAGAGATGGACGAATCTCAGCTATTGGTAAGGCTGGTAACCCTGGAATACAGGATGGAATTATACCAGAGCTCACAATAGGTGCCGGAACAGAGATTATAGCTGGTGAAGGAATGATCTGTACAGCTGGAGGTATTGATACGCACATCCATTTCATATGTCCACAACAGATTGAAACAGCTATAACAAGCGGAATAACTACTATGCTTGGTGGAGGTACTGGTCCAGCCACAGGAACACTGGCTACAACCTGCACACCCGGAGCATGGAACATAGCAAAAATGCTTGAATCATCAGAAGAATACCCTGTCAATCTGGGTTTCTTTGGTAAAGGAAATAATTCACTCCCAGAACCCCTTATAGAACAAATCATTGCTGGAGCCTGTGGATTAAAACTCCATGAAGACTGGGGTACTACACCCTCTGCAATAGATTGTTGCCTGAGTGTAGCAGATTTATACGAAATCCAGGTAGCTATCCATACTGATACATTGAATGAATCAGGATTCGTTGAGGATACTATTTCTGCTTTCAAAGGTAGAACAATACATACCTTTCATTCAGAGGGTGCTGGTGGTGGGCATGCCCCGGATATCTTGAAGGTTTGCGGAGAAGAAAACGTTCTTCCCAGTTCTACAAATCCTACGAGACCATTTACCCATAATACAATCCCAGAACATCGCGATATGCTTATGGTATGCCACCACCTGGATCCCAATATCCCAGAGGATGTAGCTTTTGCTGATAGTCGAATCCGTCCTCAAACCATAGCTGCAGAGGATATACTACACGATATGGGTGCAATCAGCATGATGTCCAGCGATAGCCAGGCTATGGGTCGTGTTGGAGAGGTAATTATCAGGACATGGCAGACAGCCCATAAAATGAAAGTCCAGCGTGGATCACTAAAGGAAGATACTTCAGGAAATGATAATTTTCGGATTAAAAGATATATATCAAAATATACTATATGTCCTGCCATAGCTCATGGATTAGACAATGAAGTTGGATCTGTAGAAGTGGGAAAATTAGCTGACCTCACCTTATGGAAGCCAGTATTCTTTGGTGTCCGACCAGAGTTAGTAATCAAAGGAGGATTCATAGCTTATTCCTCTATGGGAGATCCTAACGCATCCATACCAACACCACAACCCGTATGGGGAAGACCTATGTTTGCTTCACACGGACTTGCAAGAATAAAAACAAGTTACCTGTTCCTAAGCAAACAAGCAATATCAGATGACCTTCCAAGGAAACTTGGACTAAAAAAAAATTGTATGGCAGTAAAAAATACGAGAAACCTCAAAAAAACACACCTTCCATTAAATGATGCACTGCCGGTAATGGAAATAAATCCGGATACATTTGAGGTTAGAGCAAACGGTGAACTACTAATCTGTGAACCAATGAAAATATTACCCATGGCACAACGATATTTTATGTTCTAAAAAGGCATAATTATGATAGAACATAAAAATACACTACTCACCCTTCAACACATCGCAGATTCAAGCTATCCCATTGGCTCCTTCGCCTATTCCTGGGGTTTGGAGTATGCTATTCAAAAAAGATGGATAAATAATTATCAATCCCTTTTAGACTGGGCTAATGAATCTATAGAATATTCCTATCTCCCATTAGACGCTAGATCATCAGTCAAATCATGTCACCTTATCCAGTCTGAAAATATAAATCAAATTCTAAATCTAAATGAAGAGCTATCAGCCTTCAAACCTAATAAAAATATTCGGGAAGCCTCAGCTCAAACAGCCAGATCATTTTACCTGATAACAAAAGACGTTTATGGTATTAAGAATTTAAATCCCCTCGACGAGTATATTATGAACAATAAATACCTCATCCAATTTCCAATCGTTTGGGGTATTGCTTGTTATTCCTTTAATATAAGTGAAATGAATATGGTTCAATCCCTCTTATTATCTACTATAAAGCAATGGGCTCAGGTCGTCATCCGCATTCTTCCTATGAAACAGAATGAAGCACACATGTTTATTGCAAATATGATAAAGTATATAGAGAAATTAACAGATAAATTAGATCTAAATCCCAATATAGAACTTCAAAGCATCACACCAGGAATGGATATTGCATGTATGGGACACGAATATTTAACATCAAGATATTTTAGAACGTAAAGGAGCTTTTATGGAAAATCTAATTAGAATTGGTATTGGAGGACCTGTAGGTTCAGGAAAGAGTCATCTACTATTGAGATTATGTGAAGCATTAAGAAACAAATATTCCATCATTGTAATAACCAATGATATTTATACAAGAGAAGATGCCCAGTTTCTAACTAACAAGAAAGCTCTGGATATGGGACGAATCATAGGCGTTGAAACAGGAGGATGTCCCCACTCAGCGATACGGGATGATATATCACTCAATGCAGATGCACTCTATATCTTGCAAAATAAATTCCCTGATGCCCAACTAGCATTTATAGAAAGTGGTGGAGACAATCTATCCGCCACATTCAGCCCAGATCTTGTCGACTACCAAATCTACGTCATAGATGTAGCCCAAGGAGAAGATATTCCAAGAAAGGGTGGCATGGGGATTACCCGGAGCGATCTCCTTTTGGTAAATAAAATAGACCTGGCTCCTCATGTAGAAGTAAATTTAGAACAAGTAAAACATGATTTAGAAGCCTCCCGTGGACCTCTCCCCTTTGTATTCACCAATTTAAAAAAAACCGAAGGTCTGGAAAACATCATAGACTGGTTGGAAAATAACGTCATCCAAGGCAGCAAGTTCAATGGAAGAAAGCCTCTCTGGTCACAAAATCCGACATTAGCTAGCGGAAGATCATCTCATCACCACCACCATCACTAATCCTATGATGACACTGAATTCCAACCAAACAAACTCAATTCATTCCCACGGATCCATTAACCTGACAGTCACAAATAATCAATGGACATCAGAACAAAGCTCCCCACTCTATCTCAATGTGATCCCTAAAAAAAATACTATTATAACTATGCCTGTTGATCAGGGGGGAGGACTATCCTCAGGAGACACCCAATATATTGATATTTCAATAAGCAATCATTCCAGTGTAATATGGAAATCCCCGGCATCCACAATTTGTTACCCACCTTCAGAAATAGATAATCAAAGCAATACGATATCTAATACCATTGAAATTAAAGAAAATAGCACCCTGGTATTCCTCAATAAGCCATTGATACCCTGTAAATTTACAAAAACCAACATAAAAACATTTATCACAATCCAAAACAACTGTGAGCTTCTCTATTTAGACATTCTGAGTGCAGGAAGAGTAGCTCATCAGGAGGAATGGCAATTTCAATCAATACGAAATACCCTCGAATTCATCATCGATAAAAATTTAGTATACAAAGAAAACTGGCATCTGAAAAAAAATAATATACCCATGGGAATTGCAGGTTTCCAAAATGCAAAAATGTCTATGACCTTACTGGCACATGGAAAAAAGAGTTGCGATCAGGCAATCTCCCTTGTGAATCAATTCAACCCAAAAGACGTCCTTATCCAAATCGGCAACTTATCCGAAAACACCTTAATAATCAAAGGCCTCGATCCATTGGGATGCTATTTCACTTCAATAAATAACCTGATATAATTCTATTTTGAAAAAAAAATCTCTATGAACCACCAAACAACTCCCTCAAGGGAAAACATGGGAAAAGTATGGGAAAAATACCACCACCCCAATTCAAAAAAAATGAATTTTTTTAAACCCCCTCTATTGAAATCACCCCACCCCTCTCGATAACCTCAAAAATTTATAAAATATACTAATTATATTAATAACTGTAAAAAAGAGAAATAACATGTCATGGTGAGCTTGTCGAACCATGAATAACAAAAGGATAAACAAACGATCAACAAACAAACTCGTAGGGCAAGGCTTTAGCCTTGCATCACACCTGTCACCCTGAGTCTGTTGAAGGGTCACCCCAAACGCCCCTCCACAATCCCAATCACTTCAATAAATCCATTCAGTTTACAAATAATTGATAAATTCATTTTATTTAATCCAGTCCCTTTAATAATTTAAGCAAGAGTACCTTTTTTTTAAGTCACGGTTATGGAAAGGAACAATAACCAGATGTTCATCCTTAACAAAGATTTTATGGCTCTCAGTCTGACGAAGAAATTGAAAACCGATTTTTTCAAGGATTTGAATAATCTTATTAGGTGTTAAAGAAGGGAGTTCCTTACTCATAAAGAAATACTCATATCCACAACCGTGAAATGATCTTCAAGAATAGGTTGATTTCTTTCGTTTGTCACTTCTAAATAAAGCTGGAGAGCTTCTTTAATATTTTGAATGGTCTCATAATAACTTTCACCCTCGAATACACATCCGGGTAAACTAGGGACATAAGCTGTAAAACCTCCCTCAGCTTGAGGTTCAATAATAACTTTATACTTGTATTCCACAAAACACCTCTCTTGAAGAAACTGATTTATACCACCCTTCCTCGACACCCACCACCCAAATTCAACACATCGTATAAAAATATTTCACAATCCAACTTTTAATAATTTCCCCGATCCAATGTCATTGCGAGCGACTAAAAGGAGCGTGGCAATCTCAAAACCCCATCTCACTCCACCTCACACAACCCCAGAAAATTCCTCAACACAACGAGACCAATCCCCTTAATCGGCTCCAACAGGTAATTATAGTAAAAACCCATCGTAGGGCAAGGCTTCAGCCTTGCATAAACAACCATACCCCTTACCACTTTCACCATAAACTTTATCAGTCCAAAGCATCACCGAACCATCGAAGGGTCACCCCAAACTCCCCTCCACAATCCTGATCTCCTCCTCCGTCAACCCATACAATTCATAAACCCAGCTCTTTTTTTAAATCTTCATGTCTAATCCATTTTTTATTTGTCTTTTTAATTTCATGCCCTGATATGTAATCCAGCTGATTTTGTTCAATTTCTTTTAAACGTTGATATTCATTATAATCCAAAATAACGGCAACGGGTTGGTCATTTTCTTTTATAACTTGTGTTTCAATCATGAGTAAGCCTCCTGTCTATGATAAATCTCTAAAATAGTAAGTAAGTTGTCATTATCATCAAATATAATACGATAATTCCCAACACGAATTCTTTTTAAATCACCTAATTGTCCTTTAAGATACTGTATATCAAAGTGTCCCTTAGGATTGAAGGCATATTCTTCAATGGTTTTGATAATCATTCCAACACTTTTTTTATCGCCTTTAAGTAACTTTTTCAAAAACTTCTTTGATTTTGAAGAATAAATAATCTCCATATTTTATACCATAAACTAATCACTTATACTTTTTTCAACAATACCAATCTCCTCCTCAGTCAACCCATACAATTCATAAACAATCTGATCAATCTCCCGATCTGTCTTCTGAATACTTTCATAAATCTCTTTTAACCCGAGCCATTCATCCCGAAGGGCTTTAAACTCCTTGGGGCGGGTACTTAAATTCACTTTCTGCTTTCTCAGCTCCTCAAAAAAAACCGATTCATCCAACAAATAGGGCTTCTTTAACTTCTCACTGATCTTCTTGGGATTAAAACTATTTTGGATCCAGAGGAGGAAATCTTTATTCTGATCCCGGAGCTTCTCACTCATCTGGGTTTGCTGTTCCCCAAGACCCTCCAACCGACCATCCCCGGGATTCTCTGCAATGGGTACATGCTCCATATGNNAGCATAAACAATCTTCGGTTGTTCAAAGGCTTCGTAATAGGCTATAGAATCCTGAATCTCATACCACTCATAAGGTCCCGGTTTTCTACCAACTTTCTGATCCTTGGAAGATTTTGGTGTAAGTTCATTCTTAAATTGTTCTAAATGCTTTTTAATAGCAGGATATAGATTGATATCTATACCCCGTCGGGTAAATATAAGGTATAAATCCTCAAAATCATAAGACCATCGGTGGATATCCCGTCCCCTCAACCAGGGTTTAATAATCTCTTCCGATCGGGGATCCTCCTGAATCAATTTTTTCTTCGTCTCCAAATCAATGACAAACGCTTCATTCAATCCAGTTTTAATTCCATAATAAACCTGACCCTTTGTGTATTCCCCAAATGGAACCCCGGTATGTTTTAATTTCTCTTTCAGAGCCTCCCCAAGTGGATTCGGATTAAAACTCCAGGTCTCTTCAGTTATTTTGATATGGGGTATTGAAAATGATTTTTCTTGAACAACTTGATCCAATTCATTGACATCAATAATATTGCGACCGGTTAATTCAAAAAATAAAGTATCATTTTTTTGAGAATCCTTTTTGATAACAGTAATTACTGGATAAGTCGTAACTCCTTCAAAGAATTGATTCTCTCCAAAATTAAATAGATTGATGACTGAGGTTTTTTCACTAAGAAACTTTCTAAGCTGTTTTCCATAACTCGTTCTCATAAACGTGTTGCTGGTGATAAATCCCAGATAGCCGTTTTGATTTAATAACTCATACCCTTTCTCATAGAAATAAACATAGAGATCAGCCATACCACTCCCGCTCTCATACCGATTCACAAGATATTTCTTCTGCTCACTAGGGATCTCTTCCTGCCGAACATACGGCGGATTCCCAATCACCACATCAAATCCCCCTTTCATCCGGGACACATATCCCATAAGGGGATTATCTTGTACAAGGGGTTGCAACCCCTTGTCAATCTGCAATCCTTCGATCTCAGGTAACCCATGCTTCACCCGATTGTTCTGTATATATTCCACAGCATTCTGTAAATATTCCTCATCTTCAATGACGGAATGATGATATTTCTGTGCCCACAGATGGAAAGTTTCATTGGGACTAATTTTTAAATGCTCTTTATACTTTTGGGAACTCTTACCCTTCAACTTCCGAACAATGTTATCCCGGTCGCCTTGATTACAGACTAAAATCAAATGAACATGATCCCGACAGATGTTATAAGCCAGACATCGGAGTTGATCTTCAACAAGGATATTATGGATTGTATGGCTTATGAAGATTTCAGCATCCATATCCAGTAGAACAGGATCCCCTTTCTCCACACCAAATTGAACCATCCTCTCAGACACACGACTGTTGTGAGTAACCCAGGTGACCATATAAGTCATAAGATTTTCTTTCTGAATGATCTTTGAAAACCGTTGATCCCATGGAAACGCTTTTTCACCAGCAATATCCGGATCATCAATTAAACTATTCCCGCACTGAATATTCTCATCCAGATTCTCCAAGGCAAATCGTCGATCTGCTGTTTTCAGCCACAAAGATAATTTAGTAATTTCCACAGCCTCTTCATTTAAATCTACCCCATAGATATTATTTTTAAGAATATGTTTATACACCGTAGCCCGATCAAATGCAGTGTACACTTTGCCATCCACCGTCTTCTGGACTAAAATCTTTTCATTCCTGCCTTCTAAGCTGTAATTCTCAGGGACTTCCTGGGACTCAAATCGACTCTCATGGACTTGTAATAAATAATCCACGACGGCATTTAAAAAGGCTCCACTTCCACAGGCTGGATCAAGGATTTTAATATCATCAAGTCGATCGGGATGCTCTTCCAAAAATCGCCCCACGGTATTTTTTACAATATATTCCGTTATATAGCGGGGTGTATAATAGATGCCTTCTTTCTTTCGTTTACTGTCCTTTGATTCAAGAACTTGAAGATTAATGGTATTGTTGGATTTAATTTTCTCAATGTCACTGATGGATTGCTCAAAAATATGTCCCAGGATATTCACATCGAGATCCGATTCAAAATCATAATCACTGGTAAATAACGGGAACACGTCTTCCCATATGGGATCTTTAATATTTAATTTATCCAGTCCCT
>DKAT01000014.1 GCA_002450905.1 Spirochaetia bacterium UBA6919
ACTATTATGCAGTGACTCTATTAATTATTATGATAATCTATAATTCAATTTGGCGAATGTTAATTCTGAGTTATTTATGGATAGAAAGTCATTAATTATCAATAATGAAAATATCATATGTTATGATATCAACACATCAAATCAAGCCGTGATTTTTATTCATGGGAATTCCTCCTCTTCAAAAGCATTTTCAAATCAATTAAATGAAGATAGACTAAAAAAATATCGCCTGATTACATTTGATTTCCCAGGTCACGGAGATTCGCAATATTCTTCAGATCCTGATCAGTCAAACTCAATTAGTGGATATATATCATTTATTCAGGAAATCATTCAACATTTCAAACTGGAAAAATATGTTCTTGCTGCACACTCTATGGGAGGGGATATTGCTCTTCAATCCATTTCTAAACTACCCGGAGTGATTGGATTAGTTATTTTCGGTACTGGACCTGTAAAAAATCCTTTGAACTTCGAAGAAATAGCATACCCAAGTCCTGTTCTACAATATATCTTTAAGCCTGTTTTGATAGAAGATGAAGCCATGACCTGGGCTAAGAATTCAGTCTTATACGATGAAAATCTCGTTCAATTAATTTATGACGATATCAAGAAGACAGATCCTAATGCTCGTGTTGTACTGGGGAAATCTATCCTGAGTGGACAGTATTTAAATGAGGTGGAAGTTCTTGAGAAACTGGATAAGCCGGTTGCAATTTTCCATGGGGAGAAAGAGCCTTTTATCAAATTATCATACTTACAGAGTCTCAAAATAAGGAATCTTTGGCAATCAAAAGTCCATGTGATCGAGGATTCATGTCATTTTCCCCAATTAGAAAACCCCAAGTCCTTTAATCATTTTCTACTTAAATTTCTAGAGGATATTTTCCCCGTATGATTGACAATAAATATCAATTTGTTAGCCAATTATACAATAGCCCAAATACAACAATCCACAGGGCGATACAGAAACAGGATCATAAATCTGTTATTCTGAAAAAATTAAATAAAGAACATCCAAGTCCCCTTGAAATTGCCCTTTTCCATAGAGAATATAAGATTACAAAAGATTTTAATTTATCAGGAGTAATCAAGGCGTATGATTTTATCGAGAATAATAACTCCTACTTATTTGTACTGGAGGATTTTGGAGGAATATCCCTCAATCATCTCATCTTTCGAAATACCCCTTTACTGTTCAATCAATTAGCCATCAGGATGCTTGATATCATCGAATCGGTTCACCAGCAAAATCTCATTCACAAAGATATTAACCCATCTAATTGGGTCTGGAATCCAGAGAACAACATCATAAAACTCATAGATTACGGCATTTCCACATTTATCCCAAAGGAGCAAATTGAATCACTACCCCCTGAAAAACTGGAAGGAACAATTGCCTACATGTCACCCGAGCAAACAGGACGAATGAATAAGTTTCTTGATTATCGAACCGATTATTATTCCCTTGGAGTTACATTTTATGAAATGATATCAGGTAAATTACCTTTTCAATCAGATGATCCACTGGACCTCATCCATCTTCACCTTACCCATCTTCCCAATATTCCCAATACGAATAATCCTTTAATATCCAGAGAGATCTGGCCAGTCCTCTTGAAATTAATGTCCAAAGATCCTGAAAACAGGTATCAAACAATTTTTAGTCTAAAAAAAGACATAGAATATTGTCTGAATAGTAAACAAATGATCCCTTATCACTGGATACCTGGTGTGGATGATTATACCGATAAAATGAATATCCCTCAAAAGCTATATGGTCGGGATCAGGATTTGTTAATCCTCAAAGATACGTTTAGCAGTGTATGTCAGGGTGAATCCCATCTGGTCATTGTACGGGGATCTTCGGGAATCGGCAAAACATCTTTTGTCCGGGAATTACAAAGGGATGTTCACATTAACCAGGGATATTTCATTTCAGGAAAGTATGATCAGAACAAGAACAATCAGCCTTATAGTGCAATTTTCCAGGCACTGGATCAATTAGTCCAAAAAATATTATCGGGTGGAGAATATACAATTCAAACCTATAAAAATAAGATTACTAAGGCATTGGATGATAATATAGGTATCATTTCAGCTCTCATCCCGTCTCTTGAGCTTATTACAGGACACGCTCATGCTGTATACGAACTCTCCCCGTCGGAATCGAAGAACCGCTTTCATCATATCTTCCAATTATTTATAAAATCCTTATTGGATAAGGATAACCCAGTAGTTATATTTCTAGATGACCTCCAATGGGCTGATTCCGCCAGTCTTGATTTACTCGAAAATCTTTTCAATAATGTGATTTATCCCCATCTCTTACTGGTTATCACATACCGCGATGACGAAGTAGACTCCTCTCATTCCCTGTGTCACACATTAAATCAGATCAATGAATTCCAGAATATAAGCGAGAAATCTTTAAATACAAGAGTAATACGATTAAAACCCCTTCAATTGGAACATGTTAATCAATTTCTGAAGAATTGTTTCAATGAAATGACTACCAATACTAAATCACTGTCTCACATCCTTCTTGAGAAAACAAATGGGAATCCCTTCTTTATCACCCAACTTTTAAAAGCAATTTATCAGGAAAAGAATCTCCAGTTCAACCGAAACACGAGAAAATGGGAATGGAACATTGATAATATAAGAAATATCAGATATACAGATAACATAATCACTCTTCTGGTCAATAAAATCAAAACGATCTCACAGGAATCCATCGAACTTTTAAAGCTCTCATCCTGTATTGGAAAGGATTTTGACCTCGAAACCCTATCCCTGATTTATAACGAAACCCCATACAGGACAGCAAAGAATCTCTCAGAATTGATTTATAACGAATTGATTATCCCTTTGGGTAATGAATATAAGTATATTTTAAAAGGGAATAAAGGACTGGAAGCTAAGAAAGTTAGATATCAATTTATCCATGACAGAGTCCAACAGGCATCCTACGATCTCCTTGATGAGGATATGAAGTCCCATCTCCACTTAAAGATCGCCCGAATCCTCATAAAACATCGCTCAAAAGAAGATTTAGAAGAAAGCCCCCTTGAAATCACAAATCATTTTAACCAGGCTGTGAAGATTTTGGATGACGAGGACGAAAAACTCCTTATTGCTGAATGGAACTTAAAATCGGGGAGACAGGTCAAGGAGCAACTGGACTTTAAAATGGCTTTAAATTACTTCACAACGGGGATCAGTCTACTCAATGAGGATCACTGGAACACCCACTACGATCTGACCTATAATTTGTATATTGAAAAGGGGGAATCAGATTACTTAAATAATAATTATGAAATAGCAGAAAAAATAATGGAATCTGCGATCAACCATTCTAAATCAAGAAATGATAAGGCAAAAGCATATATCAAACTAATCAAAGTATATTTTAACTCCTCAAATTATAAGAAAGCTATTGACTTAGCTAGCCAAGGACTAATTCTATATGGTGTCGAACCTCCAGATTTAAAACAAATTAATATAAAAGGTTTTTTAAAAGAGATGAGTATTGAATTTAAAAATCTTTTTTTAAAAATTACTTATAAAGATATTCTTGCAAGAGAAATCGAAACAGATGAGATCCCACTAATCACCCTGAATTTATATGATTCTTTACTTATTCCATATTATCAAATTGGAGAATTAAAATCACTTGCCTACTATTCAACCAGATTCGCTAGTTATTTTTTAAATAATAGAATATCAAAATATACATCTATTTCATTGATTAATTTCGCACTAATGGTTATTGTATATTTTGAAGATTATAAACTGGCTTACAAATTGTCAGAAATTGCACTTGAACTAGATAAAAAGTTTAATTTTATTGATATTAAAAGTAAAATGTTTACTTATTTTGGTGCTTTCGTCAATATTTGGATCAAACATATTAAAACAAGTAAATTCTATTTTGAAAGAGCATATCAAACCTTTATGCAGGCAAATGATATGTGGATTCCCTATGCTGCAGTTAATCATTTTTATATGCATCGGTATTTTGAAGGTGAGAAACTTGATACAATAATCAAAGGATATGAAGATCTTATTCAACCATTAAAAAATATTGTTAACAATGAATTTATAATACTCAATATATTTCATTTAAATTTTTATCGTAATTTGAAAGGTATAACAAACAATCATAATTTATTAGATTCTAAATATTTTAATGTAAATGAAACGATGAACAAATTATATAATAAAATATTTCCAACGAGTAGCATTAAATATTTCTGCCTAAAATCATGGTTATTTTATTATTTCGAGAAATATCAGGACGCATTAAAAGAAATTCGTACAGCAGGCAAAATAAAATACTCCGTTAAAATCCAATTATTTTATACTGAGCATATATTTATATATACATTAACCCTCGCAGCCCTTTTTCCAAAAGCAAATCCCCAGGAAAAGAAAAAATATCTCCGAATACTCCATAAAAATCTGAAATTAATGAATAACTGGTCGGATCACTGTCCCGATAACTTCCTCTACAAATACCAGTTGATGATGGCAGAATACCACCGGATCCGTGGAAAGCACATTGAAGCAATCGAATATTACCATATGGGGATTGATAACGCTCGGAAATACGAATTCCTCCACCACGAAGCCCTGGGACACGAATTATTCGCTAAGTTCTGGCTGGAGAAAGGCTATACTCCCTATGCCCGACACCATCTGAGGGAGTCGATATCCCGATACGAAATGTGGGGAGCCGATGCCAAGGTCAGACACCTCGAAGAAAAATACCCCGATCTCCTGACCTCCAGCAACACAGGGATAAACCCGCTAATGATCAACACCACCACAGAAATCAGCCCCCTGGCTTTCGAAAAACTCGATCTTATGACGGTGATCAAAGCCTCCCAATCACTTTCAGGAGATCTCCAATTAAATGAACTTCTCAAAACAATGATGAGAATTATGATTCAGCACGCTGGAGCTCAGAAAGCCTGTTTTGTTCTTATAAAAAATGATCAGCCCTTCATTGAAGCTTCTGTGGATAAAAACTCCAATATCGAAATACCTCACATCCCTTTAGATCAATATAACGAAGCATCACGGAAAATGATCAACTACGTCATCCAGACAAAACAACCTATCATCTTCGATAATGCCTATGAGGAAGGATTTTTTACAGACGACCCCTATGTCATGGCAAATCAGGTCAAATCTGTCCTCTGCCTCCCCATCATAAAACAAGATTTCGTCAAAGGAATACTATACTTAGAGAATAATTACCTGAAAGGACTTTTCGCATCCCACCGATTAAAATTGATCGAACTCTTATCCTCTCAAATCCTCATCTCATTAGAAAATGCCATATACTATGAAACTTTAAAGGAGAATGAAAAGGAGTTTTCAAGACTTACTACAAAAATCCATAATTCCATAAAGAATAAGATTGATTCCACCCGAAGCTTTCTATCACTCTACCTAAGAAAAAATAAAGTTGATATTGAATTAGTCAATATCCAAAACATTCTCACCCATTGTAGTAATGAGAGTAAAAATATTTTGTACATTACAGAAAACAGATACTGTACCTTGAAAGAGTTATCCGATGAACTCCAATTCCGTGCGACCATGGGTCTTTCCATTACAAAGATCCGGCATAAGACAACAGAAGTTCTTAAAAATCCCAATCAGCAGATCAAAACAGAAATCCTTCAAGCTATATTAGATATCCACAGCGAAATCCTGAATAATATTATAAAACATTCCCAGGCAACAGAAGTTATAATTCATCTTGCACAAAAAAAAGACCAGCTTATACTATCTGTCAGAGACAATGGAATCGGTTTTGAGATCACCAAGTCCGCAGAAAAAAGATCTTCCTACGGGATGACCATCTTGAAAGATATATCCAAAGAAGTTAATGGAGAATTAATCATCGAATCATCAGCGGCTGAAGGGACAAACATCTCGTTCACGGTGAAAATATAAAAAAATCAATTTTGTAAACATCGTTGACTTCCCTGAATGAAAATAGGCTGATATATTTATTCTATGGATAGTTCCACGACTTGAAAAATGATCAATAAATTCTTTAATCCGAAATCAGGCATTAATATGAATAATTTTTTAAAAGTCAGTATCATCGATGACGACCCGGTCTATCGGAATTCTGTAAGGCAAATTCTTGAAAGTAGTTCTGTCTTAAAGTTCTGTAACGAGTATTCATCGGGTCATTCCTTTCTAAATAGTCTTGGATCCCCATTCCAGCCGGATGTCTGTCTGATTGATTATTATTTACAGGATATGACTGGGCTTGATTGCGCTAAAGCTATTCAAAAAAGGAAACCCGCTATCCATTTAGTGATTATGACAGGAGCACCCAATGAAAAGTCATTTGGAGAGGCGATGAAGATTGGTGCAGATTATGTTGAAAAGGGTCCTCGGGTTGAATATATTATTCAAAAGCTTGTAGAAAGTAAGTTAATTGATGTTAATGAACGGATTATATCTCTCAATAAGGATAAGGGGATCCAGTTTAAATATCTTGACCTCTCAGCTAAATTAGAATCCGTAAAGCATCGTATGAATAATCTCTCCGACACCCAAATCAGAGTATTGAAATTAAAAAGGCTTGGTATATCCACAGAAGATATAGCAAATCACTTAAATATCGATCCAGTTACCGTAAGAACTCACTTTCACAGAGCAATGAAGAAATTAGCCCTCCCCGACCTCTTGGACTACCTCCTCGATGAAGAAAAAAAATAATTTTTTTTAAAAAAGTATCCTCCAATCTATTATATAATTCTCTATAAAATAATAATATAATAATTTATAACAAATAATTTTATCCCTTTGTAAACACTGTTGACAATGTATTTTTAAAGAATTGTATATATTCAATAAAAATAGGTAAAATTAATTATTGTAAAATAATAACAGGTAAAGGATATGAAAGATGAAGCTTTAATAGATTTTGGAGATCATGTTGAATTGACAGTGAAATTCATAACGCCTGGTATTGTTCTGGCTTGTCCAGTATTTGATATGAATGATGAAATAATTCAGCCTTCATATACTCCATTCACAGAAGATTTTCTAAAAAGTCTTACCAGAAGGGGTATTGATAAAGTCTATTATACAAAAAAAACCAAAAATCCTCAGTCAGAAAACATTAAGGATGTAAAGAAGTATGTTGGAAAAAAAATATATCAGGGCCCAAGAAGTATTAGTAATGAAACCCAAATGAGGGCTCTCAATATTATCGATCAAATTGAAGATGCAGTAAGGAATAAACTCCCGTTTACATTTATTAATGATTTGAAGGATTTAATTAAGACTTTAAAATATGAGATCAAACAAATGGATGCAGGGATCATTAATCTCCTGGATGTACCTGATTTCCACGACTATAAATATTCACATCTCTTAAATGTCGCTACTATTTGTATTTCCTTTGGACATATCCTTGATTTGGAAGAAGAGGATATAAGTGATCTGGGGCTTGCAAGCTTCCTCCATGATATAGGGCAATTTAAAATACCATATCATTATTTCAATAAACAGGGGGAGTTAACAGAAGAAGAATTTAATTATATAAAACAGCACCCAAGATATGGATATGATATGATTAAAGATATAGCGGATCTTAGTGATAACGTAAAAAATGCCGTCTTGTGTCACCATGAAAAAAACGATGGAACAGGATATCCACTGGGTATTACAGGGGATAAAATGCAGGTAACAGCACAAATTCTTGCAATAGCTGAAGTTTTTGATGCCCTTACAAGCGAACTTTCATATAAACAATCCTTTCCATTTAAAAAAGCATTTAATCTGCTTCTCAGGGAATCTGCAATAAGTTTTCATCCAGCATTGATACATCGCTTTGTAAAAGAAATGGGACATCTGTTTAAAGAAAGCAGTTATTATCCTATAGGGAGTTTCGTCCAGCTTAATACCAAAGAAATTGCTCTGGTGGTGGATAAAGAAAGTGATCTCACATCAAAACCCCTCATCAGGATTATAAAAAACTCATCTGGACAAAACACCATTCGATCCATTACTGTGGATTTACGTAGAGATTCTGAGCGTTACATTACAAAAATAATGAATATTCCAATTTAAAATTATATATAAAAGATCTTTATTGATGGATTTACTTGGAAAATATTATAAAATTCAATTGTCAGCGGATTTTTGTAAAGGAGTGCCTATGAATAAATATATGTCTATAATATCAGACTATGCTGAGATCATAAGTGAAATTGGAAATATAAACTGATCTCTTAATTATCATAAATAATTCTGATAAAGAGGTATATCATGAATAACTACAGTCTTAAATCAATATTTTTTCTAAGCCC
>DKAT01000011.1 GCA_002450905.1 Spirochaetia bacterium UBA6919
ACCATGACTAGCAACTTGGGTTACATTACTTAAACATGTTTGGAAAATCGTCCTATCACAGGATGTACAAGATTCTGATAATCCTTATATTTCATTCTGATGGCATCGTGTAATTTAGTAGAATTAAAATAAATATCGTCATCACAGATTAAGGATCGATCAACATATGTTGGCATATTATAAATATTACCAAAGGGCGGCATAGCACCGATTTCGCAATCTGGGAATAGTCTCATCGCCTCTTCTTCATGGATGAGTTCGAGACGTTGAGCATGGACGACATCTTTAAGCAATTTTAGATCAATTAAATGAGTAGCTGGTAATACTGCCATGACATATTTATTATCTGCGTTTAGAATAACTGTTTTGGCGAAATGATCCCCTGAAACATGGATTGATTCAGCTTGTTCCTGTGCAGTAAATGCTGCATGATGGTGTATAGAAACAGATTTTACAGGATGATTATTTAAGTATTGGGAAAAATTCTTTAACATAGCATGCCTCCTATAAAATATATACTTCTATAATTAGGAACACCATAGAATGATTTATTATTCAAAAAAATTATTATTAATAATTGTTTAAGTCTCTTCTGTAATAAGTTCTGAATATACAGGGAGGATGTTTGGTTCTTTGCTGGGAAGAGTCTTATTTGTGGGGATTTTCGATTTATTATCACTGAGTTGGTATACTTTTTCATTGATGACGATCTGTACTTTTGATCCTGGAGTGATTTCGATGTTTTCACGATTGAATAATTTAATAATATCTTCTTTTCCTTCACGCCATATTTTTTTCATGTATGGTTTTACGATGGGTTTAAACTTATTATTATTAACGTGACCGATTACGATACCCAGTTCATTTGTCGATAAATTGACTGTAGATCCTTTAGGGAAGGGATGGATGTTTTTTTCGATAATTTGAACGAGTTTTGGATCCAGTTTAGAGCCAGATTCAGAATGGAGGATTTTTAAAACTTCCAGTGGGTGTAGAGGTTGACGATAAGGACGTTTTGATGAGAGTGCATCATAAGCATCAGATACTGCAGAGATTCTTGCTATCAAAGGAATTTCAACACCATGAAGGGATCTGAATTCTTGAGAACTTATTTTTATTGATGGATAACCGGTGCCATCGTAATTTTGATGGTGATGTAAACATGCTACACGTAATGTGGAGGGTATAGGTAGCATTTTTAATTTTTCTAATTTATCATTCATTTTTTTAAGATAAATATATCCTTCCATGGGGTGTTTTTGAATAATTAGAAATTCTGCTGGAGTTAATTTCCCTTGCTTGTTCAATATCTCAAGGGGGACACGAACTTTTCCCATATCGTGAAGTAGCATATTAAATACAAGTGTTTGTATTTTTCTATAATTAAACACATCTGGCATGCTGTGAGCGATTACTGTTGAATAAATAGCTACATTGACCGAATGTGCCCAGGTATAGGTATCGTGATTTTGTACTTCAGAAAAGAACTTTGACAGATAGGAGATATTTCCTTTCCCATTTTTCATGAGATTAAAGACATTTTCAATTATATTATCAGTGACCTCTTCGAGGGCTTTCATGTTTATAATGCCAGATGTCTTGACCTCATTCATATTTTCAACAAGGACTTGAATTGCTTTCTGTCTATCTCCATCATTGTATTCATCAAGGATTTCCAGATCATTTAAGGAGTCGGTTGGGTCTTCTATTTTAAGGGTATAAACATTATAATCTTGTTTCAATTTTTGAATTATACTTTCAGTAAGTTTAAAGCCTTTCATGAGGTCAACAGCAGAACTCATTCCACCTTCAAACCGTTTAAAAGTATGGTTTTTAGCAAGGATGTCTCCCGGTTTGATATAGTCAATAGAAACTTCAATCATAAATTTCTCTTTATTATCAAATAGTTTGCCTTAGGGTTAAGTTCTCAATTTTTGAATACTCAAGATTGGAGCATTTCGTAAAATTATTTGTTTGAGTTTTTATAAATATAACAAAATCTCATTAAAAAACTATTCCAAGTGAGATAATTATTTTTGACCTGAAATAAAAATGGATTCAGCAGGGAGTTGAATTGTTTTACCATCAGTGGAATATTTTTGAGCTTCGTCCGTAATAGCTTTCCATGTTTCCAGTTGTTTATCATGATTTTGTGAAGTGATAAGAGTTGCTACGGGAGCTGATATCTCTTTAGTGAATTGAGTATAAGTTTCAGCAGATTCGAATTGATATTTCAATGTGAGTCGGTTGATCTGGATATTTTTAAATCCTGCTATATGGAATTTCTTCTTCAGTTCATCGGTATCAGCTAAGCTGAATGGATTAGGAAGATTAATTGGGGAAGGCGGGATACTTAGTACCTTTCTTGCGGTAGATAAGGATAATGAAATCATAGGTACTTTATGGGGAAAGTCCCATACAGCGGCTGATAATATTCCACCTTTCACAAGCATGTTATAGAGTTTTTTGAGAGTGCCTTGCAGGTCTGGGAGAAACATAAATCCCCATCTACAGAGTATTGCATTGAAGGTTTCATCAGGATAATCTATATGTTCACAATCGCCTTCTTGAAAATCGATGTTGCTGAGATCAAGGGATAGCGAGCGTTCTTTGGCAATGGCAAGCATTTGTGAAGCCTGATCGGTTGCAATGATTTTGCCTGTACTCCCGATAATATTTGCAGCTGAGACAGCGGGTTCACCAATTCCAGTCGCAATATCCAAAACATAATGTCCTTCCTGGAGGTTTGCCATTTTAATTAGCATATCACTGGCTGGCTGAGCCCCTTTTTCTAATATAGCCCACCACTTTTTCCAGCCGTTAGCCACGTTATTCCAGCTATTCTTCATGTCGTTCTTGAATTGGATGTGATCGAAATCAGTATTACCCATTGAATGTTCCTTGTTATTTGACTATTTATGATAATTTGAAGCTTATCGGATACTATATAGACTTTCTCAAGATGTTTAATTTGTTTAAATCATAATCCCCTAAACCCAGTGAATGAGCAATAGTAATATGTGGGACATCTTCAGGCTTCATTCCAAAAAGGGTTGTACCTACTGCATCGGCTGCAACCTGGTTTCGACTGGCTATTATACTATCCATGACCTTTGTATCTTTAATAGATCCACCTGTGGGACCATTCCTCAATAGTATCCGGATGGCGTCGATGATGGTGAGATGAGGCTTGAAGTGATAAGCTAGGGATGCAATGCTTTCGTGGATTGCCTGATGGAGTTGATTACGTCTTCCGGATATTGCTCCATACCAATTTTTCATCCCTAGGGTCAGTTTAGATAAGTTGTGGTGCTTGGCTATAGCTATATTTATTACAACATCTGCTTCCACAAAGTCTGTGAACATCAACCAGGACTTGATTTCCTTTTTTTCAACAGGTAAGTAGAATGGGGCCTCAAGTTTCATCTTCTTAATTCGATAGTTCTTAGGGTAATATACATATCCATCTACTTCCTGAACGGCTTTTTGAATCCCTGTCCGCTCAAAAGTAATACTAGCAGAATTACAGGGAAGATCTGTTACGCTTACTCTACCAGCCCCCGCATTATAACACATTTCGATAATTTTCTTAATCACAATAGGATTGGTGGTGGCTGCCTGATCAGGAGTTCTTGCCCAACCTATATTAGGCTTAATAATTACTTTATTTCGTGGTTTTACAAATGATTTCATACCACCCAAAAGATTTATTGCCTCTTCTGTAATCTTCTCTATATCTTTTCCGGTTACATAAGAGACATCCAGTGATTTATCTATACTACGATTCGCCTTCTTATTCTGTTTGTCCTGAGGTTCTGTTAAATTACATCCTATAGTCCCCAGTGTGAAAGCACCTGTTCCAAGGATAAGAGATTTTTCAATAAATTCCCGACGTTCCATAAAACCTCGATTTAAATGATATATTGATAAGATAATGATAAATCGGTAAGTTGCCAATGAAATCATAGAAAAGTTGAATTAAAATAATTACTTCAGGGGATTAAATCTCAGGTAATGTTGTATATTTAGCGTATTGGCGGTATCGATCCTTCACATCCTTGCTGGTGACCTTCTCAAGACCCTTTACTCCAAACTGCTCCACATTAAACGACGAGACGATAATCGCGTAACACACTGCTTTCTTCAGGTTTTCAAAGGATAACTTTCCTTTCTTATCCAAATAACTAACTAATCCACCAGCGAAAGAATCTCCTGCCCCTGTTGGATCAAAGAGTTCGTGGATAGGATAAGCTGGTAGAGTAAAGTACTCGTCACCAGGTCCAAAGATAGTCGCCCCGTGTTCTCCTTTCTTCACTACAGCATATTGTGGGCCTAAGTGGAGAAGAGCTTTTCCAGCCCTGATTATATTATCATCCTCCATGAGATCACGAAGTTCCTGATCATTTAATACAATCACCTGAATATCTTTAATCACCTTGAGGAGTTGCTGTTTTTTGGAGTCAATCCAGAAGTTCATGGTATCGAGAATAGCCCCTTTCTTGTGGTTCACCTGCTTGAGTACATTATACTGCAGTTCTGGATCGATATTTCCAAGGAATAAGAAGTCGCTTCCGCAGTATTTATCAGGGACTTTGGGTTGAAAGGTCTCGAAGACATTCAGTTGAGTGTCAATCGTGATAGCCCGTGCCATATCCTTCTCATAATAACCCTTCCATCGGAATGTTTTACCGTCAGATATTACTTGTAAGCCTTCGACGTCAACTTTCTTATTATAAAAGAACTCAAAACCTTCTTTGGGAAAATCTTCTCCTACTACTGCAATAAGATTAATCTCACTCAATAAGCTAGCAGAGTTTGAGAAATGGAGTGCTGTCCCCCCCAGTATATCTTCAACTTCCCCTTTGGGTGTTCTTATGGAATCCAGAGCAACAGACCCCACTACAGTTATTGCCATATTTACCTCTATAATATCTATTCAAGTTCAATCAATTCATAGGATCCTTTATCAATTACCTCAGGGATTGTATCATTAGTTGATAACTTCCCTCTAGCTTCCCTCAGGACATCTTTATCCACTTTTATTTTGTTCAGAGCATCGAGATGATCATTCGCTTCGAACACCCTTTCAATGTAGTTAGTGCGTATTTTATGATCATATATGCGGATAAGAAATTTACTCATAAGGCTATCCCATTTTAAATTACAAAGAAGTTATCATTTTTTTGTCCGAAGGTCAAGTTGATTTAAACTATACTTTTTAAAATATCTACTAAAGAATTGTTTTTATTTATAGAATAGCTTAAGGGTACGTCTTGTTTACAAGATCTTAAACTAGAAGATAATAATTTACGTTATATAACTATGGTTTGATGTTTTTAATATTTATGATAATAAAAGTATAACCTGAAAAGTATTTCCATCAATTGAATAGTTAAAATATTTTTTGTAATGTGATTTGAGCAAATCCTCTTTCAGTTGGCTAAACTTCCAGGTAAAATCTAAATCAATATCGATATTATCTTTCTCAAGAGTTGAAGATAAGTTACCCCCAAGAATATTACAAAGTTCTTTAACTCCATCAGGTATTTTGGGATCGAGCAGGGCTAAATTTTCTTCCCCCCAAAGGATTTCAGCAACGATCTTAGCGGTTTTCCGATCAAATGAGAGATAAAGAAATCCATTAAATGCTCCCGATATTTTTACAGAAGTTGAAGTGGTCAAAGGCTCTGATATTTCATTTGAAATAAAGTGTATTTCTTTATTCAGGGAGGTTTTTAAGATCTCAAGGAACGTATTTTGAATGGATACACTTAATGAATCAATTTTAAGATTATATGCTGACATAATATCCCTTGTTATATCGACTTATTGATATAATTTATCGTAGCAAGTATTTTTTCTTTATTAAATGGTTTTGTAATAAAGTTTTTAGCACCAATTTTCAAGCATTCCTGCATGATCTTCTCCTTACCCATAGCACTCACCATCACAACTTTCGCTTTGGGATTTTGAGCCATAATCTCCTTTAAAATTTCAACCCCATCTTTGCCTGGGAGAGTGATATCCAGGGTAACAAGATCAATTTTATCCTGATTATCCTTGTAAACATGGGATGCTGAAATTCCATCGGATACCTTATCCACAATAGTATATCCTGCTTCTATAAATATTTTTGATAATTGTTCCTGTGTGAGTGGCGAGTCATCAATGATTAAAACACCTTTTGGCATAACATATTCCTTAACTTTTGATTAATAAATAATTTTCTGTAAATTATATAAGTTATCTTCTAGTCTTTAAAAACAATCAATTTAATTCACCTTGTTTTTACAGAAAACCATTGGAATTATTATTTTTTTTGATAATGATTTCATCCTACAATTATATTATATCAATGGATAAAGATATCATAATTAGTTGCTTTGTAAAGTTATTTTTTATTCATTATGAAATATTTTTAATGATCTGCTGTCCACGATCGATAATTTTATCCAACTTTAAAATAAATATCAATTGCTCATTTTGTTTGATTACACCGCTTACAAACTGGTGATCCATCCCGAGAAAACATTGTTCAGAAGTATAAATATTATTTTTATCTAATTCTTCGACACTATAGACATCATCTAATTTCAAACCGATTTTATTTTTATTATTGTTAATAATTAATATATTTTGAGGGATCGATTCAAGTTGTGGTAAATTACATCGTTTGTACAAATCAATTACTGGAATAATATATCCTCTTAAATTTATGACACCTTCGATATAATCTTCTACATAAGGAACTTTAGTAAACTGAACAATATCAATGACTTCCTGGACATAATGTATTGGTATAGCACATTGTTGATTAGCTAATTTAAAGATAAGATATTTGTTATAATTTATTGTATCTGGTATAATTTCTGGTGTGTTTTTTTTATGACCAATCTCTTGATTAATTTCGTTTAAGTTAATATAATGGGATTCTATTTTAACGTGGTCTGTTCTTCGATCCGATGGATTTATTGACTGGAGGGCTGTTACAATATCTTCATCATTTATTTTTTTTTCAATTCCTGTAACGATATTTTTAACATGACATTTTACAAATTCTGTTCCTTGAAATATAAGGTCAAGAATATCACTCGTTATGGATAATCTACCTTCCCTAATGTGATCCAAAATATTTTCCATTTCATGAGTTATTTTTTCAACCCGTTTGAGCCCAAGGAGACCCGAATCCCCTTTGATGGAATGAATACAACGGAAGATTTCCCGAATGTTTTTTTGATTATCAGGATCTTTTTCTAAATCTAAAAGGTGTTCTTCGATATATTGTATATATTCTTCCGTACTCTCAAGAAAGATTCTAAAATATGCTTCATCAAGGAGTTCGTTGTTATCCGATATCAATGCCATAAATTACTTTACCAAGTTTAACATATCTTTATTTATTTTTAAATTATCGGAGCGGATGAATTCTTTAACGATATCAGACAGCGCCTTGACATCAGAGACCAGGGTGACATTCCCATCACTAAGAATAGTCCCTCCCCCAATACCTTTCACCTTGCCCAAATAACTCCCTAGTGTTTTAATGACAATTTCCTGGGAACCAATAACATCATCAACCAAGATACCAAATTGCCCCGATGATACAGATAATTCTATTAAGTATAGATCATTTTTATTATTATCATAAGGCTGTTTATAAAGTTCTGCTAATCTAAATACAGGTAATGCTGAATTATTTTTCTCAATTACGTAATAATCCCCGAGAGATTGGAGTATATCCCTGTGAATTATTGTCGTTTCAATGATAGAACTGAATGGGATAGCATAGATAAGACCCTCTTCCCTTACAAGGAGCACCTGGATGATTGATAGAGTGAGGGGGAGTTTTAGTATGAATTTTGTTCCGATATCAGAAATAGCCTGGACTTCAACTGATCCATTGAGGTGTTCGATATTTGTTTTCACAACATCGAGTCCGACTCCTCTTCCAGAGATATTACTTACAGATTGGGCAGTGGAAAATCCTGGTTCGAATATATATAGTAATATATCTTGTTCTGACAAGTGATTTAAACTTTCTTCAGAAGATAGTCCTTTATCAATAATCTTTTGACGGATTTTATTGTAATCAATTCCCCTTCCATCATCTTCTACTTCAATAACAATACCATTCCCATCGTTGTAGGCACGCATATTTATTTGTGCTGTTTCTGGTTTATTCTTTGCAATTCTTTCTTGTGGTGATTCGATGCCATGATCAATAGCATTTCTTATAAGGTGAGTCAGGGGATCGTTTATTTCTTCAATCAATGATTTATCTAATTTTGTGTCCTGACCGATTAAATTTAATTCGATATTTTTATTAAATTGTTTTGAAAGATCGCGGACAATTTTAGGGTATTTTCTAAATAGAGTGGAGACTGGAAGCATTCTTATTCCCAGGGACAAGTCTCTTAGATTATTTGTGACGATACCAAGTTGCTTATTCGCTGTCTTGAGCTTATCATAGTCTCCCTTTAATGATTTATTTTCACTGACAATTTTTGCAACATAAGTATCAATCTGGATTTTAATGCTGATGAGTTCACCAACCATATTTCCAAGATCCTCTGCCTTATCAAGATCGAGTCTTATAGATTCTTTTTGGATAGACTTTGAAACAGAGATATTACTTTCTTGTGCTTCAATATTTATTATCGGTTTCTCTGGTAATTTTCTTTCTTCAATAAAATTCTCGGTGTAGAGGGTGATTGAGAGTTTTTCTATATATTCTTTGAAGGGGAGTAATTTATTTTTTAATATTAATTTAAGGAGATCCTGATTATTTTTTGTAGCGATATGAAATTGATAATTTCTTGTAATATGATCACCGTCTACCTGGGTTTCGAATATAGATGGCTTTGTAGTTAATATTTCTAGTTGATCTTCTGACTGGATGAGTTCTCTATATATGTCTACAATGATGATAGATGGGAAATCACAGGATTCTTTGAACAGTATAGTAATTATATATGCGTTATAATTTTCTTTATAATAATTGGATAAATCCATTTGATTAACCTGTATTGATTGAATTGGAAGAATCAAATATTATATTTATAGCCCTGATTTGTTTATACAAAATTAAATGATACATAATTGTAACCATTTTAAGGTAATTAATGATTATACTTAGTAGGTAATTTTTTGTAATGTTCTTTAGGGAGAAGTTTAATATATTTAGATTCCTCAGTGCCATTTTTATCTATTTTATAAGTTTGGACAATTTTATTTAATTGTTCAGCTTGTGCTTGCAACTCATATGTACTGCTGGTCATTTCTTCTGCACTAGCACTTACTGACTGAGCTACGTTATTAACTTCTTCAGTAACAATTTGTATCTGTTCGCTATTACTCAATTGCTCTTCCATGGACTGGGCAATTTCTGAAATGGTGGATGAATTTTCCTCGATTGTTTTAACGATGGATTTCATTGTATCTACAATTATTTTAATGGAATTAAACATCTTATCAAATGAGTCTTCAACATTCTTAACAGTTTGGACTCCCTGATTTATTTGCTGGGTAGTATTTTTAATGATATTTTCTATTTCTTTAGTGGACTCAGCAGTGTTTGTGGCGAGTGATGAGATGGCTTCAGCAACTACAGCAAATCCTCTCCCATGATCCCCTGCTCTGGCTGCTTCTATAGCTGCATTGAGAGATAGTAATTTTGTTTGATCGGCGATATCATTAATTACTTTCACGACTTCTCTTATCTGATCAGTACTTTTGCTGATGTTGTTCATTTCATCGACAGCTCGCTGCATAGTATCTTTATAGGTGTTCGCTTGTTCTAGATAGCTTTGTGCTTCCTCCTGATGATCTAGTGCTATCACAAGGGATTTTTGACTATTTTCTTTAATTTTTAAAGTATGCTCAGATACCTGTTTTATAGAGGCTGAAAGCTCTTCAGTGGATGCAGTGGTTTGTTCTGCGCTAGCTGCCTGTTTTTGAGAACCATCAGATAGACTGGAAGCCATAGAATTTAATTGTTCACTGCTGGACGCGAGGTTTTCGGATACATTTATGATTTCTTTGATATTTTCATTGAGACGGAGTATCATATTAGAAATTGCCCTCAACATATCACCCCTCTCATCTTTGCTATTTATAGATACAGATACCGTAAGATCACCACTGGCAACATGATTAACAGCCACCAGAGCTTGTTTAAAAGGAGTTATAATATATTTAGCGAATACAATAGATAGGATAATAACCAATATTGTTATTATTGTAAGCCATAAAAAGAGTTTATTCATGTGAGCCGATAAAAAACTATATGCTTCGCTTTGGTGAATTTGGACAACAAGACCCCAGTTTGTGTTTTGTATATATTGAGTAGCAGAAAGAATAGAACTATTATCATAACTTTTAAGGTTTGGGTATAGTGAAATTGACTTTGAAAGAGCCTTTGCCATGGGGGATTGATTTGAGACCTGGAGAGTGAGAGCTGAATTTTTGTTGAATCGTAGTGGAGTTAAGTAAACGGCAGTTCCATCAGGATTTTTTCTTGCAAGAAGAGTTTCACCTGTTTTTCCAAGCCCTGAATAATCTTTGACCAGATTGATTAAGTTACTAGCCTTAGATTCAATTATAGCAACTCCAATTAATTTATTTTTCAATAATAATGGACCTGAAAGATAAATTACAAGGTCAGACTTGTTCGTAAGATATATGGAGTCTGCGGAATTTTCTTTTAATCCTTTTTTAAAGTACAAAGTATTGCTTAGGTCCTTACCGATTAAAGATTTGTTATTTGTAGATGCTATGACGATACCATCTTTGCTTGTTATAATAAAATTATTAAATACTTTGCTTAGAGATTTTTGAGCACCATTCATAATTTTATTTACTGTTTTAAGTTGTTTATTTTGTTTATTATCTTCATCTTTTAAATATTTATCTAAACTAATTTTTAATTGTAAACGGCTTGTAAATGCTGACACTCGTTCAAGATTTTGATTTATCAACGTGATTACTCTATTTTTTTGGAGGGAAGCCACAGATTGGAGTTGATTATTAACTTGTTCGGTTAGACCTTCTTTTAGCTCCAAACGTCCTATTAATCCTATCATAATGATTGGTGTTAGTGAGATAGCTAAAAAAATAATTATGATTTTATATATTAATTTCATGTTAATTTCCTTGTAATGAATAGATAATATAATTTTTATAATCAAATGATATATTATAATTCTTATTTGAAATTTTACACAATCCAAATGAATTTAATAATCAATAATATAAAATTAATAATGTATAAATTATTTATAAAGATGTTTGTCATTCTATAATATAATTAAAACATAAATTGAAATCAAGAGTCAAATTGATTTTTTGAAAGTGTATTCAAGATTTTTAATAGACTAATTATCCCTTGACACAAACAATTTGCTTTAAAGTATGGACAACCTCTACAAGGTCAGACTGAGCTTTCATCACATTATCAATGGATTTGTAGGCCATAGGGATTTCATCAATGACATTTTTATCCTTACGACATTCCACACCATTTGTTGAGCGAATTTGATCTTCTATAGAGTATCTCTTCTTAGCTTCGTTTCGTGACATCACTCTTCCTGCTCCATGACTACAGCTATTAAAGCTTTCAGGATTACCCTTCCCTCTGACAATAAAAGATTTTGCCCCCATACTCCCTGGTATTATTCCCAGATATCCTTTATCAGCTTTGATTGCACCCTTTCTCGTAATCCATACTTGTTTTCCGAAATGATACTCCTTTGCTACATAGTTATGATGACAATTAACAGCCTGATCGATGAGTTGAAATTCAGGTAGATCAGTGGATTTTTTAAGGGTATCAACGATATTTTCCATCATGAGTTGTCTATTATACCATGCGAAACTCTGTGCCCAATGTAATGCATCAATATAGTCATCAAAATATTGTGAACCCTCTTTGAGATAGGATAAGTCTTTATCAGGGAGTTGAATGTGATGTCTTTCCATATCTTTTTTTGCTAATTCTATGAAATATCTACCAATAAGATTACCAACACCTCTTGATCCGCTGTGGAGCATGATCCATAAGAACTCTTCTTCATCAATACATAGTTCTATAAAATGATTCCCAGTCCCCAGAGTACCCAATTGGTTTAGGTTATTTGATTTCTCAATTTTCGGATGTTTATGAACAATCTTCTGAAAACCATCTTTCAAGATATCCCAGTATCTAAACGACTTCTCAGGGATATTATACCATGATCCTTTATCCCGATTTATTCTTCCTAGTGTAATTCCATGGGGAACCGCCTTCTCAATTTCTTTTCTTACTGCATGAAGATTATCCGGAAGTTTATCCGAAGTAATACTAGTCTTCATTGCCATCATACCACATCCTATATCAACACCTACAGAAGCAGGGATAATGGCATCAATCGTAGGGATAATTGAACCTATTGTAGATCCAAGTCCAACGTGAACATCAGGCATTACCGCAAGCCATTTATAGATAAATGGGAGCGTTGCTGTATTTCTTAACTGTTTTTTGGAATTATCATCAAAGGGTACTCCAATTGTCCAGGCTTTGATGGGAACACCTTTTTTTGTCTCAATGATTTCATAACCCTTGTTGGACATTATTGATTCCTTGTATAAATAAATATAAAATCAAATATTTAAAAAATGTCATATATTTACAGACATAAATTTACTATATTCTAACGAATATTCAAGAAACAAGTATTGGAATTTGAAATGTCATTTTTATGTCAATACTCAATAGAAACTTATAAAAACATTGATACTACATGGATAAATAATGACTGATTTTGTAATTGATTTTAATATGATACCCTGGGAAACTCCAGTTACTGGATTGCGGATGAAATATAAGATTATAGATAACAGAAAAATACGATTGGCCGAATTCTCAAAAGACTTTGTAGAAAATGATTGGTGTTTAAAAGGACATATAGGCTATGTATTAGAGGGATCAATAGAAGTAAATATAGATGGAAAGCCTCAGCTATTCAAAACAAAGGAGGGAATATTTATTCCAAAAGGTTTAAGACACAAGCATATAAGAACACTGGAAACAGCATTACTTTTTCTGGTGGAGGACGATCTTTGATTATATCATAAATCGATTACTTGTTATTTCTTCCGTAGAAAAAAATGTTCTATTTCCGATTTACTGATTCGAAGGGCTGTGGGTCTTCCATGAGGACAGGCAAATGGGTTTGGGTATTGTTCCAGTTCATTAATAAGAGAAATCACTTCTTCTATTTTTAAATTATCGCCACTTTTAACAGAGGATCGACAAGCATTCATTTTGAGGGATTCTTCAAGAAACTCAAGAATACTGGGTAGTGTATCTTCATCTAAAATCTTATCAATCAAATAATCTAGAACTTGTTTCGATTCCTCAAACGACAGGAAATTAGGAATAGCATGCACTATAAAAGTATAGTCTCCAAAAGGATTTAACTCGAATCCCAGGTGTAGTAATTGTTCTAATTGACTGGTTACAAGATTATAATCTCCCTTGGAAATCTCTATAACAAAGGATGTGATAAGGGGATGGGATGGGATGTTATCATTAATTTTTGATTTCAATTTTTCGTATTGTAAACGTTCATGGGCGGCATGCTGGTCTATTAATAACAGTTCATCTTCCCTTTGAATCAGGATATATGTATTAAAAAGGGATCCAATAACATGATAATTGTTTTTAGATGACGAGTCATTTGAAATTTCTATTTTAGGATCAATTACTGTTTTATTTTTTTGAAAAATAATATTTTGTGAATGGGGCAAATTAGGTTGTTTATTTTCGTTTTGTTTGTAAAAGGTATGAATGGAATTCTTTAAAGAATTATTAATCTCAATTTGAGGGATTGATGATTGGTTTTGTATATTATTTTTTATCAATTGATAAATTGCATGATGGATAGCCTGTTCATTGAGGAGTTTAATTTCTTTTTTTGTCGGGTGGATATTGACATCAATAAGTTGGGGAGAGATTTGTATAAAAATGAATGTAATGGGGTGTTGGCCTATAGGAGTAATAGTTTCATAGGCTGAGTTAATCGCATGAGATATACTGGGGGAGAATACAGGTCTATTATTTACAAATGTTAATTGATAATGCTTTGTTGTTTTAAAATAATTTGGTTCAGAGATATACCCTTTGATACTGAAGATACCATAATCCTGATTGATTTCCAGAAGATGTTTTGTAAGGTCATCATTATAAAATTCCCTTATACGATCCAGGATATTTTGATTTTTTTTTAGATTATAGATTTGTTTCCCATTGTGGTAGAGAGAAAAACCCTTTTCATAATTGGCTATAGCCTTATGAATAAATATATCTTTGATGTGTTTAAATTCTGAAGATTCTGATCTTAGAGATTTTTGCCTAACAGGAATATTATAAAATATATTTTTAATTAAAATATTAGTCCCTAGATTTGCAGCAGTTTTTCTTTCGTCAATAAGCTCTCCCCCTTTGATAATAATTGAATTCCCAATTTCATCGTCTTTAGTTCGTGATATGATCTCCATTTCAGAGATAATAGATATTGCATTAAGTGCTTCACCACGAAATCCCATTGAAACAATTTGATAAATATCATCAAAATGAGAGATTTTGCTTGTTGTATGCTTGTGATAACAGATCCTGAGATCATCTATTGACATACCAAAACCATTATCCCTTATTTGTATGAGTTTTTTACCTCCATCAGCAATTGTAACATCGATTTGATCAGCCTCTGAATCGATGGCATTATCTAATAATTCTCTCACAACAGAAGCTGGTCTGTCTATTACTTCTCCAGCAGATATTTTTTCATAAGTTTGTTTTGAAAGGTATTGAATTTTCATGAAATATATTATCGGACATTTGGATATAATACTCTATATTGTATATAATTTATTGTACAATATCTGGTTTTGAGATTATTGGATGAGAAATATCTTTAAATAAAATGTAAATAATTATAAAATTGAAATGATTTTTTGAATAATGGTGTTATTATTATAGTCAAGAAAATATGTTTAGGGTATTTGTATGATTTGTGAATATTGTAATTTATACACTCCCCATTCACTTCAGAAAATTAATAATCTTATCCCTGAAATTAAAAAGAAATTTATGCTGAATAATGTGGAGTTTGTCTGTAGTCATTGTTACGAGAAATTTAAAATGGCAGAGCAATGGCATGTCAAGACACAGATAATTTATTCTGCCAAAAATAGGGAAATTTCTAAGAAATTACTTAACAGGTTGCATTCGTAATTTTCAATTAACATAAAAAGTCTTATTGTTTATATTAATTGTCTGAGGTGGACTAGAATTTCAG
>DKAT01000080.1 GCA_002450905.1 Spirochaetia bacterium UBA6919
CGGAGCAAACGTTACAAGCATTTTAAAAAATTAATGAACCTGAAGCATCTTTGTTTTAGGAGGTAACCAGTTAAGGCAGTTACCAAAGGAAGTGTCAATAATTAAGAATTTGAATTATATAGATTTGTCTGGGAATCGATTTGGTTATTCAGAAATGCTAAAAATTAAAAATCTTTTACCTAATTGTAAGGTTAGTTTTTATCCATACTCTAAAAGATGGGATTCGAAGAGAATTTACAGGAAAACAGGTTAATTGATAACTGTGTCAGCCTAGATTAGATGAAAGGTTAAGTTAAGAAATCGAGCATTTATCCAGTTTAGGGAAAAGTTATGATCGATGAATTTGTTAATCATTCGTCAAAAATATTAGTGTGATTTATTGTGTAACGACNNAGTTTTTCCCATGATTTTCCCATCCTTCTCCCATCTCAGGGTTATTTTACTGAATGAATCGATAACTTATTAAAATTGATTAGGAGTGTTTTTAATTTATTGGGGATAAGTTATTTTTGCGATATTATTTATATGTTAGTCTATACTTTTAGTATTAAAATGATTATTTATTTAACTGTCTGCCTATACAATAAAACTATGAAAACATGATATGAAATTATAATATAATTAATTCCTTTATTTAAGGAACTTTGCTATGTTATCTGCTACATCCTCAGCGAAGGTATCTCTGAAAAAGTGGTCTGCACCATCAATAGTTATAAACTGAATCTTCTTTTCATCTGCCAGAGGCTTAATTTTTTTTATCCCAGTTGGAACTACTTTGTCTTCACTGCCAAAAATGACAAGGGTGGGTTTATTTAATTTTTTCAGAAGGGCAGTTGTGGGTTGGCGATTGTTCTTACTGTAGTATGACACAAAACTATCAGCACTGACATTAGTTTTTTTACAGTACAGAAAATCAACATCTTTTAAAATCGTATCCCCTTTACCTGATTTAACAAGATCTTCGGCTTGTTTTAATGTTTTGTCAAGATTGCCATGATTTTTTTTATATTCCTTCTCTACATCATCTTCCAGAACTGGTGGAGCAAGGAGAATTAGTTTACTAATTAAAGGTGATTCATTGTTTTGTAGATACCAAAGGGTTTGATTGCCTCCTCGAGAGTGTCCGAACAAAACTATATTCTTCACTGATTTATTTTTTAACCAGTTTACCCAGGCAGATATTTCTTTAGCGGCATCATCGTGTCTGTGTTTATGGGTGGATTTACAATCATACATGCCTGTTCTATTGCTTTCAGATAAGCTTAAATTAATAGCCAGGGTATTAAAGTTCTTTTTAACAAGAAGTTCTTGTATTTGTTTAACTGTTTCCATGTTGTAGTGACCAAGGGTACCATGGGTCATAAGGATAACACCATCTGAGAGAGATTTTCCTTTCGCTAATAATAATTTTCCCTTGAGTGAAAGACCTTTAAATGAGATGGATAGTTCCTCGGATTTGGTTTCTTGAGGTTTTGAAGTTTGTTTCTTATCCTCAGTCTTGGATACAGCTTTCTTTTCTTTGCAATTATATACAAATAATACTAATAGAATAAATAATGAGATATTAATTAATACCTTGCGGGACATGAAAATCTCCTTTGGTTATATTGATAATTATCAATAATTTTTAAAAACTTTTTTTGTAAACGTAAATGTAATTTATTGATGACAGGAGGTCAAGATTTTTTTTAGGATAAAATTATTATTTATAGAGTTTTTTTACGAATATGAAATATTATTTTAATGGATAAGTAGTATTTATTATGAAATCATTCAAAACTAATGGATTTGTACTCAACAGCCATTCCTTTGGTGACTCGCATAAATTAATACATTTCTTTTCTGAAGATATGGGTCAGATTAAGATCATAGCCCATGGTATTCGTAAAACCCTTAGTAAGTATGGTAGTTCTTTCGAGTTGTTAAATGAATTATCAGTTGTACTCATCTCTTCAAAGCAAAAAGATCTTTATCAAATTAAAGAAACACAGATTATATCTTCTTATCATACTCTCAGACAAGATATTCACCATATTCATTTGTTATATTATCTTGCGGAGTTTTTAAATATCTTTGCCCAGGAAAATATATCTGATTATGATATTTATAAATTATTACGTAACACCCTTCAATACGCACTGGATTATATCCAATCATTTTATGTACTTGTACGCCATTTTGAATTAAAGTCTCTGTCTAAACTTGGTTTTTTATCGGATATCAAACTCTGTAGCCTGTGTGAAAAGCAGATTGATGAGACAAATCAGGAAAAAATATTTCTTACAAAACGACCTGGCTGGCTACTCTGTTCAAAATGTTCAAATCCTCATTGGGATACAGAAATTTCTCCCGGAGCTTATCGTTATTTGTGTTATTTATTAAATTTTGATATGCAAGATATTTTAAGATTGAAAATGAATGATGATACAAAACAGATAATTGATTACAGTATTGACCTTTTGATTCAATCGATTCTTGGAAGAAAATTAAATTCGTCAAAATGGCTAAATGATTCCCCATCTTTGCGTCGAGAATAGAGGGGCTGAGAAATGATCTGATCTAAATCTTTATTATTAAAGGTATCTTTGTGAGTTCTTTTTTAACCGATTCTAATTTTAAACTATTTAAAGATAAAATATACCATGAAAGCGGAATACATTTTTCAGAAATTAATCGACCTATTTTAGAAAGTCGAATCAAAGAACGACTAAGGATTACAAATATCTCAACTCCTGAAACATACTTCCAATTTGTAATATCCAATAAAGATGAACTCGATACTCTCTTAGATGCAATAACTACAAACCTTACTAATTTTTTTAGAAATGAATCCCACTTCAAAGCTCTGGATAATATAATTATCCCAGAAATTGCATCCAGAAAAGGATCACAAAATAAAAAACGTTTGAAAATCTGGAGTGCAGGTTGTTCCACTGGAGAAGAGCCCTATTCCGTAGCTATATCCTGTCTTGAAAAATTACCTGATCCTCATAACTGGCAGATTCAAATCCTGGCTTCTGATATCAGTTTAAAATCCCTTCTCATCGCAAAAGAAGGTTATTATACCAGTGAAAAAATTGTAAATGTAAAACCAGAATATTTAGAGAAATATTTTGATAAATTAGGGAATGGATATAAAGTTAAAGATAAAATTAAATCTCTTATACGATTTGATTTTCATAACCTAAAGTTTGATAATGGGGAAAGGGATTTAGATATTGTTTTTTGTCGTAATGTCATAATATATTTTGATCGTGAAGCACAAATAGAAGTAATTCAAAAGTTTAGCCTGTGTTCCAACGAAGATATGTATCTTTTTATAGGCCACTCAGAAAGTCTTTTTGGAATGAATACGGACTTCAAGTTTCATAAATTGGGTGATGCATGTGTCTATAGAAAGAAATAATAACAGGATATTGATTTGAATCAGATTAAAGTACTTATAGTCGATGATTCCTCTCTCATGAGAAAATTAATCACAAAGATGGTAGATGATGATCCAGAAATAATAGTGATTGACACCGCTATGAATGGATTATTTGCCCTTAAAAAATTGGAAAAGCTCCAACCAGACGTAATTCTATTGGATATTGAAATGCCTGAAATGAATGGTATTGACTTCTTAAAAGAATGTAACCGTTTAAATATTAAAATACCAATCATCATTTTAAGTTCCATTGGAAAAAATCGTCCAGAGGTCACTATCAAGTGCATGGATCTGGGGGCAAAAGATTTTATCATAAAACCTTCTGGGGCAATTTCTCTGGATATTGAAAAAGTACAAAAGGAAATTATTTCAAAAATTAAGTACTTTTATCGGGAATCAGGAAAATCTCATATTGATACAAAACAACTTGAAAATACGATTTCAAAATATCTAAAAAAAGAACAATCACCAGAACCGAATGGTTTGAATACCAAACAAAATATTGTAATCACAAAATCAGATAGCACAGCCATAGAAAAAAAACTTAAATCCATACCTTCGATTGATATAATTACCATAGGAATATCTACAGGAGGGCCTCATGCCCTGAGAAAGATTCTTCCAACATTACCAGAAGATTTCCCTGTGCCAATACTTATAGTCCAGCATATGCCGGCAGGATTTACTACAGAGTTTGCCCATGGTCTCAATGATATCTGTAAACTCAGAGTAAAAGAAGCAGAAAATCAGGATCCCATTGAAACGGGAACCATATATATTGCTCCTGGAAGTTATCATATCCGTGTGAAGATGTATGGTGTTCATAATATCATTGATCTGGACAATACTTCTCCTGTCAATGGTCATAAACCAAGTGCTGAACCTTTATATCTTTCTGCCTCTGAAGTTTATGGAAATAGGATGATCAGTGTTATCATGACAGGAATGGGCAAGGATGGAGCAAATGCTATAAAAATTGTTCGTTCAAGAGGGGCATATACTATTGCTCAAGATGAAAAATCCTCAGTGATATTTGGAATGCCAAGATCAGCTATAGAAATAGATGCTATTGATGAAGTTTTATCACTCGATGATATCCCAAAACGTATTATAGAAATTACTACAAAAATTAATTCTCATAAATAATAGATTACCACCAAAAATAATTTAAAAAACCTTCTAAGATTTTTTTATTCCACATTGTTTATATACTAAAATGATTTTGTTGTCATAAAAGGATAAGATTTTTTACCCTAATATGATCATTCTACAAATAAAATTACGATGGTATAAATAATGTTGTCTCACGAATATTTATCCTATTATATGTTCCTGTCAAAAATTAAAGGAATAGGTCCAGTACGCTATAACCATATCCTGCAAGTTATAGAAAAAAAAGGGATTACAATAAAAGAGTTCTTTAAGGATTTTATTTTATTAAGAAAAGATTATCCTTTCCTCCCTCAAAATATCGATTTAGCAGAAAGTTCTATTAAATTAAATATAAATAATGAAAAAAAAATCATCGAAAAACTATTACGAAATGATGTCAAAATTTATCCCATCAAACATGCCAAATATCCTAAAAAATTAATTAATATTCTTGGATTATCATCCCCACCTGTACTTTATATTAAAGGAGATTTAAATATCTTGTCACATCCAAATTTAGCTATAGTCGGAACAAGAAATCCCACTCCTCAAGCTAAAAATATAGCCCGTAAATTAACTGGATATTTAACCCTTCAAAATAAAACAATCGTAAGTGGTTATGCAAAGGGAATTGATGAAATAGCTCACAACACATGTTTATATAATTCTGGAAAGACAGTAATTATACTAGGATATGGTATATCACATTTCCATGGATCAAGACTCTGTCAATACAATGATTTTAAAGATAATATACTGGTGATTTCAGAGTTCTATCCATCAGCGCCATGGAATAATGGTTATCTCATGACAAGAAATAAAACTATCTCCGCCTTATCAGATGCTACTATTGTGATTGAAACAAGATTTAATGGTGGAGCTTATCAAACTGGAAACTATACCCTGTCGTTTAAAAAAAGCCTTTATACAATTCATTTTGAGCTCGAAACAGTAACGAATATGGGGAATAATAAACTAATCGAACTGGGAGCAATTCCAGTTTCTGAAAAATTATTAAATAATGAACTCAATCTAGACCATATATTCACATAGACCAGCAAAGTTAAAATATTGATAAACTAATTCATTATGATATTATATTCCAGTTATCTCATTAAACATTGTGAGGTAACGCCAATCAAGTTTTAATGAACATTCATAATAAATATGTTGACTTTAATAAATGGAAAATGAATAATAATTTTTCTTCAAGCATCCCATTCATGGGAAAAAGATGGGAAAATCATGGGAAAAACTATAGGACAGATTAAAGCCTTTACATCAGAAAGGAAAAGAAGTTCTTTGAGTTCATCTTCGCTATAACCATTGCCCTCAGTAGAAAATGCATTTAAAACCAACGGTATCTTTATGTTTTGACAATTGTTTATGACAAAGGATTGGTTCGTTAATATTATCTGTTTGCAATTTTTTCAATTAAGTATAATAAAGATGCACCATAAAATGAATTTAAATCTCTTCATTTCTGTAAAAATTTCAGTATTAGTTAGTTATTTAGTGTTAATTTTGAATGTATTTAATTTGAAGAAGTCCAGTTGAAAAAGATTTAGATTCAACAAATCTTAATTGTATTTCAGAATTAATTGGTTTGAAAAGTGGTATTCCCTGGCCAAGAATGATTGGATGAATTGAAATAATATATTCATCAATAAGTCTACTTTTCTGGCAAACTTCTATAATTTCCGCCCCGCCTATTAGCCAGATATCCTTTCCAGGTGATGCTTGAATCTCTTTTATCTTATCTACCAGATTATTCTTAATAGTAATAACTTGATTTTCTGAATAATTCATGGATTTTGAAAAGACATAACATTTTTTCCCAGAGAATGGCTCCTTTTCAAAGGATAAGGATACTTCAAATGTCTTTCTGCCTATAAGAATTGTATCTATTGAATCGTAAAAATCTTTGTAGCCGTAATCCTGATCATGAAACAACCAGTCAATATTATCATTAGAACGAGCAATATAACCATCTAAACTCGTAGCAATATAGAGAATAATTTTTCTATGACGCATCTTACTCTACAGTTACACTCTTAGCCAGATTTCTGGGCTGATCAACATTACATCCTTTTAAAGTAGCTAGAAAATAGGCAAACAACTGAAGAGGAATTACTGATAGCATTGGTGAAAGCTGGAGTGCTACCTCTGGAATCTTTATCGCATAATCTACTTTAGATTCAATATCCTTATCTCCTTCTGTAACTATGGCAATGATAATTCCCTTACGAGCTTTCACTTCTTCTATATTGCTTATAATTTTATCATATAAGTGATCTTTTAATGCAATGACAACTACTGGCATATCTTCGTCAATGAGGGCAATGGGACCGTGTTTCATTTCTGCAGCATTATAACCTTCTGCATGGATATAAGATATTTCTTTAAGTTTTAAAGCTCCTTCAAGAGCAACAGGATAATTATATCCTCTTCCCAAATAGAGAGCATTTTTACTATGAAGAAAGTAGCCAGCTATCTTTTCAATTGTTGATTTGGATGTTTCTATAACCCGATCAATAAGGTCTGGAATAGATTCAATGGCATTAACAATTTTTTTTCCTTCCTCTAAAGAAAGATAACGAAGCCGTCCAAAATATAATGCGATGAGAGTCAATACTGCCAACTGAGATGTAAATGCTTTAGTGCTTGCAACACCAATTTCTGGCCCAGCGTGCAGGAATACCCCGCCATGACTTTCTCTTGCGATAGTACTACCAACTACATTACATATTGACAGGACAATAGCACCTTTTAATTTTGCTTCTCTAAGGGCTCCAAGGGTATCTGCTGTTTCACCTGATTGACTGATCACAATGACAAGGGTATTTGAATCAAGGATTGGACCACGATATCTGAATTCTGCTGCATATTCAACTTCTACGGGGATTTTACTTAGTTCCTCAATGATATATTCTCCTACCATAGCAGCATGGAAAGAAGTGCCCATCGCAGTAATAATGATCCGATTAACGTTTCTAAGTCGCTCCTCGTTATTTTTTAAACCAGAGAGGACTGTGTTACCTTCAGATAGATTTGTTCGACCTCTGATAGCGTTTTTGAAACTGAGACTTTGCTCGTGGATCTCTTTCAACATGTAGTGTGGATAACCATTTTTGCTGATGTCATCTAATTGCCAGTGTATTTTGCTGATATCTCTATTAATGGTTTCATTTTTCAGATTTTTTATGGAGAAATCCTGATTTGTAATTTTGGCAATTTCACCATCCTCCAAATAAATTACATCTGAAGTATATCTTAAAAGTGCAGATACATCACTCGCTACAAGGTATTCACCCTTGCCCTTACCCAAGATTAGAGGACTTCCATATCGTGCAGCAATAATTGTATTTGGCTCATTTTTGCACATAACAACAATGCCATATGCACCGATTACGTGTTGGAGAGCAGTTCGAACAGCAGATTCAAGGTCACCCTGATAATGTTCCTCTATGAGGTGTGAGAGAACTTCAGTATCCGTTTCTGTTGTAAACACATGTCCTTTTTGAATTAATTCTTTTTTGAGGTGACGGTAATTTTCTATAATTCCATTGTGTGCTAAAACAATTTCCTGTTTACAATCAAGATGAGGATGTGCGTTGATTTGATTGGGTTCCCCATGGGTTGCCCAACGGGTGTGTCCGATACCAATATGGGATGGACTAGGATTTTGAAGATTTACCAGGTTTTCTAGATTGCTTATTTTACCACTGTCTTTGATAACATGAAGGTGATTTTGCTGGATAAAACTAATTCCTGCAGAGTCATATCCCCGATATTCCATTTTATGGAGAGCATCAATGAGAATGGGGATGCTATTTTTATTACCGATATAACCGACTATACCACACATATTGAATAATCCTTCCAATAGAATTGACAAATTTATTTTGAACGAATAGATAAATATATAATAAAATTATAACAATCCAAGGGAATTCTTTACAGTTGCCATAGTTTCCTGAGCAATTTGTTTACAATACTTTCCGTTTTCATATATAATTTCTTTAATATCCTGTAATTTTGAATCAAGAGACATTCTTTTCTGCTGGATTGGCTGGAGTTCTTTCCACATCCCTTCAATTAATATTTTTTTACAATCGACGCATCCAATTTCTGCTGTTTTACATTGTTTTTCGATTTGATTGATTTGATCAGGATTTGTAAAATGACTATGTAAAGAAAAGATGTTGCATATTGAAGGATCACCAGGATCATTTCTTCTTTTCCTGTTTTCATCAGTAATTGCTGACATTATTTTTTTTCTGATAGTTTCTTGATCTTCATTTAAGCCTATATAATTGTTTAAACTCTTGCTCATTTTAGATTTTCCATCGAGACCCATTATACGAGAGATTTTTGTAACGAGTTCTTTAGGTTCAGGAAAGATTTCACCGTAACGACTATTAAATGCCCTTGTAATTTCTCTGGCTAGTTCAATGTGTTGGATCTGGTCGTCACCTACAGGCACAAGAGTTGCTTTGTATAAAAGGATATCCGCTGTTTGGAGTACTGGATAGGTAAATAAACCTGAATTGATATTGTCTTTCTGGGATCTTGATTTATCTTTATATTGTGTCATTCTCTCCAAGTCGCCCATGGACGTTACAGTATTAAGTATCCACGCTAGTTCCGTATGTTCAGGGACGTGCGATTGGATAAAGATTTTCGATTTCTGGGGGTCAATTCCACATGCGATATTATCTAAAATTGCATTCCATACTCTGATTTTCATATCTTCAGGATTAAATTTCACAGTAAGGGCATGATAATCAACAATACAATATAAACATTCGTATTTGTCACTCAGGGATACCCAATTTTTAATGGCTCCAAGATAGTTTCCAATATGGATATCTCCACTGGGTTGTATGCCTGAAAATACTCTTTCACTCATAAATTTAATCCATTTTTACTAATAGGCGGCATCTTTACCCAAAACAATTATATCTTTAAAAATCGTATATTCTTTCCAACCAGAATGATTCTCAAAATTTAATATAGTATTCTCAGGGACAGTGATGCCCTTGTCGATAATTGCTTTAGTAATTTTTGCTCCTCTTTTAACATGTACATTTTCCAAGAGGATTGAATCTTTAACATGAGCATCGGGCTCTATGGTAACATTTGTTCCCAGAATGGAATGTTCAACATAACCTTCTATAATTCCACCTCCTGAAATAGCAGAATTGATAATAAGATTATTATTATTCTTTCCAGAAAAAGTTCTTGTGGGACTACTTTGGCTCTGATAAGTCCTATATGGCCAATTTAAATCATAAATATCCAATTCACTATTGCCATTAAGAATATCAAAGTTACCATCATAGTATTCTTTTAATGATCTTAAGAAATTACAATAAGCAGGTCTGTTAGGATTATTCTTACTATAAAATGGATATGAATAAACATTATATTCCTTTGTGACCCAAGGTAGAATATCCTGACCAAATTCCTGATAATATTTATCAGATTGCTCAGCATTCATAAAAATTTCTTTTAACACATTTGTAGAAAAGACATACAATCCCATAGAAGCGGTGCAGAAATCATTTTTTACTGAAAATTTATCGGGTTTTTCTTCAAAATTGATTACCTTAAAATTGTTATCAGTTTGGATAATACCAAAATTACGAGAATCTTGAATAGAAATCGGCAATGAAGAAATGGTCAAATCTGCTTTTTTTTCGATATGGAAATTAATCAGATCACGGTAATCCATTTTGTATATATAATCGCCTGGTATCGTTAGAACATAATCTGGATTCTCATCTTCAATTGAAAACAAGTTTTGATAGACAGAATCAGCAGAGCCTGTATACCAATTTTCACCCTTTCGTTGTTGTGGGGGATATACATCGATATATTCGCCTATAGACGAGGAATATATACTCCAACCATCTCTTATGTGTTTTAAGAGCGATGCAAATTTGTGTTGTACTACTACATTTATCTGGCGGATACCTGAGTTATGGCAATTTGACAGTATAAAATCTATTACCCGATATTTTCCAAAGAACGGGACTGCTGATTTACTTCTATCTTTGACAAGGGGGAGAAGATCTTTTCTTTTTCCACCAGCTAAAATAATTGCCAATACTTTCATTTTCAATCCTGAAAGAAATATTGATATAAAAATAACTTTTTTTTGATAATTTTACAATGTCTTATTTAATTTATTTTAATTGGACTATTTCTAATGAGGATTGATTATTATTTTAATCTTCTCAATTTCTAATCATTAAAACATGGAAGAAAATAAGTTTGGACTGATTAATTTATTGTGATTATTGAGATCGTTAAAGTAAAAAAAATAGACTTTATGTGTATTTTGTCTATGAGTTTTTCCCATGATTTTCCCATGATTTTCCCATTTTGACCTTGTTAAGCCAATAAATATTCAAGATTGTTATGAAATATATATTGTTTCTGCTTAGATGATTTAAATTGCTTTTCAAAACACGTCTATTTTATTAACTTATACTTCTAGCAATCGTTTTAATATATTATTATTTATAAGAGGTTTTCATGGGCTATCATGCCTGGTTTGAGTGTATAAATGACAATTGTTCTGTAAAATATCCTCTTGATAAAGTGATTTATACCTGTGAGAAATGTGGCGATTTATTAAAAGTTGTTCATGATATTAATGAGCTTAAGAAACAATCTGCTGAGGAATGGAAAAGTCTTTTTGATAAAAGATATCGTGGGAACGTGTGGCCTTATGGTTCTGGTGTTTGGGGGAAGAAGGAATGGGTGAATCCGAATATTAGGGATGAGAATGTTGTTTCGTTATATGAAGGGAATACAAACTTATTTTGGGCAGATCGCTTTGGTCAGGAGATAGGAGTTCCAGATCTGTGGATAAAGCAATGCGGTAATAGTCATACTGGTTCTTTTAAAGATCTTGGAATGACAGTATTGGTATCAATGGTTAAGCAGATGATCAGCGATGGCCAGAAGATCCATGCTGTTGCCTGTGCTTCTACAGGAGATACTTCAGCTGCTTTGGCTTCATATTGTGCTACTGCTGGTATTCCATCCATTGTATTCCTTCCTAAAAATAAGGTCTCTACAGCACAGCTTGTTCAGCCTATGGCGAATGGAGCTCTGGTATTGGCGTTGGATACAGATTTTGATGGATGTATGAATATCGTTAGGGAGATTTGCCAGGATAATGATATTTATCTTGCCAACTCTATGAACTCCTTGAGAATTGAAGGTCAAAAGACGATTAGTATTGAAATTGTCCAGCAATTTGGATGGAAAGTACCAGATTGGATCATAATTCCCGGGGGGAATCTGGGTAATGTTTCTGCGCTAGGCAAGGGTTTTATGCTGATGGAGGAACTTGGTCTTATTAATAAGAGGCCTAGAATAGTCTTGGCACAGTCAGAGAAGGCAAATCCCCTTTATTTGAGTTACCAAAATGGATTCAAAGATTTTAGTCCAATTATTGCCCAAAAAACTTTAGCTAGTGCTATTCAAATAGGGAATCCAGTAAGCTTTAAAAAGGCGATTGATATATTAAAGGAGTTTGACGGAGTTGTTGAGCAAGCTAGTGAACAGGAATTATCTGATGCCGCAGCATGGGGGGATTTATTTGGTATGTTTAATTGTCCTCATACAGGGGTTGCGCTTGCAGCTCTAATAAAGCTTATTAATAGAAAAGTTATTCAATCGCATCAAAGTGTTGTGGTTATTTCTACAGCACATGGATTAAAATTCACAGATTTTAAAATTAATTATCATGAGAACCGTTTGAAATCAGTGAAATCAAGATATAATAACATTCCAATTGACTTGCCACCTGATACAAAGTTGGTACGACAGGCGATTTTAGAACGATTGGAAAATAAAATTACATATAAATAAGGAATTAAATTAATGTCAATAGAGAAAGATATATATACTCAATCTGTTCATGGAGGTGAGGTTAAGTTCAAGTATGCAAATTCGATTACAAATCCTGTAGTTCATGCATCTACATATGTTTTTAAAGATACGGAAGAACTGTGTGATTATATGGAAGGGAAACTTGTTCGGGAAGAGTATGGGCGTTACGGTAATCCTACTTTAGATGTAGCTCAAAATAAATTAGCTGAATTAGATAATGGAGAACAGGCTCTTTTGTTTCCCAGTGGGATGAATGCTGTGTGCACGACTCTTTTTGCTCTAATGAAACAGGGTTCTCATATGATCATAACCAGTGATTCCTATAGGAGAACAAGGCAATTTATTAAAGAGATTCTTTCTAAGTTTGGAGTTGAGTTTTCTATAGTAGAACCCTCACATGATGCTATTGAGAGAGCAATTCAATCAAATACTATACTTATAATATCTGAGTCACCAACTAATCCTTATTTAAGAGTGCTGGATCTTTATAAATTTGTTGATATTGCAAAAAAGCATAATGTGATTTCCATTATTGACAGTACCCTTTCAACTCCTTATAATCAGAAGCCAATTGATTTTGGAGTAGATATAGTTATTCACTCAGCGACTAAGTATTTAGGTGGGCACAATGATTTGCTTGCTGGATGTGTCATTTCTAATAAAGAATTAATAGCAAATATCAAGTTATATAGAGGGATTATTGGTGGAATATTAGATGCAAATACCGCATATATGCTCATTCGGGGGTTAAAAACTTTTGCTTTACGTCTCAAACAACAAAATCAAAGTGGTATTGCTATGGCTCGTTATCTGGAAAAACATCCCAAAATATCTAAGGTGCATTATCCAGGACTAGAAAGTCATGTGGATTATTATACAGCTCGTGAACAATTAAAGGGATATGGGGGGCTTATCAGTTTTGAAATTGATGGTGATCTTAGTAAGACAAGTAACTTTATTGATAGTGTCAAGATTCCTTCGATAGCTCCAAGTTTGGGGGGAGTTGAGAGTTTGATTGAGCAGGTTTGTCTTGTGTCATATTATGATCTGACAACTGAGGAGCGTTTGAAAGTTGGGATTAAAGAAAATTTAGTTCGTTATGCAATAGGTATTGAAAGTATAGATGATCTTATTGAGGATATTGATCAGGCTCTCAAGTCAATTTGAACTAAAAATATTTTAAAATAAATTGCAATTCATCATATATTATAAAACTGATTGAAAACATACTCAAAACAATAAATATTATACCCATACAAATTTGAAATACAGCAGGAATAAAAATAATAAATATAGCTGGAATTGAAAAATATGGCTGATATATTCTGATCAACTGATATCTTTTATATAGCATCCAGAAAAATCCCATAATCATGAATATAATATATATATATAAATTTATTCCTTTGGCGATGATGGATAATGCAGGCATGAATAATGATGGGTAGTAAGAAAGAGATATTATTTGATAAACCTGTTGGCTGCCAAAATGAATTGGGGTGACATTCCTAGATTTTAGGAAATAACTAGTAATTGAGGATTCAAGAAATATTGTTAAATAAAAATAAATTACACAAAATAAGAGAAATACCAGATAATAAAATATTTGTATATTATTTGTGTGGAAAAAAATAAAAAAAAATCCAGCAAATTGACAGATAGAAAATATCAATATAGACAAAAATGTCTTTGATAAGATATCTTTTTGTTGTCCCTCTTCAATAGAGGACCTGAGTAGCAAAGCAGGAGATTCGATTAATTGATAAAGAAAATTAAAATATGTACTCATTTGCTAATTGCTTTGTAATGATAAATATATAAAGGTAAGTCGTTTGAATAATTTTTAATAAAATCTCCAATGGATGTATATTTATTTTTAAATCCTAGCCCTTCTAATAATTCAGCCAATTTTGATTTTGAATCCTCAATGAGTAATAAATCATTTTTTGTTTTCAAAATGGTCATCATTAGATTTTTCGCCTCTTCAATACCACCCAAATTGTCGATAAGACCGATTTCTTTAGCCATTACACCATTAAAAATTCTACCATCTGCATAGGGTTTTAACGTATCTTTAGTTAAATTCTTTCTACCTTCTAATACAGCGTTAACAAATTGTTTGTAAGTATCATTTACAATATTTTGTAATAACTCTTTTTCATCTTTTGTTTTATCCCTATCGATGGCACTTCCAATATCTTTAAATTTTCCACTTTTGATAATTTCCTGTTTGATTCCGATTTTTTTAAAAAGCTCTTTGAAAGTAAATCCACCCATAATTACACCAATACTCCCTGTAAGAGTTCCTGGCCTTGCAACAATCTTATCCGATGCACAAGCAATATAATATCCTCCGGAAGCTGCAATGTCTCCGAGAACCGCGATAACAGGTTTTTTAGTTTCTTTTTTAAATTGCTTAATCATATGGTAAATTTCCTGGCTGGCTCCCACAGTACCCCCACCAGAATTAATTTTTAAAAGAACACCGACAATATTTTTATTTTGTTTAGCATGATTCAAAAGGAGCTTTACATAGGGAACCATTTTTTCATATTCAATTATATTATAAATTTTTATTACACGAATACCCTTTTTACTTTCTGAAATAGCTATTTGTTTGGATATGGGTTTGGAATCCTTTGTTGTAAAGGTTAAAATGATTGCAAGGAAAATAGAAGTCGTTAATATCGCACTGAACAATAGAATCTTTATAGGCGAGCGTTTTATCGGTGAGATTTGGGTATAATTATTTTGAATAAGATCAAGTTGTTTTGTAATTTGATCGATTTTTTTTTCAATTGGGGATTCGTTTGAATCCATATAACATCCTTTCTTAGCTTAAAATAGCTGAGTTATTAATCAGATGAAACTTTTAATAAAATAGTTTATTTAAAGAAAAAGTTATACCAATGTGGCTTGTTAATAGAAATGATTCTTCTACCTTGAAACTTTGAAAAATATTTTTCTTTTGGAATATACAGTAGTATAGTTCAAAATTAGGATTAATTTGGAATTTTATGCCACCATTAAGGGTACGTGATTGGACATATTTAGTATGTTTCTTTGGATAAAAAAATATGGTTAGGTCATTATATCTTAGAGAAATGCCACGGGGTATATTGAGAAAAGGTTTTGATTTATTTATAAATAGGGGTAATTTATTATTTTGTTTTAATGCAGGAGACTGGATTTCATCAAAGGGGTCATTTATGTTAATGATTTTATTATATTTAAACCAAGAAAATAGATCTGGCGAGGATAAAATTATTATTGGAGTTAATAAACATAATATTATTTTAATATAGTTGTTTTTCATAAAAAACCTCAATTTCTTATCATAAGATAACACCTCATTATACATTTGACAATATTTTTTATAAAATAGTTTTTACTTGACAAGACTGAGTGATTTTAGTATAATAATGGAAAGTTTAACGGGAATTATTTTTTTATATTGTTATCACAAAGAATTATTTTAGCTTCATCTTCACCAAGAAGAATGGAAATATTATCAGAGATGGGGTTAATATATTTATCAGTTTACCCTGAAATAAATGAAGATCAATTGTTTAAAGAGTTACTCGATCAGGGTGTAAGTGGATATAAAATAACTCAGGAAATTTCTTTACGGAAAGCCAAATCTCTTGTTAATAAATATAAAAATGATTATATTCTAGGTGCTGATACTTTGGTTTGTATCCATGGTAAAATCCTTGGCAAACCACAAAATCTTTTTGAGGCCAGGAAGTATCTTAAATTGATTTCTGGGGATGTCCATCAGGTATTCACTGGATATTCATGGGTGCATGGGACGAAGAATATCTTTATCTCAGACTATGATGTCACAGATGTATATATAAAGCACTTGTCTGATTCAGATATTGACCGATACCTAAGGCTTGAAAATATATTGGATGCAGCAGGAGCTTATAAGATACAAAGTTTCTATCCTGAATATGTTGACAGGATAGAGGGGTCATATCATAATGTTGTAGGATTGCCTGTCAGCAAAGTATATCAGAGCTTAATCGATATATCTGGATTCTAAATTTTGTATAGAGAATATATTAATTAAAGGAGGCATGTTTGAGTGTCATTTCAATGAAAGAATTATTAGAAGCGGGAGTACATTTTGGTCACCAGGCTAAGCGATGGGATCCAAGAATGGCTCCGTTTATTTATGCGGAGAGGAATGGAATCCATATCATTGATCTCCAAAAAACTGTTGAGAAAGGTGAAGTAGCTTATAATTTTATAAAAGATACTGTCGCTGAAGGTGGAAAAGTTCTTTTCGTAGGTACTAAAAAACAGGCTCAGGAGTCAGTCCGGGCAGAAGCAGATCGTTGTGGGCAATTTTATGTAACACATCGCTGGCTTGGTGGGATGTTAACTAACTTTTATACAATCAAAAAAACCTTATTACGACTAAAAAAATTAGAGAAGATGGAAGTCGACGGAACTTTTGAATCCCTTACTAAAAAAGAAAGATTGAAGTTGTCAAAAGAGAAATCGCGGCTAGAGAAAGTAATTGGTGGTATAAAGGAAATGTCAAGCCTGCCTGACACTATATTTGTTATAGATCCAAATAAGGAACATATTGCTGTAACAGAAGCAAGGAAAATGAATATTCCCGTTGTGGCTGTTGTAGACTCAAATTGTAATCCTAATTTGATTGATTACCCTATCCCAGGCAATGATGATGCTATCCGTGCTATTAGTTTATTTATGAAAGTCCTTGCTGATGCTGTAATAGAAGGTGAAACTCTTAGTGGAAAAGCAATGGCAGAAGCTATTAATGAGGAATCCCGCGTTGCTGGTCAGGAAGAATTAGATGGTGTTGAATATAATTCTAAAAAATATGATGATGATACAGCAGAAGAATACGAAAGATTAGAAGAGCAATCTGTTTAAAGGAGCAATGAGTGGATATTTCAGCACAACTAGTTAAAGAATTACGCGAAAAAACAGGTGCAGGATTGATGGAATGCAAGAAGGCATTACTTGAAACTTCTGGTGATATAGATAAATCGATTAAGTACTTGAAAGAAAAGGGCATGATCAAAGCCGCTGAAAAAAGTGGACGTGCTACAAATGAAGGGATCATTATCATCTCAACGGATAGCTCAAATCAACAGGGTGTTATCGTAGAAATTACTTGTGAAACAGATTTTGTAGCCCGTACAGACGATTTTATCAATACTAGCCAGGAAATATCAGATGATATTCTGAAAAGTTCCGCTTCTAAAATAGAAGATATCCCTGATCAAATTAGTAATAAATTAAAAGCCCTTATAAGCAGACTCGGCGAAAATATGAGTATTAATCGAATGGAACGTATTTCTGGATCAAACTCCCAGCAACTTACCTCGTATATACATCAGGGTGGAAAAATTGGGGTACTCCTTCAAACTGATGGAGATCAAAAATTAAATAATAATGATGATTTTATTAATCTCACTAAAGATATTTCAATGCATATTGCTGCTATGAATCCTGTGGGACTATCAAAAGAGGATGTTGATCCTAAATTACTTGAGGAACAAAAAGAAATTTTTACTAAACAGTCCAAAGAGTCGGGTAAGCCAGATAATATAATTGAAAAAATGGTAATTGGAAAGATTAATCAATTCTTAAAAGAAATAGTATTGCTGGATCAAGCCTTTGTAAAGGATCCCAAATTGTCGATAGCCCAACTTATCCAATCTGTAGCTAAAAAATTAAACACTAATATAAATGTAAAGAAATTCATACGATATAAAGTGGGAGATTAATTCTTTGTCAACTCCAAAATATAAACGGATTTTAATTAAAATGAGTGGTGAAGCTCTCTTGGGGGAGAAATCCCATGGTATAGATCCGCAAATCATCACATCCATTGCTACACAAATTGTCGAAATAAAAAAACTCGGTGTAGAAGTAGCTATAGTAATTGGTGGTGGTAATATTTTCCGTGGAGTTCAGGCATCTGCAAGTGGCATGGATCGTTCTACTGCAGATTACATGGGTATGCTGGCAACCATTATCAATTCTTTAGCCCTCCAGGATGGCTTAGAAAAAATGGGACTCCAAACACGAGTTCAATCAGCTATTCAAGTGGATAAACTTGCAGAACCATTCATAAGACGCAGAGCTATTCGACATATAGAAAAGGGGAGAGTAGTCATATTTGCGGGTGGAACGGGAAATCCTTATTTTACTACGGATACTGCCGGCGTTCTTAGAGCCATGGAAATCAATGTTAATGCACTTTTTAAAGCTACAAAAGTAGATGGGATTTATGATAAAGATCCAATGAAAAATCCTGATGCAACGAAATACTTCACTATTACTTATGATGATTTTTTAAGACAACACTTAAAAGTCATGGATTCCACTGCTATTACTTTATGTCAAGACAATAATTTACCTATCTTGGTTTTCAATATTCTAAAAGAAGGAAATATTTTCCGAGCCGTGATGGGAGAAAATGTAGGTACACTGGTAAGTCAAAATTAAATCAAAATATTCAGGGGAAGTATAATTTATGACAGATGTAAATGATATAAAAAATAAAACAAATCAAATGATGGATAAATCAATCCACGCCCTGAATGAGGATCTCAAATCTATTCGTACTGGTAGAGCATCCATAACAATTCTGGATCATGTAATGGTCGAATGTTATGGAAATAAAATGCATATTAATCAATTAGCCAATCTTACTGTCCCTGAACCCCGTTCTATTCTTATCGAACCTTGGGATAAATCGAATCTACATGATATTGAAAAAGCCCTTCTAAAATCTGACCTCCATGTTACTCCCACCAATGATGGAAAATTAATTCGATTAAATTTTCCGCCTCTCACAGAAGATAGACGCCGTGAACTTGTTAAACAAGTTAAACAAAGAGGGGAATTAGCAAAAGTTTCTATACGAAATGTACGTAAGGATGCAAATGACGACATTAAACATTTAGAACAAGATGGACATATCAGCAAAGATGATGTAAAGCATATTCAGGATGATGTACAAAAAACTACTGATAAATATATAGAAAAAATAAATCAGGTCATCCAAAAAAAAGAAAATGAAATAATGGAAATATAAATTGAATGAGTAATGATGAAATTCATCTTGATCCTAAAAAAATTCCTCACCATATCGCAATTATAATGGATGGAAACAGAAGATGGGCACAAAAAAACTCTGTCTCTTTAATTGAAGGACATCGCCAGGGTTTAGAACGGGTTGTTGATATTCTTGATGCCTGCAATTCAATTGGAGTAAAAATACTTACCCTTTTTGCATTTTCAAAGGAAAATTGGAAAAGATCCCACCAGGAAATAAATGATCTCATGAAATTGTTTAAATTTTTTTTTAATCGGGAATTTAATAAGATAAAAGAAAATAATATCCGGGTACTACACAGCGGTTTAAAAAATAATTTTGGTAAAGATATACAAAATATTATTAATACTTTGGTAGATGAAACGAAAAATAATACTAAATCAGTTTTAAATCTTGCAATAAATTATAGTGGTAGACAAGAAATAATTGAGGGAATTAAATCAATTGTTATCAAATCAAAAAATTGTTGTTTTGATATCCAATCAATGGATGAAGAAGATTTTAGAGACTTTTTATTCCATCCAGAAATCCCTGATCCTGATTTATTAATTCGTACAAGTGGTGAACAGAGAATAAGTAATTTTCTATTGTGGCAGTCTGCATACACTGAATTTTATTTTACAGATGTATTATGGCCTGATTTTAGAAAAGAAAATTTTCTCGGGGCTATTCATGAATTTCAAAAACGTGAAAGAAGATTCGGGGGCCGTTTTGAATGAAACTCTTAAAAGAATTTTAACTGCAATTGTAATTCTTCCTATTGCTATTTCATGTTTATTTCTACCATATTATCATAATTTAGCCTTTTTTATTGTAATTCTTATTGCATCAATCTTTATGTCACTAGAACTTATTTCGATTACTCAGACAAAAGATATCCCTACTTACACAATGATTACGATTACTACAGTTATTTGTATTATATTTATAGAATATATTAGCGTATTTTCTTCTAATTTTCCTAATTATCAAATCATTACTCTTATTATGTTGCTCTCATTATTTTTTATATTTTCTATTGAAACTTTTAAATATAATTTTCAAAAGAGTCTTGAAACTGTATCAACTCATTTATTAATTATAATATATTGTGCTCTTAGTATAATATTTATTTTTAAGCTAATACGAATTGATCCATTTTATTTTTTGTATATATGGTTAATAACATGGATTACTGATTCTGCAGCCTATTTTAGTGGAAAATACTTTGGAAAACACAAGTTAAATCTAAAAGTAAGTCCTAATAAAACTCTTGAAGGGTTTATAGGGGGAATAGTATTTGCTATAATTATTGGAATATTATTCAAATATTTGTATGAATCATATCATCCCCAAAAAACATTTTTATTTTCTTATCCTATATATTTATTCTTAACGTTCTTTTTTGCGGTGGTAACAATTTTTGGAGATTTGGCAGAATCTGTGATGAAAAGATCCAGTGGGGTTAAAGATTCCAAAACATATATCCCTGGACATGGGGGAATGCTTGATGTCATGGATTCTCTTGTATTCACAACTCCATTATTTTATTTTATAATTTATTTTACATACCGATCCATTTTATGAAGTTGAGTTTTCAATATCTGTTAAATATTTTTCAATCTCATTAAAAAAAATATCTTTATCTTTTGAAAACGTATTGATTAATAAAGTTATATTATCCAATTGATGCTGTGCCAAATTAATAAAATTGCATCCAATCTCTACAAATGAATGATGATCTTTAATATCTTCCCAGACAACTTTAATATCAAAAATCATATGTTCCATCTCAATTTCTCGGGGGGGAATAATTTTTACTGCAAAATTGAGTTGTTTCAACAAGTTTTGTTGTATACACCAGACTTTCATCCCACTTTCACTTAAATCAATTAAATAACCTAGAAATTGATCATTTTCTAAAAGATATATCAGCCAAAATGAGTCGAATCTCTGTTCCTTTCTCTGTTCAATATATGGATTCATGCAATTCCTCAAAAGATTGCTATATATAAGATATAAGAAAAATATATCTTACAATATAATCATTTTTTTATTAAATTAATACAATTCATTGAAATTAGCAATTTTTTTTAATAATTCCAAAGGTAAGTAATGAATAATCAATATAATACTTCAAATAAAGTTATAGTACCCGTTGAACTGGATAGGCTGAATTATATTTTAAAACTGGAATTAATACTTGTTATTTCAGGATTTTTTATAGTAGGACTTTTTTATACACTATTTAATGATTCAATAAATAATTTGTTTACTGCCATTCTTCTTGTACTTCTTATAGTTGTACCATTAATATATTTTTATTTAAACCAAAGAATTATATATAACTTTAGAAATTTAATAATCCCAGGGCAGTTCTTATTCAAAGTACAAACGTATTTTTCAATTATTTTTTCAATTATTTTTTTATTTGTGGGATTTTTTTATTATCACAACAACTTTCCTATATTAATAGCATTTCTAATTGCCTTCCTGTTTTTTGTTACACCAATAGTTCTGAAAATTCTCTACTTCAATAATGTGAAAGGGGTAACTATCCTCTGGAATCAGCCATTCAGAAAGAAGTGGAAGATGAATATCAATATAATCAATTGGACAGATCAATATTTTAAAAGTATTATTAATCATTATATATTTTTCTTAGGGTATTTCACACTTGTCACTATATTATTTTTCGGACTGACTAGTGGTTTGACAATAAAGACAGATATAGTTAATTTATTACATGGAAATTTATCAAGTGTTCAGAGTCTAAATAAGTTTCAAAAAGACTTTGGAGGATCAGATCATTTGATTATCGGTATTGAAACAGATGAAGCTCTTGATGATAAAAAGAAATTTGAAAAAATTAATCAGGTTAAAATATTAAACGAATATAAATTGGATAAGAATGGTAAAAATATTTTTGTACCAAGAATTAACAAGCATGGGATCATCACAGCTAAAGATGAAGTATTAATCCGTAGAAACTATTACTATAAACATTTTCACGATAATAATAAAGATCTGTCTATAAAGAAAAAAATATATTGGAAAGCCGATTTGGACAAGACAAAACGTTTTGTTGAAGAGCTATCGAAGCGATTATCAAATGATCCTGTGGTTTCTTACTGTGAGTATAAACTACCCTTGCAATTTCTAAACCAAAATTTATTGTTATATAGTGATATTTCAGACTTAGCTCTAATAGATTCTCGTTTAAGAATGATAAAACGTGAAGTATTAACCAGGAAAGATGGTGTGATAAATGGTTTACAGAAGATCAAATCTATAAATGATATATTCACCAAATTTATCAAGAAAAAAAATATCAAATTACATGGAAATCTGGGTAATATCACCAATGATGGTTTTTATTTAAGTGGAGATAATCGTTTATTAGTTATTTTTATTAAACCAAAACAAAATTCATCAAATATAGAATATTGTAAGTTATTCATAAGAAATGTAGATAAAATAGTTAAACAGACAATTAAAGAACTCCAGGTAAATAATGAGTTTCATGAATCGATAAAAATTGGATATGGGGGGAATTATAAACGAATTCAAGAGGAATCGGAAAATCTTTTAAAAGATATTGATATTGCGATCTTTCTGGGGTGGTTCATTATAATTGGACTTCTTGTAGTATATTTTAAGGGGCTCAGTCCGGTTTTCTTAATAGGTATTCCTGTTTTTATAACTCTGGTTTGGACTATTGGAATTACTCGAATAACAACTGGTAATTTGAACATAATAACAAGTTTTCTTATGATGATTTTAGGTGGGATAGATATCATTATCGGAATACATATTTTATCAAGATATTATGAAAGACGAGAAAATGGTAATGGTGTTGCTGATTCACTTTCTATAGCTATAAATAAAACAGGAATGGTTTCTCTATTGGCGTTAATCACAAGCATTGTAGTATTATTTATTCTATTTTTTTCTGGTATTAAAGCAATTAATCAACTTGCTTATATAGCTATCCTTGGGATTATTATTATTTTTCTGGGAATGTTCCATGTGTTGCCTATATTGATATTTATTTATGAAAGGATTATAAATCGTATCACAAAGTATTGGTATATATTTGAAAATAATATATTTAAAATTATACTTTATTCTATTATCAGTCTATTATTTATTTTGAATGTCTATTTAATTATAAATTATTCTATAATTCATAAGCCAATTTCAATTATTTTCATTCCAAATGAATTAATTATTTTCCCATATTTATTTCTTCTCCAATTAATAATCTTTGCTATAAAGTCATTTGATAAAAAATATACATATAATACTTTTTCAATTGTAAACTGGTTAATCAATAAATCTAAACTTATTGTAATACTCAGTACTATCGTGATTATATTTTCTCTAATAACATTAAAATGGATATCCTTTGACTATGATTTTTTAAATGTCCTGGGTAAGAAATCAAATTCATATCGCTTTGAAGAAAAAATACATGAAAAGTTAGATCTGCCTTCAAATCCTGTTTTTGTTGTAATTGATAATATTGATGAGGAGAGGGAAATCTATGAAGCATTGCTCAAAGTTAAAGATTATTCTGGTGATCAATCGTTGATCCTTTATATTGATTCTCTGGGTGCATATATACCTGAAAATCAGCCTGAGAAGATTGAATTGATCAAAGATATAAAAAATATTGTTGCTGATTTGCTTTTACAATTTAAAAAAGAAAAATTTGATGTTCGTGAAAATAAGAATAACCACGATATTTCTAAAAATATTGTAAGAGAAATCCATGATCAGACTAATAATTGGAGGACAAAATATTTAAGTTATATTCCTGAACAACTTTCTATAGATCAGATTCCGGTTGCACTCAAAAGAAAATTCATGAAATTATCTGATGCCACAGAAAAAAGAACTTTGATAATTATTTACCCTAAAAAAAATCTTATATATTCAAGAGCATCTCTCAAACATTTTATAAATGAAATCCGAAATGTTAAAACAAAAGAAAAGTGGCTTTCAATGAAAGATTTTCAGGATCGAATGGGATTAAATTTAGAGCATGCAGAGAAACAAATAAATATAGAGAATCTTAAAACAAAATATGAAAACAATATAAAAAAGGTTTTTATTGTATCAAAAAATATTTCTATTTCTGGGGAATTATTAGCTATTCATGATATTCTAATCCATTTGGAAAGTGATTTTTCGTTAATTATTTTAGCATTAATTGCAATTATATTAATTGTTTATTTTTATTTTAAATCAATAATAGAAACTATCATTGTATTAATCCCATTATTTGCAGGGATGACAATACTCATTGGATTGATGTTTATTGTGAAATTACAATTTAATTTATTAAATATTACTGTATTCCCATTATTTATTTTCTTAGGGATTAATAGTAGTGTTCATATTTATCAACGCTATCGGGAAGAAGGATTTGGAGGATTATCTTTTGTCATTAAAAAAACAGGATTAACTATATTTAGAGCATTATTGGCAATGATCTTAGTATTTGGATCACTTATTTTTACAAATCACAGGGGTATGAATAGTATAGGATTTATTGCAATANNGTATTGCAATATTGGGAATAAGTGCTATATTGATAACTTCAGTGTTACTATTACCAGCTGTTTTAAAAATATGGGAGGATAAATTCAAATCAATACACTAATTAATTTAATGTGCCATATAAATCAAGATAACAATAAAATGATGCTAAAACTTTTTTTACATAATTTCTGGTTTCGTTGACAGGAATTAATTCAATCAAGTGTTCGCCATTCATCACATAATTATAGTATCCATTTGAAACCCTGTTAATAAACCCTCTTATCCTTCCTGGTCCTCCATTATAACTAGCTATAGCATAGGAATAAGAATCAAATGAGCGTATGAGTTGTGAGAGATATAACGTGCCTAAATCAATATTTGTTTTGGCATGAAATAGATCGTAATTCATCAATTTACGCTGTCTAGCCAGAGAACGACCAGTCATAGGCATTATTTGCATCAAACCACGCGCACCTGCCCAGGAGTGTGCGTAGGGATTAAAACGACTCTCTTCCCTAATTACTGCTAAAACTAGATATTTATTGACCCCATGATGCCTAGAAGCATTCAACACATAATTTTCAAAATATTTAGGATAATAGAGTTTTATTAAATATTTAGGTATATAATTTTTACTTTTCAAGCCACCATTTAGATACCGAATATATCGACTTAACATCCAAATGGATTGCTGATATTTCCCATGATTATTAAAATGATTAATTAATTTTAGATAAAATTTATAATTATCCTTTGCAGTGGATAAAAAGTGCTTAACCTCTGAATCGCCAAGGTGATTTGTATTTTTATTTTTGTAAAAAAATAATATTCTTTGAATGATTCGATTTGTAGAGCTGGTATAATCCTGACTATGGCTTTGTTGGTTTCGATTAATATATTCAGAACTTGAATAAAAGGATTGTTCTTCTGCAAGACTTTGTGAACGTATTGTTTGATAATCTATAGAGAAATATCCTTTTTTCTTATAATTATTTAAAAATAAAAGGGATTTATAAGAATAATAATCATATCTATAACTTAAATAAGATTTTGCAAAATAATTCTGTGCACTGCTATAATCCCTTAACTGGATAGCTGATACTCCAATCCAGAAATACATCTTTGATTTGCTAAACTGATCTGAAAGTTCTTTCACAATTCCAGGGTAGTTATTAACTATAATTTGAAGTCGTTTATTATTGAGGTCGTTGAATAAGGAATTCCAGATCACAGCTGATTTATTAAATCTTGCCAAATGATAGAGATAGTATGCTTTCATGGCGTGATTTTGTTGTTTATTATAATATTGAGCTAATTTACTTGCAATCTGAATAGAAATAGGTTCATAATTTGTACGGACTAATTGATAATATCCCCGGAGGGCTTTTGTGTAGCTATAATTTTCTAAAGATTTATAATATTGGTAAGCAGAGAGGGCATATTTTTTGTAATCGTGTGAGTAACTATTTTTCAAATCTTTAAATATATTTTGAGCTGTTTCTCTTTTATTTAAATTAAGATAACATAAAGCTTTATAGTATTTTATGTAAAAAGGATCTTTCTTAAAGCCAGATATATTAATATTATTTAATATTTGAAGAGCTTTTCTATATTTTGTTTTACGGATAAATTCCCTGGCAATAAATATTAAATCACTATTATTCTCTATACGAAATCCAGATAGAATATCATTTGCATCATCAATAGCCCGACCATTATAAGTAGAGTGATCAAATCGAAGTACTTTGGCATAAGTTGAAAGAGCTTTTGAATGGAGTGATTTATTTTTATAGGCATAAGCGATGTAATAGAGATATCTTACTTTTGAATCTCGTTCGGGATTATTATTTAAAGCATTTGAGAAAGTATTTATTATAGTATTCCATGCACTTAATTTAGAATAAGATTCTCCCTCGTAGTAAATTGAGAAATAATAGAATTGGGATTCAGGGTAACTTGATCGAAGGGATTTAAAATATTGGGATGCTCTTGAATAATCTTTTAATTTATAATAAGATAAACCTGTGTAGTAGAGTGCATAATCTCGGATTGGAGAAGATTTACTTAAATTACTACTAAAATAATTAATTGATTTCTTATAATATCCCTTTTTAAAATAATATTTCCCATCCAGATATGAACTGTAATAATTATCGAATGAATAGAAATCACTTGAAAAAATAGTTAGATTGGATATTAATAATAGAAAACATATAAAATATTTAAGATATTTCTGCATTGATCTCACCTTGTACAAAACTTCAGATAAAAATAATACAAATCTTTAAAATCATCAATTTGAAAATATTAATATCTTCTAAAATAGATAATTATATAGATAAATAATTCTAGTGCAGATGATATTGTAAAGAATCATAAATATTAAGACAATTATTTTCGAAAGGTTATAAAATAAATCTTAATTAAAAAAATATAATTTCTTGACAAAAATTGCAGGTATTATTATTTTAACATCAATCAAGCCGTTGGAGTTAAAGGAGTCTTCGTGAAACGCACATATCAACCAAGTAAATTAAAGCGAAGAAGAAAGTTCGGATTTCGAGCAAGGATGAAAACTAAAAAAGGACGTCTGGTTTTGAAACAAAGAAGACAAAAAAAACGTCATAAATTAACAGTTTCCGATGAACGCAGACACAGAAAATAACGTTATATCTCGATTTTACTTTAAAAAAAATGAACGTCTAAGTAGCAAGGAGATCAAAGTATTATTTCAACTGGGACGAAGAATTAAATCTAAAAATTATTTAGGCATATATTCTCCAAAAAATCCTGATGGAACAAAACTGGCTGTTACTTTAAAAAGAAAATGGGGAAATGCTGTATCTCGTAATTATGAAAAACGCACTATCATAGAGATTTTTCGTAAGAATAAAGATTTAATACCCAAAAACTATATTATAATTATGAGAATCAGTAAAAACCATTTAAGCTTTATGGAAAAACAACAAGAAATTATATCTCTATTTATGAAAATGTCTAAATGATTAATTGGTTTTTCATTCAAGTTATTAAAGTCTATCAAAATTTTATTTCTCCTGCACTGACCCCCTCATGTCGGTTCTATCCGACTTGTTCGGAATATTCTAAACAGGCGTTTCAAAAGTATAATTTCTTTAAAGCTTTTTATCTTAGTTGCTTACGACTTCTAAAATGTCATCCTTTCCATCCTGGCGGTTATGATCCATTAAAATAGCTCGGAGTTCATTACCATGGATCGGAATACACTAATTGCCATAGCCTTATCGTTACTTCTAATTGTTGGATTTTATGTAATATTTCCTCCAAAACAAACTAAACCACCTGTTTCAAAAAATGAAGTTAAAAAAACTCAAACTGAAAAGAAACCTGAACCTATTAAACAGGATAAACAAACATCTGTAAATAATGTCAAACCTGCTGAAATGTATGATCCCACAATTGATCAGGGGAAAGAATTAATAAAACATTTCAAACTCACTACAGCTAAGTATCATGTATACTTTAACACCGTTGATGCCTCTGTGACAAATCTTAAATTAAAGGATTATAAGGATCAATATGGTCTCCTGATTGACTCTGTATTTTTTGAACCTTTAAAAGTCCGTATTAAAAAGATTCCTGCAGACTTTCTCAAAAAAGAAAATGAAGTTGTCATTCCAAAACCATTTAATGAAATTATGCGATTTGATCAATCCAACGGCGATATACACCTGCTATACAATGGTGTCCTCTCGACGGATGAGAAAAATCACCTGCAACGTCTATCCAGTGACCCAGATTATCGTAAGGCCCTTGAGGAATTATTTATACAGTCCCAAAAAATATTATTAAATAGAATGTACCCTCTAGCTACTTCTTTTCAACAGGCAAGCCAGCTTAAAAATAAAACAAAAATGGTTTTTCAGTACGCAACCTATCAATATATAAGCGATAAAAAACAGCTTAAATTAATAAATGAAGGAACATTAAAAAATAATGCCAGTGAATACAATGAAAATATATTAAAAAATATTGATAAGTTAATAAAACGTTATGATTATGGTAAGAATAAAGAACTCAAAGAATTAAAAATAGCTCTGTTTGTAGCAGACTTCGAAATACCAGATACCAACAGAAAGTTCAGAATGATTAAAATCTTCACATTCCATGAAAATGATTATTTATTTGATTTGGACACCCAAGTAAAAAAATTATCCCAGGATAGTTTCACAATTCGTAGTAATGATTCGGGTTCATCCCGTGCGAGTTTCTATATCCACTGGGGCAATCATATGGGCCCATATTATTCTCCAAAGAATAAAACGACTTACGATGAACACCTTGAAATAGCTTATCTTGAGGTACAATCACAAAATTCCACAAAAGAACATACTATCGAAGAATCTAAGTCTCAATTTACTAATTTTAAATGGCTAGCAATGGATAGCCGATATATAGTCACATATTTAATCACAGATTGGGAAATTAACAGTCAGAAACAAAAATCATGGACAAAACCGGGAGAGTATTTTGGTGAAGTCCACACAGGAAAAGAGATTAAAGAAAAACAAGAAGAGGTTATTGGAATTGGATATCGACCGATTGATCTTGAAAAAAAGGATCAGGACAGCTTCCATTTATCTATATACACAGGACCTAAAACTCGATCAATTTTAAATCAGGATCATTACGAGCCATTTGAATTGATCACAATAAGAAACAGAAGCTGGATGTCATTTATAAAACCCCTTGAATGGGCTATAGAATGGCTACTCTTCACTTCTAATAAACTAGTATATAATTTTGGAATAGCGATAATCATTTTAACTATTATTCTGAAAATCCTATTACACCCATTGACAAAGAAGAGTATGGACTCCACCAGAAAACTTCAGGAGCTACAGCCCAAATTAAAAGAACTGGATGTTAAGTATAAGAAAAATCCTCAGCAAAAACAAAAAGCTCTTATGGAACTGTATAAAAAAGAAGGGGTTAACCCATTGGGTGGATGTCTTCCGATTCTCTTGCAACTCCCATTTTTCTATGCCCTGTGGAATGTTATGCCAGTTTTATTGGACCTGAAAAACGCCAACTTCCTGTGGATCAAAGACCTCTCTTCTCCAGATACCGTTGTAAATGATCTTAACCTTGCTGTAACTACTGTTAATTTAAATATCTTACCGATCATAATGACTGTTACGTCTATACTTCAAATGAAATTCTCTCCTCAAACAGCACCAAATATGGGAGGAGATGATAAAGCACAGATGGCAAAGATGATGCAATATATGATGCCTGCTATATTCTTATTTATCTTCTGGAATATGCCATCAGGTCTCGTACTTTACTGGACAGTACAAAATATATTACAAATCGGGCATCAACTAATTACAAATTATTTATCAAAACGAAAATCTTCAAAAATCAAATAAAGGAGGTAATCCGTCTATGTTAATGAAAGAATTCGAGGGTAAAACAGAAAAAGACGCTATTAAAATTGCTTGTGATGAGCTTAAACTCAGTGAGGATCAAATTAAAATTGAATTAATTGATCAGGGAAAGGTGGGCTTTTTTGGCTTCAGAAATAAATCGGTTAAAATTAAGGTCTTTTATGAAGAATCTGCTGGATCACCCTATGCTTTAGAATGTAAAAAATATATCGAAGGGTTATTAAATACTATCAATATACCATTTAAAGTTGCAATTGTCAATGAAGAGGAGGATAAAGTATTTATCAGTATTTCAAGTAGTGAATCAGGTCTTCTCATCGGAAAGAAGGGCAAGAATCTGGAAGCGATCCAATTTATTATAAACATGGCTTTGAATAAAAATAAAAAGGATAAAAAGGATTGGAAAAAAATAATTCTTGATATCGAGGGATATTGGAATCGTCGTGAAGAGGCGATTAAAAAAGTTGCCATGAAAGCGGCTGATTTTGTTCGAACCACTAAAAAAACCCGTCTCTTGCAAACAATGAATCCTTTTGAAAGACGTCTTGTTCATATGACCCTACAAAACTTCAATGATATCGGCACACGAAGCGAAGGAGATGGAACTTATAAGAAAGTTAGAATCTTTTTAAAATAATGAATCCCCAATATATCTATGATACAATAGCAGCCATCTCCACTCCAACGGGGAAGGGTGCTATTGCTATCATACGGATATCCGGTGAAAAATCTTTAGATACCGCTCAAAAAATATTTCATAGTTCTAAAAATAATTTATTAATCACCCAACCACGCACCCTCCATTACGGAAAAATAATTCATCCCACCACAAAACACCACATCGATGAAGTACTCATGGTCTATATGCCTCCCCAATCCTCGTTTACAAAAGAACATCTTATCGAAATCCACTCCCACGGCGGAAATATTGTCCCCTATACAATTCTTAAATTATTGCTGGAACAGGGAATACGTCTTGCAGAACCAGGGGAATTCACTAAAAGAGCCTATTTAAATGGTCGGATAGATCTTACACAGGCAGAAGCCATTCATGATATCATTAATGCCCGATGTGATCAGTCCCTCAATCTAGCTCTCTCAAACCTCGAAAAGAGATTTTCTAACCTGTTAAAATCATTCAGGGATCAGATTATCCATATTTTAGCCCTGCTTGAAGTGAATATTGACTATCCAGAAGAGGATTTAGAGCCAGTTTACATAGAAAATTCGATCCGTGACGTAACATCCATCATTCAGAAAATTGACCATATCTTATGGGATAGTAAGAATGGAAGGGTAATTCGGGAGGGTATCCGTGTTGCAATCATTGGTAAAACAAATGTTGGGAAGTCAAGTCTGTTTAATTATCTGATAAAAGAAGATCGGGCTATAGTTTCTCATATCCACGGGACGACAAGGGATTATCTGGAAAATCATATCGTCATTCAGGGAGTGCCTGTGGAACTCATAGATACAGCAGGATTTCGTCATACGTCGGATGAGATAGAGGAAATTGGTAAATCTTTATCCAAAAAAAAGATGGAGAATGCGGAATATATCCTGTGGATCCTTGATCAAAGCAGACCCTGGGACGAGGATGATCAGTATATTCTGTCTCAGATTGATAGAAATAAGACTATATTAATAATAAATAAATCAGACCTCCACGATGAATTAAATAGCCATTCCATAGATGATAAAATCACTCCCCAGGGAATCTTTCTTATCTCCATCAAAGAGAATAAGGGTCTTATTGAATTAGAGCATGGCTTGAAAGATCTTTTCGTGAATAAAGATTTTAAAATCAATGATCAAACCATCCTTTGTAACATCCGTCAGGAAAATCTTCTGAATAGGACTAAACTATCTCTTGAAAGATCATTGAATGATTTCCTGAATAATGTATCCTATGAGTTGATCGCTATCGAATTGAGAGAATCTCTAGATACGCTGGGGGAAATTATTGGAGAAACGACCACAGAGGATATTTTAAGCCACATCTTTCAGCATTTCTGTATTGGAAAGTAAACAATTTAGTTATATATTCAATTTGTAATTTATTAAAAGGAGTTTTAATATGATGATGTTTCTAATATTAATAGTTATTTTAGTCATTATAGGAATTATTTTTATAACTGTTTTCAAGGGCAAAAAAGGTTTTAATCTAACAGAAAAAAAGCAATTTCTTAAAGTGGATAAGGAAATAGCATTTTATTTAAAAAAAAATAATGGGATAATAACCCCAGTAGATCTTACTGAAAAACAGCTATTTCATTAGATAAATCGAAAGAAAAATTAGATGATCTAGCTAAAAAGTGGACTGCACCCCAAATTTGATACAATAGGAAATAATAAAAATAATTTTTTTTATGGATATGGTAAAATGAGTCATAAGAACAGACCCAAAAAATTAAATGATTATGAGACCTCTATTTTACTCAAACAGCAGAAATGGGAAAAAGATTTTGAAGCAAGTAATTATCTTACTACCCCTGTGTATTATAATCAGAATAATGAAATACTTGTGGTTTTTGTGTGGGACAATAACTCCGGTATGTTATATTCAAATCGAGTTAATTTTTTTTAAAAATGATTTATAAAGATAAAGATGCACCCCCCAAAAGCATGTTTTATAATTCTTTTCAATATGGGACTGATTTTTTAAACATGGTTCCACAAATGCTTCGAGAAATTAGTATAAAATTTAATATTAATCAAAAGTTACTAGATCTATCTCTTGATAGTATAGATTTTTTTTGAAAAAGCTTTATTTAAATTAGGACGTAAAAAATGTCTAAGCCCAGAATTATTTCCAAATATTGTTGTATATATTGGTGAAGTAGTACGAAACAAAACAAAAGGGATATGGAAAATTGCTTTCATCCAAGAAACTAATATGTGGGAACCTTGGATTGAAAACAAAAAAAGCCAAAAGTATGATTTATTTAGAATATTAAAGTATACATTTAACAAAGAAAATAAATTTACAGATTCAGCATTTATGGCTATAATTAATTTTTTAATTCATGAATGGTAGTGGATATGGGAGAATTAAATTAAGTATAATAGTAGCTGCAAGGTTGTGTTTTTTTTGTTGTAAGTTGTTTTGATTCCTATGTTGTTTAAAAGCATGGGATTACAGGGAAAGCAAGGTTGAAGTCTTGCCCTATGATGGTTTTGCGAGTCATTTCAACTTCGCTCAATGACCAATAATCGTTATATGACTGTAAGTTTTGTCTGAGTTTTTCCCATGCTTTTCCCATGTTTCTCCCATGATGTGTCATTGAGTCATTTGTGAGTTTTAAAATTACGATTATTTTGAGATTTTAGATTGATTTGAAATTTTGTTTTACCAATCAATTTTCGTTTTGAATAATTTGAAAGATGTCTATATTAATTTCTTTTGAGATGAGGTGAATTCATTTTATTAAATAATTTATTCCAGATGGATTTTATAAATGAAATGATCAGATTAAATACATATTTGATTTTATTAATGATTCCTTTTCGGGCTAGTTTACGTTTTTTTTCGATGATTTTTTCAATTTCAAAATCCGTAAAATCCTTTCGCATGAAATTTTCATCGCCTTCAATTTCTATTTTAGCTAACTCGTTTTTTGTACTTATAATCTTTACTTCAATTTCATTCCATCCAAGATTTTTACAGGCAGTTAATCTTCTGGCACCTGCTAATAATTCATAATTCTGATTGATGATGATAGGGTTAAACAAGCCATATAAATTAATCGAATTCTCAAGGGAAGAAATATCTCCCATCTCTTCTCGTATGCGATTTCCTATTTTGATTTTAAAAATATCAACTTTCATATTGGATTATAATTCTCACTCTTCATGATATCATAAAATAGAACACTAAATATAATAAAATAAATTATAATTTTATTGATTATTTTATATCATTCTCAAATTACCAGGGTGACATTCTGTTATACTGCTTGTGCCAGTAATAATCATAGTTTTATTTAACTCATCTTTGAATTTATCCAAAACGAATTTGACACCCTGATCCATGCCACCATAGGCTCCTATTGCTGCTAAACGACCGATAGAAACATAATTTGCACCCAGAGATAATGCTTTATAAATATCACTTCCTGTTCGGATACCCCCATCAAATATAATGACTAATTCGTTTTTTACAGCTTCAACAATCTCTGGTAGGACATCCAAGGTTCCAGGCATAGATTCAAGTACTCTTCCACCATGATTCGAAATAAAAATAGCCTTTACGCCCGCATCTACAGCCCTCATAGCATCGATTCGACTCATCACACCTTTTAATATAAATGGGAGGTGTGTTGCTCTAGTAAGTTCTTTTATTTTATAAATACTTTTTGCTTCAACAGGTTGTCCTTTTAGAGCCATTGTAGTGAATACTGCTGCATCAATATCAATGCCAACAGCTATGGCTTGTGCTTCTTCAGCAGCATGGATTCTTTTGATAATATCATTTTGGTCTGCTCTAGGTTTAAAAATTGGGATACCTCTTCCCCCAGCTTCCTTAATAGCCATCAATCCATCTAAATATTTATCTGGGCTGGCCCCGTCACCTACAAAAGATATAGTTCCAGCTAACTGTGCTCCGTTCACCATAGCTCTTGCAAAATCAACTTCTGACATACCACCACCCATATTGGTTTCTGTACCGGTGATTGGTGAGACCATGAGTGGAAAGCTTAAATTACATCCAAAGATCTGTGATTTTAAATTTGGTTCCCTAACATCATGGAGATAACTAGGGATAATTGAATATTTTTCAAATGCTTTTAGATTATTAAAAAAAGATGAGGCGTTTCCGGTTCCACCCATTCCTGGAACTTGTCCCTTACATTCTCTGCCGTCACAGACCTTGCACACGAAGCATGTTTTGTTAAAATTCTTGAGGGCATTTGCTTTAATTTCATTGTAGGTAATATTTCCCTGTTTTTCAGTCTGGACTTTAAGGGTGTAGAGAGCTTCATCCATAATGGACATTGCATGTTCACGATTATTTCCAACGACGATGATATGACCCGCTTTCTCTGTGTTATTTGTGGGCTTGTTTATGACATCACCTTCCTGGACATGGAGAAATATATTTTTTACACCAGTAATTTTTTTTACTTCATTAACGCCAGTAATTTTTTTTATTATACCTGGGATTGGGATTATGCTATGTTCCATGCTACATCGGTTATATTTGGGTGTGAGATCCTCTGGAGCTTCTCCTAATGCTATTTGTATGGCATTTTTTAAGAGATTTACTCCAGTAGCATAGGGATAAGTGTAGGCTGACATGAATCCACCTGATAATCTTGCAGCCAGTTCAACAATCATTGGTCCTTTTGAAGTAATTTTGATATCACCTTTAGCTGCACCAATATCAAGACCCAGAGCTCTTATTCCCTGTTTCATTACATCAATAGCTTGCTCAATAATTTCCTGTGGTTGATTAGATGGGAGAATATGGCCGGTTTCAACAAAATAGGGATGATATTGTATTATTCTATCAGCGACTCCGGTAATATATATATTATTTTTATAGATGAGAGCATCGATGCTGAGTTCATCCCCCATCATATATTCTTCTATAATAACTTCTCCACTGGGGGAGTTCTTTTTTGCCTGCTGAAAAGCATTTTCAAGATCTTTTTCGTCGTCTACTTTCTGAACACCTCTTGCACCCATGTTTGTTGTTGGTTTAATCACGATGGGTTTGTTCAGCATGTGAAATGCTTCCTGAGCTTCATTAATTGTCCAACATCCAAAGAAATTAGGGGAGGGAACCCCACAAGATTTAAATCTCTGTCGCATTTTTAGTTTGTTCGTAGCGGATAAGGCATTTTCAAATCGGATGCCAGGGAGATTTAGAGCGCCTGCTATTGCTGCAACAGTCATAGAAGCATCTGTACCGGCTGTAAATACACCGTCCAACATGACCTGATCATTAAATGCCCTTGCAACGCGGACGGAGCCATCGATATCTTTTGTACTCATAACGATTGGGAAATCAGCAATTTTGAGACCATAAGCTTCTTTGTTATAGTCTGTAACAACAGTTGCTAGACCCATTTCTTTTGCAACTTGAATGGCTGGAACCTGGAGTAGTCCTCCGCCAATGATCATTAAATGACGTTTCACAGATGTATCCATCAGGTAGGGATTATGTAATTATTTCGGAGGATTTGAGAAAATCTTTAGTAATTTAAGATTATTAATTGGTAAAGCTATAGACTAAGCTGGATCGGATTAGGTTTCCATTTTTATCATAGGAGTATACAAGCCAATTCCATGTTAAACCAGTGGATAGAGTTGTAGCAACATAAGATGAGATAGAATTGCTTAAGTCAGAATTGATATTAATACTACCATTTTGACCGCGTCCAAAGGAAAGTCGCCAATATGCGGTGTTTGAAGTATTAAAATTGCTTGATATAATGCTTGAGCCTGATAACTGGATATTTTGTGTAGTTATTATAAGAATTACCTCAGCATCCCGATAGGAGGTATCCCATACTAATGATGAGTTAGAATTTAATCTAATATTAATCTTTTCAGTATTGGTAAAGAAACCAGATTGATATTCTTCTTGAGCACAGGATATAATTAATAGATGAATTATGAGAATGATAGTGATTTTTTTCATGGATATTTCCGTTTTAAAAAAAGATATAACTTAAACCACCCATTATATTAAATCCTTTTATTTCAATCTGGGTTTCAGATCTTGTTGGTGCTCCATAAAAATTAAATGATGATTCCCCTACAGTTACTTTGCCGCCTATAAAATATCTTCCTTCAATAAAAAATCCAAGTCTAGATGTATCATTCAAACGTATAAATCCGACATTTGCTCCCAGGACGAAAAAAAATAATGGATTAATGATAGGCGATGAATTTTCTGTTACACTTACAAATAAAGCTCCTCCACCGATACCTAAATATGGAGAGATATGAAAGTTTTGAAAAAAATGATATTTCACAGCGAATGTCAAGGGGATAAGAGTTATGGTTTTACGATCAACCAATCCATTAATATTCTTCACTTCTGTGTTTCTGTAGAAATTTATTATCCCAGTTTCAATCTCAAAGCTAAGATCTTTAATGAAGTATTCATAAGAAAATAATAATGGGACAATGGGGTCAACTTCAGTATAATTATCAAATATGAAAGAATATGCATATTTAATAGATAGTTTACTTTTGGATTTTGAAAACTTTTGTATTTCAAGGGGGAAAAGAAAAATATTTTGATTAGATTTTTTTAATTCTATGGAAGTATTGATTATTTTATAACCCTTTTTATAAATAATGATATTATGTTTTTCTTTTGTTCCGCGTAAATTTTTTAAGGGTGTTCTACCGATGTATTTTTTATTGATGTATACTTCACTGTCGGATGGATTTGAAAATATTTGAAAGGGGATACCTATAACAGACCACAAGACATTTTGAGATAGTAATTTAACTTCATTTATGGCATGTTCTTTTAGCGGGAGAAAAAAATGCCTTTTAATAATTATTGGTTCTTGATCATCTTTTATGTCATAAATAAATATTTTTAAGAGGATTAGATTGTTATTTTCTAATTTGTATTCTCCAGTGATAAGATAATTAAAATAGTAATATCTTTTAGGTAATTTATTTTGTTTTAAAGATTTTGGTAAATTACCAAGTTTTTTGGGGTCGAGATTATTGTTTTGTTTTAATAAAGATAAAATTGAGTGCTGAACATATAACCCAATATATGAGAGTTCTTTATTTTTTGTGTGATTATTAAAATTAAATATCCCAACTAAGATCTTTTTTTTTGCATAGGAATGATTTGCAAGTAATATTATTATAGAAATAAGAAATATAATTATTTTCATTCTGTTTTATATATTAATTATAATTTTATTTTACCTTTGTGGGAATAAATGGAGTTTTTATACATTTAGCCTTGATAAATTTATCTCTTATTTGAATGTCGATCTCACTGTTATTCTTTGACTCGCTTGTCTCAATATACGCTAAGCCGATTCCATTATCAAGACCAGGAGAGTAACCACCACTTGTTACATATCCAATTTCTTTGTTATTTTTGAATATTTTATAACCATGACGTGGAATACCTTTTTCAGTCATGATAAAACCTTTTAAAGTTGTATTGAATCCTTTTTCTTTCTGATTAAGTAAAATTTGCTTTCCTATAAAATCTTCTTTATCAATGGATACAAAAAACTTTTTGTTTAATTCATAAGGGGTAAATCCTTTGAGATCATTTCCATATAGAGGGTACCCCATTTCAAGTCTCAAAACATCTCTTACAGCAAGGCCACAGGGTAGAATACCCCATTTTTCGCCTTCTTTTAATAAAAGATCCCATAATTGTTCATTGAGTTTAGTATTGAAAAAGATTTCAAAACCCTTTTCACCAGTATATCCTGTTCTGGAGATAATAATTTCTTCGCCGTTATATTCAATGCTTTTAAAGGAGTAATAATCTATTTGATTTAAATCTTCACCAAAGACTTTTTTACAAAGATCAAATGACATTGGGCCTTGTATAGAAAGGGCTCCTGTTTTTTGAGAGTCATCGTCTATTTCGAAATGATAAGAGCCTTTATTATTTTTTATATGTTCCACCAGGTGTTTAGATTGACCAGCATTTACTATCAAAAGGATCATATCAGAAAATAGCATTACCAGAAGGTCATCCAGGATTTTTCCATCGCTTCCACAGATGTAAGTATACATTACTTTGTCGATATCGATTTTTTCCAAGTCATTTGTAATGGCATAATTTAATATTTTATTCCTATCAGGCCCAGTGATAGTTATCTCTCCCATGTGGTTAATATCGAAAATACCAATCCTTTGTCTGACTGCTTCGTATTCATCTTTAATACCTTTGTACCATACTGGCATGGAATAACCAGCGAAGTCGATGATTTTTGCGCCGAGCCGTTCATGAGAATTGAATAATGGGGTTTTATTGGACATATTTACCTGCTAATGAGAAATTAGATATAAAGATATTAAAATATTTTGTAATGACAAAATTATAATAATTTAAAAATACATATTCAGAGATATCTTTAAAAGATAGAATCATTTGGGAAAATATATTGTTCATGAGATCAGATTATTGTATTAATTTAACTATTGTTTTATCAGGATTTAATATTGAATTCAATGAACACAATTTATTTTTTGTCATTTTTTTTTAGATCTGCACTTATAATGAGGTATCCAAATACTATAAGGGTGTCATTTGATTCATTTAGTATAGCATTAGTGAGTCCAAATTGCAAGTAAACATTTCTTCCGAGGAGTTCATCTGGTGGTCTTTTTGTAATTATTAATCGTCTGAAAACAATTTCTGCAGATTCATTATAAACTTTATCAGCTCTTTGATTAAAATACCATGAAAATCGAGTATTTTTCTTAATTTGCATTGCCACTATCATTTCCCCCCCTCTATTTATTTTGTAAAATATATTAATAGCGATATTTTGTGCATGTGGCAGCCATAAATTCCATATTTTGTGGAGGATATATCTTAGATAACTTTGTGCATCCTTGCTGAGGTCACCAGGTACCACGTGTAATACAAGATTATTAAAATCATACTTATTATTATTGTTTTGTTGGAATTTTGCTAGAGGATTTTCTCCAGGGTTCTTTTTTAAACGCTGTTGTACTATAGAATCTGGGGTGTGTGGATTTTTATATCTTTCATTATATTTTTTTTCAATAGGGTCTTCCTTATTAGTTAAACTTTTGGCATGCTTGCCATTATTTGCAATTTTATATTTGGTGGAGGGAGACAAATTATCACCTTTCGTAATTTCATTTCTTGCGGCTTCATTTATTTGGGTAGCAGAATTTTTATCAGTAGTATCATCCTTAGATTTTTTTTTGTAAACATAACTAAAAGGGAAATTCTTTTCATTAAGATCATCCGGATTTTCCTTTAATCGATCATCGTTTTTAGATAAGTCCGGTTTATATGGTTTTTCCTCGGGTTCATCATTTTTTTTGGGTATTATTTTAGTGCTATTAATTTTAGGGATTTCTATTTCTGGTTTTTCAATTTGAATATTTTTTTCTGGATTATTTTTTAAGTCCATCTCGGCGTTATTTTTATTATCCAATTGATCATTTTGTTCTTTATTTTGTTTTGTAATATTTGGTGTTTCAAAAGATTGATTTGGACGGACTTGATTCATAACCTGTAAATCATTTGATATATTTGTATTATAATCTGTTTCGAAATTGGTTAGAAAATATATATCCGGTATTTCTTTGTTATCATTTTGAGGATTATTATGTGTTAGTTTTGATTCTCTGATTGATTTACTCTTACGATTTTTTTGTCGAGAGATATTCTGATCATTTGCTGGAGAAGAAAATCCCAAAAGAGGGATAGGGAGTTGAGTAAAATTTATGAATTGAATACGGGTGAAGAAAATTAAGTGAAATATTAAAGAAGTAATTGTGAATAAGATAAGGCGATTTTGTTTTTTAATGGAAGATAAAATCCATTTTATTATTAAAATAACAGATAATAATATAACTAAAACAATTAATATATCAAAAATTGATGCGAGGATAGTATGTAAAGTCCCATGAACACCCCAAGAGTTTTCTAACCACTTGATATATTTGTCTAATAGCTGTATCATATTTATTTACCAAGAGTTTTGTAGAATCAATTATAATATTCAAACGATTTTAATTATATCATTAATATGAAAAATAAATATAGTATATATAAAATATATATCAAAAAATAAAATTGTCAAATAATGAGATGGGGAGTTTATTTTAATCTTATTTATTCAATATCAGTTTTTAATTTATAATTCATTTAAGGTGTTTTTGACTTTTGTAGTGTGTTTACTTTCTGGATTATTTGTAAGAAACTTATTTAAAATTTGGACTGCTTTGGTTTTCTGGTCAGTTTCCTTAAAAGCTCTTGCCAATGCTAAGTAGGGGAGATAGTTTTTTTTATCGAAATCTATCGATTGTTTTAAAAATTTAATTGACTCGTCATTCTTTTTAAGACCCCATAAGACCATTCCTTTATAATAGGATAAGTCGCTCTGGCGATCAAAATTTTTGTTAATCCAGTTTAAAACTGCGTTGGACTGGGTAAAATCACCTGTATAGAAATATACTATTCCTTGATGGAAGTATTCAAGATCTTTTTTTTCTTGTATTCTATATAGTTGTGCGAGCCTATTTCTTGTTTCCACATCATCTTCCTGGATTTTAATTGCTTTTTCGAAATAATCTATGGCTGAATTATTATTTTTTAATAGTTGGTAAGCAGTTGCGACAGACACATTTAAAATATGGCTATTTGGGAATTTATTTAGGGCTTCCAAAGATGTTTTTAGGGCTAATTGATATTTTTTTTCTCTTAAATATAATTGGGATAGGTCAAATACGAAATCATCATCATTGGGGAACAAATTAATTCCAGTTTTAATTTCTTTTTTAGCATTAGAATAATCTTTTTTATCCATGTAACAGACGATGAGTAATTTTAGTAATTCTTTGTTTTGATGTATATTATTAATTTTATTAAGATTTTCAAGGGCTAGATCAATTTTTTTGGCGAGATAATATCCTCTTGCAAGCATTTCATGGGATTTAATAGTATTATTTAATTTACTATAAGCATTTCCCTGTCCAAGATAAGCTTCTGGATTGGATGGATTTAATTTTTCAAGTTTTTTATAAAAAAGTATTGATTTGTCATATTCTTTCAGGGCATAATAAGTTCTACCAAGTCCAGTTATGGGAGATTGATATTTATTGTCTAATTGATGGGCTTTTAGTAATGACTCCTGTGCTTTATTAAATTCTTTCATGTCAATATAGGCGTATCCGATCAATGACCATGGTACTGGATTTTTTGGTGTATATTCTATATTCTTATTATGGTGTTTGATAGCTAACTCATAATCTTTATTTTTCTGATATGAGAATCCCAAGAGGTGGTGAATTTGGGCTTTCTTTTTGTGATTCACATTTTCAAGAGATTTAATTTTTTCTAAGCAGCGATTAAAGGAATTAATTGCCATTTTATAATTTTTTATATTTAAATAAGCTTTCCCGAGGAGTAAGAGAGTTTGATCGTTGTGTTTATTTTCTGGGAGAGCTTCAAGGAGCTTTATAGTTTTGTTATAGTCTTTAGAAGAGAAAAATTTATTGGCTTCTGTTATTGTATTATTTTCTGAAGTACTTTTTAATATTTTGTTCGTTGCATCCGTGGAACCCATTTGGCACTGAGTAAGTGTCATAGAGATAAATATTATAATAATTAATAATTTGTAGAACATTAACCTACCTCACTTCCATTAATAACAGATTTTTCAGGAGTAATCATAATTAAATCTTTTTCTGAACTAGCAAAGAGGATCATTCCCTCGGATAATTCTCCCATCAACTTTGCCTTTTTTAGATTAGTAACGACAATAACTTGTTTTCCAATGAGATCTTCAGGGTCATAATGCTTTGCAACTCCTGAGATGATCTGTCGAGTTTCATTACCCAAATCAATTTTTAGTTTTAATAGTTTATTAGATTTCTCTAATTTTTCACATTCCTTTACAGTTGCGACTTTTAATTCTATTTTATGAAAATCTTCTATTCCAATTTCGGATTTCGATGTTGAAACACTTGATTTTGGTTTATTAATATTCATTTTTTTTTGAATTTCGGCAATGACTTTCTCAATTTGCTTATCGTCTATTTTTTCAAAAAGAAGATGAACTTTTCCTAAAAATTGATTTGGTGTAGCATTAAGATTTGAAATATTATCCCATGGTATTTCATGAACGGGGGTTTTTTCACCAATCATTTCCCATAATTTTTCGCTGGATGTAGGGAGGAAGGGGTAGAGAACAGGTGCAATGACTTTGATCATCCATACACAAATATTAATTACCGTACCGCATCTTTGTTTATTAGATTTAATAAGCTCCCAGGGTTTTTGATGATCGAAATATCTATTCCCAAGATGGGTGAAGTGCATTAGTTCAAAAATAGATTCTCTTACAGAGAACTTTGAGAGGAGATTACTTATTTTTTGAGGGAATTGTTTTATTTCATTTATTAGGGGTTGATCGCTTTCAGAAATATCTAATAGAGAAGGAATTCTATCTTCAAAATTCATTTTTGTAAAGGTTAGTGTACGATTTATGAAGTTTCCCAGAACATTGTTTAGTTCTATATTGATTTTATCTTGAAATCCTTTCCATGAGAAGTCAGAATCTTTTGACTCAGGTGCCATTGCAGAAAGATAATATCTCAGATAATCTGCTGGGTAATGATCTAAAAAGTCATCCACCCATACCACATTACCTTCAGAAGTGGATAATTTGCTTCCTTCAATTGTGAGGTGTTCATTTGCTGGGACGTCATATGGTAGAATGAAATCATTTTCCTGTCCTATTAGGATTGCTGGCCAGACAATGATGTGGAATGGCACATTATCCTTACCTATAAAATGGATTAATTTACAATCCTTGTTTAACCAATAATCTTTCCATTTTTCTGGTTGTCCTATTTTATCAGACCATTCGATAGTCGATGAGATATAGCCAATGGGAGCATCAAACCAGACATATAAGACTTTTCCCATGGCATTTTCTAATGGGACAGGGATACCCCATTTGATATCTCTGGTGATAGCCCTCTCATTCAATCCTTCTTTCATCCATCCGAATGCAAAATGCTTTACATTCTCTTTTAAATTATCTTTATTTTTTAACCAATTTTCTAATTTAGTTTGTAGAAGGTCTAATCTTAAGAACCAGTGGGTGGTATTTTTCATAGTTGGTTGAGTTGAACAGAGTTTGCATCTTGGGTTAATTAGTTTTTCTGGTTCCAGCCATTTGCCACATCTTGGGCATTCATCTCCACGGGCTTTTTCATTGTTACAATAGGGGCAAGTACCCTCCAGAAAGCGATCAGGGAGAAACATTTTATCATGATCACAGTAGTATTGCTGTATTTCTTTTTCTGAAATGTAATTATTTTTATATAGATTTGTAAAAAATTCTTGTGTCATTTTGTGATGGACTGGACGTGCGGTTCCTGAAAAATTATCAAACTTAATATTTAGTTTATCAAAGGATTTAACAAACTGATCGTGGTATCTATTTACAACTTCCTGGGGTGAAACGCCCTCTTGTTCTGCTTTGATGGTGATAGGAACCCCGTGTTCGTCGCTACCGCAAATATATATGATGTCATTGCCCTTCATTTTATTGTATCGTACAAAAATATCTGCTGGAAGATACGCTCCTGCAATATGACCCAGATGAAGAGGCCCATTTGCATAGGGTAGGGCACTGGTTACTAAATATTTTTCTTTACTCATTTTGATCTAAATACCTGTTTTTTATATATTTTTAAAGTTTATTTATAATGGGTATCAAATATACTGGTTTCGTTTAAATTAAGAAAGATCATTTTATAATATCGCCATTTTTATGAAAATCAAATATAGATAAAACATTTTTTATTTAGAATATCAATTAGGTATTATGAAAAATAACTTTCTTCCCGATAATGATTTCATTACTTATAAATAATTTTGTTGATTTGTATAAATCGGATTGTAATTTCAATTAGATCGCCATAGCCGCTGGATCGTTTCACACTCCAACCGTGTTCAATGATTATCAGTATAGTAAATAAGCTATCTAAAATATTTAAGTATATGTTAATTCTCTTTCAGGTTAATTTATGAAAATTGGATTATTTTTACAAGCTAGAATTGGGTCTTATCGATTACCTCAAAAAATATTAAGAAAGATTCATGGTAAACCTTTAGTTTATCATATTGTACAACGTTTAAAGAAGATTAAACCTCTTATTAATGGTTTTGTGATTGTAACATGCGAGAAATCTTATCCTTATTTACTGGAGTTATTTAAAGATGATCTTGATATTCATTTATTTGTGGGATCTGAAGAAAATGTTTTAGAGAGATTTTATTGTGCTAATAAGGTTTTTCAATTTGATCATGTCATTCGAGCTACTGCTGATAATCCTTTTACATCTATTGGGCATTTAGTTTGGCTTTTGAAAAAACATTTGGGGGGTATGTATGATTATAGTAATATTCAGGGGCTTCCTATAGGATGTGGTGTAGAAATATTCCGTGGTTCAGTATTGGATTATACTTATCACCACTCATCAGAGAAATATCAATTTGAACATGTAACTCCTTATATATACCAGAATCCTGATCAGTTTAATATCCAGTCACTCCAGGTTGGCTCTGTATATAATAGACCTGATCTTCGTTTAACCATTGATGAGATAAATGATTTTAACCTGGTCTCAAGGATATTTCAAGATTTATATAATGGTCAGGTGAATGACATACCCCTAAGGAAGATCATAGAATTGTGTGATGAAAAGAAATTATATATGATGAATCAGATGGTTGTTCAGAAGACATTAGTTTAAATTATTTAATTTGTGAAAAGGGGTATTTTTTATCAATCCATCTCTGTCGAGGTATTTAACTTGTTTTCCGTTGATTTCAAAAAGTACTTGTTTGATATTATGGATTTTAGTTAATGTATTCACTAATTGGGCAATTTTCAATTTCTTTCCATCCATTCCATATTGATCATTTAAAAAGTTTTCATTGAAATTTAAAGTAAGACTTGATTTATTTAGATTATAGCTTATTAATTTTGTACCCTTGGGAATGATACTTCGATATTGATCTGATAAGTTATCTGGCTTATTGATTAGATTATTTACAATATCTTTTATAAGATCTGAATTACTTCCTAATTTAATTGAGACTGGTGATAATTGAATGTTGTTATTGGATATTTTTGTGAAGTATAAAGTAAATTTAGATTTATTTTCTGTATTACTTGATTTTTCCTGATCTTCTTTATCGGATATATCTGATTTATTGGGCTGTTTTGAGATTTCTTCTGATTTTGGTGTAGAATCAGTGGATGGAACATTGGTATTTTCGTTTGGTTGAGGGATTTCTTTTGGTGTCGTTTGTATTTCTTTCAAAACACTTTTTAATTTCTCTTTTTTAGCGGAATTATCGTTATTATTTTTAATTTCATTGATTAAATTAGGACTTTTATATAATAAATATCCTGAAATTAAAACGGGGACTACCCAGAGTATAACAGGTAGCTTAAATATTTTGTTCTGAGTTAATTTTTTATTTTTAATAGATTTATTCTTCCTGATACTTTTTGAATATGGATTCATGATGTCCTTATCTTGATTAAATAAATTATCTCTAATTTGCTATTCGGAAATTATCATTCAATAATTGATATCTTTTATTATAAACTTCGTGTGATTTCTTATATTTGTTTATTAATTATCAATTGTACAGGGGAATCTATGAAATTAATATTTCTTACAGCGGTTAATCGGGAAATGCAACCCCTGTTAAAGAAGAATTCCATTTATAAAAAGACGAATTTAATATCAGAAAATCTTTTCCACGCAAATATTTCTTCAAATGAGATTTACTTTTTTATTACTGGAATGGGAGAAGAGAATATTTATAAATATCTTCCTGCTGTTCTAGAAAGAGTTAAGCCTGATATAGTTTTCTCATTAGGTCTGTGTGCTGGATTATCTAGTGAAAGAATACAGAATGATATTGTCATTTTGGATCAAATATTTGATGAAAGAAGACGTGAATTAATAGAATTATCGTTTAAGAAAGATTTTAAGCATATCATAGAGATGTTGGATAGAATTGGGGAAACCTATTTTATCGAATCGGGTATCAGTGTGAGCCGTATCATAAGTTCTCCTGCAGAAAAGAAAAATTTATATACAAAGCATCCTGTATCTGTGGCTGATATGGAATCTTATTCCATTGCCGAGATTTGTAGGAAAAAAAATCTATCACTGGTTTGCCTTCGATTGGTGTTTGATGCCTGGGATGAAGAATTACCTGACACTCAATTTCTTTTAAATGAGCGTGGAAATATGATTTGGACTAGATTGATTAGTTATTTAATAATGCAACCTAAAAATATCTTTGACCTCATCCAATTATCAAAAAAAATGTCTTATTATGATCAAAAAATAAAAATTGTAATTCACAAATTATTGATTAATTTTAATTCGTCAAACACTGGAGGACTGAATGAATAAAATATATCTTATTATACTTGGAATGATTTTAATAAACCTGATCAATATTTCTTCCTTGTATAGCCGAACAATAAATATTACATCCGCTCAGGAGATCCAGAAAGCAATTGATAAATCTCAAAAGGGGGATGTTCTTCTGTTAAAATCTGGGGTATATTCGGTAAAATATGGTTTAAGTATTGCCTACAAAGAAGATCTTACGATAAAGGGGGTTGGAAATGTACAAATTCTTTTGGATGACCCGGAGGATGCTGTCATTGAAATCACAAAATCATCAAATATTTACGTCATCAATATAAGAGCATCTCATAAGGAGCCGGTTAAAGATCCCAGTACACAGGATTCCCCCTATGTTTGTACGGGTCATGTCATCACTATTGAGGAATCTAAAAATGTTAATATCCTGAATTGTGAATTAAATGGATGTGGAACCGTGGGTGTCGCTATATATTCCAGTAAGAAGGTGCTTGTGAACAAATGTTATATCCATAATAACTCTCATGCAGCTATAAAATTATCGAATACAAAGAACATTAATATATCTCAAAATAGGATAGAAAATAATAAGACAGTTCTTAATAAAGAATTATCAAATACTAATTATTCATTTTCTGAAAATACCTATAAGGGAAATAAACTAGGAAACGAAAATCCATAATTTACAAACGATAGTCAAAAATTTTGAATGATTGCCATAAGATCCTAACATGGGTTTGATTTAATCATTTCTTTTATATTATAATTTTATTCTCACTTGAGACTTAACTTCTTTACTGTAATTTAATATTAAAGCATCTCACCCGAAAAGTATCGGAACTAAAATTTTTGATTCCGATGTTGATTAATCTCTTAACAATGGATTAAACATTGGATGTACAATAGTTTGTAAATTATTTTTATTTATTGTTATAAGATTCCTGAAGTTGTTTAGATGATTTAACCTTATGAATTCATCATTTCATTCTTGGGTTAGTATAAATTATTTTGATTTCGATTGATAACTTCTACTTTGATGATTATTCACGAGTAATTCTTTTAAATAATGACCTGTATAAGAGTCAGGATGTTTTGAAACTTCTTCAGGAGTTCCAGTAACGACAATAGTACCCCCTTCGTCTCCTCCATCAGGACCCAAGTCGATGATATGATCTGCTATCCGGATAACATCCAGATTATGCTCTATTACAATAACAGTATTTCCATTTTCGACAAACTGATTAAGCACTTGAACAAGTTTATTGACGTCATCAAAATGGAGACCAGTCGTAGGTTCATCAAGTAGATAAAAAGTCTTTCCCGTACTTCGTTTAGAAAGCTCTGTTGCCAATTTAACTCTTTGAGCCTCTCCTCCACTTAGTGTAGTGGCACTCTGTCCCAGTTTGATATACCCTAATCCCACTTCATTCAACGTCTGTAGTCGTTTCTTAACAGATGGTATGTTCTCAAAAAATTCTTCTGCCTGTTCTATATTTAAATCTAACACTTCAGCAATATTTTTTCCTTTGTAACGGACCTCTAAAGTCTCCTGATTATATCTTTTCCCTTTACAGACATCGCATGTAACATATACATCGGGTAGAAAGTGCATTTCTATCTTAATCGTTCCGTCACCTTGGCAAGATTCACACCGTCCCCCCCTGACATTAAAACTAAATCGCCCTGCTTTGTATCCCTTGATCTTCGATTCAGGAAGATTTGAAAAAATATCGCGTATAGGAGTGAATAAGCCTGTATAAGTGGCTGGATTACTCCTGGGAGTCCGTCCAATAGGGGATTGATCGATATTAATAATTTTATCAATTTCTTCGAATCCGATAATTTGTTTATAAGCATCTGATATACGTTTTGACCGAATTAATTTCTTCATAAGTGCTGGATATAGGGTTTCATTGATTAATGTGCTTTTTCCTGAGCCTGATACTCCTGTAATAACAATGAATCGGCTGAGTGGGATTGTGACATCAATATTTTTTAAATTATTCTTTGTACATCCTTTGATTATTAGATTATTTGGATTCTCAATCCTATTTTTCTTTTCCACATCTATTTTATGGTGACCACTTAAATATTTTCCTGTAAGAGATGATGGATTATTAATAATATCATTTGGAGTTCCTATTGCAGTAATCTGACCACCATGAACACCTGCCCCAGGTCCCAGGTCTACTATATAATCTGAACTTAATATAGTCTGATCATCGTGTTCAACGACAATTAAAGTATTTCCTAAGTCTCGTAGTCTTGTGAGAGTATCAATTAATTTCTGATTATCCCTTTGATGAAGTCCTATTGTGGGTTCATCAAGGACGTAAAGAACACCAACCAATTGCGAACCGATTTGTGTAGCCAGTCGGATCCTCTGCATCTCTCCACCCGATAAAGTTCCAGCCTTCCTTTCAAGAGAGAGATATCCCAGCCCAACATTATTAAGGAAAGTTAGTCGATCTTTAATCTCTTTCAGGATTTTATCAGCGATAGCAATAAATTTTCCCTCAAAATTAAGAGATTGGAAAAATTGGATGGCATACTTAACTGATAGTTGAGTTATTTGAATAATAGACTGCTGATTTATCATAACAGATAAACTTTCAGGACGAAGACGTTGCCCATTGCAAGTTGGACAAGGTACATTTTTCATGAACTTTTGGTAAAACTCCTTGGCATCATCACTGGATGTTTCTTTATACCTACGATCCAGCATGGGAATTAATCCTTCAAAAATTGATTTACTCTTAAAAGTGGATTTGTTATTCTTAGCGTAATAGGTAAATGAAATTTCCTCATCCCCTGAACCATAGAGTATTACATCAACGATGCTCTCTTCAAGATCTTTAATGGGCATATCCAGATTGAATTTATAGTGCTTTGACAAGGCTTCATACTGAATTAGATACCATTTTGAAGATAAAATATCTCGTACAGGTGCTAATCCACCATCCAGAATTGATAAAGACGGATCAGGGATAACCAAACTTTCATCAAACCGCATGTCTTCACCAATACCATGACAATCAGGGCAGGCTCCATGAGGAGAATTGAATGAAAACATTCTAGGCTGTAGTTCAGGAAGACTGATTCCACATTTTAAACAAGCCATATGCTCTGAGAATAACCTTTCTTCATCCTTCCCATTATCAGTATATATAATGGTTACAAGACCTTCAGCCAATGCAAGTGCTGTTTCAACTGAGTCAACAAGGCGATCACGGATATCATTTTTTAATATAATCCTATCAACCACAACATCCAGATTATGTTTTTTATTTTTGTCAATCTGAATAGGTTCATCAAGCGTTTTTAATTCTCCATTGAGTCTCACACGCACAAAACCATTTTTCTTTATTGTCTCCAACTCTTTTTTAAATTCCCCTTTCTTGCCACGGATAATTGGGGACAGGATTTGGAGTTTTATATCCAATGGAAGTCCTGTAATTGTCTCGATAATTTGATCTATGGACTGACTTTGTACTATATCACCACAGGATGGGCAATGAGGTATTCCGCATCGTGCATACAGAAGGCGAAGATAATCATATATTTCAGTGATAGTGCCTACAGTACTCCTGGGATTACGGTGAGTAGTTTTCTGTTCTATGGAGATAGCAGGGGAGAGACCTCCAATATAGTCTACATCAGGTTTCTCCATCTGCCCAAGGAATTGACGGGCATAGGCACTGAGGGATTCCACATATCGTCTCTGACCCTCAGCATAAATAGTATCAAAGGCCAGTGAAGATTTTCCAGAACCAGAAACACCTGTTATTACGATGAATTTATTCCTTGGAAGTTCAATATCAATATTTTTTAAATTGTGTTCTCTTGCACCTTTGATAATTAGCGTATTGGATTCCATCATCAATCACCTAAATTAAAGTAAGAAATGAAAGATAGTATGAAATAACTGGATAGTCAATGCTATATTCTATTATACAAACTATTCAATAATAATGAAAAAATGTTTATTTATTTCAAATTTGATTTGACATTATCTAATGTTTCTTTTAATATTAATAAATTATTGCTAATATTTTGCAGGAAATTATGAACAAAAATAAATTATTTCATCTATTAGTATACATACCAATTTTATTGATTATAATAAATTGTGCGTCTTCAGATAGTTTAAATAAAAATGCCAAAAATAAAAATAGTAAATCGGATCAAATCATTGAATCTCTCAATATTAAAAAAGGCTTTCATATCGCTGATCTCGGTGCAGGGGGAGGATATTATACCTATCAATTTTCAAAAGTAGTAGGTAATAATGGTCTAGTCTATGCTGTAGATGTAGCTGATAAACATTTAAATTATATAAAAAATGAAATTAGATTAAGAAATATTCAAAATGTCAAAATAATTAAGGGGAGAAGACATGATCCACTCCTCCCATTGAATAAAATAGATTTAATCTTCTTAAGAAATGTATACCACCATATCGATAATAGGGTTAAGTATTTTACCAATATAAAAAAAACGCTGAAGCCCAATGGCAGAATAGCTATTATTGACTATTTCAAATTTGATTCAACCAGTTACGTTACAGTTTTTGGACATTACACACACAAGTCAACAATTTTAAAAGAAATGAAACAGGCTGGATATGTCTTGATTGAAGACCATAAATTTCTCTCCAAACAAACGTTTACCATATATAAGGTAAAAAAAAGTACTGAGGATGAGGATTAAAACATGAATCCTATAGAACAATCATTAAATGAAAATAAATTAAAATTGATCATTGAAAAAATGGGGCACCTCCATCATATTCGTGATATAAATGCTTTATTAGATAGTATCCTTTATGAGACAAGAAAAATTACTAATGCTGATTCAGGTTCTATTTTCCTTGTAGATAATGATAAATTAAGATTCTCTTACGTACAGAATGACACATTATTTAAAAATGATTTGTTGTGTAATAAGTATATCTATTCAAACCAAGAGATTGAAATTAATTCATCTTCCCTGGCTGGATTTGTTGCTCAAAAAGGAGAACCCCTGCAAATTGAAGATGCATATAATATTGATGATTCATTACCATTTCAATTCAATGTATATTTTGATGAGATATCCTCATATAAAACAAAATCAATATTTGTGGCTCCTTTGATTACAAGCGAAAGAGAAGTTGTGGGTATCCTTGAATTAATTAATGCAAAAGACAATGAAGGCAATGTAATCTCTTTTTCTGAGGAGCACAAACTATTTGTGATGCAATTTACAAATCAGGCTGCTGTAGCTATAGAAAGAGCACTTATGCTTCAAAATATTGTTCTGAGAATGATACAGATAGCAGAACTAAGAGATCCTGAAGAGACTCAGGGACATGTAAATCGGGTGGGTGCCATATCCATAGAGCTTTATCAAAAATGGGCAGAAAAACATCATGTCCCAAAAAATGAGGTTAATCGATATAAAGATATATTGAGAATTGCTAGTATCCTCCATGACGTTGGAAAAGTGGGTATTCCTGATCATATTTTAAAAAAGAATGGCAAATTAACCCCGGAAGAATATCATGAAATGAAACGTCACACAATTTATGGCGCAAGATTATTTTCTGAAAAGAAGAATGACTGGGAAAAATTAGCCCTTGAAATCAGTTTAAATCATCATGAAAAATGGGATGGATCAGGGTATCCTGGAAAAATAGAAGATTTTTCCCTAGAAGAATATGAGTTTGGAACTGGAAAAAAGGGTAATGAAATCCCTTTATCCGCAAGAATAGTCGCTCTGGCAGATGTTTTTGACGCGCTCATCAATAAAAGAGCCTATAAAGACCCTTGGGAAGAAGATAAAGTACTTTATCACCTAAAAAGTGAGTCTGGAAAGCATTTTGATCCTGAATTGGTCGATATCTTTTTTGAAATATATAGTGTAGTTAAAGCAATTCAAAATAAATGGCAGCAATGATAGAATCAATAAAAAATAAAATCTTATAATCTAAAAAAATACTTATTGACACACTATCTTAAAAATATTAATTTTCAAAAGATTCAAGACAATCTATATCAAATAGGAAAATATTTTATGCAACAAGAAAAAAAGAATTCTAAAAGTCAGGGAGATCCTCAAAAAAATAAAAGTCATCCATATAAAAAAAATAAAAAAAAAAATTATTTTAGAAAAGGGATAAAAAATCAACCTCAAGGAAATCAAGAAAAAAAAATAATTACCTATGAAATATGTCCAATCTGCTCTAATGAAATAAAAAAAACCTCCCAAACAATACCTATGAAGGAAACCCAAAAAAACGCTCATTTTGAATGTGTTATTTCTGAAGTAAAAAAATTAAATAACATTGAAAAAGAAAAAGAATTATTTTATCTTGGAGGAGGTAGATTTGGATTAATTGAAAGAAAGAATGGTAAAGGATATTATGATTTTATTGTAAAAGAAACTATTGTATATATTGAAAATTCAAGAAATAAAAAATTAAATTCTAATTCCGCAAAGAAAAATTAATTTTAATTAACCCAAAATCACAATCCAATACTGTTGAATAGTTTTTATCACTGAATGTATCTACCATTAAACCCGTTCCTGTAAATAATGATGGTGTAGAAAAGAAAGTATTTCCAAAGTTCTTACCCAAATTTATAGCGATCTTACTAGCTAAGATATTACTAAACTCCCCAAAATACCCTTTGACAAATTGTGCTAAATCCATTTCTTGATTTATATTCATATGAACTGTATTTAAAAACTTTTCAGCCGTTGAATTATCTATTTCAAGTACAAAATTCCCTTCAATACCCCCAAAAAGTGAAATGAAAATAACATTATCAAAATGCTGATCGTCTGGAATTTCGATTAATTCAAAATGATTAAATTTATATTGGAAAAATGTTTCCATGAATTGCTCTAAAACATTAGATACTAATTGTTTAAATGTTTCTTTTGTCATTTATTTTCCTCACTCAAAGAATCGATAGTTTTTAAATCTGTAATACTCATATCTCCATTGCTGATATCAAACATGACTTTACATCCATTATCTCTTCCGACATCACAGCCCAAAAGTGGAATGCTTTCTGCTCTTACAGATTCCTGAGTGACTTTAATATTTAATTCTGCCACGGTAGGTTGATTTGATTTTTTTAGTGATTTAAAAATATTCCCACCACCTACAATAAATGCAAATATATTATTTTTTTTAGCCCCTAAATTGATAACTTCATATAGAAGAGCCCTGACAGCAGTGTTTGCATATTTTGAGTCGGGTTCATTGGGTGTGTTTTCTTTCTTGTTAGGGAGAAAAATATGAGCCATCCCACCAATTCTTTGAACTTTATCATATAAAATAAGTGCTACACAAGATCCTAACACAGTCTTGAGAATAGTTGGATTTTTAGCAACTTTCATTTCTCCAATCCGTACTTCGATTTCATTTTCTCTCATTTATTTGCCTTGACTAAACCAATAATTAATCAGATTTTTTTCCAAACGACGCCCTCTTTAGTATCTTCTAATAAAATTCCCATATCTTTAAGATAATCACGAATTTGATCTGCTTTCTTAAAATCTTTTTCTTTCCTAGCCACATTTCTTTCATCGATATATTTTTTAATATCCTCTTCGAGAATTGTTTGATTAAAATTGAGAACCCCAAGTACCTGATCAATTTGTTTTAAAAAATCGATAATAGAATGCCCATCCCCTTTGCCCAATTGGTCAAAGATTTTATTTAATTCATTGACTGCTTCAAAAATACTTCCAAGACCAGATGAGATATTCAAATCATCATCCATAGAATCTTCAAAGCCCTTTAGACCTTTATTTAAAATTAATTGAACCTGTTCATGAATATCTGAATGTTCTTTTGTAATTTGTTGACAGCGATTGATAAAATGATTTAAATTATCTAACGTTGCTGATGATTGAAGTATTATATCTGATGAGAAATTTACCTTTGATCGATAATGGTACTGAATAAGGCTAAATCGGATTGCCTCTTTAGAAAAACCCTCTTCCAATAAGTCTTTTAAGTAGATGACATTCCCTTTGCTCTTGGAACTTTTTTCTCCTTTTATATTTAAGAACTCAGAATGGAGCCAGTAGTTTACAAAACGTTTTCCAGTAAATCCTTCACTCTGTGCGATCTCATTTTCATGGTGAGGGAATATATTATCAACCCCGCCTGTGTGAATATCAAAGGTTTCTCCAAGATATTTCATACTCATAGCACTGCATTCGATATGCCAGCCAGGACGACCTTTGCCTAAAGACGTTTCCCAGAACACCTCTCCATCATCCTTTGTGTGAGCCTTCCATAAAACAAAATCATTGATGTTTTCCTTTTCATATTCATCGGAAGAGACTCGTCCACTTGCCCCTGTCCTGAGATTCTCTTGGTCTATATGGGCGAGCTTTCCATAATCCTTAAATGTATTTATTTTAAAATAGATGGAACCGTCAGATCGATAGGCAAGCCCTTTTTTTTCTAATTCTGTGATCATTTTAACCATTTCTGAAATATGATCTGTAGCACTGGGATATTTTTCTGCGGGAGTAATATTTAATATTTCTATATCTTTAAAAAATGCTTGTTTGTAAATCTCAGTATAATCATTTAATGAGAGCCCGTGGACTATGGAATTTTTAATGGTTTTGTCATCAACATCGGTGAGGTTCATAATTTGACGGACTTTGTATCCTTTGTATTTAAAATACCTTACCAAAATATCTTCAAATAAGAAAGTTCTTAGATTGCCAATATGGACGTAATTATATACCGTTGGACCACAGGTGTAAAGAGATACCTCATTTTGTTTTATGGGAATGAATATTTCTTTCTTGCGTGTAAGGGTATTGTATAGATATAATGACATTCAGTATCCATTTTAATAAATAATGATATTAACAATTTACAAATAATATTGCCTATAGTCAATCCAATACCAGAGTTTATGAGATTATTTTATTTGAGAATATTTGAAACATAGAGTTGACTGGTTAAAAAATAATCATAATCGGAACTAAGAATTTTGATTCCCATCTTGTTTATTTATTTCATCAGGGTGTCAAGATTTTGGAAATGCCCTGTCGACTTTGATTGAATATTAGTCTATAAGGAGGCTATCCATGGCGATTATATTAGAAGGGGTTGATCACAGCCCGGTGATGTGGGGGAAGATTGGCAAACACGTTGTCCAGGGGACGAAACTGGGGAAGATGTTCATTAAAATTAAGGTTACCCCGACCAATCCCAGAACCCAAATCCAACAGGAGCAGAGGAGTGCTCTGGCAGAAGGTGTTTTACGTTGGAAAAACTTTGAGAAACTGTTGAATAAGTCATACTGGGATCTGATAGCCGTGAATCATCGGTTCAGGGATGGGTACAGGGCATTTTTATCCTCGTTTCTCGTGACCTATCGGATGAAATTAACAGAATTGGGAAATCACACTCTGGCTCAGATATATTCTATTCCTCTTCATATTTTGCCCCTCAATCGCTTTGTAAAATTACCTTCGATCATCTCGAGTGCCAATAAAAATATTTTTTATGACAAGTGATAAATTCGGATTGGAGTGACGAGAATCTTTAGTGAGGGAGTATCCATTAGATACTGTCATTAGACTGTATCAAAATTAAATCAGGATTCCCAAAATTATTAATTTTCTTCGATAATTATTTTCATTTCAACTCTTTCATTTGGATTATCCCTTCGATCTCTTGGTTCATTAACAATTTTATCTGCTACATCTATCCCTTCAACAACTTCACCAAATATGCTATATTGCTTATCAAGCCAGGGAGAGTCTTTGACACAAATAAAGAACTGAGACCCAGCACTGTTAGGGTCTTGTGCCCGTGCTGCTGAGACAATACCTCTTTTATGTTTTTTATCAGAAAACTCTGCTGGGATAGTATATCCAGGTCCTCCGGTGCCATGTAAATCTTTATTCTCTGGATCCTGACTGAGGGGATCTCCACCCTGGATCATAAAATCGGGTATTACTCTATGAAAGGTTGTCCCGTTATAAAATCCATCTTTAGCTAGTTTTATAAAGCTTTCCACATGTTTAGGGGCTATTTCGGGTAATAGTTTTATCTTTATATTTCCATGTCTAGTTGATATTACTACTATATTATCCATCATTTTCCTCTTAATTTATGTTTATCTAGTTGATTTATTTCTATCATATAATATATAAAATGATTAAAAAAAGCAATTCTGTTCTATTTAATAATAATCGGATCATAATAATATTTGAGAAAATAGAGACGGATAGCCATACATATTCAATATTTAAACTAAATATAAATCTAATTTTCTTAACGATAGCTTGTTATTATTAAATTATATTTAGCAGTTCTATAATATTTATCTATAAATAATTATAAATAAGATAATTAAAAATCGCATAATTTATTTTACTTGACTTTTTTTTAAACTTTCATAAAATTATGATGTTAAATATATAAAATCATTGATAATTTATTCTTAAAAATTGGCGATTTTATTTTAATAATATCTAAGTCTTAACATATTATGGATATCCATGAGTCAAAATCTATCAGATAATATAAATATAGCCATGAAATACACCAATGGTGATGTTGAATTAGCTAAAAATGTTGTTCGGGGTAACTTTCAGGATATTCTTGTGGTCAAATCTCGTTTTAAAGGAACCGAGAATAGTAATTTTGGTAATATTATAATATTTCTAGCTACTCAATTAAATGAGATTGTTGGATTGAATGTATGTACTGGAAATTCAGCGTCAATATATAATAATAAACCATTTGACCCATGGAAATCATTTGAAGAAGATCTGACTACAAATTTCAATAGTGAACCAGATCAAAAAAGTTCTAAGCAATTAAAAGAAATTATTTTAAGTTCAATTGAATCAAGTTCGAATACTAATTTCATAGAAGTATCACAAAAATCAGACTATGATACTGTCACGACTTTCTTACAAAACATTATTTCAGAAAATCTTCATGATAATATTCTTTGTCAGGTTGAATTTGAAAAAACAAATTCTATAATATTTGAATCCACATGTAAATCAAAAATTATCACGGAATCGAACGATGAAGAAGTTCAATCAGGAACTGAAGAAAAATATATACAATCATCAAATCCTTTTGCAGGTAATGTTATTTTAATCGGCAAAGCAGTTTTGTCGCCTGTCAGAGGAAAGGATATCAATTCCATTCAATTAGGAGATAACATTAAGGTCTTAATACAAGAAAAGACCCAGAAGGCGATTAATATTGCAACTAAGTTAAATGCATACGAAAATGGTGAAATGAAGTCTATTATAGCCGAAGTAGAATCATATAAAAAAAATGGATCTACTCATGAAATCTACGCATCAATTGCTCCATATATCTTAGTGAAAATTACTGAAGAGGAAGACGTTAAAGTTTCTTACGTTACATCTGTATATGAAGAAGAAAGGGAAAAATATAATAACAAAAATTATATCATAGGTTTAGCTATCATTATAGTTGTCTTGGTTTCAATAGTAATCTTCTTATTTTCTAAATAATCTCCTGTGTCACCAATCTTTTCAAGAAAAACCCTTTTACAAATCTTAAAAGAAAATCAGATCCAATTATCGAAACATAGAGGACAAAATTTCCTATTAGATCAAAATATCTTAAATAAAATTATTGAATCTTCTAATCTTAGCAAAGAAGATATTATCATCGAAATAGGCGGTGGTATGGGTCATTTAACATATTATTTATCCCAAATATTAGCAGAACTTATTGTTTTTGAAGTAGATAAGAAATTATATACCCTATTAAACGAGCAATTTAAAAATATCAGTCATGTGAGCATTTATTTAGAAAATATATTAAATGTAGATTTTAATCAAATATATAAAAAATATCAAAAAAAATTAAAAATAATTGCTAACTTGCCTTACTCCATCACGACACCAATTTTAGATAAGTGTTTCAAGCAAAGTACTATGATTGAATCAATGACGTGTATGGTTCAAAAAGAATTGGCTGAGCGTATATTAGCCAAACCAGGAACCAGAGATTATAGTCCGTTATCTATATTTTGCCAAACCTTTGCTGAATGTAAATATTTATTTAATATTTCAAAAAATGTATTTTTCCCTGTCCCCAAAATTGATTCTGCACTCATACAATTAAATTTAAATCAAAATATTTCAAGCACAATTCATAATTTAGATATCTATTTCCAGGTTGTCAAAGTGATCTTTTCAAATCGCAGAAAAACTATTTATAATAATTTTAAAAAAAATCCTTATCTTATATTAGAATCACATCTGGTAAATGAAATATTTAATAAATCACCAATAAATCCAGATATTCGGGGTGAAAATCTTACAATTGACCAAATTATTGACCTTTCAAATATGATTAATTCATTGATTAAAAAAAGAAATTAATAATATATTAATTTGAAAAATAATTACGAAAATAGTATATTAAATGGCGAGGAATTGTCGATTTATTATCAGTTATAATTTTATATAAAATAAAATGTTTTAAACTTGCGATTATAAAGTATAGATGAATATAAGAGGTTTTTTTATGGCATCAAAAAACGAGAAAATTGAAAGCGTCATTGGAGAAGGATCTGTATTTGAAGGGCGATTTGATGTTAAAGGATCACTCCAGATTGATGGGCGTTTTGAAGGAGATATTAAAATAGAAGATCAGTTAATAGTAGGGGAGACTGGTAAAGTCAAAACAAATGTCATTGCAAGACGTGTAATTATTGCTGGAACATTTATTGGAAATATCAAAGCAACAGAAGAGGTCATTTTACTTGAGACTGGCAAAGTCATGGGCGATATTAAAACTCCTACCATTACATTCTATAAAGGTGTTATTACTTATGGAAATATCGAAATCACATCAAATAAATATGAAGAAGGTAATATACAGCGATTAATAGAGGAATCCTTTAATGATGGAAGAAATATCTCTCCTGTTGATTTAGATAAAAAAGGTATACCCCAAAAAATATAATATATTTCGATGAATCATTGTGAGTTTTAATTAAAGGTTCTTTATTTTTTAACCGATTTTTATCATGTAAATAAATAAAACGAATTCCCCTATAAAAAGGAGTACACCTTGCACGTTAAAGACGCTTCCTCCCATTATAAAGAAACTCAGGTTAAAACAGCAAATCAAGGAAAGCTAATCGTAATGCTATATGATGGAGCTATAAAGTTCTTAAAAATAGCGATTGAACATCTCCCCACAAAAAAATACGATACAGTAAATAATAATATCATCAAAGCTCAGGATATTATCACGGAACTCATGCTATCACTTAATTTTGAAGTGGGTGATTTTGCTAATAAGTTATATGGACTGTATTCTTACATGAATAAAAGGTTAGTAGAAGGGAACATAAAAAAACAAGCTGAGCCACTAGAAGAAGTTATAAGATATCTGGGCGAATTAAAATCAGCCTGGGAACAAATCTCCCATATTCCTACTCATAATGATGATCCAAACATTGATTTAGACCAGTCAGGCGGAATTAATATTAAATCATAAATATTTGGAGGTGAGGGGGATTGAACCCCTGACCTATTGCGTGCAAGGCAATTGCTCTCCCAGCTGAGCTACACCCCCGAAAAGATACATAGAAATTAATTATTTTTATCCAAATGGTCAATCAATTTCTTTTGAGTTAATATTATTTTCTCCCCCAAGGATTCGAACCTCGACATACAGGACCAAAACCTGCTGTGCTACCATTACACAAGGGGAGATTATAATTGAGATAAATTTAAATAAAAAATAATTAATGTCAACTATTCATCAATAAATATTTCTTCGACCATCACCATAAAATAATATATTCTTACTAACTCTCTAAATATTTTTAAAGTTTTTAACAAATAAATTAGGTTTCAATCAATATTCCTCTGTAATTTTTCGATTATATTAATATATTATTGTTTAAAGATTTTATAATCTTCAAGGTAACAAAGTATTTTTTATTTAACGAGGGTGAGAGAATGCAAACAAAAGATTTTAATATTGCTCAACATATTAAGGTCTTTACAAATGGTGATATAATATTTCAGGAAGGAAGTAAGGGACGTGAAATGTATGTCATTCTTAAGGGAGAGGTAGAGATCACAAAACTTATAAGCGGACAGCCCCATGTACTTAGTATTATCAGATCAGGTGAGTTTTTTGGTGAAATGTCAACAATTCGCGGAGTACCTAGGGTAGCTACTGCAAGGGCTATTGGACAAGTTGAATGTCTGGGGGTAAACCCTGATTCCTTTAAAGCAGTATTACAACGTAAACCTGGTTTTGGAATAAAAGTTATTAAAGAACTTTGTGATAGGATTGAAGCTGCAAATAAACAAATTGAAAAAATGGCTTTATTACGTGAACTTGAGAAAATTACTGTCCAGCTAGTAAATATTGCTACGAATTATGGTCAAAAACCATTTACTAATATGAAAATCAATTATGATAATGCATTAAACGAAGTTGCATCAAAAATTAAGTCCGACAGAGAAATGGTTGGTAAAATATTTGCATCAATGGTAAAATATAATCGGATTGATGTTATTGTTGATGCCGGTATACGTTATATCCAATTATCTGACAAATTATTAAAAAATTAATTATTAATCTTAGTCACAGCCCATAATATATGTTCATTCAAGAGAGGGTCATTCAAATTCAATAATTCTTTTAAAGAATGTAGATATTTTTTATCCTTCGAATTACCAGCAACAGTTATAGCATTTCTTAAAAATCCCTTCCATTTCGTCCGTTTCACTGGATTTTGTTGGAAAATTGTTTTAAAATCCTCCTCAGTTATTGATAACCAGTCTGATAAATCTCTTGTTATTATCTCTGATCTTGGATGAAACTCATTAATTGACGTAACAAGTGGCCTTTTATTCCACGGACAAACACTTTGGCAAAGATCACATCCAAATATATGTTTTCCTACATTATCTCTCAAAACCTCGGGGATTTGATTCTTCAATTCTATCGTTAAATAAGAAATACACTTACTCGCATTCAACTGATATTCTCCCTGAAAAGCACCAGTAGGACAGATTTCAAGACATTTTGTGCACTGTCCGCAATAATTTTGTGCTGCTTTATCAATCTCAAGAGGAATATTCGTAATAATCTCTCCTAAAAATACCCAGGAACCAAAATGCCTGCTGATTAAACATGTATTTTTACCAATCCAGCCTATTCCCGCCCTTTGAGCATATGCCTTTTCAAGGATAGGAGCAGTATCAACACATATTCTGGTCTCGGATTCAGGGATCAAATCTTTTATATAGATGTTTAATTTTTTTAACATCTTCATCAAAATAATATGATAATCCTTATTTCGGGCATAATTTGAAATTATTCCTTCCGGTGTATCATCTGGTTCCTCAGCATAATAATTTACCCCACAACTAATGACGGATTCAGCAGATGGAAATAATTGACGAACCCCTTGACGCACTGGTAATCGTTCCATGTAACCCATTTCACCCTGATAATGATTAGATAACCAGGACTTATAATATTTATAGTCATAAATATCTTCTGCTGATGTAATCCCTATTAAATCGAATCCCATTCCAAGGGCTTCTTCTTTAATTTTTTTTGTAAAATATTGCCTGTTTGACCAATTCATAGTAACTTTCATGAGAAAACTTTTGAATATGATATAATATATTTAATTATCTGTATTAATTTATATAAATAAATATTATACTGTTAAAAATAATATATCAAATATATAAATTCTATTGATAGAATGACGAATTATATTATACTTAAAAAAATATTAATAATGATACCAAATTAAAAATAACTTCATTATCAAGAATTATAGAGAATATTATTGAATAAAATTATTATCATTCCCATTAAGTATTATATTATATAAAATTATGGATATTAATTCAAGCCGGCCTATAATAATATTTGATTTCTTTGCAATAACTTATGAATCAGTAGTAAAAAAATCTTCACAAAATTCAGATCAATATAAATTATTAACTGAAGAAAGAATAAAAACTTATGTGGTTGATTTCCTTAAATCAAATCATATTCCCCTTGCTGAAGACTGTCGAACTTTATCGAAAGAAGAAATCGACTCTTTGACAGAAGATTCATTTAAGGATTTATATTATAAAACCTTTGGTGAAGGTGATTCCAGCGATTTTAAACAAGCACTTATTGATGAATTAAATAAACTATTAGATATCATTAATAATTATGATAATAATAAACAAATAAATGAAGATGGCTTCGAAAGCCTGATCAAACGAATCGTTTTAAGATTGTTATATGATATCTATAGAAAAATTGCAGAAGTAATTGATAACTACGATTTAACAAAATCATATATTTATGGTATTAAAATGCTTAATACCTTAAGAGTGCCTGCTAATTTTGAAGAATACTCTGGATTATACCAGCAATTTCATATCCTTGGGTTAATTGAAAAATCAATTGAAAAAATAAATATCCCAGAATTCATTCCTAAAATGGATATCAATAAATACCTCATCAAGTTCCCCAGCATCTATGATCTAAATCAGGAAATACAAGAGGTCATTAGTCAGTCCTTCCCAATTCCAGAGGCTGAAAAAAAATTACTTGAAATAAAAAGTAAATACTTTGTATATGATATAGCTGCCGCTTTTGCAAATCCAATGCATATTAGCGAAATAGTAAATCTTATTTGCCCAAGTGAAACATACAAAGAGAATTTTAAAACTTTAATTACTGAGTATCAAAAAGATATTTCCACTAAAAAAAGGATTTTCGAGGACTTTTTTGAAGAAAAAATAGAAGATCTTCGGGCAAAGAAACTTAATTTTGGTGAAAACATACTTCCTATCCTTAGTTTTATTATTAATTCCCTGGATGAAAAGAAAAAAGATGAGGATGTTATCAAACAAATCGGACTTGTATTTTCCATTATGTACAAAAAAGTCGTTCAGGACTATAGAATTGAGACAGAATCAAAGATGGATCAATTAGAGGAATTAAAAAAATATAAAGAAAACTTTTGCAATCCAACTCTATACAATGAATTTAAAAAACAATACCACGAATTATCTACCCAAAAAATAGATTATAACAAAGTATTTTTTGAAAACCATTATGAAAAAAAACCATTAAATTATCTATTTATCATATATCTAGCATATAAACTAGATGATCTTAATTTCATTCAAAAAGTTCTTAAAAGTTATTTTGAAAATCGTCTCCTGAGAAATTATGCCCGTGATTTAATTTATAGAAAATTAGAAGACTATAAAAATACCACAAGCATTAAAAATATTGATAAATTAAAAAATATATATAGAGAATATTTTACTGCTATATCTAATGATAAGGAACGTGTTGAATATAAAAAAGAGGTCCTAAAATATCTTGTAAATGTAATTACACAAAAAAAACAACCCCCATATGATCAATTTTATTCTGAGATGGCAGATGTTTTTTTAGCTGAAATAAATAAAATACTTGATGTAACTCTAATTAATAGAAAAGCAACTGGAAAAGTTCTTAAATCAAATGAAGAAAAAAATTTGCAGGTTATATTATATTTAATCAATGAAAATCTTTATAATAAACTTGTTGGAAAACTCGATGAAAATGACACAGCTAAAGAACAAATCAGTCGTAAAATAGATCTTAGATTTACAAATGAATACAAAAGATTGGAGGAAAGATATTCTAAGTATTCAAAAAAATTATCTATGTTATAAAAAATTAATTATAATATTTATAATGATATTATTTTTTATAAATCTAAATTGTTGTATTATTGTCCCTCCCATTGTACATGAAAGATTATTTTTCCCCAATAACTCAAAAACTTTACCAGATAATGAAAAAAAGGAAAAAAATCTTAAACAAAATAAAAAAAAGAATTAAATTTATAAATTACTTGATCTCAATATACTAGTTTGAAAATATTAAATTATAAACAGGTTATATTATTTTGAAAGGATTGATACTTGCAGCTGGCTACGGATCACGATTTTTTCCAGCATCAAAAACTATTCCAAAAGAAATGTTCCCACTTGTTGACAGACCTTCAATTGATTTTATAGTTGAAGAAATGGTTTTGTCTGGGATAAATCAAATTCTAATTATTACCTCAAGAAGAAAAAAATCATTGGAGGATTATTTTGACTCTGAAGTCGAGTTAGAAAATTTTATCCATGATAAAAAAAAGTTAGAAAAAATTAAATCTATACCCCAGGTAAATCAAAATGTAAAAATATATTTTCTGAGACAGCATACTATGCGTGGAACAGGTCATGGTGTTTTACTCGGAAATGATTTTCTTGACTCACCTTTCATTCTAGCATTTCCTGATGATATAATTTTCAATGAAATTCCACTATCACAACAATTAATCGATGTTTATAATAAAAATAAAAAAAGCGTTTTGGCTGTAACTCAATATCCCAGTGAAGAATTATATAAATATGGTGTAATCAATCCTTTTTCAAAAGTTAGTTCAAAAATTATAGATGTAAAAGGAATTGTTGAAAAACCTAAAAAAGGCGAGGAGCCTAGTAATTATATTTCTATCGGGAGATATCTCTTAACCCCAGAAATTTTTCCACTCCTCGAAAAAGGTATAAAAAATTGTACATCAAAAGAATATTTCCTGACTGATGCCCTAAATGAGTTGGCACAAAATGAAAAGCTCTTGGCATATGATTTCGATGGGGCAAGATTTGATACTGGTGACCCTATAGGTTATTTAAGGGCTATAACTTCTTTTGCATTATCAAGAGATGATCTTAAAACTCAATACAGAGACTATCTAAAAGAAATAATATAATCGGTTTGACATGGCAAAAATTACAATTAAAGACATAACTCCCAAAATGGGTCTTCCAGGGGGACACATTAAAATTTTGGGAAAGAATTTTCAACCTTGGGAAATGGATCATTATCATCTTCGTTTTCCTAATTCCACCGCATGGATTGAAGCCATTAGTGAAAATACATTATTAACGTCAATACCCTCAAATACTACTACAGGGGATGTTTTTATAGAGATGGGTGGATATCGGAGTAATAAATATCATTTTATTGTCCCGGAACCTGTTATTGATGGTTTAAATCTGGTTGATAATCCTGTGACTGATAGCCAGGGAAATATCTATGCAACTTATAGTGGAAACAAAGGTGAACTAAGCCCAGTTTCTGTATATAAAATATTAAAAAATAATGAAAAAGAAGTATATATTTCAGGTATAACGAATGCCACATCTTTACTGATAGATAAAAATGATAATTTGTATATCGCAAGCAGATTTGATGGAAAAATATATAAATCGTCCAGTATTCATCAGTATGAGGTATTTTCCCAGGGGCTGGGTGCTGCTTTTGGAATAGCTATCAATAGCTTGGGTGAATTATTTGTTGGTGACAGAACAGGTTCTATATTTAAAGTCAATTCAAATGGGCAAGCGTCATTTTATACATCTGTTCCTCAAAGTTATATAGCTTTTCATTTAGCATTTGACAAGCTTGATAATTTGTATGTCTCAAATCCTATTCATATGGGTGAAAATACAATTTTTAAAATTGAAAAAAATACTACAAAGCCTGTGGTTTACTACACGGGATTAAGCTTATTCCATGGATTTGCATTTGATCAGAAAAATAATTTATATCTTGCAGAAACAAAGAGAAATGAAAGTCGGGTTATTAAAATAAAAAACGGTCAATATCAGTCTACTATACTGACTGGTACTAAATTTATTGGTTTGACGTTTGACCAGAAGCAAAATCTGATTATTGCAACAGCATCCTCAATTTATACTATTGAGAAAGGGGATTACTAAACAATATTTAACATTATTGAACTACTAATTTTTTAAAATAACTGAAATAACTTATAAAAAAAATATAATTTCAGTATACGGTTTCTCATTTTTTTTCTATATTTTTCTCATAAAAATAATATTTTGATGTTAAATTGTTATTAGTATAAATTTTTCTTTATATTCATGTTTTATAAACAAGAAATTATATGTTTAAGTGTTTATAAAGAAATAATATTTTATCCAAGGAGATTTATCGCATGAAAGTTCCTGTATATCTTTTCTATTCAATATTAAAATCTAATATAAAAGATTTTTTTGGCGGGAGAAAAAATAATCCAAATATTTTAATGTTAGAACCTCTTTATAAATGTAATTTAAGCTGCCCAGGTTGTGGTAAGATAAAAGAAAATAAAGAATTACTCAATGAATATCTTCCTTTAGAAGATTGTATCCAAGCAGTAGTTGATTCAAATGCACCAATAGTTAGTATTTGTGGTGGTGAGCCGTTAATCTATCCTCAAATTGCTGAGCTAGTTCAAGAAATTCTTTCAATGAAGCGATATGTAATTCTATGCACAAATGGAGTATACATTCCCAATATTATAGATAAATTTAGTCCGAATAAATATTTCACATGGAATGTTCATCTTGATGGTTTTGAAAGTGAGCATGATAAATGGGTTGCACAAAAAGGTGTTTTTAATGATGCAATTAAAGCAATTTCACTCGCAAAATCCCTTGGCTATAATGTATTTACAAATACAACAATCTATCATAATACAAATATTGATAATCTCATTCAATTAATGGATTTGTTAAATAATATAAAAATTGATGGAATGACTCTTACTCCGTCTTTTCCCTATAAAAGTGGGGGTAGTTTATTTCTAACAAAGGAAAAATCCATAAATTTCTTTCAAAAACTTGAAAAAGTATTGTCTAAATATCCGATTATCCATAGCCCAATTTATAAAAGTTTTTTAACTGGGAATATAAATTTAGAATGCAACGCTCAAAATCATGTTACAAGAAATCTTAAAGGATGGCAAGGGCCTTGTTATTGGTTAGCGGATCATAATTATGAAAGTTATAATGATTTGAATCTAAAAACTGATTGGAATTCAATTGGGCCAGGTAAGGATCCTCGTTGTCAAGAATGTATGACTCATTTGTGTTTTGAAAAATCTTCAATTGTTCAGAATGGATTTATGTATTTAAAAGGTTTATTTTGATGGATTTTATATTTTCATTTTTAAGAGAATAACTTAGATAAATTAATTGTCATTTTAATCTTATTTATTTTATTAATATCAATATTGGTTACTTGGAAGGTAATATTTTCAAATTGAATTTTATCCCCTTTTTTTGGGATCCTTCCAAATAAGTCGAAAACTAAACCGCCGATTGTATCTGATTTGTCTGTCGGTAAATTGATATTGAATTCCTCATTAATATCTTCTAAATATGTTCGTGCATCCAGCATGTATTCATTATTTGTAATTTTGATAATATCCTCTTCTTCATTGTCATGTTCATCCTGAATTTCTCCTACAATCTCTTCCAAAACATCTTCCAGCGCCACTATACCTGAAACCCCGCCATATTCATCAACTACAATAGCAAGATGATTTTTCTTTTGTTGAAACTCTTTTAAAATATCTAAGATTTTTTTACTCTCTGGTACAAAATATGGCGGTAATAGGAGTTTTTTAAGTTCTATTTTAGGTTTTGATTGGAAGAAGAATGGGAAGAGATCTTTGATATACAAGACCCCAACAATGTCATCTACTGTTTTATCCCATACAGGGATTCTTGAGTGTCCTTCTTTTCTGATAAGATTTGTAATTTCTTTTATTGATGCGGTAACTGGTAATGTTATTACATCGATTCTTGGTACCATAATATCTTTCACTGTGGTATCACTTAGATTTGCAAGTCTCTCAGTAATTTCATCTACAATAGATATTGATTCATTTTGAATCGGTTCTGTAGATTTAGATTCTTTACTGGTTTTAAAAAAATTTAACATATTGATAGGCCTTTAATCTCATTAAAAAGTTTTTTTTCAATGTCATTCATGATTTTTTCATCTTTTTTTGATTTTTCATGGTCGTATCCAAGTAGATGGAGAATTCCATGGATCAAAAGTCTTTTTAACTCATCTTGAAATGAATTATGATATTCTAATGACTGTTCCCAAGTCTTTTCAAGTGAAATTGCCAGATCGCCAAGGTAGGGATTCTCCTTTGATTCAAAGGATAGTACATCCGTTGGTATATTTTTATTACGGTATTTATTATTTAATTCTTGTATTAAAGGATTATCGCATAATAGGACACTCAATTGATAGTTATTAATATTCATATAACTTAGGATATTTTTTATGACAATTCGAATAGGTTTCAATTTTAATTTCCCAATGTGATTCTGAAGATTTATAGATTGGTAATTAATAGCAATTTGTTTCATCGATATTATTGTATTTTTAATTCATTTTCATATTTATCAAATGCCTTAACTATTTTTCTGACAATGGGGTGTCTTACAATATCCTTATCGTCAAAATAATTAAATTTGATTTCTTTAATTTGTTTTAAAATATGTGTTGCAGCAAGGAGTCCTGAAGTATGTTTTTTTGGGAGATCGATTTGGGTAATATCACCGGTTATGATTGTTTTAGAAGTAGGCCCCAATCTTGTGAGAAACATTTTTAACTGGCTCATAGTAGTATTTTGAGCTTCATCTAATATAGTGAAAGCATTATTTAATGTCCTACCCCGCATATAAGCTAATGGAGCTATCTCGATGCGTTCCCGTTCACGGTATTTAATGAAATCTTCATAGGGCATCATGTCATAGATCGCATCAAAAATTGGTCTCAAATAAGGATTTATCTTTTGCTGAAGATCACCGGGGAGGAAACCAAGGTTCTCACCAGCTTCTACAACGGGCCGGGTTAAAATAAGTCGTTGTACCTTATCTTGTAGTAAATAGCTAATCCCCATTGCTACGGCTAAATAGGTTTTACCAGTACCTGCAGGGCCAATACCAAATATTAAATCATGTTCTTTAATGCTTTCAAGGTAATTTGCCTGATGGGTTGTTTTGGGTTTGATTTGTTTCCCGTTCTTATGGAGAATGATCTTGTGTTTGTCAAGACCATCAACTTCGAAATGCTCGTCCTCTTTAACTTGATGAACAACAACTTCCAGATCGTGCTTCTTTAAATATTTTCCACGCTGACATTCCTGGAAAAGAAAGTTGAGTGTCTTTTCTGCAAGTGAAATATCTTTATCCTGACCTTCAATGCGGAGAGAATGCCCTTTGGGATAGATTGATACGAGGAATTCTTTTTCTATAAGACGCAGGTGTTGATCGTGTTCACCGAAAAATATCAATGGATCTACTAAATCTTGATAAACAAGTTCACGATTAGCCATATTAACTAACTATTCATCCACCTGTATAGCCAGCTCTAAGAGTTGCTCTTCATTGACAGTAGAAGGGGCACCGCTCATTAGACATACACCTCGTTGTGTTTTAGGAAACGCAATAACATCGCGTATGGAAGTCATTTTTTGTAATACCATTACTACACGATCTAATCCAAAAGCTATTCCGCCATGAGGTGGAGCTCCATATTTTAGTGCTGATAAAAGAAAACCAAATTTCTCTTCTGCTTGTGCTTCATCCAGACCAAGTAGTTTGAAGACTTCTTTTTGAATATCATAATTATGAATACGAATACTACCACCACCTAACTCTGTTCCATTGAGTACAAGATCATAAGTTTCAGATAATACCTGTAATGGTTCTTCAGATAGAATATCTAATTGATCTAAATGAGGAGTCGTGAATGGATGGTTTACTGAATCATATCGTTTTGCCTGTTCATCATAGGTGAATAATGGGAAGTCCACTACCCAGGTGAAAGCTAATTTCTCCCTGTCAACAAGAGATAACATATCACCTAGTTTAAGTCTCAGATTTCCTGCTGATTCATAGACAACTTGTTTTTGATCGGCTATAAATAATAAGAGGTCTCCATCTTCTGTCTTTAATTGATCCATAAGACGATTTTGTATATCTTCACTAAAAAACTTTACTATATTTGATTCTAATTTCTTATTCTTCACCCGCATCCAGGCAAGTCCCTTGGCACCATATTGGCTTATAAATGATGTAAGGTCATCAATATCTTTCCGTGATAGTTTCTCCCCTGATTTAGCATTAATAGCACAGATGATTCCATTACTTTCAATGACATTTTTAAACACTTGAAAGCTACAGTCCTTTACTGCAGACGTTACATCATATATCGGGAGGTCAAAACGAAGATCTGGTCTGTCACTACCGTATTTAGACATCGCTTCATCATAAGACATTCTATTGATTGGAAGTGGGATCTCAATCTGGTAACAATCTTTCAGTATAGTTGCGATCATATTTTCCATCATAGTCAGGATTTCATTCTTGGTTATGAAGGACATTTCAATATCTACTTGTGTAAACTCAGGTTGGCGATCAGCCCGAAGATCCTCATCTCTAAAGCATCGGGCTATCTGGTAATACCTGTCAAAACCACTTACCATTAATATCTGTTTGAAAATCTGTGGTGATTGAGGTAATGCATAAAATTTACCCTGATTTATTCTGCTTGGAACAAGAAAATCTCGTGCTCCTTCTGGGGTTGATTTATTAAGAATGGGGGTTTCAATATCAATAAAACCATTATTATCTAAAAAATTGCGGATAGTCTTACTAATTTTGTGACGCATCAAAATATTATTTTGCATCTGTGGTTTACGAAGATCCAGATAACGATATTTGAAACGGAGTTCCTCATTTGTATTAACTTCTTCGCTAATTAAAAATGGAGGTGTGAGAGAGGGGTTTAATAGTTTTACCTGATGAACAAGCACTTCAAGAGCACCTGTTGGTATCTTTGGGTTAACCATATCCTCAGTACGAGCGAGAACATCACCAATTACTCCAATGACGTACTCTTGTCTAAAGGTCTCAGCTAATTTATGAGCTTTGGGATCTTTTTCTGGATTGAAAACAACCTGTATAGTACCTGAAATATCTCTCAGATCAATAAAAATAAGTCCACCGTGGTCTCGGACCGAATGCACCCATCCATTGAGGGTTACTTGTTGACCTACATTACTTTTAGTGAGGTTGCCACACAAATGACTACGAATAAATCCTTTCAATCATTCCTCACTGTCATATACACAAATCACTTTCCATATTATGAAGATATTTAAATTCTTGTAGAAGTCAAGAAAAATTATATAAAATTGGATACTAAACCAGTTTAATTTATAAAAAATCAATCAATAATGAAAATTAACCATTAATATGATTTCAATAGATTTAAAAGTATTTTTATTCATGCAAAAATATCTCCACCCCCTTGAAATTCACTATCTTATTTTCCGAAATAATCAAAAATGACATTGTGAGGTAAGAAAATGAAAATACATGATATAAAATGGTATATAATTCTATTTATTCTAAGTTGTTCTGTAATATATAACCCCGTTCATGCTAAATCAAAAATCCTCTATGGATATTCCTCCTGGTATGGGGATAAATTCCATGGAAGGAAAACAGCCAGCGGTGAAATCTATAATATGCACAAACTAACTGCCGCGCATAGAACCCTTCCCTTCGGAACATATTTGAAGGTAACAAACATCTCTAATAAGAAACAGGTTATTGTAAAAGTTAATGATAGAGGACCATTTAAGGCAAACCGTATTATAGATGTTTCAAGAGAAGCTGCAAAACGCCTTGGATTTATTAATCAGGGACTGGCTAGGGTTAAAATTGAGATTTTGGATCACTATAATGAAAGTGTTGAAGCTAAAGAAACATCTGACAATAGTCCAGAAGAGCCAATTCCTGTGGATGAAGAACAGGTCATGAAGACTGCAGTGAAAAAAAGAGTTTCGCCAAAAAATAAAGTCTATTCAGACAATGAGATAAAAACTAAAAATAATCACATCTACATTGTAAATGCTAAAAAAGCAATTAAAAAAACAAAACAACCCATTTATCTCATTCAATTAGGTGCCTATTCAAAACTGGAACACGCAGTATCTAAAACAGGATTGCTTTCAAAAAAAGGTATCTCTGCTGTAATTTGCATCTTCCCACAAAACAGAAAAATATATCGAGTTGTTTATAAAAAAACATTCAAAAATAAAAACGATGCATCCAAGTTTTCAAAAAAACTTGATCACAAAGGAATAAAATCTTTCTTAATTAGATTTTGACAAAATGAAATAAAAATGCCTATATCTTCCAAAGGGATTACACTTTTTAGACAAACTTTACTATTTTTATTAAGCCCATCGAACAGAAAATCTTAAAGTTATAAGATATCTGTAAAATCCTTTTGGAGATAGAACATGAAAAATATCAAAAAGATTTTAGTGAGTAACCGTGGTGAAATTGCAATCCGTATTTTTAGAGCATGCAATGAATTAGGTATTGACACAGTTGCCATTTTCTCACGGGAAGACTCACTGGCTCTCCATCGATTTAAAGCCGATGAAGCATACCTGATCGGTGATGGAAAACCCCCTGTTGATGCATATTTAGATATTGAAAGTATTGTAAATCTTGCTCTAGAAAAGAAAGTAGATGCCATCCACCCAGGTTATGGTTTTCTCTCAGAAAGCACTGATTTCGCCAAAGCCTGTAAAAACGCTGGAATCACATTCATAGGCCCCACTCCAGAAGTCATTCGAAATATGGGCGAAAAGGTCTATGCTCGAAATCTTGCTATCAATCTTGGAATCCCCGTTATTCCAGGTACTGATTCTGCTATAGAAAATGAGAATGATGCTCTTCACTTCGCTAAATCTCATGGATATCCTATTTTAATCAAGGCATCCCAAGGCGGTGGTGGTCGGGGAATGAGAGTTGTTCGAAATGAAAAAGATCTGATGGCTCAGGTCCAACAAGCACAGTCAGAAGCTAAAAAGGCATTTGGTGTTGCTGATATCTTCATTGAAAAATATCTTGAGAACATCAGACATATCGAAGTGCAAATCCTCGCAGATCACCATGAAAATATTGTTCATCTCTTCGAAAGAGATTGTTCCATCCAGAGAAGACATCAAAAAATCATTGAAATTGCCCCGTCACTGAATCTGGATAAAAAAATTGTCACCAAATTATATGATGACGCAGTAAAAATAGCTAAATCGGCTAACTATACCAACGCAGGCACTGTAGAATTCGTAGTGGATGCAAAGGGAAATCACTATTTCATCGAGATGAATGCACGCTTGCAAGTTGAACACACTGTCACAGAAATCATCACAGGCATAGATATAGTTCAGTCCCAAATCAGGATAGCAGAAGGACACCCATTATCTCACCAAGACATAGGAATCAGTGATCAAAAATCCATCAAGAAAAATGGCTATGCAATCCAATCCCGTATCACCACAGAAGATCCACTAAATAATTTTCTTCCCGATTCCGGTAGAATCTCTGCCTATCGTACTGCCGCAGGTTTTGGTATCCGTTTAGATGGAGCCTGTGCAGGTCCAGGACATCGCGTTTCCCTAGATTATGATTCTCTTCTTATAAAAGTATGTGCATTTGCTCCAACTTTTGAAAAAGCTGCAAGAAAAATGAATAGAACTCTGAGTGAATTTAGAATCCGTGGTGTAAAGACAAATATAGGATTCCTTGAAAATCTTATTCAACATCCAGTCTT
>DKAT01000075.1 GCA_002450905.1 Spirochaetia bacterium UBA6919
ATCAAATTTGGGGTGCAGTCCACCTACTACTTTAGTTTAAGCGATACCTATTGGCTTAATCTCCAGTCAAAATATGAAATAGAGATCGTTAAAGATAAAATGATGGATACAATAACCCGTGACATTAAAGTCCTTAAAAAAGATTAATACTTCTTCACTACACCTCGTTCCAGGAACGAGCTGGTATTTTCTATCCATCGAGGCAGAACATCCTTAATTTCTTCTATGTTAACGCGATCTGATGACAAATAAGGGCAACACAAACTTGAAAATCATGAAATAATTAGTATGCTAATATATAGGGACTTGGAAGAGTTGGAACCTATAGTACACTTATATATAGTTAAGTGTATGAAAAAACCAAAAGTTCGTTAATTCCTCTCTTAAAATCGATGTTTTGATCAACTTACTCCTTTTTTTATGCCCCCTTTTCCCATGAAATAATTAGATATTCTTTAATAAAATTATAAAGTGCCATGCGTGTTACCTATCCAGTTTAAATGGATATAAATAGGGCGGGGGGAATGATTTTTTTAACTAATACATTTTAAAGAATGACATAGTCGTTTCGTATTCTTTTTCTAATCCTTCTTTTTAACTCACTTTCTAAGTCTATCCTACTATTAAACGTCAATGTCATTGATCTTCCCTTTGTATTCATCCTGCCATAATGTATTTCAAGGGAATAAGTGGAAAATAGATCGAGCTGAAGATCGTTAATCATATAATATCTATATCGATTCTTCTCTTCATCAATGGATTTTAGTTCAATAATCATAAATTTACTATTAGTTTATATTATTCCTTTTGATATTCTCGGATCGATTTTTCTTCAATAATCCACAATTTGTTATGGATATCATTATTCAAAAGACCTTTCACTAAAGTTTTTATACAATTATATAGTTCATTGGGTTTTGGATTTTTATGTAATCGAATCACAGCAATTCCATAATATTTTGTTGGATCAAATACAAATGGATTTGCAAAATCCAAATCCAGTGTCACAAGGATTCTTTTTTCATCCTGACAAACCTGAATTAAATGATGATCCGATGACGAACACAGGTTTTCATCAAACACTGTTTCAGTATCAAACCCTGCCTCGATGAGTATATCCTTCCCTCTTCTGCCAAGGTTTTCATCGAGTTTAATCTTAATCATCATTCACTTACAGGAACTTCTATATATCTTTCTCTGGACATTTCTGCTCCATAGGCAATACAGGCATATATATCTTCAATTTCAATCCCTGGGTAGTCATTTAATATCTCATCGGTACTTACTCCTTCAGCCAGCAAGTCCAATATTAAAGATACCCAGATCCGATGTCCTTTGATACAGGGCTTACCAAAACAAATATCAGGGTTTATAGAAATTCTATCAAGATGTTCTTTTTTCATTCACTTAACCTAATATGTTTAATATATATAAAATTAACTAAATTGGTTAAATAAAACAACAACTATTATTCTATTATTTTTTAACATAAGTAATTATAGCAAAGATTGCACCTTGTGGATCTTGTAAATAACTAAATTTCCCAACATCGGGTATATCGATTAAAGGTGTAATAGCCTTAGCTCCCATATCAAGAGCCTTTTTGTATGTAGTATCCGCATCATCTACTGTTATATAAGGAGTCCACATCGATGGTACTTCACTAGGTATATCCGATGGCTGCTTCATAATGCCACCCATGGGCTGACCATTTGCTTTTAAAACATGATAGATTTCTCCATCCTGGATTTTCATCTCATCATACTCCCAGTTAAATAGACTGGTATAAAAAGATTTTGATTTACCTGTATCACTAGATGATAGCTCACACCAACTGAAAGCTCCATGCGTATTCATAGGGTCATTCATTTCTATTCTCCTTTTAATTGAATAGTTTCAATACTAAAGATAATAAAATCACTTCTATTTTAAATTAATCTTATTTGCTCCCTACACTTTTTTCTATAAATCATTGCAAAAATATTTGGATATTTACCTCAAAATTATCATATTGTATCAAGGTCAAAATCAATTAGGAGAATATCATGAAAAAATATAAACAACTATTTATTTTAATAAGTTGTCTCATCTTTATTTATACTGTCCAGTGTGGACAAAAAAACCAAGAGGGATCTGTCTTTTTTATTTCACCTAAAGAGGGAGCTAAAATAAAAGGTGTTGTCAAGGTTGAAATGGGTCTTAAAGGAATGAAAATTCACCCAGCAGGTAAACTAGTCGATGGAACTGGCCATCATCATATTCTAATAAATCAAGATCCTATGCCAAAAGGTACAGTTATTCCAGCTGATGAAAATCATATACACTTTGGTAAAGGACAAACCAGTACAGAACTAAAATTAAAACCAGGAAAGTATAAATTAACACTTCAGTTTGCTGATGGAGAACATCGTTCTTATGGACCCAAATTGTCTAGTAGCATGCATATTGAAGTAGAAGAGTAAATAAAAAATGGGCGAAGATATATTTTCGCCCATATATAGATTCATAGAAGCTTATACTCAATATACAAACTTTTTAACTCATGACACACTTGTTCCATAAGGTTTTCTCTTTCATCTAAATCCATGATTTTCTCTCTAAGTCTTTTTTCAATTGGACTTAGTTTTTCAAGTAAGCTTTCAAAGATACTCACAGCCAACCTCCTTTAAAACTTTATTCAGTGATCTTGGTGTAAATGCCTTGTCTCTTTCCACTCCATTTGACACAAGCTCAGATAAACTTATATACCCCATTTCTACCTCAAATCCCTTGACCACACCAAATAATCGATCTTCTCCATCATATTCTGTAACATACCACTCCCAGTTATTGCACGAGTGGAAGAACTTTAAATACACGGTAGGGTTCTCAGTATTTTCGGTTGAATAAAGTTTAGGGATTTTGTCTAAATACTCATCTGGAATAAGAGAACTATTCATAAGTTTTCCTCCTATAAATTATTTTGTATTTTAATTAATTGATTAGATTATTTACTATTAAAGTTCAATAAGTTTTGATGACTTGTTACGGGGAGCAATGGATATGTCAAAAGACTTCTTGCCATTGTATGTATTTAAATGAGTGTTTAGAGCAAGATCTTCGGTGTTATTTGATCCTGATAAATGGGATAGGACAAGATACTTTAATTTACCATCGGTGTTGTTATTAATGAGCTCTGCACTTAGAGTGTTTGAGATATGACCAGAACCACTTGTGATACGAACTTTAAGATATTCTGGGTACTCTGTATTCTCTTCGAGCATCTTTTCATCGTAGTTTGATTCAAAGAAGAGGATATCCAGTGTTGATAAAACTTGTTTTAATTTAGGAAATCCATGCCCTAAATCGGTCATGATTCCTACTTTGGTCTTCCCATCTTCTATTATAAAGATACAGGGCTCTACCCCATCGTGGGGTGTCTCTATCGATCTCACTTTGAGTCTTTTAATATCTATTGTGTCCCCTGGCTTAAAGTGAATAATGTTCTCTACTTTACCAAGGTGATGTTCTACATGAGAATAAGTTTTTGGTGAGATAAAGACTTTAGTAGAGAGCTTTCTTTGTAGAACTCCACAAGATGAAACATGGTCACTGTGATCGTGACTGATAAAGAGCCCATGAACGTTATATAGATCAAGACCAAGAAGATTTACTCTCTCTGATAGTGTTTTAAAGGATATCCCTGCATCAATGAGGATCTTCGTATCTTTTGATTCATAGTAGTAGCAGTTTCCTGAACTCCCACTTTGGATAGATACAACTTTCATATATATTTTATCCTTTATTTAAAATATTTGATGGCTTACTCTATATTTTAGAATAAGCCATCCTGTTTATTTTACTGGACCCGAACCGAAGCATCTGTTTTAATGTCGACACCAAGGGGTAGTTCTCCAGTGAGTTTAAAATGATTTAAGATATCCCGTTTTTTAACACTTGTTGTAATAACAAGTTCTTTAAACTCCTTTGGAATCTTAGACTCATCCATAATCTCCACATGGGGTGGATTTTCCTGAAGTCTCACTGTGATACTAGGTGTTTCAATTCGTTTTATACTTAGACCCATAAAGATATTTTTGATATTCTCTTTCAGCCAATCAATTTTATAATCGCGAATAAGAATTCTTTCTTTAAGTCTTTTAATCTCATCATCAAGATATATTATCTCCGCCTTAAACTTCTTTATAATATACCCATAATTTTCAATCTTCTTTTCAAAGTTTTTCTCAACATTTTCAAGAACCCCAAACACTGCCTCATTTAAATCTTTAGGGTCTTCAATGCTATCGATGATCTGTAGGACTTTAGAATACTCATTTGCTATATGATATAAACTAAGATCATTCATAATCTACCTCACGCCGCTTTAAGAGAAAGCATTTTATCATGGATAATCTTAAGTTCTTCGATAGTTAAACTAGCAAGCATTCTTTTATTAAAGAGTTTTTCGATGGTTTTAGACAATTGAAGATCGGTGTACCCAAAATCCTCCTGAATGGATTTAATTGCTTTCATCATATCTGTACGACTGATTTCCACTTTCTCTTCCACTGGGATTATTTCAGGAGATGATACTACGGGTGCTTCTTCTACCACCTCTTCTTTCTCCTTCTTCTGTGATTTAGGTTTTGGTGCTTTTTCTTCTTGAACGTTATCTACAGCATTCTGGATATCCTCACTATAGCTTAGCTCGGTATCACTAGTCCATCCACAGTTAGTTGATAACCTCATGGCACGATTTGAACTTCGGGTGCATGCCATTTCCAGTAAATATGCCTTAGTTGAGATATTGGTATTACTGATACTCGCTGTACCAAAATCAATGAACTTAAGATCATTTTCATTGATATGAATTGTTGTTTTCATCACAACAAATGGCTTTGTATCATTTTCAACAATCCCCATCATCTGACGAATATTTTCGTATTCTTTCAAATCAGGTACTTCGGTTATTATACTATACCCATTCACTCCAAATCGTTTCTCCATCTTGTATAAAAGACCACTTCTTTTGATAAAATAACTTCCAGCCTGATTTTTTAGATAAAAGTCTTTTACTTGCTCTTCTGTGAGTCCTTCTAATTTTTTTAAGTATGTAATATCTTTTGGATCAAGTTTTAACAGTCGTTCTGCCATTTATCCTCCTAAGATCGGTATTGCATCTTCTTCATCCATTAAAGGATTGTCTTCTTCTTCTAAAGGTGTTTGTTCTTTTAGTTTATTTAAAAACTGAATGTGATTGGATAAGATGATCCATGATCTTATTTTCTTCCCGTTCTCATCCTCATAATCACTCATCTGCATGGATCCACTGATGCACACCTGCGATCCTTTTTGTAAATACTTATAGCAGTTTTCTGCTCTATTGCCAAACACCATGACCTTAAAATAGTTTGCCTTCTCTGATCCATCTCCTTGTTTTGAATTACTGACAATATTTAGTCTTACGTACATGGTCCCTGATGAGCTGTATTTTAAATCTGGATCATGTGTGACTCTTCCGATAATGATAATCTCGTTTTGATCGTATGCCATTATTTTAAACCTCCATTTTTTAGATAGGAATCTTTACACCTTCCACGATAGTTTTAAGGCAATCTAAGTAGTAGCCATAACTTTCTTCAGAGAGTCTGTCTTTCACCCAAATATCCTGATCAAAGCATTCAATACGATTTTTTCCTTTGGTGCGATTAGCTATCGTTAAAACTATTTTCTTATCATGCTTTATCGTATAGCCCCAATTCTTTTTATGGACTTCGATAAGGTTCCCAAAACTTGTTTTGGCATCATCAATGAACTTCTCCGTGAGAAAGTTATTTTCTTCAACGATGGGAGATGGACTAGATGATTTCTCTTTTACTTTTTCTTCTCTCACACGACCTATTTTAAACTTTACTTCGTGAAAGAATACTGATAACTTATCATCTTCAGTCTCATAAGCATCATAGGTGTAAAGTGATAAAGGATAATCCTCTTTAAATAGTTTGACAATATTAATTGTTGATTCATCAAAGTCCTTTTGTAGGATAAGGACTTTAATATCTTTTAATTTGTTTTGGTTTAAAACTCCTTTTAGCTCAAGAAAATCCTTTTTAATCTGGTTATACAAATTGGCTGAATCATAGAGTGCTTTATAGGGGTCACTATTTTGGCACACCTGTAAGATGACCAGATCCTGATCTTTTACAAATACTTTGTCCAGTTTAACTTTTCCATCACTAATCTGTACTTCAGATGCCAGCACCCTAAGATCTTTTTCAATAAGTTCTGGATAATCCGTGACAATCTCTTTTAACTCTTTTTCATTTAGAGTTTTCTTTTTAAGTTTTTGTAGATTCAAAATATACCTCCTTAAATAAATTATTCAATGGTTTGGATAAACTCGTCCCCGAGGATTTGACAAAGCTTTATGCCAAACCCAAGTCCTGTTATAAATCCTGTAATAAATAGAACCATAAAAATACCTCCAAAGTCTCTTTTTAAAATGTACTGGTGACACCAGTTATATTAATTAGCCGTTTAAATATGGATGTGGGGTTGGATTTATTTTAAGAATCTCTTCAAGAGAAGATTTTATCTTCTGATTTGTAGTAATATCTAGTGGGATCATATCTCTAAGATATTTATCTAAAATATATAGATCCCTTTGAATTAAAATATCAGAAGGATCTTTAATATCTCTAAAAAGTTCCTTATATTGAAATGCGATCATCTTAAATCTTTTTTTAGCTCTTGATTTCCAGGTTCTGTATAAAGTCGCTTTAATACCAAGAATCTTACATAGCTTTTTCACAGGGATTTTATATGGAAAAATAAGTTCAAGAAAGAGTATAAGGCGGTGATTCTTATTTTTTATCTTCGTAAGTGATTTTAGTATTATCTGTTCTAGTTTAATATTAGAAATTGTTGGAAAAGGTTTATCAAAAGAGGGATAATTGGATATATTATCAAGTGGGTAGACTGGGAGTTTACTTGTATTTCTATAGTGGGAGTATACTCTAAACTTTAGAATCTTTTTAATGTATGTTCGAAAGCTGGCTCCCTTTCTTTCATCGTATTTCAGAAGATAGTTTTTAAAGTTTCTACTAAAATATTCCTGTAAAATATCTTCAGCATCTTCTTTTAATACTCCATTAAATTGTAAGTACTTGCAAAGGGGGTTAAATAGTTTAGCGTAGAGAGTATTAAATATTTCTTCACTATAAGTGCCCTGGTATTCTAAGACCAGGTCTTCTAATCTCTTTTCCATTTTTCTTATCCCCAAAAGTTATTTTAGAAAAAGAGACTTTAAAAAGTATTTTATGTCTTAGATTAGCCGTTTATATGAAAAAATAAAATGGGTTTTCTTTGTATAACGTGAAATCTATCACATAATTTGATTTTAGTTTTTTAAAAAATTACAAATATTCTCGTTAATTACAATAACTAAGTGCCATACTGAGTGAAGAGAAAAACAAGTATTAATAAATAATAAATATATATTTAAGATAGTTTAATAGAATATATATAATCTATCTTTATTGTAAATCCTTCTATGGATCTTATTGTTGGTATAATCCTTCTCTATATTGTTCCTACAGCACTTGAACCATTTCTGATTAACCATTTTAGCCTTTTGCATTTTAAATCGCTCTATCACCCTAATTTTACTGTATAAATAGCCATTAGAGTTATGTCTGGTCTACTCCTTAACTTTTATATTAAAATGTATTTCTCATAGAGTCTTATAAACTGATCTTGATGTGTTATGATATTGGTATCACAGAGAGAATCGATAAATCCTATATCCTCATTTGATATCTCAAGACAGCTTTTACGTATATTGTCAATATAAAAGAGCTCTAAGGTCTCCTCTTTAAAATTAAAGCCTTTGTGTTCATTTTGGACAATCTGTTTTATATTATCTTTTTCATCGTTACCCATCTCACTCCATTTCTTCAGAGAGATTTCTGAAATATGATCCTTCAGTTCTTTTAATTTCTGCATTAGATCTTTTTGGGATTGTTTTATTGAGTAGCTCTTTTTTTGATTGGATTTGAATTCCAGATAATCGTTCTGCAGGTGATTTATAGCATGGATAAAGAATCCTGCCTTGTTCTTGATATTATCTTGATGGATCACTTGTCTGAACACATATTGCTTAAACTCTTTTAAGTTTATAAGTGGGTTAAGATTCTTTATGAGACTGGGGATTTTGTAGGATTTGATGCCAATGTCTTTAAAGAATTGAACTTTATCAAGATTTATGATATTGTCCTTTGGTGAGAATTTATTAGGAGCTCTCTCAACAACAACATCATTACGAATTTCACTGTGTTGTTGATTCTTTAAATTTGAATTTGTTAAATTTAAATTTGACCTCATCTGGTGAGGTGATTGACTTTCGTGTCCTGAAGATGTTAGCTTATGAGATGAGGTAGAAGGATAATTATTTATTGAAATAATTTTCTTTTGGTTTCGGTATTTAAATTTCTCGATGAGTTTTGGAAAATGTTTAGAAATATTTTCTAAATTGGGTTCAATAGGAGATGTTAAGTAGTACCTGTTAGATCTATTGGATCGGTCAACGAAAATTAGGCCGATTTGTTCTAATGTGTGAACAGATTTAGTGAAAGTGTTTTCGGAGATATTACAATCTTCGGCTGCTGTGGTTAACGAAGGGTAGGCATAGTGTTTGTCTTTATGGATTCGGCTTGTGATATATGTGAGGACGGAAAACTGGTAGGGGTTAAGGTAGGGTTGCCATTTTATAATATGGATGGGGAGTTTTTGAAACTGATGGCAGTCTTGAGGTGTGATAATTTCTATTTGATCATCTTGATTTAAATTTATTTGGGTGTTCACGTTTTTCTCCTTATTTGATAACAGATTATGGTGATTATATCAAAAGAGCATAAATCACCTGTCAGGTGAAATTCTTTGTCAGTCTAAGATAGAAATTTTTTGAATTCTAATTCCTAGACGAGGACACAACTCACCTGTTGTGTTAAAAATTATTCTTGACTCTGGTATTTGGATTTGTTATCTTTAAGGACAGTTAAGATTGAAATTATACTGTCTTAAAGATAAATATCCTCTTTGATCCTGCTAGATTAAAGAGGATTCGTCATTTTAGGGTCCCACAAAAAAATTGCCTCCTACATTTATTAAGTATTATTTAAAATACCAAAATCTCTACACGTTTTATCTAACGCTGTAAAAAAATCATTTTGTCTTTCTTTGGGAATCTCTATATTCATCTTATTTAAATCAATTGTAACTCGAGATTTTTTTATAGTAATGACTTGGGATGGTCTACCTCTGTTTATTTTTCTTCTTTCCTGATTGAGTTTATTTTGAATTTCACGAAATGTGGGCTTTTCTTCTGACATCCATTTGAGATATTTATTTGCCTTCTCATCTTTTAAACTTGTAATTATTCGCAACTTGGAGCCATGTTGACATGCGTCAACAAGATTGAACTTATTGGCAATCCTCATAAATTGATATGTTAAATCTCTTGAAAGACCAAAGCGATCCATCGAATATTCAGTAATGTTTTCATAACCTGTTTCATTGATAAAATTATCATTAATTACAATTAATCGTTTGCCAATGTACCATGCGACTTCCCACATTCTACTTTTAAGATTTTGAATTTGATTTTCAATTTCAGTAAGATTATCCGGTACTTCTTTGTATATTTCCAAGTCATTTATATTTTTATTAGTAATTTCATTTTTTAATCTGTCTATCTCATCTTCTAATTTTTTTTGATACATTGTGGAACTCCGGATAGCTTCCTGAGAACTCTGTGCCATTTGATTAAATGATAATTTTTTTTGTTTAGCCATTAATAATCACCTCAACTATTTTTTTATATTCCTGAACAATATCAAGTTTTGGCTTATGTTCGGCAACGGTAAGCCCATATTGTCTTGCGTTTTCAACATCTTGACGCTCTGGGATAATTACATCTAGGAAATTAAGGGTGTTTGATTTAGCGAGTTCTATTAATTCTTTTGTGGAAGCGGTGCCTGTTTTAGCTCTTGTAATAAACATTCCACGGAATTCTAATCTTGAATTCTGTTTTCTGAATGTCGTAACATTTTTTATTGAGCCAGTAATACCTTGCATGGAATAAACAGATGGGACAATAGGTATAAATACATCTGTAGCTATGTGTAAAGCCCATGTTGTGGTGAATCCTAATCCTGGAGGGGTATCAATAATTATAAAGTCATAAATACCAAGATTTTTAATCTCTTTCTTTATAAAATCGATAATTTGATCGTCATAAGCATACTCAAGTATACCATCATTACCAGGGAGGATGTATAAATTTTCAATTCTTGTTGAGCTGATACACTCATTAACAAGCTTCAGTCCTTTTAGCCATTCATAAATGGTCTTTCCGCTGTATTGAAGGAGATTCCCAAAATCATTAACTGCTTTATCTTCAGCAAAGTCAAATGATAAGTTTTGTTGGTCAATATCAAAATCCATCAATAATGTTTTATAGCCATTTTGTGCTAATAAAACACCTATTTCACCTGTACTGGTTGTTTTACCAATTCCACCTTTATGTGCAGGAAAACATATAATTCTTGTCTCACGATCTTTTGTATAATAGTGCTTAAGTTTTTCCACATCTTCTTTTCGATATCGTAATGGATTATCAATAAAATCGATTTTATGTCCTAAATATTGAACAACAATAGGATCATCTTTTAAAGCGTATACCTTATTTTTACTTAATTTTAATATTTCTTCAACTTCTTTAGCTGAACAAAATTCACCCATAATTCGACCTCTATTTTGATTTCCTGAATTTTACTAATTTTTTAGGAAACTGGGAAGTGAAATTTAAAATTTTATCGCAATGATGTATAGTAATATGTTTAATACTTAGTATATTTTAAAATGCTTGTAATGTTTGCT
>DKAT01000119.1 GCA_002450905.1 Spirochaetia bacterium UBA6919
ACCAGGGGATCTTGTTCTAGTACCCAAAGATGCACCTCATGCCATCAGAAATACTCATAGCACAAATAATATGGTCTGTATTCTGAGCCAATCCCCACTCCCATGTGAACATGTACCGGTACACGAATAATGAAAATTACTTCAGGACTTAAATTTATTATATAATAAACACAAGGAGTTTTTATGAATAAGAATTTAATTCTAAACATATTTAAAATGAGTGTGCCCTTGATGATCGTTATTGGATCAACCATTACACTTTATACATGCAAAAATAATAAGTATTCATGGAATTTAGAGGACGTTGAGGTTAGTGAACTACCCTACGATTGGAAGGTGGAAGCAACAAAACAACAAGGGCCCTTGGCAACCTGGAAGGTCATAAAGGATAATACAGCACCATCAGGGAAAAAAGTCCTATCTCTCACAAAGACAAATCACAGTTCAAAAGATACTTTCAATCTCTGCTGGACAAACAACATTTCCTTTAAAAATGGTTCAATCCAGGTGCACTTTAAAGCTTTCAGCGGTAAGGAAGATAAGGGTGGAGGGATAATCTGGCGGGTTCAAGATAAAAATAACTATTACATAGCCCGTTTCAATCCACTCGAAAACAATTTAAGATTTTACACTGTTCAAAACGGCGTGAGAAAATTACTAAACAACGCAGATATCACTCTATCTTCTGGTTGGCATTCCCTAAAAATATCTCACTGGGACAATAAAATATCAATTGATGTCGATGGTCAGAGATACATCAATACCCAAAATAGTTTATTTAAAAAATCAGGAGGAATAGGTCTCTGGACCAAAGCAGATGCGGTAACATCTTTTAGTAATCTTGTTTCACATTATGAATAGACAAACAGGAATCAAGTTGATCTGAATATTTTTTGATTATTTTTTTACATCAGATGAAACAATTCTTATAATATTTGAACTAATAATCATCCCCTTCACTTGAGACAGGAGAAAGACAGGAAAATCACAGGAATATCAAATGAACAAAATACGATTTTTATACTTATTTCTATTATTTTTTTTAATATTTTTATCTTTGAATGTCTATTCAGCAGACAAAGGGGAATTATGGAATGAGATTATAGTTAAATATAAGGCACACAAAGTTCTAAACCTCTATTTATCTTTTGAACAGAAATTTGTACAAGATTTCAGCCTGTTTGGAACCCATAATTACGGTTTTGGAGCTGTTGTCAAGCCTTTATCCTTTTTAGATATAGAAATGACTTATTTGTTTGAACAAGAAAAAGAAAATAATGTCTGGGAAAACGAACACAGACTCGGATTAGTCCCCAAACTAAAATGGAAGCTGATAACATTGGACTTTTCTCTAAGAAACCGTCTGGAGTACAGAATTTTTGAAACCAAAAATGAGTGGCGACTTCGTGAGCAAATCAAGATTAAGCGTACTTTTGATTTAATAGTAATTGAATTAACCCCGTTCTTAGCTGAAGAGATGTTTATTAGTTTCAAAGAGGGAGAATACAACCAGAATCGATTGAGCATTGGTCTTACTCTTGGATTCAATAAACATTTTGAAATGAGCTTATATTATATGCTAAACTCACGCAAGGAACAGGGTATCTGGGAACAATTTCACATCCTTGGCACAGAATTCGAAATCTCCTTCTAATATAAAAATTCAGTAATTAATTCTACGTTATACTGTCATGATAATGCTCTGAATCATATGTGGTGATTTCATATACAAAGAATTATCAGTATGGTTAATCAATTCTTCCATGTTTGATCTCATCATCCATCTGATCAATACAAATTCCCCACCCTTCATGAAATCCCATTTTTTCATGTATTAATTTTGTTTCTTCGTTAGCATGAATAACATAAATAGTCATTTTGGTACCATCCCCTTGTTTTTCTAACTCAACTATAGCTGTAAACAATATCTGGGGACTATTAGTTGGCTTCATTGCAGGTCTATAACCAGGTAAGAGAGCTGAAGTCCAAACCAGCTTTTGATTTTTAATGATTTCAAGATAACACCCAGCATCTTGTTCCTCTTGTCCTTTAGGGGATTTCATAACGAATTTAAAACATCCACCTGGTCGCAAATCTATTTCGCAAATTGGAATATCCCATGGCTTTGGAGCAAACCATTTTTTTAAATGTTCAGCTTCTGTCCAGGCTTTCCAAACTAATTCGACTGATACATCCATATTTCTTTCTAAAACAAGATCAAGTTTAGGATTGATTTCAAATATCATATTATTATATCCCTAATATATCGATTTAATTATAATTGAATTAATATAATTACCAAGATTTTCTGTGTGCTGCTTACCACCTTCAATAGCACCATATTGTTTATTTATTCTGTCTAATTCCTCTTTTGAAGGGAATTCTTGTTCCATGGTTAAATTAGTCCCCTCACCTGATGATTCAAAAATAATCCTCGTTTGAAAATGAACATCTTCAGTATCTCCTCCATCACCAATATGTTTATAGTAAATATGATGAGGTTTATTAATTTCTATGAATTGAATTTTATTTTTATAATCTGTTCCATCGGGTCCATGCATAATAAAATCCCAAATACCTCCATTTGAAAAGTCCATTTGAATGGTGGTCAGGGTAAATCCATTGGGTCCCCACCATTTTGATAAGTGTTCATGACTAGACCATACATCAAAAACAAGATCAACAGGAGCATCAAAGTATCTCTTGTAAATCACTTTGTTTTCTTGGATGATAGTATCAACTTCATTTTTTTTCATGATTTTTCTCCTTTTTCAATTTTGATAAATATTTTTCAAGAGAGTCTAGACGTTTATTCCACTGTGTTCTCACATCTATAATCCAGCTTTCAATTTCTTTAAGTCCTGATTCATCTATGCTGTAGAACCTCTTTTGGGCACTTTTTTTTAATTTAATCACCTTCGCTTCTTTCAAGACCTTAAGATGTTGTGAAACCGCCGGAGGAGTCATAGAGAAATTCTTTGAAATCTCACTCACTGGGAGCTCTCCATTATTAGCAAGTAAAACTACAATCTGACGGCGAGTATCATCTGCCAGGGCTGAAAAAGCATTCATAATAGGCAACTCCTTGTGTTATCTTATTTTTATAGTGTAAAAACAATTTTATCTACACAGAATAAATTAATATATCCTATCGAAGAGCATTATAAATATATAAGAAAATACTTAATTAAGCAATAGCTATTATAGAAAAATAATTTTTTATATTATTTCATAACTCCCATCATCATTAAACTTCAATTTTATTTTAGTATGAATAAGTCTATCTGTTTGATATGGATTAATATCATCTCCTTTTTGTAATTTTTCTATAATTTGACTTAAGGCTGACTGATAAAAAATATCTAATTCTTTGTTCTTCTGTTTCAATTCAAGAGATTTTAATACAATCCTGGGTTGTGGTACTATGTATTTGAATTTAAAGTTTTCATATATTAAAAGGACTTTATTATAATCTTCATCTAATCTACAATTACAACCAAGTGAATCTAATTTTTTTATTCGTATATCTCTTAAATCTTTTTTAAAATTCACAGCATCTTCACTTTACTAATTACTTTAGAATGTTATCGGCTTAGTATATTTGTTTTCGTTATATGTAACAAGAAATAATATAAATGTTTTTGAAACAAAGTTGATTTGGAATACAACTATATTAAATTTGATAATATCTAACTATATTTTATATAAAATAGAGTCACTGCATAATAGTGA
>DKAT01000053.1 GCA_002450905.1 Spirochaetia bacterium UBA6919
CGGAGCTAACTAGATAAGCATTTACTTTTATTATATTTGGATCGTAAATCATTTAAAAAGAATTAATAAAGGATAAAAAATGTTTAAAACAATATTATATTCTGATAAGACAATCAATATCGGTCTCCTTATCCTCAGAATAGGGATAGGAATAGCTTTTATCCTCCATGGATATCCTAAATTAATGGGTGGGGCAGAAAACTTAGCTATCAATTTAACTAAACACGGCATTCCGGGTGGGGTTATTTCCGCATATTTAGCCGCCATCGCTGAGGTATTTGGTGGAATTGCTATAGTTCTTGGATTATTCACAAGACCAGCCAGCTTTTTTTTTATTTTTCACCATGATCGTCGCCGTTATATTCCACATGATACAGGGGCACGGATTCAAGCAATACTCCCACGCCCTTGAAAGCTCTATTGTATTTCTATCACTGATGGTGACAGGATCCGGGAAATATTCTCTCGATGCAATCCTTTTTAAAAATAAATCTTGACATCTTTTCATATTTCAAATAATTATTATCTTAAAACTATTCATCTAACAAGGAGTATTTACTTATGTATGGATTTAAAGTATCAGTCACAGGGAAATTTAATGAAATAGTGGACAAAACAATTGAAGAATTGAAGAAAGAGGGATTTGGCGTCCTTGCAGATATTGATGTACAGGGCACTCTCAAAGCGAAATTAGGTAAAGATATGAAACCCTATCGTATTTTGGGAGCATGCAATCCCCCTTTAGCACATCAAGCCATTGAAATGGAACCGGATATCGGATTACTACTCCCCTGTAACGTCATTGTCCGCGAAGAAAATGATGGGAAGATCTGTGTAGGATTTATGGATCCAAAGGCGGTTTTGGGAATGGTTCAGAAAAAAGAATTGGATAGTCTTGGGACAGAGGTTCGCAGTCGTCTGGAACGCGTTCGGGATGCTATTTCAAAATGATTTTAAGATAAAAACACCTCTTTTTTAAGCAAAGATAGGTTTAATATATTAACATTCTTTCCGTGAACTTCGATAATCCCTTCGTTGGATAGCTTTGAGAATGCTCTGGAGACTTGTTCCCGTACCGTACCAAGTCGGGATGCTATGTCCGTTTGAGAAAATGGAAGATGTATTTGTACCATACCATCATTTTTTATCAATTCTTTGGGTATTTGATTTATAAGAAACTGTATGATACGGGTTCTCACGTCTTTTAGGGTTAAATCTTCTATTTTATCCATCAGGAATATTAGTTTACTGCTATAAATTTCAAGTAAATAAAATGAGATATCGGGTTCTTTCAATATTAATTCTTTTAGGTCATCCCGGGTAAAATAATAACATTTTGAATCTTCACAAGCATAAGCTGATACAGGATACAGACCTCTTTCAATAAACAATGGGGCTTCACCGAATAAATCACCTTTTGAGAAGAAATGAATAATCAATTCCCGACCATCCGATGAGAACTTCGAAGCCTTGACACGCCCTTCTGTAAGGATATAGGCATTGTGACAGGCATCCCCCTGATGAAATATCGCCTCATCCTTAGAAAAAGTCTTTTCCTTTAAAATGGAAATTATGGAATTCAACTGCCGAGGGGAGAATTTATTAAAAAACGGATTGGTTCTTAAAACATTTATCATCTTTATTAAATAACTTAAAATATTTTGAAAAAGAATATAATAAAATACCACCTGGACGTCTATCTTACCTCAAAACTCCCGCTCAAAGTAAGGGTGACAGGGATCAACTTATCAGTGGTACTTTCAGATCCTTCTTTGAGAACCAGATCAGAATATTTTCCATAACCTGTGTTAATCTGATAAGCAGGACTATAGTCACCCCGATTTAATAATTTATAATGAGATAGAATACTTTGACTGCTTTGATGTTCGTATTCGGAGAGGCTTGTAATACCTGCAACCTGGTACCCCATAATTCTAGCCAGATTTATAGCTTTTTTTCGAAGTATTTTTGATGAATATATCCTGCATTGTTGTATAGCATGACGATATTTTTTTTGAGATAGTCCAATGGATAGAACAAGGATTTTTTGTATACCACTAGAATATATTTTACTGGTTACATTTTTAATTAAATTAGGATTATTAAACAGGATAGTAATTTTATGATAAGATCTGTAGCCAAGGAGTTCTCGTTCGGTATCTGGATATTTTTTATTGTATATTGCTTTTGTAAACCCATAATCTACTATCATAATAAGATCTTGAACTGATTTCAGATTCTCCTTCAGTGTCTTGATAATTTCTTTGACCTTCTCATTGGCAAGATCCACCTGATTACTATAAGCATCAGCAAGAGCTTCTATGGAGACTCTATCGGGGATGGCGTTATAGGATACTATTGCAGACGTTGATACATATTTATTCTGAGCTGAAAAGACTTTTGTATTGGTAAATATTAGTAATACAAGAATGGATAATAAAATCATTAATCGTGACATAGTATATCTCCTCTTAAATGGATATTAGTTTCTAAAAATATAATAAAATAATAATAGTTTATAGAATATTTATTTTAAAGTACCAGTATGGATATAGGATATTATCTGTATAATCCTGCTGTGTTCTATCAAGTCCTGTTTGTAATAAGAAAATATCCTGACATAGCTATTGATTTGGGGACAGGGTGTCGATAATCTTCAGAATTAGTAAATTAATATCAGGAAAATAACAATATACATCGGGAGTCAATATGATATCACTAAAATACATTCACCTCATCATAGGATTCATCGCCCTATTTATCTTTATTTTAACGGGACAGTACATGAAAAGTCATTTTCCCGATGCCTATCAGAGCAATGAGATCATCCGTTACACCTATCGTGCTAATCACATCTATATCTTTTTCAGTAGTGTCATCCATATAATTCTGGGTATCTATCTATCAACCCCCCATCGACGCTGGCAGTGGATATTACAAATCATGGGATCCATCCTTCTGATTATATCCCTGATACTCCTGATCCTTGCATTCTACTACGAAGCGCCTGTCGTCACACCCTACCGCTCCCTATCATATTATGGCGTGATTAGTATCCTGGCAGGAGTGACTTTCCATCTCCCATCCTTGTTCAGAAAATAACCGATGATCTTTTAACTTATTTCCAAATGATAAACTAATTCTTATTGTTTCCTGATTAAATTATAATTATATTTTATGTAATAACTAATCTAAAATATCGAGGAATCCATGGCACTCACCCCCTCCAGTATGCTGGCACTTGGAACCATAGCCCCTGATTTCAATCTCCCCGACACCATTTCAGGAAAGGATATCCAATTAAAAGAGGTTCAGGGAAAGATCGCTAGGGTGGTGATGTTCATTTGTAACCACTGCCCCTATGTTGTTCATGTAAGAGAAGAAATTGTCCGTATAGCAAAGGATTACCAGGGAAAAGGAGTAGGATTTGTCGCTATAAGCTCCAATGACGCGATTAAATACCCTGATGACAGTCCCGATAAGATGAGAGAATTAGCTCTCCAACTAGATTTCCCCTTCCCCTATTTATACGACGAATCTCAGGACATAGCCCGATCCTACAAAGCAGAATGCACCCCAGACCTCTATGTGTTCGATAGCCAATTAAAACTGGTTTACAGAGGACAACTCGACGATGCCCGACCCGGAAATACCAATCCTGTTACAGGGAAAGACCTCCGGCAAGCCCTCGATGATGTCATAGCTCAAAGAACAGTTAATCCTGACCAGAAACCAGCAACAGGTTGTAACATCAAATGGAAATCTCATTAATATGAGATGATTATCTTGACGATCAAAAAATAATTATTTAGATTAATATACTATATATTTTTATTTACTTAAAAAAAAACAATATGACAAACCCCATCAATACTTTCTTTCAGGATCAAAAAAGGTTTACCCGCATCCTATTTATAATTGGTATCGCATCAATTATAGGAACTTGTATCATCGGAACTTATTCCTATATCAAGACTAAAAATGCCTATATGGATGATATATTCCATAGAAATTTAAACCTCACAAAAACATATAGTAAATACGTCGACGCCGTTGAGGAATCCAGAAAATTAAAGGAATTATCAAATGTCTGGAAAAAATCCGATAAACCTGAACAAGGCAGCTATATGTGTGTGATAAACAAAGGTGGGTTTCTCAATATCCACACCGCAAGACCCGATACAGTAGGAGAAAATGTAGGATTTATTAAAATCACACCCAGAAAAAGGGGGGATCCCAGCACCCTCCAGGAACTCATTAATGTCAAATCCAGTTGGGTTGGTTATTACACAGCTCTGGACGGACAAGAGCAGATCACATCCTTTGTATATAATAAAAATTTAAAATCCCTCATCGCTATTCATGTTCCACTGGATGAAATCGAAAGCCAGTTTATTGCCATTAATCTCCCATGGATATTAGGACTCAGCTTTATAACCCTGGTTGTCCTTCCCCTCTCCCTGCTGGCACTTTATTATGCCAATAAATCTCATCAAAAAACCATTCGCGTCGCCCATCAAAATATTATTGATGCCAATAATCAACTGGTAGTAAATAATCGTGAACTAATGGAATATGCCGCTGTTGCATCCCACGACCTCCAGGAACCCCTCAGAAAAGTACAGGTGTTTGGTGAAAAAATATTAAAATCCTGTGAAGATTCACTCAGTCCGGATGGAAAGGACTATCTCCAAAGAATACTTAAATCCACTCAGCGAATGAGTCAACTCATAACAGATCTACTAACCCTTGCTAAAATCCCATCCCTGGATATCCAATTAATCCCTATAGATTTGAATCAATTGATCAAGGATATTCAAAGTGATTTAGAAGTTCTCATCGAAAAGAATCACGGGATTATACACGTCAAGACGCTCCCCACAATCAATGGGAATCCAACACAGATCAAACAACTCTTCCAAAATATGATAACAAATGCCCTCAAGTTCCATAAAAAGGATGAATACCCTGAAATTAATATATACCAAATAGATGACCACTCAAATAATCTGAAGTATAATCATCACTATCAGATTGTTATTGAAGATAATGGGATTGGAATTGAAGAAAAATATATCGAACGTATCTTTGGGTTATTTCAACGCCTTCATGACCGGGTGGAATACGAGGGTACAGGCATCGGACTTTCAATTTGCCGAAAGATTATGGATATTCACAAAGGGTCTATCAAAGTGGAAAGTAATCTTGGAATTGGTTCAAAATTTATTCTCCAATTCCAGAAAAATAATTAATCTCTATAGTATCACAAACCTATCTCAATGTAATCAATTTAAATTATAAAGATTTCATAAATCCTTCAAAAACCCTTCAGCATCTGATTTGTTAAAACTAGTGGATGTTAAGATACCAAATTACAATAGGAGACAAGGGTCTGAATGATTCACTGTAAAACAAAGAAATACTCAGTATATACACAAAAATGATTAAAATTTTCTCTTCAAAACAAATCCTCAAAACAAGCTATTGTTTCTAAAGATAAACCATTTTTACTTCATTTCTATTATAATTTTAATAAAAAATTACAGGATGTTATAATCAAAACCCTTTGATCAAACAGCATCGGAATCAAAAAATTCAGTTCCGATTCTTTTCGGGTGTGTTGTTTATCTTTCTTTATATGATCAAAATAATTATGTTTATTTGGACAATATATTATTGAAGTGAATTTCACTCACTTATTATTAATTATTAATCTTTTGAGAGATGTTTTTTATGTATCCTATATTATTATTTGTATTATCGTCTGTTATCATTGTGATTGCTGCTATGAAGCTGACTTATTACGGGGATGCCATAGCTGAGACGACTGACTTAGGACATAGTCTGGTTGGAATCATCTTGTTATCTGCTGCAACATCATTGCCTGAATTATTTTCCTCCTCCACTTCAGCATTTCATGGAAATGTGGATTTGTCCTTTGGAAATGTCTTTGGTAGCAATATGACTAATATATTTATTTTGGTGATCATGGATTTGTATGTGAGAGGATATCCGATTTTATTGAATGTAAGTCAAAGGAATATTATGACAGGGGGAATTGTTATTTTTGTAACCTGTATCACCCTATTGATGATATATCTTGGGAACTTATCTGCTCTTAAGTCTATTGACTTCTGGTTTTTTTCACCTATATTATTATTTTTCTATATTGGAGGGATGATTTTTATTTATCACTTTGAGAAAAGTAATGGGGGGCAAGATGAAATAGAACCTGGAAATGAACAAACTACTTTGACAAAGAAACAGGCTATATTAGGATTTGTAATCAGTTCCATAATTGTATTTGGATCTGCTATATTATTGACTTATAGCTGTGATCAGATTAGTCAGTTTAAAATATCGGGAAAGGATCTTGGCGGGACATTTGTAGGAACACTTTTTTTGGCATTTACAACCAGTTTGCCTGAAATCGTTGTATCAATATCTGCGCTGAAAGTAGGGAGCCACAATATGGCTCTGGGAAATCTTTTTGGGAGCAATTTATTTAATCTTGCTATATTATCATTTTCTGATGGATTCTATCGATTAGGGGGTTGGGTTCGCGGTGACAAGATTATCACGGATGCATTTACGAAAGCAAGTTTGAATCATATGATCAGTGGGCTTATTGGGATATTATTTATAGGAATTGTCTTATCCAGTTTGATGCTCCGTAAAAAGATCAAAAAAGGACCTCTTGGAATTGATACAGCGATTATAGGAGTGTTTTATATTTCTGTGCTATACCTGCTATTTATCCTTCGATAATATATTATTCTTTATTTTTGTGCATGGCTGGGATTTTCTTTTTTCTAGGAACCTGAAATGACTCACCACGCTCCAAGAGGTGGTTTGTAATATCCGATATCTTTTTCAGGGTATCTATGCGGGTTTCTTTTGTTGTATTCAATGTATCGTGATCAACAGGATATTCAAGACTTATAGAGCTTTCTTTAGATATGAGTTTATTTAAATCATTTAATTTTTTATAAAGTAATATCTTGAGTTGATCGACGGTTAATACGGGATATGTACTTTCTTCATCCATAATTTATACCTGTAAATATTCGATGTTTGCATTGTCTCTGAGTTGATTGAGCAGAGTGGAATGAGCTTCTTTCTCTGCAATTTTGCTGAGAAAATCTATTAAACGGGATTTAACACTTTCAAACGGCTGTATATAATTATCCACACTATTTTTAATATAAGCCAAGTGAAATCCATGACTCGTTTCGATAATATCACTGAAGGTACCCACAGGTATTCTAAAAATAACATCCTCAAAAGCCTTTTCAGTAATTCCTTTGGTAATATATCCCAGATCTCCCCCCCGTACATTGCTTGGACATTCAGAATGCTTTTTAGCTAGTTCAGAAAAATCTTTTCCCTGTTGAAGTTCTTTGAAAATCTTTTGAATATTTGATCGAACAAGGGGTAAATCTAAATCGTTTTGTGGATACTTGATTAACATATGCTGAACCTCCACCGCTTCACCTATAGAAAAATGTCTTTTATTCTCATCATAAAACTGCTGTAGATCTTTTTCATGGATTTGAACATTTTCGTTTAATTTTTCCAGAACTATTTTCAGCTGGAGTTTAGAATGAATCGCTTTTTCAGACTTCTTTGGATGATTCAATTGATATTGTGAAATGTCATTTTTATTTGGGAATAAATTATTTTTATCGGCGTATTGTAATAGGAGTTTTTCATCAATTAATTGATTTATTAATTTTAATTTAATTTTTGTTTTGAGGGATTCTGACAGCTTTAATGAGGGTTTTCGTTCTCTGAGTCGTTGCAATCGTTTTAAATAATATTTCTCAATATCATTGCCATTGATGATGTCCTGATTGACCCTTATATTAAATTGGATGTTATCGATTTTTGTCATAAATAAAATATAATATATTTTCACCGAAAGAAAAATAATTAATCAGCACTTCTCCTCTGGATTGAGGGTTATGTCCACCTGCTTTCCGAGATAGATGATCTGATAGTGATCGGGCTGGAGGTCATTGAATTGGATGTTGGATCCTTCTGGGGTGATGGATGCGAGTAGTCTTAATTTCTTATCCATTCGATAAAGGGATATAGATTCCGTTGGTATGATATTTTGTAAATGGATATTCATATTATATTTATTCTCGTCTATATGGGTTATGGATATGGTGAAATCCTTTGTGGTGCATACGATTTGTTCATGGGTATGGGAACTATCTCTTACTGGAATTAACTCTTTAATTAGAGATCCCTCGAGAAGAGAGTTGGATACTATGTCGAGTTTATTTTCAACAAATTGAAGTACCATCCGACCGAGATGATATAATGATTTTTCTGATGTTTGCTGAGAGAGTACTTTTGTTAAGAGATGTTTCGGGACTTCTTTGTGTTCTATAAAGTTCATCAGGGTGATGTCTTTTTTTATTTCCAGGAGGAGGTTGAGATGTTGAGGATTTGATGAAAGATTCTTTTCAAAGGACTTCAACTCTGTAAAATTCATCTGACCTTCGAGATACTTTATAATATTTTCATAGATATTGTCAGAATCTTTACTCACGGGATTTATCCTGTATTTTTTGTTTAATAAGAGATTTGCCCCTGAACATCAGATTATGTATCGCATTCACGGATATTCCTAGAAAATCACTAATCATATCGTTTTTAATAAGCACCTGGAATTGTTGGTATTTATTAAGATTCCTTTTATAACCGATCTCTGTTTTTCCTATCTGATTCATTATATTCTGTCCCATTTCAGACTGTTTTTCTGTATCCGATAGATATGTGTATTTCTCTTTCAAGATCTGTACCTTCTGGAACGATGTATTGACCTTATCCATGATTATCTTTTCTTTATCATACTGCTCCACACTGTATTGAAGTAGCTTATCATACTGACTCAGTAATAATGATATATCTCTTTTAAATATTTTACTTACATCCACTAAATCTTCCGCTTTGAAATAAGAGAAGAAATATAGCTTCATAACGACTTTCACTTTCTTGGGAAGGCTATTGAGTATATCCACAAATTGATTCTGCTGGATTTCCTGTTCTTCTTTCCAATTGTCCTCTTCCTTAAAATGAAATTCCTCGTCATACTGGTAATCCTCAATATAGATGATCTTCTTTTCATAGATATTATTATATTTCTTAATCCAGTTAATATATTGATGCCTTAATACTACTGTAAACCATGTAACAAACAGACAATCCTGAGACTTATATTTTAAAAGGATTTTTGGCAGACGTTCGTGAATATGTAAGAAATAATCCCCGCAAACATCCTCTGGCTGATGAAATGATATCCTCGGATAATTATAGATGTATTCTGATAAATGGCTGATAATCTCATCATAATATTGTCCCGTGTTGTTATGCTGTTCTATGAGCTCCTTAATCTTCAGATCATTGATTCTTCCCAAGGTCTAATCCTAATAAACAACTAAAGTATCCATTTTATTAGAAAATAATTGAAAAAAATTAATGATTTCTTTCATGGAAGTCAATTTATCTTATGGGCACGTTCCATTAATACAGGGATTTGAAATCTTTAATAATTGATTTTTTTATTTTGTATTTTTTTTAATATTTCCTGATATATAAATATTTCCAAACTGATCAAATCTATTTCGTCCTATCTATTCTAAATTATTGATACCTCAATTACGATTGATTAATTAATCGCTACAACTATAAGGAATACGCTAATGAAAATGAAAGGATCGCTCGTAATCGCTATTATATCAGCGATTGTTAGCTTATTACTCTTGATCACAGCTGTTTTAAAACTGTCTGGATCACATTTATTTAAAGAAAAGCCCTCAATTAAACTTACCAATCAAATAACTAATAATAATGACGACTGGACTATATCTATAATGCACAAACTTGGTGATTTTGAAATGCTGAATCCTTTGTCCACCGAACATCACAAAAAAAGTGTTTTCCTCATCAAAAACAACCTCTCCTTAAATACATATAAAGATGAATTTGAAAATAAATTAAAGCAATTATCCTATACCTATCGATTCCATTCCAAAACATCGGATAATTATGATATATTGACCATTCTCTATGAAGATAGAAGTCAATTCTTATCCATAATAGAAATTAGGAAGTCTAAATCCACTCAGATCAAACAGGATATACCCGAAAATCTGGAAAATAATAAAAAACATAGTAATGAAAAACCCTCTTATATCGCTATTGTTATAGATGACGTAGGGAGAAGTACTAGTCTTGAAAAGGATTTCTTGAACTATCCTTATCCCTTGACCTTTGCAGTACTTCCGTTTGAGTTGTATTCCAAATCTTTTTCTAAAAATGCTCATCGTCACCGAAAAGAAGTCATTATCCACGCACCCATGGAAGGTCATGAAGAGGATCATCCCTATCTGGAAATTAATTCTAATAGCACTAATGAGGATTTATATAAATCTATAAGACTTTTTAGAGAAGAAGTCCCCTATGCCATTGGGATGAACAATCATCAGGGCTCAAAGGCTACCCAGGATCCTGAATTAATGAAGCGATTCTTCTCTTATTACAAGAAGACCCCGTTATTCTTCCTCGACAGCAGAACTACTCCCAACACCCTTGCAGGATCTACAGCACGGAAAATGGGTATCCCCACCCTTGAAAGAGATATTTTTCTTGATAATAACGACGATTTAAATTATATTTCTTCTCAGATTATAAAATTAATCCGTAAGGGCAGGAGTGGTAAAATTGCTATTGGGATAGGGCATTTCACGAAACAAAATACCCTGAAAGCCCTACAGAGATTTATTCCCTATTTTAAAGAGCACAATGTCCATCTCCTCCCTATAAGTCGGGTATTATCCAAGAAGAATTTATATGTATCTCTTAGGAATTGAAACATCCTGCGATGAAACTTCCGCATCCATAGTTAAAGATGGAAAAAATATATTATCCAATATCGTTGTCAGTCAAATCAAAGATCATGCCATTTTCCAGGGCGTTGTTCCAGAAATCGCATCCCGAAAACATCTGGAAACCATCAATGACGTCATCGAAGAAGCCTTTCATCAAGCCAATATGGACTATCATCAAATTAACGCCGTAGGAGTCGTTTATAGACCAGGACTCATCGGATCGCTCCTCATTGGATTATCCACAGCGAAAATCTTTTCTTATCTATACAATATCCCCCTTATTCCTGTAAACCACATCGAAGCACACCTCTATGCACCCCATCTGGAGCAGGATATACCTTTCCCTAATATCGGTCTGGCCATCTCAGGTGGACATACAATTTTGTTTATCTCTCGTTCCCATATAGAACATGAAATGATTGGATCTACCATAGATGATGCCGTTGGAGAAGCTTTTGATAAGGTGGCTAAGTATTTTAATCTTGAATATCCAGGAGGTCCCATCATCGATCAATATGCAAAACAGGGTGATCCCAATGCTTTTCACTTTCCTAAACCAAAATTCAAAGAAGAATCCCCCTATCAATTCAGCTATAGTGGTCTAAAAACCGCTGTTATTCATCAATTAGATAAGTTTCATAATCTACAGTACGAAAAATCCCTTGAAAATATTTCAACGTGTTTTCAGAAAACAGCCATTGATATGCTCATAGAAACCTCTCTCAGAGCTTGTAAGGATCATAATATACCCCATCTTGTCGTCACAGGTGGAGTGGCTTGCAATTCCTATTTAAGGAGTGAATTAAGTAAAATCACTTCCGTCAAAACCTATATCGCATCTCCAAAACTCTCGACAGACAACGCATCCATGGTGGCAGGACTGGCTTATCACCTTTTGAAAAACAATATTACAGCTGATTTATCCCTTAATGCCTTCTCCAAAATAGTCCGACAGGGGAAATCTATCCTCACCTGATCCCTTATCCAATTCTCATTCAACATATCAACTAAATATTTTAATGTCCTAAAAAAACTCTCAAGATTCTCGACTCCCCAATCCGAAATCATCACCTGTGATAAAAATCTTTTTCTTGACCAAAATCATAACACGGTATTATATTGCCACCAGGAGATTTCATATGATTAAAAGACCTATAATCAATATTTTAATACTTATCCTCCTCTTCACCCAGTGTGGTGGAAATAAGAAACAAATTACTGAATACCAATCAAAAAAAGATATCCAGCCACAACAGGATAAAAACATTGATTCACAGAAGAAAGATGATTATAATGAAACAGATATTCAAGGAAAGGAAAAGGAAAATAAGCCGACTAAACCCAAGAAAAATCTCTCATTCAAAGAAAGGGTTCAGGTAGAACTCCCAGGAATCCCGTATACGGCAAAACTGATAAAAGATTTTATTCCCAAAAATTATAAGTTACATCAACAAATAACAGGTGATTTCAATGATGATGGCCTCGAAGACGTAGCAATATACATAAGGATAGAAGAAACACCTACTAATGAGAAATCAAAAAAAAAAGACCAACCTATAGTTGGATTGGCTTTTTTTTAATTCTTTTAAATAGAGAATCTTATTATCAAATAGGAGGATTCAGTACTCAACTATATCATTACTATCCCATTGAATCTAATATGCCCGTTAAATTAGAAGTAGAAAATAATATTATATTATTTTCAACAACGGGTTATGTTTATGGTGCTAGTGTTACTGATTATAAAACACTTAGTAAAATACAATTTGATTCTGAAATAAATCGATTTATTGTTATTGGTTTCGAAAGCGAAAGTACACATGGTACACTCGGGAAAGAACTCATAAGCAGAAATTTTTTAACCGGAAAAAGTATAACAAAATCAATTCCCTGGCAAATATTATCAAAATTAAAGACCCCAACAGATCTTAATATACATATAGAAGAATTAAAAGGACGTGTCGGTAAAACCCTCTTAAAACCCCTTTTAGAGGATTTTAATGGGTGGTAATGTCCTCTTGAAAATCATTTTAGAGGATTGTAATGATAATCCCCTCAAGATTCTCGTCATACTGATCCGAAATCACCACCAGTGATCAAAATCTTTTTCTTGACCAAGATCATAACGGGGTATTATATTGCCATCAGGAGATTCTATATGTTCAAAAGACCCTTAATAAATATTTTACTACTAATCCTAATGATCTTCTTCATCCAGTGTGGTGGAAATAAAAAACAAATTGCTGAGTCTCAATTCAAAAAGGATATCCCGCCACAACGGGATAGAAATATTGATCCACAGAAGAAAGACAATTTTATTCAAACCGATGTTCAGAAAAAAAAAGAAAATAAGCCTACTAATCCCAAGAAAAATCTCTCATTTAAAGAAAGGGTTAAACAAGAACTCCCAGGAATCCCCTATACAGCAAAAGAGATTAAAGATTTTATCCCCAAAAACTATAAGTTACATCAACAAATAACGGGCGATTTCAATGAGGATGGTTTTGAAGACGTAGCTATATACTTAGGGATAGCAGAAACACCTACTAAAGACAAATCAAAACAAAAAAATACGCAATCCTATGGTTTGGGTGGTTTTTTATTAATTCTTTTAAATATGGATTCTAATTATAAAATAAGTGGTTTTAAATTTCTAAAGTCGATAAACGAATATGTAGAAAGTACTAAATTAGAATTAGAAGATAATATTATATTATTTTCTAAAATAGGTCATTCTTATTACGGTCCTTTCCTTGCTAAATCATTTGATTTTAAAGAACTTATTAAAATACAATTTAATCATGTACTCAAACGATTTATTCTAATAGGCAGCGAAAGGGAAAGTAAAGGTAGTCATCCTGGATACTGGAAGGAACACACAAGCACAAATTATTTAACCGGAAAACGTATAACAAAATCAACTGGTCCATCTTCACAAAATATAATAACATCCACAGAAGATAATATCCCCTTAAAACCCCTCTTAGAGGATTTTAACTTATACGAATAATACCCCTCAAGATTCTCGTCATACTGATCCGAAATCATCATCCATGACTAAAATATTTTATAAAATCATACTCAATATTAGAGTCACTGCATAATAG
>DKAT01000085.1 GCA_002450905.1 Spirochaetia bacterium UBA6919
ATCAAATTTGGGGTGCAGTCCAATATTAATCTTATTAATTCTCTTCATATACTTATCCCCCTTAATATCAACACTTATAATTGAATCAATATTATTGATATTGGAATAATAGTTAATAAAGATCTCTCTGTCAGTAATTTTATTGATCTACTTAAATAAAAATTATTAAAAATTAGATTATCATATAAGTTAAATATAAATTGACAAAAAAATAAGGATCAGTTACCTTTAAGATATTAACAATACAAGCACTAGTTAATGATATCAGTTATGAATAAATCGCTTCCGTTACCTATATTAAATACACTAAACGCTGATCAACTGGCAATGGATATTAAAAGACATATCGTTTCAACCCTGGGAAATGATTATACGATACCACGAAAAGATATTTTATACAATGGATTAGCCTATGCTATACGGGATAGACTCCTGGAAAGATGGATTAATTCCCAGAAAAGATATTATGATCGAAATGCTAAACGTGTCTATTACCTTTCTTTAGAATTTCTTCCAGGAAGATTTCTAATGAACTACATTATTAACATGGGTCTGGAAAAGATTTGCAATGATGCATTAGGGCAATTCAATATGAAATTGTCTGATCTTCAGGGGGAAGAAAGAGATCCTGGTCTTGGGAACGGTGGTTTGGGACGACTAGCCAGTTGCTTTCTTGATTCCATCGCCTGTTTAAATATACCGGGATACGGGTATGGTATACGATATGATTATGGAATATTTTATCAGAAAATAGAGAATGGTTATCAGGTAGAGGAATGCGATAACTGGCTTCAAAGAGGTAATCCGTGGGAAATTAAACGCATGGGATATCAATATGAGATTCAATTTTATGGAAAGTCTGAAAGTTATACCAATGAGAATGATCAAATCAAGTATAGATGGGTCAATACAGATAAAGTCGGTGCTGTGGCTTGCGATATGCTTATTCCATCTTATGGAAACGATAATGTTGTTAATATGAGACTTTGGGCAGCAGAAGCGACTAAGAATTTCAATCTGACGTTTTTCAATAAGGGTCAATATATTAAGGCTATGGAAAATAAAGTCTTATCAGAAAACATCTCCAAGGTATTATATCCCGGTGATGAACTGGAGGGGGGAAAAGAACTCAGACTCAGACAGCAATATTTTTTTGTAGCGGCTACATTTCAGGATATCATAAGAAGGTTTAAAAAGAAAAAACTCTCATTCACAGAACTCCCCAACTATGTATCAGTGCAACTCAACGATACGCATCCGTCGATTAGTATACCCGAACTCATGAGAATTCTATTAGATGAAGAAAACTATGATTGGGAAACATCCTGGGATATTTGTACCAAAACATTTGGATACACAAATCATACCATACTACCAGAGGCATTAGAAAACTGGCCTGTAGAAATAATTTCCAAAATGCTCCCCCGTCACCTAGATATCATCTACGAAATTAACTATCGATTTTTAAAAGGAGTGGAATCTTATTTCCCCAATGATCCTCAGATGATATCTAAATTATCGATTATCCAGGAATACCCTGAAAAATCCGTTAGAATGGCACATCTATCTGTCATTGGTTCTCATAAGGTCAATGGTGTATCAAAACTCCATAGTCATATCCTTAAAACCAAATTATTTAAAGATTTTAATGTTATTTTTCCGAATAAATTGATTAATATCACAAATGGAATAACCCCCCGCAGATGGCTTCTCCAGTCTAATTCATTATTATCTGATCTTATAAGTTCTACTATAGGAACTGGGTGGATAAACAATCTTGAGGAGTTAGAAAAACTGATTCCTTATTCAGATAATCCTCAATTTCAAGCTAAATGGCGATTTGTAAAAGAAGAAAATAAAAAACTACTTGTGAATTATATTCAAAGGCATTTTAATGTCGATATTGATTATAAAATGCTTTTTGACATACAGGTTAAAAGAATACATGAATATAAACGCCAGTTACTAAATGTTTTTCATGCCATTACTGTTTATAACCGCATAAAAGATCATGGCCCATCAAAATATGATGTACCCAGGGTTATAATAATTGGTGGAAAAGCAGCTCCTGGTTATTATTTAGCGAAACTGATTATCAAATTGATTAATTCTGTAGCCGATGTTATTAATCAGGATCCAGAGGTGAATCCGTATTTAAAAGTCGTTTTTTTACCCAATTATTGTGTTACTTTAGCTGAAAAATTGGTTCCTGCCTGTGATTTATCAGAACAAATATCGACCGCTGGTACCGAAGCATCTGGGACTGGGAATATGAAGTTCGCACTCAATGGAGCTTTAACTATAGGGACTTATGATGGTGCTAATATAGAAATAATGGATAAAGTTGGGGATGGTAATATATTTATCTTTGGTCTTCGAATTGAAGAGATTGAACAACTCAAATTAAATGGGTATAACCTTTATGATATTTATAATAATAACTTAGAGCTAAAAAAGATTATTAATATGATTGATTATGGATATTTTTCTCCTGAGAATTCTAAATTATTTACACCGATTAAAAAAGCTTTATTCGAGCAAGGTGATCGATATTTTATATTTGCTGACTATTGTTCGTTTGTTGAAAAACAAAATGAAGTGAGTAAACAATATCTTGATAATGGTGAGTGGACACGTCGATCGATTTTAAATACTGCGAATATGGGTCATTTTTCAAGTGATCGGGCTGTTTTAGAATATACAGAAAAGGTCTGGAATCTAAGATAGGTTTAATATTTACAGATAGAAACAAGAACTATATTTTCAATATTTTTAAGACAATAATTTGTTTAGAGAAAATTAAAATTAATGAATTCATCATTTAAAACATCATTACATTGCTTTAAGAATCCATTTACTGTAATCTCAATTCTGATCCTCCTTTTGAACGATCATTTGTTTAAATCCCTTTATCCATCTTTGATAACAGGTAAGCTCAGTAACTTTGCTGGTCTATTCTTCTTCCCATTTTTATTGACACTCATTTTATCAGTTTTACAAAAGATTTTTAAGAACATATCAACCGTATTTATTGGTCAATTAGCCATAGGGATAACAGTCCTCTGGTTTACCTTATTGAAAGTAACGACTTTTGGGAATTACTGGACAAATCATTTCATGTCCCTTATTCTGGGCTACCCCGTGAATAACCTCATCGATCCCACCGACCTCATAGCCCTGGTAATCCTTATCCCCTCTTGGAAACTCTGGGTAATAGAATCTTATAAAATACACACACATCAAAAACCTGTTTGGATAAGCTATTTTATTATATTTCTTTCTGCGTCAGCATCTCTGGCAACTAAACCAGTACAATCAAGTGCAGAATTTGTTATTCACAACGGAAATATCTATACAAAACAAAAAAATTATCCTGTTAAATCTTTTATAAGTCGTGACTTTGGTAGATCCTGGAATAAAATTGATTTTGCAGATAAGCAAAAAATCCCATGGAAATATCCTGAAAATAGTGAAGTTATAAGACATCATCCAACACAAAAGAAAATTATCTATGAAATTAAGCGGGATGAAAAGGTCTATATTTCAAAAGATTCAGAGAAATCATGGCAAGTGGACTGGGAAATCCCACCCGGTAGACGATCTATTATTTCAGAAAATTATGTATATTTAGCATTTTATCACTCAATTTTCAAAGTAGGCAATTATTATGGTCTCAATGATATGATATTAATTTGGCAGAAAGAGTTTTAAATCTTCCTTCTGATCAATGCATTTGTCTTTTTCAACTTAATTAATAGAACTTTAAATCCTATTTTAAGAACATTAAATCTCACAAAAAAGGAATTAAAACTATTAATTGATCGTCCAAGGATTTATAAAATTATTACTTACAGTATTATCATCCTATTTCTTATCCTGTTTGCCATATTATTTCAATCTGGGTGAAGGATTGTTATTTTTAATGGGTATTCTCGATATATTTATCCTTCTAATCCCAATTATCCTGACTTTGTTTTCAATCAGAAATCTAAAACAATTTCCACTCCAGAATCTTGTTGAGCAGAATGAAATGATATTAAATTTACAGAAATCGATTATAATTCATTTCCTTCTAATATTCTTTATCCCTCTGATCTTCCTGTTCTTCTGGCCTATAGGTATTTTCACTTATTATCACTACAGCATAATCACCACTATCCTGAGCTGGATCCTTATTATCTTCTATTACTTTGTAAAATTAACCCAAATGGGTCAGGAGATTTCTAAAGAACTCTCCTCTGAACAGGTATCCCCTGTTATTTAAAGTATTCTTAATCAATAACGTCACCAAGGGATAAGAATCTTAACCTTCATGACAGAATTCATTAAAAATAATTTAGAATTCTTTGATCTTTAATATCTACCACTCAAAGACTCGTTCAGGTTTGTCAGGAACATCCCGTATAATCACTTTGATCTTATCCACAGGTTTTTTTAGATCAAAAGTAACAGTCCCGCCACTGTGATGCCCTGAAAGTTTCGGAACGTCCGAAGGGTGGATACTGCCATCAGATGTTTCAAGTGTAATCAATTTTTTTAAATCCAATTGACTTAATGAAACACTGTGGGTATTCATTCTCATTTTGAATTGCAATTTATCATTCTTTACAAGACTAGGGACAAGAGAGATTTCAACCTGTCCTGGACTTGTTATTTTTTTATATGTCTTGTCTGATTTCTGACTGGGTGCAGTTTTGTTGCATGCGATCCCCAAAACCATTACAAAGATTAGAATTGGGAGCCAAATATATAGTGATTTTCTCATCTGAAACCTCCTCAGATTAAAGTATTAATTAATATTGTTAGAGAAAATATAATAGAACCTAAAATAGTTCCTCTCAACAAATATTTCATATTCAATACATTAAAATATTTAAATAAACCATTTTCAATATAGAGCTTGTATTCAACTATATTTTTTAGCATAATACACATCCCAATAAGATTTGAAGAAATTCCAATGGCTAAAAATACCTTTTGATAGTCTATAAAAAATGTCGCCAATACGGAAACACCCATAAAAGGTAATATATCCGTTAAATGATGAGCACAACAAGCAAGCATAGATACCGCAGAAGTACCACCTGCAGCCGTTAAAGAGGCTTTAGTCGCCAATAGGTCTCTTTTATAAGTTAAATTCATTTTCATATAGGTATATAAACCGACTTGTATCCCAAAACCGATTATCAGAGGAACAATCCAGATAATCAAGTCCCAAAATACAGATAGTCCATCATTAAAAGATGTAAATAATATCATAATCACAAAAAAAAGACTTGTAATACTCAGTCCCCCAATTATTCCCATTATTATTGTAAAATAAACTATCTTATTCTGTATATCCCTGGGATTTCTTTCAATAACATCTTGCATAAAATCCTCCATAATAATCCATTCATTAATATAAACCCCCTACCCCTATAGTTTATTCCTAATATTTATTATTTTAAATTAAAAGAATAACGGGTAATTTTATTTTATACCCTGTTAGATTATTGTAAAAACCCAATAAATTAATTGATCTATATTTTTCAATAAATCAAATGAAATATATTTATTAATGAAATCTCGAATATCAAATCTAAGTTTAATAGAGAATAAATAATCTTTAAATAATTTTTAAATAACGATTTCCCAATTTACAAAAATAATCGAACCAATCGAAGTTCATTAAATGTGTATTCCCCACCTAAATCATCATATACAGGTTTTAATGAATATCCTAGCTTTTTAAATACAGTTTGAATCTTTTGAAACACCTCATCAGTTGGTTTCAGATATTCGATATCCAATTCATTATCCATTTGGATCAGTCTTTCTATATGACCATAGATTGTGGATTCGCTTAGTTTCCTCATTTCAGCTATTTTTGATATGCTATATTTTTTTAGGATATAATCTTTAGTTATTAAATTTGTTTCTGTGATGGGAGTTTCTCTTTGGAACTTGTTTAAATCCATATCTCTTTCTGATAGATTATTTTCTATACAGTATTCTTTGATGCAGTTGATAAATATTTCCCCATAATCGTTGAGTTTAGTTGATCCAACTCCCGATATTCTTCTAAAACTTGAATGGGTATGGGGATAATAATATGCAAGTTCATACAGTGTGCTATCATGGAATATTACAAATGGAGGGACGCCTTTCTGGTCAGCTAATTTTCTGCGTAAATCTTTTAACCGCTCAAATAATTCTTTATCACACTCCTGTTGATAGGATATTCCGTAGTTCTGATCGATAGTTTTACGTTCTTTCATTAAGCTAACCAGTTTTTTAGGTTTTGGGAGTGATATTTGAGAGCGGGATTTTAACAAAAGAAGACCCGATTCACTGATCCTTAAAGTAGGGTAGTCATCATTTTCTTTTATAAGCTGTTTTCTGTCAACGAGAGATTGAATGATTTGGTGCAATTCCTCTTTGGAGAAATCATCGACGATGCCATACACCGATAAGGATTCGTGGTGGTTTTCAAAAATCTTTTTAGACTTGCTCCCAAGAAGGATATCAGTTATATAACCTGCACCATATCGGTTTCCCGTACGGATAACAGCGGATAAAATCTTTTGGGTGATGAGGGTTCCATCGAAAACATCCTGTAAGCACCTGTCACAACTCCCGCAATGCTCTTTGGAATAGTGTTCTCCAAAATAATCGAGGATATATCGCCTGCGACAACTTTGTAATTTACAGAAATCAATCACCTTATTTAATTTCTTCAGGGCATTCTCCCGGACTAAATTCTCTTCCATCTGGTTTATAAAATACTCATGTCGCTTTTTATCGCCATAGGAATAAAATAACACACATTGTGAGGGCTGACCATCTCTTCCTGCCCTTCCAGTCTCCTGATAATATCCCTCAAGACTCTTGGGTAGAGTATCATGGACAACAAGGCGGATATCCGGTTTGTCAATCCCCATTCCAAAAGCAATTGTCGCACAGATAATTGAAATTTCATTCTGTATAAATTGATCTTGAGTGCTCTTCCGTACATCATCGGATAGTCCTGCATGATAGGGTAGGGCATGGAACCCTTTAAACTTCAGATCATTCACAAGATATTCAGTATCCTTTCTGGAATGGCAATAGATGATAACTGACTCTCTTTTATATCTCTCAAGAAGGTCTAGGAGGGCATATAAATCTTTAGTCTTAGGCTGGACATAGTATGTGAGATTCTTTCGGTCAAAACTCGATATAAATGTTTGTGAATCTTTTAAGTGGAGATTACGGATTATATCTTCACGCACTAGTTCAGTAGCCGTTGCGGTGAGTGCGATAATGGGCACATTAGGAAAGAGTTTCCTGAGTCCCTTGAGATTTCGGTACTCGGGACGAAAATCATGACCCCATTCTGAGATGCAGTGAGCTTCATCAATAGCGATTAAATCAATTGAAAGGGAAGATAGGAAGTTTTGAAAGTAAATAAGGGCAAGTCGTTCCGGGGCTATATAAAGGATTTTAATTTTACGATCCATAATATTATTCTGAACAGATTGGATTTCTAAGGGATTCAAAGTGCTGTTAATATATTCTGCTGGTATTCCATTGGCTTTGAGAGCGTCCACCTGATCTTTCATAAGGGATATGAGGGGTGAGATTACAAGGGTTAGCCCATTAGACATAAGACTTGGGAGTTGGTAGCATAAGGACTTCCCCCCTCCCGTTGGCATGAGCACCAAACAATCTTTCCTGTTGAGGACGTGATCAATGATTTCTTTCTGTGTAGGGCGAAAATGATCGTAGCCAAAATACTTTTTTAGAAGATCCTGAATAATATCCATTGTGATTCCTGTATAAGAAATTCATTCGGTAACCCTGATAAATTTAAACAACAGGGATCGATAATTTCTTTGAAAATTTATTAATTTTATATAAAAAATTAGTATATTAATTTATTATCAGGATTTACAAATAATCATAGGATGTTAATCGATAGCGTAAAAATGTATTGTTATCATGAAATTAATATCCCCATTTAGTTTAGGTTTGTCTGTTGAGATAAAGATATTTTAAAATTATATATATCAGGAATTAAATTACTTACTTTGAAACAAAGTAAATTTGTGTTATATTGTTCTAAATAATTATCGTAGAGTAGTGCAATGAAACGTATTTTTTATTTAATATTATTTATTATTATCATACCATTATCAGGATATTCCTTGCGCCTGGACGTAGGTGGGAATATTGGTTTTGGCTTTGGAACAGTAGATGCTAATGGTACAAATCAGAATTTAAAGACTCATTTTGGACTTGGTGGGAATGCTGAATTATATTTCCTTAAATTTCTCTCTGTAGATTTAGGTTTACGATATCAAATTAAGGGAGCTTCTCTTTCTGGCAATTCTCTAGCTCTCCAATATCTCGAAATCCCAATGTTATTCAGATTCTATTTTTATAAGGGATTTTGGGTTGGGGCTGGAACATATCTAGGTATACATATTCATGGAAATTATCCAGGTGATAACACTTATTCTTCAGCAGATTCTGGATTTTTGTTTGGTGTAGGTGAGAAATTTGCACTCAATGAGAAAGAAAACCTGTACTTGACAGCCAATTTTATTATGGGTTATGGATTAAAAAATGTTTTAACTTCACTAAATGGGACGTACTATAATAGGACATACATGATCAATTTTGGGTTAATGGCAAAATTATTTTAAACTCAATTTATTAAAAAATAAAAAATTTAAAATGATTAAACGATTTCTTTTCATGTGCCAAAATAGTACATCTATAGCTAGATTATTCTAAATAATTTTAACAAATCATTTCTAAAACAGAAAAACATCATGGAAATAAAAAAAATCTTATACCCCATCGACTTCTCTGAAACATCTACCCAACTACTTAAACAAGCTATTGACATTGCAAAAACTTTTGGAGCAGAACTAGTTTTAATCCATGTAGTGCATTTTAATATCCAGCCATCGTTTTTTGAAATAGTTAAAGAAAGTAAGGAAGAAATAATTAAAAAAATGTATAAGAAATATGATAATATATTAGAAAAATTAGAGATATCATATCAAATGAATTTTAGTTATTTCCTTGCGGAAGGTGATCCATTTAAAGAAATACAAAAAATTGTGAATTCATATAATATTGATCTTCTAGTAATTCCAAGTCATGGGCACTCCAGTCTGATTCATAATGTTCTTGGAAGCCTTTCTGATAAATTGATTAGACATTTGAATAAACCAATTCTTCTCCTCAAACCAGATTCATTTGATATATAAAATATTTGGCATAGAATTTGTATATTAAACTAATAGCTTAGAGCTTAAAAAATATTAATAAAAATTTTAAAGGGTAAACAACACGTTTATCCTTTTTTTTCAAACAATAAATAACACCTATGTATATCTTTTTTATAATTTTTGTAAAAAAAATATTGACCTACATCAATTAATTCACTATTTTAAATGGAACATTTAATAAAATTGTAAAATCCAAACTATCAAACTAATCATTTTTTGGAACTTTCTCCAATGTTTCATTGTTTAGTTATATAAGATAGAAATTAATTGTTAAATTAATAAATACTTTTAAAAAAATAACGGAGGCCGTAATGGGTTCTATTTCAGTTGCTGGTAAAGAAATTTCTACTGATGAAGACGGTTTTATTGAAAACGTCGAAGATTGGACTCAGGATGTAGCTGATTATATCGCTCAGCAAGAGGGGATCGATATGACAGAAGCTCACTGGGAAGTGGTGAATTTTTTAAGAGATTACTATGCTGAATATAAAATCGCTCCAATGATTCGTATCTTAACAAAAGCGATTGGTAAAAAACTCGGTGCTGACAAAGGAAATACAAAATATCTTTATCAGTTATATCCAGGTGGTCCAGCTAAACAAGCTTGTAAAATTGCAGGGCTTCCAAAACCTACTGGTTGTGTGTAATCGCACTCAAACAATTTTTCTACAATTATAACCAATTTTAAAAAGGAGAGCAGAGGGGGGATTAACCTCCATTGCTAAAAATGTGTCTATGGAACATTTAATGCTAATCCTATCTTATGTTGCGATGGTCATTTTTATCGTAGGATTTCTATATAAAATATGGACTTATGCAACTACTCCAGCCCCTTTAAAAATCCCGACAACTCCCGCTCCAACTAGCCAAATTGGCGTGGCAGGTCGGTATGTCGGTGAAGTAGTCTTTTTTAAAAGTTTATTTAAAGGAAATAAATGGATATGGATTGGTGGTTATGTGTTCCATGTCGCTTTTCTGTTAATTATTTTAAGGCATTTAAGGTATTTTATAAACCCTGTACCAGAATATCTTGTTCTGCTTCAACAAGCTGGTATTTATGCTGGTATCGCATTATCGTTTCCGATATTATATCTATTATACCGTCGTATTTTTGTAGATAGGATAAAGTATATATCCAGTGCCAGTGATTATTTTATACTACTCTTGATTTTGTCTATAGCTGTCACTGGGGTTGGCTTAAAATTTATATCCCGAGTCGATGTACTGCAGGTTAAGTTATTTATTCTTGGCTTGTTCACATTTAATTTTGCAAAGTTTCCTGATAGCCTTGCATTTCTACTGCACTATTCCTTAGTTCTGTTACTTTTAGTTTATTTTCCATTCAGTAAATTAATGCATGCGGGTGGAATTTTCTTTAGTCCTACTTTAAATCAGGTTGACAACTCACGAGAAAAGCGTCATACGTCTTAATTGAATGATTATTAGGAGATTTATCTATGGCTGATCCAACAAATATTCCTGTGCTGAAGGATGAAATAGAGATTCCAAAGTTAGTGAAAGGTGCTACTTCTCATTATCATTGTCATGAAGCAAAAGATAAGCACCTTGAAGCCCTTGGTTTTGTTCCTGGAAAGCCTGCTGACTGGAAAGAGAAAGCCATTACAAAGTTGGGAACTCTTTTGAAAGAACAGAAATCCTTGAAAGTCTTTATGGATATATGTGTCAAATGTGGATCTTGTACTGATAAATGTCATTACTACTTAGGGACAAAAGATCCCAATAATATGCCTGTTGCTCGTCAGGATCTGTTACGTAAAGTTTATAGAAAGCATTTTACTTTATCAGGAAAGATTTTTGGAAAACTTGTTGGGGCAGAAGATCTCACTGAAGATGTTTTGAAGGACTGGTATACATATTTTTACCAGTGTTCAGAATGTCGTCGATGTTCTGTATTCTGTCCTTATGGGATTGATACAGCTGAAGTTACTATGGCTGCGCGTGAAGTGATGAATAGCATCGGTATTGGGCAAAAATATACTCTCGAAATTATAAATAAAGTTCAGACAATTGGAAATAATTTAGGTATCCCTGAAGCTGCCCTTGAGGGGACTTTGGAAGTTCTTGAAGAAGATATGAAGGATGACACAGGACTTGACATCAAACTGCCCCTTGATCAGAAGAATGTTGATGTATTGTTGATAACACCATCCGCAGACTTATTTAGTGAGCCACATATTTATTCTCTTATGGGATATGCAAAGGTCTTCCATCAGGCAGGAGTAAGCTGGACGTTAAGTTCTTATGCTTCTGAGTTTGCTAATTTTGGTTTGTTTATTGGAAGCATTGACCACATGAAGAAAGTCGCTCAGCGAATAGCGGATATCTCCCGTGAGTTTAATGTTAAACGTATTGTCGTTGGGGAATGCGGGCACGCTTGGCGTGTTGGATATAGCTTCTGGAATACTTTAATCGGTCCTTTTAATCACTTGGATTCAAAATATAAACAACCTACACATATCTGCGAATATACATTGGATCTTATAAAACGTGGTGCAATCAAATTAGATAAGTCTGCTAATGATGAATTCGTGGTTACTATGCACGATAGTTGCAATGTAGCTAGGGCTTCACGTATGGGTGATCATCCTGGTGGGCAATTTACAATTCCGCGAGAACTTATTAAACATTCTTGTAATCATTATGTAGAGATGGATCCAGAAACTACTCATGAAAAAACCTTTTGTTGTGGCGGTGGCGGAGGTCTTCTTAGCGAAGAAATCATGGATCTCAGAGTTCAGGGAGCTATGCCAAGAGCTCAAAGCCTTAAACAGGTTATGGACAATAATGGTGTGAACTTCATGGCTATCATCTGTGCCATCTGTAAAGCTCAATTCTCTACTGTGTTACCCTATTACGGGATACCACGTGATACCGTCGGTGGGGTACACCAGTTAATAAGTAATGCCATTATTTTAGGCGGAAATCGTTAATTAGATAATCTTGATATCAAAATACATATTGGAGACAAGGATATGAAATTAGCTGTTCTCATTTTAGACGGCCCATACAATCATCAGGCACCAGATAGTGCTTATAACTTTATCCAGGCTGCTTTAAAAAAGGGTCATGAGATTATTGGCGTATTTTTCTATGATGACGGTGTGATCAATTCTACAAAGTTGATGGAACCACCACAAGATGACAGACACATTGGTAAAAGATGGTCAGAACTTGGGAAGTCAGGTATTGATCTTGTTATTTGTATTGCTGCTGCTAAAAGAAGAGGAATTGCTGATGATGTTTTAATTGAAAACGCCCGTATTTCTGGTCTCGGACAGCTTGTTGATATGGCTGTGGCTGCAGATCGTCTTGTCACCTTTGGTGATTAATTCTCTATTCATATAAATATTGTATAGGAGCTGTTTCTATGGAAGAAGAAGAACTGGTACAGAAAAAAATGATGTTCGTCATGAGGAAAGCACCCCATGGCACAATTTATTCTTATGAGGGACTTGAGGTGGTATTAATTACCGCTGCATATGATCAGGACATAAGTATGGCATTCATCGATGATGGAGTATTTGTTCTGAAAAATGATCAGGATACTACAGGTATTGGAATCAAAGGATTCATGAAGACCTATTTTGCTCTAGAGGATTATGAAGTAGAAAAGCTCTATGCTTGTAATGAATCATTAGCTGAAAGAGGCTTAAAAAAAGAAGATCTTATTGATGTAAATATTCAATTCATGAATCGAAGCGAGATCGCAAAATTAATGGAAGAGCAGGAAGTCCTATTTCCTTTCTAAAGAGGTATCTATATGTTATTTACTGTAAATAAATCACCATTTACTACTAACAACCTGAGTAGTTGTCTAGAATTTGCTGGAGACAAAGATCCGATTCTTCTTTATGAAGATGCAGTATTAGGTGCCCAGCAAGGCAGCAAAATAGAATCTACCCTTAAAACTGCTATGCAGAAAAACCCTATCTACGCTCTGAAAGAAGATCTTGATGCTCGTGGTATTAAAAATATCATTGCAGGTATACAAGTCATAACTTATGATGGTTTTGTAGATCTTGTAGAAAAACACAAAGTAAATCCATGGCTCTGATTCCTATAATTAAACATTGTAATATTGATATTATTTTCTCATGAGCCGTTTCAAAGGAGATTTTGAATGAATAGACAGCTGAAAGGTATAATAGCTCTAATCATTTTCTTAACTATTTTCTTATTTCCTTTTATATACAATAAAATGTCAGGGGCTAAAATATTAAATCCTGATAAAGACCTGGAAAAACCCCTCACAAAGGACAAAGTATGTAAAGTTGGAAGTTTCGTTGGAAATATGAAGAATGAGAAGGACGAAAATTATATTCGAACTTATCATGGTGATATATTATCACACGCTGGATTAATTCCTGGGAAGGAGTCTCCAGTTCGTGACCAGGTTGTAAGAAAGGGTAGTCGTAAGACAAATGGCTTAAATGGATGTGTTCAGTGCCACCAGACAAGAACTGAATTTTGTGATAAGTGTCATAAATTTATAGGGGTACATTCAGTCAATGAACACACGGGATGTTTTGCCTGTCATTTCTATCCAAAGGACAAGACAGAGTGGTCTAAATGGAATAAATCAATGGAGGCCATGAAAAAATGAGAGAAAATAAAAATACATTAGATAGAAGAAACTTTCTAAAATTAGGTGGTATCCTAGGTGCTGGAACAGCCCTTGGTTATACTCTGCCTCAAATTGGTAAATTGTACTCAGACAAGGAAAACACTAGTAAGGCTTCCAATATGCCTGAATGGCGCATGATCATCGATGTAAATAAATGTAAATCAGGTTGTACAGACTGCGAATCTGCTTGTCGTAGTGAAAATAATGTCCACCCCAACTTAAACTGGATTAGAAATGCCACTTTCACAAGAGAGTTTCCAGGTGGAAAGAAAATTGCTGTGTCCGCTCCAATCCTTTGTAATCAATGTGATAATCCACCCTGTGCTCTAGTTTGTCCTGTTGAAGCTACTTTTATCCGTCCTGACAAAGTTGTTGATGTAGACAAACACCGTTGTATAGGTTGTCGTTATTGTGTGATCGGATGTCCCTATGATGTACGTCTTTTTAATTTTGAAGAACATACTGGTACTATGACCTCTAAAGATATTAATCCAATCCATCCGAAGAGAATGCACGGGGTTGCTGAATCCTGTAATTTCTGTGCTCACAAACTGGATGAGAAAAAAAATCCTGCTTGTGTCGATGCATGCAAGGAGAAAGCTATGGTCTTTGGTAACACGAAAGATCCCAATAGTGAGGTCTCGAAGTTATTGGCACAATTAGAAAAATCAAAACAAATACCTAAAGGATTACGTGAAGATCTTGGGACGAAACCCAAAGTATTATATATTGGTCTGTGAGGAATTATGAAAAAGATCCACTTTACACCCATCGAAGGTCGATCCAAATTATATTATGCTGCGGTAGTATTCTTTGCAATACTTGGACTTTTAGGACTCTACGTCACCTATTTAATGTATGATAAAGGACTTGGATACGATCACCCAATTTTAGGTAAACTCACAGGGATGAGTAGTCGTGTCCCCTGGGGTTTAGGTATTGTGATGGCAATATTCTATATTGGCGTAAGTGCGGGATCTCTTGTAATCTCAGCTCTCTCAGCCGTATTTGGTCAGAAAGAATACAAACCTTTCTCAAGAATGGGTGTTTATTTGTCAATATTATTGATTGTAGCAGCCTTGACATCAATTATTCTCGACTGGGGAAGACCTGATCGTATAGTAAATCCGTTTATCTATCTCAATCCTACATCCATGTTCTCAATCAACTCCTTTCTATACTCAGCCTATATGTTCATTGGATTTATCTATCTTCTTGCAATGTTTGCTGACAAAGAAGTCTGGGTAAAACGCTTGGGTCTTTTAGCGGTATTCTGGGCGGTCTTAGTACATAGTGGAACAGGATACATCCTTGCTGTTGCTCCCAGAGAACTTATGGAATCACCACTTCTTCCACCAAGCTTTGTGGCTGCAGCTCTATCTTCTGGTACTGCCCTTATTATTCTTACTATTCAAATTGTATTCAAGGCAACCAAACGATATCTTGATATGGAACTTATAAAAGGATTATCACGACTTCTAGCTGTATTTATCATCGTGGTTTTCTATTTTATTCTTATTGAAAATCTCTTTAGACTCTACCTACCCAAAACAAGCCATGCTGAACATTATTTTCTATTCGGTGATCCTTATAATCAAAGTATTCATCATTACCTCTTCTGGGGTGGTCTCATCCTTGTTGGTACAATAATACCCCTTCTGATCCTCAATTTCGAAAAGACAAAACACTCTATCAAAGCGATTAATATTGCTTCCATCTTTGTTGTTCTTGGAATCTTGTGTGAACGATATGTTCTGGTGATCCCTGGACAAACCCTAAAACCTGATCTCCTTCCTGGTACATCAATTGCTACTAAAATGGTTGATACTGCAGCACAAACACTCCATGGATACGCTAAATACACAATATCCAATGCTGAAATAATCCAGGCGGTAGGTATAGCATCTCTTGTCATTGTAGCATTCATGCTTGGTATGAAGTGGTTCAGATTTATGCCCATGGAAGCCAAAGCAATATCAGGCGAATTAGGAAATAGTCACTCATCTGAAGAAGAGAAATAATTTAAACAAATATACGTTATTATATTAAGAATCTAAATCTTAATCGGTTCAATATAAAATCATTTGTCGAACTGCTAAACATCTGTTACAAGGAACTTGAAAAAGCGAAATGGTATAAAAAAGTAGGGGTTAGATAAATTATTTCTATCCCTTTTTAAAATTATCCTGACAATTTAAATCACACCATGTTTACAAATATTCTTTAAAAATTGAAATCAAAAAATTCTAATTCGGTTAGTGAACTGACTAGAATCTTCTGCTGGGAATTCCAAGATCAGAAGATTTTCACTGTACAAACCAATTCCATTTCACATATCTCTGCATAATTAATAAATAATTTTTTAAAAAATCACATTTGACTATTTGCATAATACTTTTCCAATAAAATGATATCTGGTATAATAATTGCTTAATTATTCTGTGTATGCTTTTTATTAATTTGTATATAAAAAAATCGATGTATGTAAATTAAGATTTGGAGAAATTATGGAGTACAAAGGAAAAATACTAATTGCTGATGATGATATGAGTATTGTACAATCATTGACTGACCTGTTAGCAGATGATTATAAAGTTAATTCAGTAGTAAATGGAAAAGATGTCATTTCATATTTAAATAAAATAAATTTTAACATTGATCTATTACTACTTGATATCATGATGCCTCAAATGGATGGTTTTAGTGTGTAGTGGCCTGAAAAATTTGA
>DKAT01000084.1 GCA_002450905.1 Spirochaetia bacterium UBA6919
ATAACACAGTTGCTGTCTTTTTCCTGTCATTTGAAATTTTTGACCAATAATAATAATTATTTTTTTATGATTACCAAGGATCGTTTGTTATAATATTAAAATAAAAAATAAATTAGGAAATAAATTAAGATCAAAATGAATAGAGTTATATCCAGTTTTTGTCTGGTATATAATGATTTTGTTAAATCTAATGAGGAGATTTTTTTATGCCCTGTACCAAAAAATGGTTTTGGATAGAGGTATCCGTGGTAGTAAGTTGGTCCACCTAATTTGATATTTAGTGAATATGCCATAGCTGATATCGGGTATCCTGCATTGGGGCTTGTATGCTTTGAGCCATTTACAAATGATTCTTTTATGAGATTTGCTTTAGAATTAAGTAATAATATAATAATTGCTGTGAGTCTTGATGGGATGTAGTTTAAAATATCATCGAGTTTTGCCGAACAATATCCAAAGTGTTTATACCTTGTTGTTTTGTATCCAATCATGGAATCCAGTGTGTTGACTGCTTTATAAACGAATAACCCGTATAATCCAAAGAGAGTCAGATAAATAAGGGGTGCTATTACTCCATCACTAAGATTTTCAGAATAGGATTCGATTCCAGCTTTGTAAATATCGCTTTGGGTCATAGGTTTTGCATCCCTACTTACTAATAATGCAATGTCATCCTGAGGATGCTTGCTGGATAAAATATTTTTTATACTATCATAGAGCATTTTATGAGCTATTCCAGTGGATGCAATCAATGAGAAAAGGATTAGATTTAGATAGTAGTGTAAGCTTATAAAATAAATTAATTTAGTGATTAACCAGATGATGATGATTGTTGTAGTAATCAGTGAAAGGAGGAGGAGGAGACCTCTAAAATAATTGTCTTTATAGAGATGCTTTTCAAATAATTTAATAAAATCGCCCATCCATACTACTGGGTGTTTTATTGGGAATTCACCGAATATGTTATCAATTAGGTAAGCAATTAGGGCTATATCAGGAGTCAGCATGAATTAGATCGATATCAAGTTGTTTCTTTGTTGTATGGAGGGTGTGAGGGATATGGCAGTTGCTACAATCAAGTATTAGAATGTGATTCCCTTCATTTGATATAGCCTTGTAAGGGATAAATTGAGCTTTTTTGGATTCCTTATCGCAAGAGCCTATGTATATACAATCTTCCTGAATGTAGGGAGATTGGTTTAAATTATAGAATGGGCAGTTACAAGCATAGCAATAAAGGGAATCTTCTTCTATTGGATGGCACACCTGATCTTTTTGAAACATTCTGCAGAAGTCTTTGTGATGGTGTTTCATATTTGAGAATCTGAAGTAATTTAGGATCTGTTGTCTTGTGGGATAAGATTTTAGGAGATTATTTAAAATAATTTTCTTTTGGGATTCAAAATTATTGTGCCATTTCTTTAATTTATTGATTATATCTGATTTTATAAGCTCGTCTAATAATTTATCGATAGACATTATGAAAATTCCTCTTAGTCCTTATTCTTCTTAATTTTCTTTCCATCGAGATTATATTTATCGAGGTATCCTCTTGGTGTAAGCATTTTATTATTTTTTGTCCATCTTGTGGAACTATTGCCAATTATAAGGATAGATGACATGTGTACTTTATCGGTTTCAGTTCCCAGATTAATGAGATCCTGTGTTGTCAGAAATGTGATTTGTTGATCATCCCTGTCCAGATGACTTGCGATAAGTACAGGTCTGTCCAAATGATCTTTCAACCGGTTTAGAAAAATACCGTATGGCTCTGTTCTTCTGCTGGACTTAGGGTTATAGACTCCTATGATAAAATCTCCTTCCACAGCATGTTGTATTCGTTTGTCAATGACTTCTATTGGTGTTAGGCGATCAGATAGGCTGATAGCACAGAAATCCTGACTGATAGGAGCTCCTGCTTTTGATGCTGCTGAGAAGAAAGATGTGACACCAGGAATTGAGTATATTTCTATTTGTTCCCAGTAATTTTGCTCGTCAATTAATTCAATAGCCAGTGATGCTAAGCCAAATACATTGACATCTCCATTGGATACGAGGGAAACTGTTTTTCCAGACAGGGTATGATCTATCGCGTCGTTGCAACGCTTTATCTCTTCTGTCATTCCAGCTTTAATGATTGTTTTATCCTTGATAAGCTCTTTAATTTCTTCCAGGTAGGGTTCATATCCCACGATGATTTCAGAATCATTTATAGCATTTAAGGCATCACCCGTGATACCATGAGTTCCTCCGGGGCCTGTGGATAAAATATATAATTTTCCTTTCATTTTATTTAACTCCTGTAATTTAAAATGCAGCCGACAGTGTTACTGCGTTGTGGTATATGTGTTTATTTAGGAAACAGACTTGCTCATTTGAACCAAGAATAGCAGAAGGTTCTGCAACTCCTTTCACATTGAAATAATCACTAGCCCGAGATGTAGATAGATTGTTTTCTATACTATTGATCTGATCTTCATCAAAGAATTTTAAAGATATATTTAGTTCTTCAGATAAAGATAATAAACCAGGTTCGTTTGATTTTTCTTTGAAAGAACAAATATTTTTAATATTTTGAATTAGTAAACCATGTTCCCAAAGGAATTCAAAGAGGGATTGTTTTAAGATTTCATGTGGGGTATTTCGATTGAGACCGATACCAATGGAGATTTCAGGGATGATAAGGACAAGACAATCACGTATTACTGATGGAAGAGTGGATGAGGGACTTATAACGACTGTGTGGAGATGGGGATTGATATTTTGTGTATCTTTTTGAATATTAATAAATTTGAACTTGTCATTCTGAAATCCTTTATAGTTTTCAATTTTTGAGAAGATTTCTGGATAGGTGATGATTTGCACCTGTTTATTATTGATTATAGCATTAGAGATTGCTGCTAATTTTTTAATATTTAATAATTTGTATTCATATTGCTTAGCGAACAGATCAAATGCAAGATTATCAGTTTGATCAGTTGCTGTAGTGATAAAGGTTTTACAATCTGGGATTAGCTGAGATATCTTTTCAGAAAAGATGTTTGCTTCACCAATATGTCCTGATACCAGGGGGACAATTTGTTTTAAATCCATACTCATCACAAGAATACCAGGATCTGTAGTTTTTGATTTGAGGTAAGGTGCAATTTTTCGAATGATTATTCCTGTTGCTACAAAGCAGAGAAAGATATCAATAGTATCCCAGTGTTGTTGGAAAACGTCTTCTATTTTATGATAAGGGACAATATATTGTTCTATTAAAGGGTTTTCAAAGGTGTTTTCCTTACAGAAGATTGTAATTTTGAATGGTAATTCTTTTTTAACAAGGATTTGTAGTAATTTATCTATGGCGTTATTGCCTGGAGTATTTATGGAAACAAGTGCCAGGCTATTCATTGGATGTTTCCTGTTTTGATAATTTCTTCCAAACATAAGGGTTATTGTTATATAAGTGAGATACAAATTCTTCTTTCTGATGGAGGAAATAACCAAGATATATAAGAGCATTTCCTCTAATATTTGCCTCTTTGACTTTTAGAATAATATCATCAAGAGTTCCTTTTATAACACGTTCTTCCTGCCATGTTGCTTTCTCAACAACCCAGCAAGGAGTATTTAGAGAGTACCCACAATTGTTAATGGCTGTTTTCTTAAGTATATGGATAAGCTTAACAGATAGATAGAATATGTGAGAGGAGGATTTACAGTTTAGTATGTTTTCTAAAGGCTCTGGATTTGGAGTTCTTCCGGGGACACGAGATAAAATTATCGTTTGAGAGACACCTGGAATAGTCAGTTCGATACCAAGACTTGCTGCTGCAGCGAAAGCAGAGGTAACCCCAGGTATGATTTCAAATTGGATATTTTGAGTGTTTAAGTATTCAATTTGCTTCGCTATTGTTGAATAGATGGATGGATCACCTGTGTGGAGCCTTACGAAGATATTATTTTTAATGTTTTCTTTGTAGAACTGGAATATCTCATGGTATGTCATATTTTCAGATGATTGGATAAGACAATCATTTTTTGCCCAGGTTAATACTTCTTTAGGGACAAGAGATCCTGTATATAATATAACATCTGCTTGTTCTAATATTGACTTTCCTTTAACAGTGATGAGGTCTGGATCACCAGGACCTGCTCCTATGAAAAATACTTTATCCTTCATTTATTTATCCGTTTTCCATATTTTAAATTGATACATAAGTCTTTCTGGTTCAGCAAAAATAGGCCCTCTATCCTTAAAAGTCGTTAGGGATATTGCTTTTAATTCATGGAGTATATTATTTTCTTTAAGATATTCAATTGTGTTTGAAATATAATTAAGTGTTACATAATTGATTAAAAGAATACCAGATGGTTTTAGTTTTTCGTAAAACAGATGGAGGTTATCAGCTATTTCCTTTCCACCGCCTCCTATGAAGATTCGATCTGGTAATACATCCTGATTGACATGGGTTTTTATAACATCCCCTTTGATCAGTTTTGCACCAATTACTTTGTGATACTTAAGATTTTCCTCTATTTGTGGAATACGATCCTCGTTTTTTTCGAAGAATGAAGCTTTTACATGAAATAGTTTGTAGGCTTCTATTCCTACTGAACCACTGCCCGCACCGACATCCCATAAAACTTGGTTGGGTTTCAATTCTAATTCAGATATACTTAATCTTCTTTTATAAGACTTTGTTATCATACCTCGTTGGTGTTGGATATCATTATCAGATGTATATTGCTCAATATCATCATAATTTTTTCTTATCAATAGGGTATATGGATCATACAATGATATATTTTCATTTTCTATAAAACTTTTTAAGTTGTCTATTTGAAATATTTTTTCATCGGGATAACCCATTTTAGAGAACATATGAATAGTGTAATCTTCTGGTTTTAAATAAAATAATAGATGATACAATCTTGATAAGGTTTGCTGGTCGGATAGTAGAATTGTATATTTATTTTTTAATAGTCTAGATAAATCAATTTCTGATCGTCCGTGTAAACTTAGTGATTCTATACTGTGTTCTGATAAACCAAATGTATTTATTATCCTGTCCTTTGAGGATTCGTTATCAATGATGGTTAAATGTATATGTGGATCAAAGGATTCAAATTCATTTTTAAGATAATCAATGAGTAAAGGGGCTGCTGAATAGAAAGTTGGTTTCCCTGTAACAAGATATAGGATTTTATTTACGATATTATCTTTAATTGACATTATAATATCTTGTTTTATTTCAGTTACTGATCCTGCAAATATTTTACTTTTAATAAGGTTAAGAATAGAATTATTTTCATTTTGTTTGAGATATACTGGATCAAAATATATTTTTTCATATAGCTCAAGATCTAAAGTTTTTAATATATTTAAATTATAATTTGACAAACCAGTTCCTGCTATAGTTAATTTCAAATTGTCAATCATTTATCGACCCACTTATTTTCCAGTATTCATTTTCATCGATACAAAATACATTGATATATTTGAGTTTAGTTTCTGGTGATTGATGTTTTATCTCCATTACCCATTGTATTATTTGATTTAAAGCAATTTTATTTACACAATTATAAAATACATCTTTATATTTTCTTTCAGGATATATTTCAATAAGATAATCTGTAATTGCTTTGGTTGTATTGAAGTCCTGATCTTTCAATTCATGTTCAAGTTCTGGTATTTCTTTTATGAGCCATTGTATTATTTGATTAAAGTTGATTTTACCGTATTGGTTATGAGTATTCTTATATCCTTGAGCTACTTTCGTCATCTTACCCAGGTTTGCTACAAAATATAGTTCCTGAAAATCTTTATGAGTCAAGAGTGTTATGGCCTCGTAGATGAAATTACCAACTTCAATTATTGATTCAGGCATTAAATTAAAGAAGTTTTGAGCAAAGTTTAATGAGCTATTCCCTAAAGTATAGACCAAGGCGGGTACTTTACTTGCTTCAGCTACGGATATTTCAGTATTGATTGTATCAATATAAGCTCGGACAGAAACTGGTTTAACAATTCCTTTTGTTCCTAGTATGGATAATCCCCCTGATATGCCTATTTTAGGATTTGCTGTTTGTTTTGCGAGTTCTACGCCATCGAGAACAGATATAGCTATATAGAAAGTAATATTAAGATGAATAGTATCTAAAATCCTTTTTGCAATACGTTTCATCATTTCAAGTGGGACTGGGTTAATTGCTGGATATCCTATTGGGACTTTCAATCCTTTTTTTTGCACAATTCCAACACCTTTACCAGCAAAGATAGATATTGTTATATTATTAATTGAGAATTGGTGAGGGTTATGTTCCAAAGGATTAAGATATGATTTAAGCTTATCCAGGCTATTTGTTAAGATGCATCTAATAATACATCCTTTTGTGACATCAAGATCATCATTATCTGTTTTTTTAGTTCCAGTTATGATAACATCGTTTTCAATCTTAATTGACTCAATAACTATATCAACCAGTGAATCGTCAGGTAATTCTGTTGGACATAAGAATGGATGGTCAATGAGATTATCTGGTTTGAAATAAGTGTTTATAGCTGTTTTAAACACTGCAGAGCTATGCGTTCCTGTTGTGTAGCCAATTTTTAGTTTAGGTTTCTCTATTGAAGAATCAGTCATAGACTTCCATTGGAATGATTGCATCTTCTCCAGTATATTCTAGAACAGATTTATCATTAGCCAAACGATTGAATATTTCTTTCCAGTCTTCAGGTGTGTACTTGTGAGTCTTCTTAACCCATAAACCATTGTTTTTTAGAGAGGTTCCTGCTATAGGATTTTCGTATATTAATATAACTCCACCGTATCGACAAGCACCAAAACAATTTACCTTTGTTACTTTGATACGATCTTTACCTTTGGATAAGCCACACTCCTTTGTTAAGTTACGGACATATAGCGGGTTATCCTCCCGGCGATTTGCTTTCTGACAACGTTCTCCATTACATACAAGAATATGAGATTTATAGTACATAACTGGTTTATCACGATCCAAATAGACAGGTTTACACTGAAACCCTTCCTGAACTTCTGATCCCATTTCGTTATATCGAATTATTTTATCTGACATAATTATTTTCCTCTTAAATTAATTTATAAATAGCATGGAGACAGCTTACTATCATTGTAGAAGCTCCATATCGTCCTTTCAGTACTATACCACTGCTGTTAAAATGGCTTAAATATTTTATAGCATAATCTTTACTCTCTACAACATTTACAAAGCCTACTGGAAAGGCTAATAGTGCAAAGCTATTGATATCTTTATTTATTTGAACAAGTGTTTCGATAGCGGAATAAATGAAAGTCGGTGCATTACCACAGGCAAGGATTACTGGATCATTTTCATGACGTTCCAGAGCTTTCTTGACTGCGAGATAAGTCCGGGTTACCCCAAGTTTCTTAGACTCCTCATGAATATCCTGATCGTTTACATGACAAACGATGTTATTATTGTATTTCTTTGTATAAAGATCACTCATACCGCTTTTAATCATATTGGTATCAACAATAATAGTGGCTGAATTCTTTAAAAGTTCTTTTATCTTAGGAATTGGGTTATTGATGAACTGGATATTATGTATGATTTGGTCAAATGACGTGGTTGCATGGATTAGTCGCTTGATAATCTCACGGGAATCGATATCAAATTCTTTGAATCGTTGTATTGATAAGCATTCTGTTTCAATGGTCTCTAGGGATTTTGCTTCAATTTCACTACCATCCTTAATTTTAGGATATTCCAAATGAAAGTTCATGTTATAATCCTTCGTTGTATAAAATAATTATTTAAAAGAGATAAATTATTTCTCAGAAATACATGGAGATAAGTGGCATAAATGTTTTTATATTGCCATCCAGCTATATCTCCTTTCTCTGATTGATCTTTAAATATCCCCACACGAGGTTCGATTGCATCGGGGTTTATAACGTCACTGTAATGAAATGCATGTCCTCGATAGATATCATGGGTCTTCAGATCATAGGCTGAGTAGTATCCTAGCCTTCGATATCTCTTATTCATCTTAAATTTTAATGGTAAGATCCCCATCATCGTTAATTGAACATCATTATTAGTCGTTATAGAACTGCCAAGATATATTAATCCAGCACATTCAGCGTATACTATTGTATTTTTATTCTGTGAATAAGTTATTAGTGACTCTTTAAATCGGTATGCTTCTTGTAATCCTGGATAAATCTCTTCTGTTTCAACATAACCACCTGGTAAATATAAGGTATCCGTGTCACTTGGTATGATATCATTATTCAAGGCAGATATTATATAAACCTGTTTAAATAATTTTTTTAATAATTGGATATTATCCTCATATAAAAATGAAAATGCGCTGTCCTGTACAATTGTTAAGGTCAATTTGCTTGTGATACTATAAAAATTATCAAAATTACTATCAAAAGCATTTTCTAGTAATTCAAAGTTAGATTTGTCTATATTAATGATCTTCTCTAGTTTAGGAATATCGATGTAATATAATGCTTTTTCAAGTTCAGCCCTATAATTTTCTGTATTAAGATATGATAAATCAAGTCCAAGGTGTCTAGAGGGAATATTTATATCTAGTTTAGGAATCCATCCGAGAACTTTAATTTTAGGTAAATCTTTTTCAATTTGATCTTTGATGAGATTATAATGTTTTTCAGAGGATATTTTATTAAGAATAATTCCTTTAATGGTATTGTCTTTACGGTATTGTAAGATTCCAGATAATTGGGCTGATAGTGTAGAATATGAGCCGCCTGCCGAGAGGATTAAGATTACTGGGCAGTTAATTGATTTTGCAACATCATAAGTAGAATAACCCTTATCAATACCATCATAATATCCCATGACTCCTTCTCCAATTGTTATATCACAGTCTTTTGTATAATAATTAAATACAGCTCTTACTTGGGAAGAATTCATCATATATAAATCAAGATTGATAGATGAAACAGAGCATATTTTTCTGTGAAATTGTGGGTCAATATAGTCTGGGCCAATTTTAAAGGGTTGAACTCTTGATTCCTTTTGGAATTTATTTAAAAATGCCTGGGTCACAAGAGTTTTCCCCTCGCCTGAGGACAAAGCTGATATGATAAAACCTTTCATATTAGATAGCTATCCAACTAATTCGAAAAATCATCGAGGATACCCTTATGCATCAGGAATAACTCTTTTGAAATCGTTTAAAAAGGTGTCCTGTAAAGCCACCTAAAAATAACCAATAGATTAAATTTGAGATGATTACAGCGATTAAAAATTGTTGGAATATTTCTTTTGGGGCTGATCCACCATATCGGTCTGGGAGTGGGGCTCCTATAATGTGTGGTAATGCAATTAAAAGAATTCCAAGGGTTATATAAACGATTTTTTTATAATTTCCGATAATTAAAGATATCCCTATGGTAGAAGAAATCACGGTAAGCACCCACCAGGTTTGACGTGCACCTATGGGAGCAGATTCCATGCCTGGTAATTTAGGCTCAAGCCCTAAGGATGGAAGCACTAAAAAAATCAGATAACCAATAGCACCAAATCCAATGGATTTAAATAGGGTAATATCTTTAAGGAAAAGAAATGTACCACATAATAGAAATGAAAATCCCACTGAAACAAGAATATTTGTAGCAAGAGTAAGTAATATTCTTTCTAAATTATTACTTTCTTCACTCGTCTTGTTGTGACTATGTTCTGAATGATAATCTGATTGCCCTGGTCTTTCTGAGTCCTTATTTACTAAGGATTGTTGTTTGTTATAATCATGGAATTTCCCTCCTTCAAATCTTTCAGAGTGATGGATGAGAGGGGTAACAAATAACAATTGCAATATGGATATCAGAATACCTGCTGTTAATCCTGATAAGACAGAAGTTTTAATAACACTATACAGCAAAGTTCCACCTCAAATTAGTGACATGGGAATGACATTGAATGTCTTGTATCGTGTGCAGCATTGTGAATTTCACCATTATTTGCAAGCCCTACAACAAATACTAACAGAAATCCGATAATCATTGCTATGATGGCAACTTCTTTTCTGCCTAGAGATTTTACTTCGCTAATAAATTTATCTTGAGTTAATTGTTTAATAGACATATATTCTCCTATATAATTAAAAAAATATTGAAATTAGTATTTGAAAGTTATTTTGGTTGTATATAAAAGTTACCTCCTTTCTTCCGGGAAAGAGCGTAATAGAAGATTTGAACTGAATTATAGGTCTGACTTTAACAGTTACCCGCTAGTGGGGAATTTCACCCCATTCCATAATTCCTATAGAATAAGTTTACTAAAAAAAAAAATAAAGGCAATTTAATTTGAAAAAAATTAACAGATTATTCTAATTTAGTGATTAAAAAAATAATATTCTGAAAATATTTTAAATATGAAATGATTCAAAGAAAGGTCTGTTTAGAGTAATTTTAAAACAGTTTGAAGCTTACGCGGTGCTTTCATTTTCCCAGATCTTTTCATAAGAAAAATAATTAGAGTATATATATTTGGAATTAGAATTATTAGGATTTATTTTGTATTTTTCTTATTTTTTATTTGTTACTCAATTTTTTATAGACTTTGGAAAAGAGGAGATAGATTTCCTTGTTTCATTTATTGGATTTACCCAATCTCTTTTTTGAATAGAAAGGCTTTTATCTAATAACTTAAAGCTTTAATATATTATTTCATATTTAATTACACACTGCCAGTGTTATTGTAACTCAACGCTGTATCAGAATGACTTTTCCAAAAGACCTTCTCACAAATCTTTAAGGATTATTAGAAACTCTAATTGCTTTACTGTATTCATTTTTGTAATGACATAATAATCCAGTATTGTTGTAATTCGTTGCAAATCATTTATCATATTTCTTGTTTGTTGATATTTTTTAATGATTGATGGTAGAAATAAAGAGCATCGCTGTATTTATGGAGCTTTTTATATATTTCTCTGCGTTGCTCATATCTATTGGGCAGCATGACCTTACAATTCTTGTTATTGATGGTTTTTTGAAAGAGCTTTGCGGAGGTAAAATTGTCATTTTCGTTATAGCACCATAGAACGGATTTGATAAACCCTTTCAACACCTCTTTAAATTTATTTGATGTAGGACTTATTTTAATGGTGATGTGATTCGTGTTCAATACCTTTGAGAAAGAACTATTTATAGAAAATTACATCGTTAGAAGAATAACTTAACTTATAGAACTGCTTTTAGACACTAGATTTGCTGAAATAATTAATGTAAAAATCCTTTTAACATAGGGCATAGTGATACGGCTTTGTTATTTTTGATCTATTTTTCTGCCCTGTGTGATTGTAAATATTGTAAGATTAGGTATAAAATATTTTGTTCATGGGTTATGATTTCGGGATTGTGTCTCGAGAATCTATAGAAGTATTATTGAAACTTAAATAAATATTTTTGGTATTGGTTTCTAATGTATTTAATTATCATTTATATAAAAGGAGATGGGCTTAGAACCCATCCCTATTCTGATATGCCTCTGAATTAGTTCATATTCATGAATATTATTATTTATCGAATAACAGAGTCAGCAATACCCATTTTCCAACTATCACTAATACCTCGGACGTATGGTGAATACATAGCCTGGGACTGAGTGGGCATAATATTGAATATACCCGGTATTTCTGCACGTAATTTATAGCTAATTGTATGATTTCCCTGGGTGATATATGTAGTGAAGAATGAAACTTTTGTATCCCTGAGTTCCATATTGGCTACGAATCCTCCTTGATAAGTGTATCCGCTTCTTAATTCAACGGGTTCAGTACCTGCAGGCTTGGGATCTTCAAACATGAGGTACTCGAAATTATTATTGGATTTGATAGACAAAAGTACTTCGATGAGATCTCCGCTTTGGATACGTTCTCCGAATTTTAATGGGCTTTTATCATAAATCACATCCTTAAAATCAACCTGAACATATTTCTGCTTGCTACTGTCATACTCAGTTCTCTGACGAGTGATTTCCTTGGGTGTTAATTTGTAATAGTTTCTCTTGACATAGATTTCGTGTCCTGCCCCTTTGATACGGTCTTCTTTTGTGAAATAAGTCAGATATGTACTGTAGTAAATCTTTCCATGACCTTTGATAGATATTTTCATTGCCTTGTTCCCTGTTTTGACAAGATTTGCCGGAATTACAAACTCTGGTTGATCAAAGATTAAATTCTTTTGAGTGACATGAAATGCTTTTCTAAGACCCCCTGTAAAATGAACTGTGACATTAAGATCAGGATTTAATTCATCTGTTTTTTTCATGTATTCAGCCAGAGCAAATATGACGAACGCAGTATCCTTTGTAGAAAACCATCTTCTTCCTTGGCGATTTCGAACAAGCCATTTTACCATCATTGGGATATATTTACTCTCCGGATTGATTTTAAGATAAGCTCTTAGAGCGAATGATGTACTCTCAACCCCATTTTCATACCAGTACCAATAACGATTAATATCCTGAAAGTTTGCTGTATTCAATTCTTTATTGACTTTGATGAAATCTTCTATATTCTCCAGCATTATTTTAGCTTTATTTGTATCTCCAATTTGGTGCTGAGTCAAGGATAATAAGATTTTTGAATACTCATTTAACTCATCTCTCTCGTTCCAGATATCGTTTAGGATTTTAAATAATTTCTTATTACTCTTAATCGTTTGTGGATCAACAAGAGACATGACATATAGTATATATATTTTCACATTCTTGCTGTCACTCAACCAATAATATTTACTTACATTAGCACCGGAAGATAATCTTCTTGATAGGAAATTAACACCGCTACTTAATGCTGTTTTACGTATATTCACACCATTTCTTGATGCTTCATATAACCCATAAATTACATAGGCTGTCATATAAGGATTTGAATTATCGTTACTCCACCATCCCCAGCCTCCATCTGCATGCTGAAAGCTATATAATCTATCCAATCCAGCATCTACCATCGTATTGAGAGCGTTTGTGCTGTATATAGGATTAGTTTGGAGATATTTAAATTGATTTTTCTTTCTCATAGCGATGGTTTCAAGGGAGATACCCAATTTTTGAAGGGTATTTCGAGTAACCACGGTGGGAAGGAAACGGCTCATTGTCTGCTCAACACATCCATACGGATAGCTGATTAGATAGGGTAGGGCATCAATCATGACACTTGCAAGGCTGGGATTTAATATGACACGGATATTTTGAGAATATTCCTTGATGTCTTTTGGGATATAATAATTTAATGAGGCATGAGTAACATTACGATTTGTTTCCAATATACCATTTTGTGCAATAAACTTTTCTACTCCATATTCCAATACAGGAAATTTCATTTGCATTGCATCACTTTCTTCATTGGTTAGGGCAGATATTGTCACTGTTGCCATATCTTTTAGATTGAATACAGTATCACGTTTTTTAAGTACTTTAATAACAAAATCCACCCTTTTTTCACCATTTTTGGGTACAATTATTTCTTTACTCATCTTTGTTGTTCTGGGATTATAAGTAGAAGAAGATGTTCCAGAATAGATTAATTTCTGTATACCAAGTTGTGGTGATACTTTTAGATGGATTTTAGTACGTTTATCAGAATCTAAGTAGTTGTGAACAATCCCGCTGACGTATACAAGATCTTTTTCCTGGAAGAATCTAGGGGATTGGAGACGAACGATAAGATTTTTTCTTGTGACAATATCAAGATTATGGATACCCACCTCTGTATTCTTAGTTACAGCAGTAGAATTTATTCTCCAGGTAGTCAGAGTATCTGGGAATTTAACTTTTATTTTTGCGACACCATATTTATCAGTTTTGACATGGGCATTCCAATACATTGTATCTGGGAAATCTTTTCGGACACGTGCTTTTTTGTATTGATGAGACTCTTTTCCTGTTCGTTTACCACCTTCTGACATTTTCTTAGCTTGTTTTCTGTCAATAGATTTTTCAGAAGAGCTTAAAGTATCGTCACTTTCTTCTCGACTTTCTTTATCAGCTTTAGGAGATTGAGGGCTTCCATTTTTTGCCTTATATGCTCTTCTATTGCTAAATTTTCCTTGACCATAGTGGCTGTAGTCATATCCTGTGGATGTCCGTACCGTTAAATATCTTTTGATACCATAGAAAAACTTTCGTATGTCTTCTTGATATGGGCTCTGAATATAGAAAATAGAGGAGTCGACGAAGCCTAATGATAGTTCAGAAGAGACACCACGGCCTTTATAATCTTTTGTAATAACTGTTATTTCTGCTGTCTCCTGGGGTTTGAAAGTATTTTTTGGGGTTTCGACTTTTATATTTAAATATTTATGCTCAGGTGGAACAATAACTTCGAGGTAATCACTATATAATGTATTATTGTTAAAAGTACTTGCAGTTAAGTATACATTAGGAGTCAGTTTATTAGTGATGGGAAGCTCTATCAGTTTTGATTTTCCTTGTATGAATATAACTTTACGATAATAAATATCATCTGCTTCTGCTGTCAATAAGACATAAGAGTTCTCATGTTTTGTGTTAATAAGAATTTTTGCAGTATCTCCAATGATATAATTATCTTTATCAACAATGATTTCAATATCCTTGTATCTATAATTATCAAACTCACTCTTCTCTTTTGCAAACCATATATAACATTGCCCTATTATTTCCATGTTCTTACTATTATTAGCTGTTACGATGGCTTTAAAATATCCTTCCCAATTAGCTTTAAAACTAAATACTAGCTCACCTCGGGTATTGACAAATATATTTTGATTCAAAACAGGTGCCCCAAGCTGTTCACGAGTATAAGTTCTTTTATCCTGCTCATATTGTTCATATTTCACAGGATATAATTTTATGTTTCCCTGGAAAGATACTGGCTGATTATTGGGATTGCGGGATGTGATTTTGATTTTAGCAGTCTCATCCTTCTCATAGATATATCGTTGAGGTGTTAAATATATATAGAAGGGCTTATTGGTTACTTTAACATTGCCATATCCCCTGATATTCCTTCTGGACTGATCCACTACATTTGCTTCAACGAAATATTGGGTATCTGCATATTCTACGAGTTTAAAATGACTGGTTTGAACATTGACGTAGACTTCGCCCTTATTATCTGATTTGAGTGTGCCTCCACTGACAAGTTCTCGACGATGGTAATAGTAGGGATGGTAATATCCAAAACCTTTACTTGCCCATCGATAGTAGAATGAGCGGTCGTAGAACCATGGATACTTTCGATATGGTCTGTAATAGTGATAGTATTGCTGTTTATATATTTTATATTCAACTTTGGCATTGACAACTGGCGATCCAAAATAATAACGACTTGATATTTTAAAAGTTATTTTATCTCCTATGCGGTATGTGTTTTTCTTAGTGGAAATTGAGACCTTGTATTCGGGTTTTTTGTACTCTTCAACTCGGAACCGATTGCCACTGGAATAGTAATAACTTAAGGTATAGGAACCGATTGACAGATTGATATAATATTGTCCAAGAGCTGGCTTCTCATCGAGACGGAAAGAGCCACTCAAGGTACCGAATTGATTTGTTTTGTGTTCCTGCTCATAAATCTTCTCCCATTTGGGATTATATATTGCTACACGAACGTTTTGATTTGCATAATTACTATAGGATCCTTTTTCATACTTTCTTATAATTTGTTTAAAGTGGACAAGCTGTTTTGGACGATATACCGGTCGATCTGTAAAACCGTATGCCCTGTACTGCTGGTTATATCCATACCAATAATAATACATATAACTGTTTGAGAAGGCATAATCATCACCATGCTGGGCGAGAATCACCAGATTTCTTGAGTAGTAATAGGAACTTTTTTGAGTACCCCATTGAAAATCTTTTATACCTTCCTGATCTGTATTGAAATCTTTGTAATCATAAGTATATAAATATTTTCTGAATATATAACTGTAATTTACTGACAAAAGTCTTTGGGCTAGGATATTAACATTTTGCTGAGGTTTGCCGTTAAGGGAATTGACAGTATAGACAAGGGTATTTTCCTTACCTGCTTTCACAATTAGTCCCAGTTTTGATATTATAATAGGGATTCTTACTGTAAATCCCTTTTGATCTGGATTTTCACCATATGCAGTTAAAATATATGCACCACTCTCACTAATTGGGACATTGATATAATCTTTCTTGGTGGAATTAGAAGAATAGTACTTATGAGTGCTGTCATCGGGTATTGAAAAGTTCCATGACTTAATAGGCTTGTGATTTTTTAAGGAATATCTATCAATTTCATTGATGCGCTCTATATATTTAAACACATTCATGAGATCAACTTTGTAGGCTTCAAATTGGACTGTCTTAACATTTCGGGTATGCCAAATTAGTTTAGGATTATCTCCTGGTTTAGTCACACTATAGGATCGTAGGGATATAGACGGAGCTTTGATATTATCAATCATAGCCTTAGCATATTGAACATTATGGTGTTCAGGATAATTCTTTATAAACTTTTCATATTCCTTAATACTTTGGATATAGTCACCATAGTAATTATAGAGTCCAGCCAGATCATATTGCGCCAGAGCAGCTTTATCGTGTTTTGGGGATGCTTTGATAGTGTCTTCGTAGGCTTGAATAGCAAGGGACTTTTTTTCTGAATTGTAATAATAATAACTTTTGATATAAGTTGCCTTGTCATAAAGGGCTTTNNTTCATCTTGGTGTCGAGATCGGGTGAGATTTCAATGATTTTATTATAAGTGTCTGTAACATCCTTATTTCTGGCGTTATATGCATCTCTGTAATTTGGGTATTGAGGATAATAATTTTTACCATTATATACATTGATTAATTTATAATATATTTTCACTTGCTGTTGTTTATTCCCCTGGTTTGAATAGAGGTCAAGAGCTGATTTGTAATAGTATAAAGCCTTATCGCTATAATAGTAGGATCCAAGCTGATAATAACCATCCCCTATGAATTCCATAAGATCCGGGCGTTTTTTTAAGGAGTCATGGATTGTAACAAGATTATCTAAATATTTGACACCATTGGAATATTGACGTAATTTAATAAGACATTTTCCATGATATATCTGAGCTTCTATTTTATATTTTGATTGAGGATAGTGTTTTAATAATCCATCGAAGTTTTGTAATGCTATTTTGTAGGAATGTCGTTCATAATATTTTGTTCCATCTTTCCAATATTGTTCTTCAGTCTTGGTTTGTGAAAATAATATTCCCTGTGAACAAGCGATAGCAAAAATAACTGTGATTAAATATAATTTTCTCATCATATTATCCTCCAATACTACAAATGTAGTACATATTTTATCACAAGAAAAATAATTTTCAATACATTTTATTTATTTTCAAATTAAATCATTATATACGATAAATAATTTTAATATTTTTTAATTGATAAATATTCATAACGAGTGATAAGCAATTTTCTAAATGAATAAATATCTATATTAAATATATTAATATAATAACCTTTGAAAATCTGTAAAAAATTGTTATATTAGAGATAAAGAGTAAATTTCTTTATGTAAAGAACTCAATAAGGATTATTCATGAATAGGAAATCTGTTTTAAATTATTGCATAATTATTTTATTTCTATCCATACTTATACAATGTAGTAATACACCGAATCTTACCAAGCAAGAACTGGCCGATCCAAACAAGATAATGGTGAAAGCACGGGAAGCCTATGCCGATAAGAGATATACATTAGCGATCAATACATTTTCAATTATACTAAAAAAATATCCAAACGATACCTATAATGCATCCTGGGCTCAATACGAAATTGGAATGTGTTATTATATGAAAGAAGATTATAAAAAAGCCCGTGATTCATTTGTTATAGTCCTCCAAAAATATCCTATTCCTCGCCAACCACGCATATTATCTCTCCACCTGATTAGAAAGATTGACAGTAATGATGGTGTGAAGCGTACCACTTATAAAGATGAATAAAATAAAATAATTAAATAATTAAAATATCTATGATAGAAAAAATTATTTAATAATACTTGCCAAATAGGAATAATTACTATATATTATTTATATCAAATTAAGATGAGATATTAAAATGAAAGATAGATATTTTTATGAACAGTGTGAGAAGAATAATTTAAAAATTACACCACAAAGATTAACTATTTATAAAGAATTGATTAAGAATAAAGACCATCCATCAGCAGATAACATATTCAAACGAGTGGTTAAAATATTTCCTAATATATCTTTTGATACTGTCAATCGTACATTATTGACATTCGCTGAAATTGGAATTACGAATATTGTAGAGGGATATGGAGGACCCAAACGATTTGACTGCGACACGGACAATCATCACCACTTCTGGTGTATTCAATGCCACAAAATATTAGATTTTCATGATGACTCTATACAGGATTTAAAATTACCAGAAAATATCCATGGTTATAAGGTACAGATAATGAAGACGAAACTCCTTTTGGAAGGACTCTGTGAAGATTGTCAGGCTAATTCAGGTAATAATTAATTTATTATTAATTTAAAAAATATTTGGAGGACAAAATGGCTTTAAAAGGCTCAAAAACACAAAACAATTTAAAAGCAGCTTTTGCTGGAGAATCACAGGCAAATCGCCGATACCTTTACTTCGCATCTAAGGCAGACGTGGAAGGATATAATGACGTAGCAACTGTTTTCCGTTCTACTGCAGAAGGTGAAACAGGGCATGCCCATGGACATCTTGATTATCTTCAAGAATGTGGTGACCCAGCTACAGATCTTCCTATCGGTGGCACAGCACAAAATCTTAAGGCGGCTATCGCTGGTGAAACTCATGAATATACTGATATGTATCCTGGAATGGCTAAAACCGCAAGAGATGAAGGATTTAATGAAATCGCAGATTGGTTTGAAACCTTAGCTAAGGCTGAGAGATCTCACGCAAACCGTTTTCAAAAAGCTCTTGACAGCTTAGACAAATAATTCTATGCACCGGCTGTCAAAGGTCGGTGCTTATCTTAATACTCGGAGGATATTATGTCGAATACTCCTATTGGCGCAGGAGAAGGGGGATTAAAACGCCCTGAGAGATTACCCATTAACTGGAAGAGCGATGATTACTATAACCAAGATTCTTTAATGAAAGAATTAGAAAGAGTTTATGATATCTGTCATGGCTGCAGAAGATGCTTTAATCTCTGTAAGGCATTTCCAATCTTATTTGATGCTATTGATAAAGGCGATACTGGTGAATTAGAAAGTGTTGATAAAAAGACTTTCTGGGATGTCGTTAATAACTGCTATATGTGCGATATGTGTTATATGACAAAATGCCCCTATGTGCCACCACATCCGTTTAATCTCGATTTTCCTGCTCTCATGCTTCGTGCAAAGGCGATTAAATTCAAAAAAGGATCAGTGAAGCTACGGGACAAGCTCATGAGTAATACAGATTTCCTTGGAAAGATAAATTCTTTACCTATAATCTCATGGAAATTTAATTTATTAAATAAAATAAAACCTTTTCGATGGTTACAAGACAAATTATTCGGCATTCATAAAGATGCAAATGTTCCAAAATACCACTTCAACACATTACGACGTCGATTTAAAAATAATGCTCCCTCTGGAACAAGCAATTATAAAGTTATGTTATTTGTCACCTGTTATGGAAATTATAATGAACCCGATTATATTGATGATCTCATCAGGGTTTATGAACACAATAATATCGAAGTAAATCTTCTGGACAATGAAAAGTGTTGTGGTATGCCTAAACTTGAAATGGGAGACATCGAATCTGTTATCGAGCATATGAATCACAATGTCAGGCAACTATCCAAAGCAGTGAATGAAAATTACGATATTGTTATCCCAATGCCATCTTGTGCTTTCATTATCAAGGAGATATGGCACTTATTAGCTCCAAACGATCATCAGATAAGAAAAATCAAGGAAAACACCTACGATCCTTTCGAATATCTTATGAAACTACACAAGGATAATAAGCTCAAAACAGATTTCAAAAATCCTTTGGGTAAAGTGGCTTATCATGTACCCTGTCACCTTAGGGCTCAAAATATTGGTACAAAGACAAAAGATGTCTTGTCACTCATCCCTGATACCACGGTTACTGCTGTAGAAAGATGTTCTGGGCATGATGGTACCTACGCAATCAAGAGTGAATATCACGAAACAGCAAAGAAAATTTGCCAGCCCCTTTCTGATCAAATGATGAAACTAGATTCCAATACCTGTTCAAGTGATTGTATAATGGCTGGAAAACATATTGAGGATACTATGGGACATGAAAAATATTTTCTGCACCCGATTTCTCTTTTAAGGAGAAGTTATAATATATAATGGAGACTCAAATGAAGAAATTAACCCGTTCCGATTTATACACATTAGAAGATTATGCCAACAAACGTAATGATTTTCGCAAACAAGTCATGGAACACAAAAAACATAGGCATATCCGACTAGGTGAGCATCTTGGACTCTATTTTGAAGATCACTTAACCATTCATTATCAGGTTCAGGAAATGCTAAGAGCTGAGAGAATATTCGATTCAACAGGTATAGAAGATGAATTAGATGCTTACAATCCTCTTATCCCTGATGGAAATAACTGGAAAGCCACCATGATGATAGAATATCCCGATTTAGAAGAGCGAAAAAAGGCTTTAACTCAGCTAATAGGAATTGAGGACAAAATATGGATTCGGGTAGATAATCTTGAACCCATTTATGCCATAGCAGATGAAGATCTTGAACGAGACAATGCAGATAAAACATCAGCTGTTCACTTCCTACGCTTCGAATTAAATGATAATATGATTAAAAATCTAAAGGGAGGCAGTAAGTTATCCATAGGGGTAGACCATGAAGTCTATTCAGAACAAATTGATTCTATTCCTCAACAAACAATCTCTTCTCTTATAAATGATTTGGATTAATAGAGTCGCAACATACTTGAAATGCTATAAAAAATTATATATATTCATAAAATGACTACATCAAAGTATCAGGGAATATTATTTGATCTGGATGGCACACTGATTGATTCACGTGAAGATATCGCTTTGTCTGTCAATATGGCTCTTGATCATCTCGGGCTAAAAACTCTTGATCATTCCATAATTTATAATTTTATTGGTAATGGTGTTCCAATCCTCATGCAACGTGCTCTTACAGAATCTCTTGGAGAAGATCCATCACGACTTCTTGATCCAGGTATTACAATATTCAAAAAGATTTATGCACAGCATCTCCTTGATAATACCCTGTGTTATCCAGACGTTAATGCAACTTTAGAGAAATTAAACCAATTTGAAAAAGGGGTCATAACAAATAAGCCAAAAGATTTTTCAATAACTATTCTGAAAGGACTCAATATCCTGTCCTATTTCTCTGTAGTAATTGGTGGGGACGAAGTTTCTCAAAAAAAACCTCATCCTGAAGGCATTCTTATGGCACTGAATATGATGAAATTAACTCCAGACGAAGTAATAATGATAGGGGATAGCTATGCAGATGTTGAAGCAGGGATGGAAGCAGGGGTTACCACCTGTTTTATTAACGATAGATTGGGAAAATTAAAATCCATAAAACCCCACTTTATTATAAATTCTTTAATCGAGCTGGATAAAATCATTTTTTCATAAATATAATTTAAAAAAAACTCATAAAATTCAGTAAACCTTATTAATAAGTCCATTTAATGGATTATAATCCGAAGATTATCAGTATATCCTTAATAATTTCAAAATAAGCAGATAAATATAAATATTTTAATAAAATGACTATTGAAAAATCGTTATTCGTCCGATATTCTCAGTAAACTATCTCAAAATATCAATGAAATTAAATGACAGCTACAATTCAAGATATCTTAAATCAATTTGACTCCATCTCCCTTATTATTAATCACTCAAAACACATTTCCCAGATCTATTTATTAACAAATCAATTAATAGAAAACCAAATTGATAAAAAATATATTGTTCAGCACTTTATCCAATATTTTAATCAAAAAAAATATATCATAGATCAAAAACCCGACCCTAAAATAATCCATATCCTAAAAATACTTAGTCATTTCAAAGATGTATCCTGTTTAACAGAACTCATTAAATTGACAAACGAACAAATATTAAAAATCTATTTAAAAGATATTTATCATTGCATCGGACAAATAAAGTCCGAGGACACCCGTCAATTTCTTAAGACCAAACTAAAAAATGATAACTTATCCTATCTCTGTGCAGTTGAATTAGCCTACTTTCCAGATCCTTCTGGTATTAAGATTCTCGAAGATAATTTTCAAAAAAAAATAGATGATTCCTGTTTTTCTGAAGAATTATTCAACGCATTGCTTTATATTAGAAGCATTCGGGTATGGAAAATTGTAGAAAATTATCTGGATAAAGATATAAGCGAGAAAGAACGGTACAGGGTATGTACAGCACTAATAAATGTGAGGGAAAGTAAAGTTATTCCCTTACTGATTGATTGCTATAAATATTATGACAGCCATAAAAATATTAACTATCAGGATGTTAAATCTATCTCTATGGAAGATGAAAATCTCGCCCTCACGACCGTTCAAAAGGAGTTTATTCCATTTCCTGAAAATATGAAAAAAAAAATTATTACTCATTTAATCCAATACCAGTCCGATTTTCGTGTAAAAGTTCTTTTAAGAAATCTGCAATAATTCTTAAAAAAATATAATTTTTACTTGTCTTTTAAAGTATAAACTTGCATTATTTATAACAAAATTTCTATAAGAAATTTATTGGACATTTTAAAAATACAATTATACTATATTTTGCATCATAATTAATAATTAGGAGAATACCATGACTTATTTTTTAAGAGGTTTAATAATTATATTACTGGCAATGGGTATTTCGTTCTCAACCATAAATAAGAGCCAGGCATACAATATTAAAAATATACTTCCTGGACAGGAAGATGACAAGGAAGATGATGAGGATTCAAAAACTGATTCCAAAAAAGACGAATCGAAAGACGATGAAGAAGATTCTAAATCTGATTCCAAAAAAGAAGATTCAGATGATGAGGTTTCAAAAAAAGATGTTAAAAAATCAAATAATAAAGATACTTCAAAATCTTCAGATAATAAAATTGACTCAACTCCTAAAAAAGATATCAGTAAATTACCCCTAGTTGAACAAGCAAAATCAAAAATGAAAGATGGTGAGTTAGAAGAAGCAATTAAGTTATGTAAAAGAGCAATAAAAGAAAATCCTAATAACAGGGAAGCATTTAATCAGCTTGGTATAATTTATTCACGATTAGGTCAATATGACAACGCCATCACTAATTTTGACATCTTTCTAAAATTAAGTGATAAAAAAAATATCCGCATTGACGTCCAGTCTGCACATAGTAATCTTGCATCGGTATATTATAAAAAAAGTGCCTATGATAAAGCTTTTGAACATGCACAACTATCTAGAAATATCAGTAAGGAATTAAAAGATAAACAGGGAGAAGCCAGAAGTATTAGTTGGCTTGGATTAATCGCAAATGCTAAAAGTAATTATGCGGATGCTCTTGTGCATCATCGCGAAGCATTAAAATTAAATCAAGAAGCAAATTATAAACCAGGTATAGCGTATAGTAATAACAACGTAGGGTTTATTTCTGCAAAAATGGGTAAATACGACCAGGCCCTTGAACATTTCCAAAATGCTCTTAAAATCTATGTAGATCTTGGGTCTCTAAAAAATCAAGGGGTTATACATAATAACATCGGATTTATCTATCAAATGAAGGGAAATTATGACAAAGGTCTTGAGCATTTCCAAAAAGGTCTTGAAATAAGAACAAAATTAAATGATAAAATGGGTATTGCCATATCAAATAATTATATAGGGGAGATTAATTTTGAAAGGGGAAATTATCCTGCAGCAGAAGAAAACTTTAAAAAATCTCAGTCAAATTTAGAATCTATCAATCAAAAAGATAAACTGATCACTGTATATAATAATCTTGGGCATATATATAGAGTACGTGGTGAATACGAGAAGGCAAATGAATTCTTTGAAAAAGCATCAAATATTGCAAAAGAAATTGGAAATAAATCAGCACAAGGTACTTATAACAACAATAAGGGTCTGATTCTGTTGGTTAAAGGACAAAATGATACTGCCTTAGAAAATTTTAACCAGGCACTAACCCTTGACAAAAGTATTGGGGCAAAACCACAGGAAGCTGTTCGTCTGAATAATATTGGCCTGATATATTTAAACAAAGGTAATTTTGAAAAAGCCCTTGAGAATTTTAAACAAGCACTCAGTATCCATGAGGCTTCAGGCTCTGTTCCAGAAATTGCAGTATGTTATAATAATATTGGATTGATTTATCAGAAACAAAAAAAATTCGATAAAGCTCTTGAATTTTTTCAAAAAGCAAAAGAAATTGATGAGCGTCTGGGGGCTAAACCAGGACTAGCAAGTGATCATATAAATATAGCATCCAGCTATTCGAGTCTCAATCAAAATGACAAAGCATCTGAAAATTATGAAAAAGCTCTTACTATTTTAAATGAATTAAAAGAAAAACCTAAAATGGCATCTCTTTATAATAATTTAGGTACACTTCAATATGCACAAGAAAAATATAATGAGGCGAAGTCAAACTTCACTAAAGCCATGGATATCTATAAAGAACTTGGTGATCAATATAGCCTTAGTATAACCTATAATAATATAGGATTAATCTCTTACCAGGAAAATAATTATGATGAAGCTATTTCAAACTATAATAAAGCTCTCGAAAATCTCAAGAATAATGGGAGTGAGTCTGAAAAAGATGCAATTAATTCAAATCTTGCAAATGTTTATGCAGCAAAAGGTGATTCAGGCAAATCAGAAAGCTTATATAAACCAATTATAGAAAAAAAAGAGAAGGAAAATGATAAAGCTGCTCTAGTTGTAATTTACAAAAGATTAGGTGACAGTTATTATAAATCCCAAAATTATGAAAAAGCTATCTCATCCTACGAAAAAGCTGATAGTATCAATAAAACCCTTGAAAAGAAAGCTGAGATTGACTATTTTAAAATTGCTAAATCTTTCCAAAACCTAAAAAATGAAGACAAAGCTCTTGAGTATTATAAAATTGCTTTAGAGGAATCCAAGAAGAAATATCAATATAATGATTCTTCAATCATTTGTTTATCAATTGTTTCAATTTATGTTAAAAAAGCGGAATACAAAGAAGCATATAATTATCAAAGAGAAAGAGTTAGAATTGAAAATCATCTAAAAAGTTCTAAAGTTAAGGAAAATAGAGATTATTTAAATCGTTTACGAGATTTAGCTTATAAAGAAAATGAAAAAGCTCCTGAAGAAGATTTAACTCCGTTACCTAATGATAACTCATCATCTAAAAAGATCGATTCCTCCACCGACAAGAAAACTGAAGATACTGTAAAAAAAGAAAAAAAGGATGAAGAAGAAGATTAATAATTTATTTTTTATTAATATGGGCGCCCTATTAAGGGGAGTTTATTAAAATAATTATCTCTAATAATTTTTATTATTTAGATTTTGGTTGATCACTAGTTTTTTTGGCTCTTGCGGATTCTCTTAGTTCCATGTTTTTAGCAATTTTTGCTTCTTTTTGAAGTTCTTCGAGGTCAAGACATTGTATTTTCTTTCCCCCTTCGATAAGCTTAAACTTCTTATTTTTAAGAACTTCTGAAACCGCTGTTTTTCCATCATTTGGATTTAATCCTGCCATATTTGCAAGTTCTTTTGGGCCAAAATCAAAGGTATATGGGGCTTTCGTAATTTTAATATTTTCTTTTTCAACTTGAAGTAAGAGAGTATCAAAGAGTTTTGCTACGGGATTTTTAATTAAATTATTTGCTAATTGGCGGAAACCAGTCCAGAGGCGCTCACTTAAGAGGGTAATTAATTTAGTCGCTAGCTGAGGTTGACCTGTTACCATAGCTTGGAAGTTTTCATTATTAATTGCCATGGCATTGACATCTCCGAAAGCTATAGCAGTGGCACTACGGGGTTTATCATCGAGAATAGCCATTTCCCCAAAAATATCACCTGGTTTTAGTACAGCAATGAGTTTTTCGTTGTTGTCAAGGACTTTAGTAATTTTTACCTGGCCTTGTTGGATTATATATAATTCATTCCCAATTTCGTGTTCACAGAAGATAACAGTATTATCTTTAAATGTTTTTTGAAGACCAGATTGATTGTTAGGATTCATTGCATCTTTTGCAAGTGGAGAAAGGGTTTGTACTTTATTTTTAGCGTCAGTTACGTGTTCTCCATTTGGACAGTACTGAACGTATCTAAGGAAGGCATAAAGGGCTTGATTATATTGCTTTATAGAGTTATAATAATTTCCGATAGAATAAAGCTGGTTAGGATCATCTTCAATCGGAACTACACCTGTTACTTCAGTCATTTTTTTGTCGAGATACCGGAGTCTTGCACTGAATGATCGGATAATTTTCATTGCAACCTGGGCGTTATTTTGAATGAGTGCTCCGAATTGATCTTTTTTAACTTCTATGAGAGTAGTCCCAGTAATAGATTGGGCACTTTCCTCCCTTGGATGTCCACTCATACATGATATAAGACCAAAAAAATCTCCAACTGACAATGTAACATCGCTATCTTCATCGATTTTAAATTCTTTTGAAATTCTAACACTTCCTTCTTTAATCAGATAGAATGAATCAATGTCCTGTTTCCCTTCGATCATGATGAAGGCACCTTTTTTAAAATTAATTAAGGACACCTGAAGAGGAGTTGGCATATATATCTCCCATAATATTTATACTGATAATAACTTAAATAAACTCAGCTATAATGTATACTCTGATATTCCAAGAAACAAGTCTATCTTGTAGTTGTTTACAGATCAGAGGTTTTATGTATAAAATCTTATTATTATGTATAAAATATCGGATTTTATGTTAGTTTTCATAATAATATAGGATTTTGTCGGTAAAAAAATTAAATCATTTAGTAAAGTTCTTGAATAATCGACTGATTATAAACAAATAATTATTATTATAAAATATTAAAATTGCATTAAAATATATCATTTTTATGATAAAAAAACATATGAATAATAATTATTTTTTTTGCAATTTTTTTATTTCATCTCGTAAATGTGCGGCTTTCTCAAACTCAAGTTGTTCAGCATATTTGAACATATTTTTTTCTAATTCTTTAATGAGGGAAATTTTATCTTCAATAATTTTTTTATTATATTTTGAGGAAATTTGTTTTATATCAATGATTGGTTGCTCTGATTCTTCTTCAGATTTATATTTCCGCTCAAGAATATCATGTATGGACTTTTGGATCGTCACTGGCGTGATGTTATTTTGGATATTATAATCCTGCTGTAACTTTCGTCGTCTTAGGGTCTCTTCGATAGCTTGTTTCATGGCATCACTTATTTTATCTGCATACATAATTACATAGCCGTTTACATTGCGGGCTGCTCTTCCTGCTGTTTGGATAAGGGATCGAGTGGATCTCAAGAAGCCAATTTTGTCTGCATCTAAGATTGCAACAAGAGATACCTCTGGCAAGTCTATTCCTTCGCGTAATAAATTAATACCAACTAGACAATCAAACTCTCCAAGGCGTAAATCTTTGAGTATTTCAACTCTTTCTATGGTTTCAATTTCAGAGTGGAGATATCTCACCTTAATACCCTGTTCAGCAAGATATTCTGTGAGGTCTTCGCTCATTTTCTTTGTTAGGGTAGTGATTAAAGTTCTTTCACCTGCTGCTGTTCTTTTTTTAATTTCAGAAAGAAGGTCATCGATTTGCCCTTCTGTGGGTCTGACGTCGATAGAAGGATCTATCAAGCCAGTTGGACGGATGATCTGTTCTATTATACAAGATGATTTAGAGATCTCATAATCACCAGGAGTTGCGGAAATGAAAATTGTTTGAGGGATCATGTGTTCGAATTCATCGTAAGTAAGAGGACGGTTATCAAGGGCTGATGGTAGACGAAATCCAAAATTTACTAATGTTGTTTTTCTTGAGCGATCTCCAGCATACATGCCTCTTATTTGGCTTAGTGTAACATGAGATTCATCAACAAATAATAGAAAATCATTTTCAAAATAGTCAAGGAGTGTAGCAGGTCTTTCACCTTCTTTACGGAATGTTAAGTGACGTGAATAATTTTCTATACCATTACAATAGCCCATCTCTTTCATCATTTCAATGTCATACATTGTTCTTGAGTAGAGACGATGGGCTTCAAATTCTTTATTTTCCTTTTTTAGTACAGCAATTCTATCATTTAATTCATCTTTGATATTTTTAATCGCGAGATCTAATTTATCCTTTGTTGTTACGAAATGTTTTGCGGGATAAATAATAATTCTATCTAATCCTTCTACCAATCGACCAGATATGGCTTCTAAACGTGTGATTCTTTCAATATCATCACCAAACATTTCAATACGTATTGTGTCTTTAGCATAGGCTGGGTGAATATCAATAACATCTCCTCGTATTCTAAATGTAGAACGCTCGAATTGTGTATCATCTCTTGAATATTGCATTGCTACAAGGCGTTTCATAATTTCTTTTCTGTCATAATTCATACCAATCTTAAGAAAGAGATTAAGATCTTTATAGTCCTCTGGTGATCCTAGTCCATAGATGAATGACACACTTGCTACAATAATCACATCTTTACGATCGAGAAGAGCACTGGTAGCCGAAAGTCTTAAGCGATCGATTTCGTCATTAATAGAAGAGTCTTTTTCAATATAAGTATCTGTTGCAGGTATATATGCTTCAGGTTGATAATAATCATAGTAGCTAACAAAATATTCAACAGAATTTTGAGGGAAAAAATCCTTCAATTCTCTGTACAATTGGGCGCATAGTGTCTTGTTATGAGAAATAACCAGGGTGGGTTTTTGGATTTTTTCAATAACATTAGCCATTGTAAATGTTTTTCCAGAACCAGTAACACCAAGTAGTGTCTGGTAGCGGTTTTTGTGATTGATCGAATCAATTAATTTATTTATGGCCATCGGCTGGTCACCACAGGGTGAATAGGGGGAAACTAATTTAAAATACATTTTTAAGTGCGGATCCTCATTTGGATTATATGTAAAAATAAATTAACTAATTTTAAGTAGGTTTCGACAAAGTTGTACTTTAAGATGGATAAACGGTTTTTTATTCGAACTTATTAATAAATTTTGATAATTATCGTTTACAAGAGGATGATATTAAGAGTTTTATAAATAATAATTATTCAATCTAATAATAAATTACTAATTTAGATTAATAAAAAAATATCATGCTAATAGTTCTTCAATCTCTTTTCTGTCAAGCACTTCTCTCTCTAAAAGGGTTTGCGCTATTTTCTCTAATTTATCCTTGTTTGTCATTATTAAAGATTTTGCTTTTTCAAAACACGTTTCAACGATTGATTTAATTTCCTGATCAATAAGTTCAGCGGTTTTTTCACTGTAATCCTTGTGTCGAGCAATTTCCTTGCCGATAAAAATAGGTTCTTCTTTCTGACCATAAGTAATTGGACCGAGATTATCACTCATACCCCATTCACAGACCATGGATCGTGCAATTTTAGTACCTCTTTCGATATCGTTTGTAGCTCCGTTACTGATACCAGATATACCAAATTTATATTCCTCAGATATTCTACCACCAAAGAGGACCATGATTTCTTCCAGAAGATATTCCTTTGTCATTGTGTAACGATCTTCTTCTGGTAGAGTTTGAGTTATTCCAAGGGCATTTCCTCGTGGAATAATAGAAACTTTGTGGAGTGGATTAACTTTTGGAAGCATAAATGCAAGTATAGCATGGCCTGCTTCATGATATGCAGTATTTAATTTTTCTTTCTCGCTGATCACCATACTTTTTCGCTCAGGTCCCATGAGAACTTTATCTTTTGCGTACTCAAAATCTTCCATTTGAACTTTCTTTTTATCTCTTCTAGCGGCTATAAGAGCTGCTTCGTTTACTAGATTTGCCAGATCAGCACCAGAGAATCCAGGGGTCCCTTTAGCAATTGTCTGGACGTCTACGGATTTTGCATAGGGAATTTTTTTCATATGTATATTGAGAATAGCTTCTCGACCTTTAATATCAGGGGAAGCCACAACAACACGTCTGTCAAATCTACCTGGACGAAGGAGTGCAGGATCCAAGACATCAGGCCGGTTTGTAGCAGCCATAACAATTACAGTTTCATCAGTATCAAAACCATCCATCTCAACAAGCATTTGATTAAGTGTTTGCTCTCTTTCATCGTGTCCACCGCCATAGCCAGCACCTCTCACTCTCCCGACAGCATCTAGCTCATCAATAAATAAGATACAAGGTGCATTTTTTTTTCCTTGTTCAAATAAATCTCTTACACGACTTGCTCCAACACCAACAAACATCTCAACAAACTCTGATCCACTCATACTAAAGAAGGGTCTATTTGCTTCTCCAGCTACAGACCGTGCTAGAAGAGTTTTTCCTGTTCCTGGAGGGCCTACAAGAAGTAGCCCTTTGGGTATTTTTGCACCTAATCTTTTAAATTTTGCTGGGTCCTTTAAAAACTCTACTGTCTCTTTCAATTCTTCTTTTGCTTCTTCAACACCAGCGACATCTTCAAACGTAATTTTCTTTTGATCAGGTCTTGCTAATCTTGCTCTACTTTTACCAAAGGACAGAGCTTTATTTCCAGTACCCTGAATTTGTCTAAACATGAAAAACCATAGTATACCAAAGATAAGTAATAATGGAATGATGTTCGAAAGGATGGATAGAAAATAGCTATTTGATTTTTCTCTTGATTTAACAACAGATGGGAGTTTTTCGAGCATTTTAGAATCGATTACTGCAGGACTATAAGTTTTAAAAATAAAATAATCTCCATCAATTTGAGAATCTTTCACACGATAGATATTATATAATTGCTTTCGCCTTTCAAATTCAATATCATTTTTTAAAATATCTTTATTGAGCATGAATTTTCCAGTAATATTTCGTCCTACGATTTCAATTTCTTTCCATTTAATATATTTATCATCTACCATATTCATGAATTTATAAAACTCTATCTCATGAATTTTGACCTGTGGATCCATAACTCGAATTAAAACATATACTCCAATTATTAAAACGATAAGCATAATTGCCATGTTTTTACCAGATTTTGGTGAATCTGTTTTAGGTGAGAAAAATCCTTTATTTTTATCCTCTTTATTATCCATAATTTACTTAATTAACCTCGTTTATATATACATGTTATTTTATATTCATTTTAAGATATTTATTACTGTGCTAATATAATAAAGCAAGTTTTGAGGAAATCACTATTCCTTTATGATCATAATATAACATATACTTAGTAAAGTGTCAATACTACTTGATCAATATGGTTTTTATAGGAATATTTTATAGTTAATTATCTAGTAATTGAATAATATATATTATTACTTTGTAGGCATTGTATTTTATTTAAATTCACATTAATTTAAGATAATATATTGAACTTCTTTTTTTACAGACAAGATTACAAATATTTATTTTTAGAAGTAAGTCTGAACAAAGTTTCAAATTTTTATTAACCTATAAAATAGGTTGCATCTTTAATCTAACTAATTTAGATATAATATTATCTGTCAATCATCTTATTATATATAAATTAAAATACTTATTAGAAGATAAGGTCATTAAATTGCCGGATTGAGGTTATGTTAATTGAATGTATGAAATAATCTCAATGATTTTAAAAGGAGGCTTGACAAATTGTTTAAATTTTATTATATTGTGGTTACCTTTCTAATTTACATTTCATGACCAGTGTGAATTTTAAGTTTAATCATTATCTAAAACTGGAGGCTTTTTATATATGGCAAGTTATATTAGTGCAAAAAAAAAGGAAGCTTATATGAGCGTTTGCTTTGAATGTCGTGAAGAAAAAGAAATTGCAAGCTGGATTCGTGATGAAACTGGTGAATTACAAAATTATTGTAAATCTTGTTTTGAAAGCGCTACTGGAAAAAAAGTTTCAAAGAGATAATTTATTAAAGGAACTTTTATAACTGCTCTATCTTTATACCAATTATATTAATTTCATCTAAAAGCAGAATACTTAGAATTTTCATAAAAACATTTAGTTTAAAAATAAAAATATGATTAAAATAATAATTAATAACTATTGTGAGATTGGCAATTTAACAACAAGATGTGTTCCTTCTGATTTAGAAGTAGTGAAGGTAATGTCTCCATGGTGAGTCTTCGCAATGAGTTTTGAGCTATAAGTTCCTACACCTGTTCCTCCCTTTTTTCCTGATGTAGTATATCTTTCAAAGAAATAATCTCTAATCTTTTCAGGAATTATTCCCATATTATGTATATCAATTAAGGCAAAATTATTATCTTCCATGATATTTATAGTTATAGTATTATTTTCTGGTGATGCTTCAATAGCATTTTTTATGAGATTATGAAGTAAGATTTCAATATATAATTCTTCACCATCTATATGATAGAATTCATTTTCACTTATTTCAATATTATTTTTTAAGCATTTAAAATGAAGTTGTTTTGAAACTATAAAATCATTTACATTATTTTGTATTTTTTTTAATATTTTTATAATATCAACCTCAGCAGGAACCAGTTGATATGTGCCTTCATCCATTTTAAAGAGATCCAGAGAATGGTTTATCAAGTATAGTATTTGATCTCCGCATTCTCTTATGGATTCCACGTAGGTGAGTTCTTTTTCCATACCCTTCAATTTTCTTTTAAGGAGCTCAGCAAAACCCATAATACCAGCGAGAGGGTTTTTTAGATCATGGCGGACAAGTCTCTCGGTATCTTCACGTAATTTTTCAATTCTCTTTTGTTCTGTGATATCTTTTACGACAATTTGTATGGAATGATTTTTTTTGTATTCAAAGGATTGTAAATTGATTGTGGTATATATTTTTCTATGATTTGAGTGAATGAGTCTGATTTCATTAATGGATTTTTCTTTGTTATTTGATTTTTGTAGATTATCAAGAGTTTTTTGTAGTTTTGCATAATCCTTTGGATGGACAAAATCTTTGATTGATTTGTTGATGATTTCTTTCTCATCCTGAATACCGAGAATTTCCATCATCGCGTTATTTGCCAAGTGGATTTTATCATCTGTTTGGGTAACGATTCCTACTGGGGAACTGATCACAAGATTTTTATAAATCCTGTCTATAACATGATCCATACCGTCTAAAACTGCTACTCCTATCATTGGAAAGAGGATTGCTAAGTTCAGAGTAAAGGAATCCATGATGATATTATAAAATTTAAATAAAATTATCATCAAAATAAATATACCGGTCATGAACAAAATACTGAGGATATATTTCCAAGGGAAAGGGATGCGATATATTCCAATGGATGTTCCCAGGGAGAATAGGATGATAAGTATTAATATAAAGCTATTTTCTCTGTATTCGATTAAGAAATCATTATTTATATAATTATCTATTAGAGTTGCGTGAAGATGAAGTCCGACTTCTTTTGAATTAAATGGTGTTGGTCGATGATCCGATGATCCGGGGACTATACTGCCAATAAGTACTATTTTATTGAGGAATGCGTTTTTGGGAATTGATGGAATTATTAGGGGTTCTCTAAATGAGTTAGGGGTATCTATTTGATTGGGGATTTTTTTAGAAATATCTAAAATGAGTGAGGGGTTTTTATATAAATCTTTGTATTTTATTTTATCGATGATATTTAATTTGTTATAAACAGGGTATATTTTTTGTATTAGTTCTTCTAATTGTATAATATTCATCATGTAATAATCTTTGTAAATATCATTGGTACCATAGAATTTTAAGCGGACATTGGTCTGTTTATCTAAGGGGATTTTTCTGTTATTTGCTAAAAGAATATCATTTTCCAACGACATTTGTTTGATATTAAAGTATTTTATGAGTGCTGCCAGGGATAGGGAAGGGTAGTAATGATTGTTATATCGTGCGAGGATCGGCATTCTTCTAAATGTATGATCCTTATCAATGGAGGAATTGATCATCCCTGCAAATAATGATTTATTTAATAAAATATTGATAGGTAATATGATATTATTATAATTGTTGATGTTAGACATTTTATTGTGATTATTCATTGAGATAGATAGATTATTAATGTTTTTTGAATTAGCGGTTTTTTTATTTGTAAAATAGTATGGTATAATAACATTATTCGAATCACCGATGGATTTGGCAAACAGTAAGTCATCTTTGGTATATTCAGTTGAAGGTGTGTTCATTATCCTGTGTATGGATTTTTCGGTGAAAAGAATATCAAATATTATAAGCTTTGCACCGGCTTGTTTTAAAAAATGGACTACTTTTCCATAGAATTCTCTTTTCCAGGGCCAGCCCATTTTATACCTGTCCTGTGCCAGAGAAAGATCATTTTGACTAATTAATACAAAAACTATTTTATCACTTGCCTTGGTGCTGTCTGTAAATTCCTTTTGGATGAAGTCGTTTATGATATTTTCATAATTTCTCATATATCCTGACATATATATATAGGATAAGATGACAGCTATGAGGAAACCCATGAGAATGGAATATTTAGAACGTTTGATAAATGACATATAAATTATTAGAATTATTGTTGTGTTGTTGTTATCGGATTATAATATTGATAATCTGAATTATATGGATATAATTATTGGGTAAAATATTTCAATTTATATATATAATGGAAATAATAAGTAGGTCTATTTATCAACAATATTCCCTTTAAAAGTATTTCCATTCAGAGATGTTAATAAAACAGGGTGGTATTGACCGATATATTTTTTATCTGCTACGACTACAACAGGCTTGTTTCCATTGGTCTTTCCAAGGAGTTCCATAGGATTCTTCTTACTCTGGCTTTCAAAGAGGACTTCTTCAATTTGATTTAAGGATTTATTATTTTCCTCTCGTGTAATTTTGTGCTGAGCATCGATAATCATTTGTAATCTAAGTTTTTTTTCAGCCTCATCGATATTATCAGGATAAGATTCGGACTCAGTTCCTGTACGGATGGAGTATTTAAACATGAAAGCAGTATCATATCGAATATCATGAACAGCTTTTAATGTTTTTTCAAAATCTTTTTGTGTTTCATAGGGGAATCCCACAAGAATATCTGTAGAAAGTACGACCTGAGGGACATTTTTTCGGAGATCATTGATAATATTCATGTAATGTTCGAAAGTATATTCTCTCTTCATCTTGGAAAGAACATTATTTGAAGCACTTTGAATTGGGAGATGGACATACTTGCATATTTTATCGCAGTCCTTGATAGCCTGGATTAATTCACCTGAAAAATCTTTTGGATGTGATGTGAGAAAACGAATTCGTTTTAACCCATTAATTTTATTAAGCTCATAAAGGAGTTGTGCAAAGGAGATATCTCCATTGTCTTGTCCATAGGAATTAACATTTTGACCGAGAAGCTGGATTTCTGTGATACCCACATCTACAAGATTTCTGGCATTATTGATAATATCATAGCTTGGACGACTGATTTCAGTTCCACGGGTATATGGGACAATACAATAAGTACAGAATTTATTACAACCATGGATGATGGTCATATCAGCTTTAAAGGGATATTTAGTGGAAGGAACAGAGTTTTGAAAATTATATTCCCCCCATTGGCTATATACCTGAGGCTTGCTATTTGTAATATATTGTTTGATAATTTGTGGTAAGCGATTTTTATAGTGAGTGCCTACCACTAGATCTACCCATGGTGCATTAGCTAAAATAGAGTCTTTCTCTTTCTGTGCTACACATCCCATTAATATTAATGTAAAATTGTTTTTCTTTTTGAGATGATGATAATGCTCAAGCCTGGAGAAAACTCTATCTTCTGCCGTACCTCTAACAGCACAACTATTAATAATAACTACATCAGCTAATTCATTATGAATTTCTTTGTATCCAAAATCATTGAGGGCCTGTTTAACTTCTGAAGCATCAGCTACATTCATTTGACAGCCATAGTTTTCGAAATAGAAAGATTTTGTTTTGTTATCAGATATTGTTGTCATTTTTAATATTTGTGATGGATAGAATTAATATTCTTCCTCTTCGTCATCGAAATCGTCATCGAAGTCATCGTCATCAAAATCTTCGTCGTCATATTCTTCATCATCGAAGTCATCGTCATCGAGGTCATCGTCATCGAAATCTTCGTCATCAAAATCTTCGTCATCTTTCATAAAAGTTAAGTTATAATTATCATTTGATAAATAGTTAAGTACCATTTCTTCATTTGACATTTTTTTTCTCCTAATAATTATATAATTGTATATTTATAAGATGTATCAATTTTCTAAAGAATTAACATAGAATCACCATAACTATAAAATCGAAACTTTTTTTCAATAGCAATTTTATATGCTTTTTTTACGAGATCAAAACCTCCGAGAGCTGTTACCAGTAGATAGGGAGTAGATCTTGGCATATGAAAATTAGTAATCATCCCGCTGATAGCATTAAAGTGATAACCAGGGTATATAAATAGATTAGTTAAGCCCTCTTCTTCTTTAAATAAGTAATTATTTTTATTGTAACAATATTCAATCACTCTTGTCGATGTTGTCCCAATAGAAATAATTCTATTATTTAATTTAGCATTATTTAATTCAATTGCCTGATTCTTTCCAATTTCAAATAGTTCAGGATCCATTGAATGATCTTCAATATTTTCTACAACTATGGGTTTAAAAGTCCCTGTAGATATGTGGAGTGCAATTGAAATAAATTTCACCCCTTTTTTTTTAATGTATTTATCAACTCCTTTGTAAAGTGTAATCCTGCAGTGGGAGCCGCTATGGATGCTTTAACAGGGACTTCTTCAGGATAAATATTTTTATGATAGACTGTCTGGTAATTGTCCCTGTCACTCTCCTCGTGGTTTCTTAATTTGTGTATATAAGGCGGGAGAGCCATTTCACCGATAGAATTTAATATTTCACAGGTTAATATTTTATTGAAACAAACCACATGAAGACCATTTTCAAGTTTCTGTTGGATTTCACCAACAATTTCATTTTGAAAGTAATATCGATCACCTACACGACATTGTTTACTTCGATTTATAAGAACTTTCCAATTATTATTATTTAAATATTTTACCAGAACAAACTCACGTTTTTTATGTGTTGAGTTGGAAACTCCATATAATCGAGCGGGATATACCTGTGTTTCATTTAAGATTAGGCAGTCCTTTTCATCTAAGAAATGGATGAGATCTTTAAATTGGCATTCCTCGATGGAGTGATTTTGTCTATGAACCACAAGTAATCTGGACTCATCACGATTTTTTAATGGGTATTCTGCAATAAGTTCTTCTGGGAGTTGGAAATCGAAATCATCAATCTTCATAGCTTGATAATATAATAAAAACCTTTGAAAAGTCAAAAATGTTTTTTTATGTAATAATTTATATTTGGTCAGGCAAATATGTCATTTTTATTATTTATTAAAATAAATTATTTTCATTTTGTGGAATATTAAAATATTGAAAACAGGTGTGGGTGACGGTTCTTCCACGAGGAGTTCTTGTTAATAAACCTTTTTGTATGAGATAGGGTTCGTAGACGTCTTCTATGGTATCGACTGTCTCACCCAAGGATACAGCGAGAGTATCCAGTCCGACGGGTCCTCCACGATACTGCTTTATTATAGTTAATAATAATCTCCTATCCATCATATCCAGTCCTTGCTCATCGATATCTAATCTTTTCAGGGCGTTTTGTGCGATTTTTAGTGTGATTTTTCCATCTCCTTCAACTTCTGCGAAATCTCTTACCCGTCTCATGATTCTATTGACTACTCTAGGAGTGCCCCTTGATCTTTTTGCGATTTCAAAACCTGCATCGTCCTCAATTTTAAGAGACATCATTTTAGCGGTTCGTAAAACTACTTTTTTAAGTAAATCAGGATCATAGAAATCTAATCTATCGACTATTCCAAATCGTGCATAGAAAGGAGAAGTCAGGAGACCCGCTTTTGTCGTTGCTCCGATTAATGTGAATTTAGGGAGAGGAATACGGACGCATTTTGCTCCAGCACCCTGTCCGATGACGATATCTAATTTAAAATCCTCCATAGCACTATATAGTAACTCTTCAATAGCTACTTTTAAGCGATGGATTTCGTCTATAAAAAATACGTCATGCTGTCCGAGACTCGTCAGATGAGCTGCGATATCTCCAGTCTTTTCAAGTGCTGGTGCCTGGACTGTCTTAATCTTTACGCCCATTTCATTTGCGATAATATGGGCTAAAGTCGTTTTACCAAGACCTGGGGGACCGTGAAATAATATGTGATCCAGGGAATCTTTTCTTTTTTTTGCAGCAAGAATATATATTTTCAGATTCTCTTTTAAATTATTTTGACCGATGAAATCATCTAATTTTTCAGGTCTATAGGCGTAATCGCTAACTTCGTCTTCTGCCATATTTTTTGGGGATACAATTCTTTTTTCTTTTTCCAAAATATACCAAAAATTATTTATATATTATTTTTATAGTCCGGCTAGTATTTTTAGTGAACTTTTTACAATATCCTCAGTGGATTTCAATTTCTCTGTCTTTATCACCTGTCTGACTGCTTCTATACATTCTTTTTCCCGATATCCAAGACTCATGAGTGCTTCGACTGATGTTTTCTCTTCTGATCCAATAATATTTTCCTGGATATCGACAGGGTATGGGTATAGTTTTTTAAATTTATTTTCTAATTCAAGAATTAATTTTTCTGAAGTTTTCTTGCCCAGACCATTCACCTTTGACAGGAACACGGAATCCTTATTTAAAACAGCCCGGATTACTTCATTATAGGGAATATCCGATAATATTTTCATGCTTAATTTGGGTCCAATTCCTGAAACTGATAGGAGGTTTCTGAAAATACTTCTCTCAATGACAGATAAAAATCCATAGAGCTCCATCACCTCTTCCTTATGAATTAAATGCGTATAGATTATAATTTCTTCCGCTGTCTGTGGTAATTTTATCAGAATATTACTCTGGATGAATATTTTATACCCTACTCCACCGACATCTATAACCACATAATCCGATTCTTTTAAAGTGAGTAAGCCTTTTATAAAATCTATCAAGGGCTTATCCAGCTAGAAAGCTTAAATAACATTTTGGGTATCCTCATTAATCCAGTGGTGCTTTCTATGATTTGCATGACATATTGCAACAGCGATGGCATCTGCGGCGTCATCCGGCTTTGGAGGTTTTTCCAGACCCAATAAATGTGTCACCATCTTTGTCACCTGATGTTTATCTGCTCTGCCATATCCCGTAATGCCCTGTTTGACCTGCAGGGGAGTGTATTCGAATAGAGGTTTTTTTTTATGAATCGTAGACAAAATGGCTACTCCTCTTGCCTGACTGACCATAATGGCGGTTTTAGTATTTTTTGAGAAGAATAATTCTTCGATGGCGATTTCATCGGGTTTAAATTGATCTATAATATTCATTAATTCGTTGTATAGTACTTCTAATCGGGCACTGAAACGGATATTATTGCTTGTTCGGATGACTCCATGCCCTACTGATGTATAATCTCCGTTGTTCTTTTCAATAACTCCATAACCCGTAATGGCTATACCGGGATCGATGCCTAAAATCCTCATTTATACTAAAATTATTCCCCATCGAAATCCAGATTTGTTGCCAGGTTTTGAATATCGTCGTGGTCTTCCAAAAGTTCCATGAGGTTTATAATTTTCTGTGCTTTCTCGTCACTTACTTTCAGTGTATTTTTAGGGATTCTTGATAATTCTGAGCTTTCTATCGTGATGTTTTTTTCCTGTAATTTTTTCTTAATTTCTTCAAAATCTTCAATTTCAGTATAGATTGTTGCCATGTTGTCTTCCAATTCCATATCCGATGCCCCGACGTCCATGACGATTTCCATAAGGGCATCTTCAGTTAATTGACCGGGATTTGCCATGATGAGACCCTTTTTTTCAAACATCCATGCTACACTCCCGCTCTCACCAAGATTTCCACCATGTTTGGATAATAATTTTCTGATCTCTGCTACAGTACGATTTTTATTATCAGTCAGAGCATCCATAATGAATGCTACACCTTCGGGACCATATCCCTCATAGGTGATTTCTTCGTAGGTGACGCCCTCCAGTTCTCCAGTACCCTTTTTTATTGCTCTGTCAATATTATCACTGGGCATATTGGCTTCTTTTGCTTTCTGAACAACTAATCTTAGTCGGGGGTTTGCTTCCAGATCCCCTCCACCCAGTTTTGCAGAGACCGTAATTTCTCTTATGAGTTTTGTAAAAATCTTTCCACGTTTAGCATCGACTGCAGCTTTCTTGTGTTTGATAGAATGCCATTTGGAATGTCCTGACATAATTAACCCTTTTATTTATAATTAAAAATGAATTGTTAAAATAATCTGATCATATATTGTGATATTTTTTTTTTTGAGAAGATAATAAATATACTCCAAATATTCAAATAATTTTCATTAGAGGATTAAAATATTATGAAAATCGGTATTTTTTAATCATTTGAGAGATAAAAATTATTCTTATAAAATTATTTGATAATTCCAATTTAAAATTACTCCAAAATGATATTTAAAAAAACACTACCTCCAGTACTTTTAAATGAATAAGGAAATCGTCGTATTTGATCTCCTAGAAAATACTGTTAATAAGGATACAAAGGTCGTGTTAACTAAATCTTAATAAAAACTTAACATCATCTTAAAATTATAAAATATATTTTGCGAATATATAATCTATTGTATGGATATAGGATGATGAAAAAAATATTATTGGTATCTATTAAGCAGTCCAGTTTTCAGGAATATTTAAATCCACTCAAACAAAGTGAATATACAATCTTCAGCAGTGACCCTTCAGATCACTCTATTGAATCAGCAATCCAGAACAAACCCCATCTGGTGATTATTGACTATTCTGAAAATATGAATCCTATCGAAATCAGAAAATCTATCCAACTCCGCCTTAAAAAATATTTTATGGTCTTTTATTTAATAACAAATGGACACAACCCTTTAAACATCAGAGAAGTCTATACTCACTTCGATAATCATTTTGAAAAACCCTTTGATCCTTATGTTCTTGCAGCAAAGATACAGATTTCATTCAAATATATCACCCTCATCCACCACATGGCATATATCAATAACAAGAACCATTTAAAATTAATTGATCTCGAGGAGAAAACACGATCCCTTGAACACCACAATAATAATCTCTCTATGGCGCAGCAATCCAGGGAAAACAAATTATCAAATACTCCCCCAGAAAATTTATCCAACGATCTAGAGGTTGCTGGTCAAATTCAACAGGAAATTGTTCCAACGCATGTTCCTAATTTGAAGAACTTCAAAATGTCGTATAAATATCAGCTCTATGGGAAAATTGGTGGAGATTTCTTCAATTTCTACGAAATCAGTGATAAGAAATTCGCTATCCTCCTTGCCGACGTTTCAGGACATAGTATTGCATCGGCATTTGTCACAACAATGATAAAGACCGCCGTAGCCAATTATCCTAATTTCCTCTCCTCTCCCAAAAAAATAATGTATATCATAAATACTCAATTAAATAAAAAAATACAACATAATTTTGTTACCGCCATATATATGGTCATCGATCTTGAAAATTATAACATCACCTATTCCACAGCAGGACACCCCCCCATCCTATATTATCATAAACAACAAGATATTGTATCAGAATACACAACAGACAACACCATTTTGGGAATCTCTGAATCCACCCATTACGAGGAAAAATCTTTTACACTAAACAAAGGGGATAGAATAATGATCTACACCGATGGGCTATACGAAGTTTTAGATAATAATACAAATGAAATCATAGAAATCCAGGGACTGAAAGAAGTATTTTCGGATACCAGAGAGGATGATATTGATTCACTCCCTAATTCCATTATAAATAAAATAAAAAATCGTTCTCAGAACAAATCATTCGAGGATGACGTACTTGTAATCGCTTTAGAAGCACAATAATTAAAGGAGATTCCTTATGACAATCAACGAACGACAGGTCAATGGCATATCGATTTTCGATTTAGACGGCGAAATAAGATATAATCATGCACCCTTATTAAACAAAAATATCACTGACAAAATAAACAAAGGACAATCGACTATTATCATTAATTTTAAAAAAGTCACATACATCGATAGCTCTGGTATTGGCGCTCTCATTAATGTATTAAAAAAAATCAAGGATATCAAAGGTCATTTTGCTCTCATCAATCTCAGTACCCAGGTCAATAAGGTATTTGAGCTCACCCGCCTTACAAAACTCTTTGATATTCATATCAGTGAAGGCGAAGCGATTGCATCTTTTGAAAAGATAAGAAAATAATTATCAAGAGGAGTTTTCCATGGAAAAGAACCAATCTGTGAAAAATATATTAATCGCTGGTCCCAAAGCAATTTGTGATGCTGTAAAGGATATTCTCAGTTTCAAAAAATCCTATCAACTCATCATAGCCCAAGATGGTGTGGAAGCTGAAAAGAATATATACGAAAATGATATTCATTTATTGATCACCAGTATGAACCTTCAAAATATAAATGGTTTTGCACTCATCAATAAAATGAAGAGTAAGGATCACCGTATCCCCTATATCCTCCTCACCGCACTGGATATTACTGAAATCATTGGTCTGGCATTTGAATATAATGTGGGATATGTTATCAGCAAATCCTATAAGAAAAAAGACTTTCTGGATATCATTTCCAAGCTGCTCAACCAGGTTAAATTCTTTCAGCTTGAAAACTATTTTCGAAACGATCCCCTAGAAATCCAAAATCTCATGGTGCACAATTTCAGCGATATCTTAACTGCCAGTTCAAAAATATCAGATTATCTTATCCAAAACAAATTAGATGACAGATGGATCCAATCCGTTCAACTCATTTTCGATGAAATGCTTGTCAATGCCTATTATCATGGACATGGATTTACTTTTGAGAAAACCATTGGAATACCTGTGGATCTCCCTGAGGGGATGTCTGTAAAAATACAGTATACCATTGACCTGGATAAGTTTGGATTCACTATCTCAGATTTTAACGGGAAACTAACCACAGCACGAATCCTGAAATCTTTAAACGAATGCATATCCAACCATGAAAACATGACGAAAGCTCTGGAAGAAGGATTGGACCCATCCCCCTATCTATCAGATTCGGGACGAGGTTTCCAGATAGCACTGGAAGGGGCTGATGAATTCTATGTCAATATTATCCCCGATAAATTATCCCAGGTCGTTGTCTTGTTTAATCTGGATGAAAGTGATACCATCCAAACACATTCGAAAGCCCTCAGACTCCTGGAGTTTAAAAACAATCTGGAACAAATGATTAAATAATCCCTGTCTTCCTAATTACCTTTCAAAAGGGGTAATCCACCAGATTGCCCCACCCCGCATTTTTCGTTTCAAAGTGGCCAAATTCTTAACATCATCAAAACATTTTTGTAACCAAATCTTCTTAATTATGAGAAATTATCTTTATTAACACTAGTTATTATTAAGACAGATGATAAAAATATTTTTAAAAGTATCATCACACAATTTAATATTATATAAAAGTTTTGGAGGTTTCTCATGGTAGCAGAAATGAATATCGAAGATTTTGACAAATTTAAAGGGCTTATTCTAATCGTATAACAAAGGTCAGATCCTTATTTTCGCAGTCCCCTTCATTGTTTAAGAAGTTTAAATAAATAATCTTATGATTTATACTGTAAGGAATTAAAAAGAAAAAGTATCGGAACTAAAAATTTTGATTCCGATGTTTCTTCATCCGGGTGGTTTTGGTTTAGTATAGAATAATTTGACCGTTGTTATCCACTATAAAGTGTTTTACACGTCTATGGAGGTTGGACATGTTTTCTGAATTGGACATTCCGGAAATGGCAACAATTTCAGCCGTCTTCGATAGCTCTTCTACGCCGTAGGTAATCTCCTCCATACCTTTTTTAGCGTCCGATGAAAGTTCGTTGAGTTTAGTCATGCAGGTAGAGATATTTGATATCTTCTGATTCATTGATCCATAGGATTCATTGACATTCATGGTAATATCATTCAAGGATGTTAGTGCTGATAAAACATCATGGGTTCCTGTAGACATTTCCCCCAGAGAGGATCTCATTTCCAACATACTTTCCACCACATCATGGACAACTTCAACAATCTCAGCAAAAGTTTGACCGGTTTTATTGGTGGAATCTTTAGATATTTGGATAAAGTGGATCACATTTTTAAGAGACTTTGATATCTCAGTAGAGTTTTTTGAGGTATCTTCTGCTAATTTTCTGATTTCATCAGCTACTACAGCAAAACCCTTTCCAGAATCCCCTGCATGAGCAGCTTCGATGGCGGCATTCATCGCTAAGAGATTTGTTTGTTCAGCGATCCCATTAATCACCGAGATCATTTCCATGATGACATGGGCAGAGGTAGCCACTTTATGTATCATTTCAATGGTTTCTTTCATTTCGACATGACCTGTTGTTGCAATGGTTTCAAGGTGTTTGACGACTTTTATTTTATTTTCAGAGATGTTGGACATACTTTGGATGGAGGTAGTCATTTGTTCTATCGAAGATGAGGACTTATAGATCGCAGAATATTGACTTTCTATAAGATTATTAAGGCTTATAAGATACTGATATACCTCTCCAGCTGAGCGACTTGAATGATTTACTTCCTGATCAAGATGGACTATTTTATCTTTAATACCAACAACACTTTCTTTCATCTCTTCCAGCAGGGCAGAGGTCTCCTCTGAGGATGCGGATAACTGTTCACTAATTGCTTCGCTATCTTCAGCGACTTTCTGGATACTGTAGATCGTTGAATTGAGGTATGTGAGGAAGTCATTGAAGTATGTGGATAGAGTACCCAGCTCATCTTTGGAAAAGACATTTAGCTTCTGTGTGAGATCACCTTTGCCTTTTGAAATACCTTTTAGAGAACTCATCGTCATCGTAATAGGATGAGTAATTATTTTACTGATGAATAAACTGATAACGATCCCAATAGCCAGGATGATAACAATAAATATTCCCATAGAATAAAATGTCTTTTTTTTCAAATCAGCCAGATAGATGACAATGTCCTGGTGGTTTTCTTCGATGGTGGGTTCAAGTTTATTACAGATATTTTCTAATATATTCTTATGGTCACGAATTTTAAGATCGATTTGGATGAGTTTTTTAAATCCGTTTTGATATGCCTTATAATCGTTTTGAACAGCGTTGTTATCTGCATATTGCTTATCCAGAAGGGATTTTAGATTATTCATTTCAGCATTCCATTTGTCAATATATTTTGCCTGTTGTCGCATCATATAATCCTTTTCGTGGCGACGGGTGAGGAGGATAGATACCATAATTTGATTATTCATTCCCTGTATAATTCTCTCAAGATTATGGGTAGCTGTTCTGAAACTCGCTATGATCCCTTTATTTTCATCAGTTCCTCTCTTTTTGATTAGTTCAACTATTGTTTTAAAGTATTTATTATAGTTATTCACTGATTTTATGAGGGTTTTCAGTTTCTGTATGATTTCAGGGTCAGTTTCTAATAATAATAATTCCTTTAAATGGAGATTGACAACAGCAATACTATCGACTGTATGCTCACTATATTCACGGATAAGGTGGATGAAATAGTCTTTCTCGAATTTCCTTGCTCTAAATAAGTATTTAACAGCATTAAGAGAGTGGGAGACCTTGTCATTCTGGATAGATTGGGTGTGGATAACCCAATAACTCAATCCCATGGTGAATAACAAGATTAAGATAAGCAGACCGAATCCTACAAATAATTTATGACCGATTAGAAGATTTCGAAACCATTGCATAAAGATACCTCGTTTATAACATTATATACAATTTTACTTTGAATTAACCCCACGTGTATTGAGTATTCAAGCGTGTTGGAGTAATTATTTGGATAGGAAAACAGATTTTCAATTCATTTTCAAACCTAATCATATGACAGTCAATCTAAGCATAAATCATCCCATATAAATAAAGCACAAATAATTATATTTACTTATGCTTTATTTTATACCTTGTATTATTTAGAATTAATTATACAGTAACAGATTCAGGCTCTTTTGCTGAGATTTTTAAATCAATGCCCTCGTTTAAAACATCACCCTTTTTCCAGCTTAATTCTATGATTATTCTTTCTTTGTCCTTTTTTTGCTCCGCTTCAATTTCTAAGAATACCATGTCCTCTGGTTTGAGAGTCACAAATTCTTCTCCGTGCTGGACACAAATTATCCCACTTTTAAAACTGCTAACGATATCCTGTAAATATGTTACGGCTTGCTGATTTGTTACAATCCCTTTCATTGCAACATCTTTTTTTGTACTCATTTGATCCTCCTAATTATTTTTTAGTAATAGTTTCAGGTTGTTTTTCAGGGGACTCCCCTGGCTTTTCTTTTTTGGAAATGGATTTTGAAACTGGTTCCTTTGCGGATATTTTCAATTCATTGATTTCACCCACCATTCTCGATTCATTTTTCCAACTGATTTCCAGGGTGAATTTTTCCTTATCCTTCTTCTGAACAGCTTCCACTTCCACTTCAATTGCCTCTGCTGGCTTGAGAGTTACAAATTCATTTCCCTGTTGTACACATACCTGGCCTGCTTTGAGACTGGCCGTTAAGTCTTCAAGGTAAGCTATAACGTCTTTTACCTGCATTATGACCTTTGTACTCACTTCATGTTTATCTTTTCCCATATAATTCTCCTTTGTTATTATATTTGCGGATAAAACCGCTTAAAAGAAATTAAATTAATGAGAGCAAAATATCGATTATCCTTGTTTCATCCAGATAATCTCGTCTTTGATTGTCTATAAGATCAGGGCTCAATATTTTTATACCCCATTGATTTATCTTATCGATTTCTTCATACTGGACTTGTTTTAATATACTGTTGTCAATGAGAATGTAATTCAGCAAATGATTGTTAGGCACCTGTTGATAGCATGATTTTTGTAAGTAATGAAGTAAGGTTTGAACACTTGCTGATAAGCTTTGTCCAAATTGTTCCGGATCATTACCGATATTGGGAATATAGATTTTAGGTGAGTTATTCTTACTTATCGCTTGTCCAACTCCTTTTGGAAGAAGGTTTGCTATAATACTTGAATAGAAACTTCCCATTGGATAGACGATTAATTCAGCATCGTGTATAAGATTTATTGTTTTATCCCTGATTTCAACTTCAATGCGTTCCTGAGTTCCCGTATTTTTGGTAAGATATAGAGATTTAATTGGTGAATTTATTGGGTTAGTCTCTTTTCCAGTGAAATTGTGCTGACCTACGATAGTCTCACCATTCTCCAGCTCAGCTACTAAGTGAAGATAATTGCTGATTATTGGCCTGACAACACCTTTTGCTTCTACGAGCTTTGAAAATATATAGATTACAGGATCAATATGGCGATGATTATTGAGAAAACCACCTGTCAATATTAGATTTCCAATATTAGCACCTTTTAAATTAAAATCATTTGGCATATTAGCAAGGAAATAACTCAGATGATTCCTTATAATTTTCCGCATGGGATTATGAATTTTGTTTATCATAGGACTTTTATTCAGGATCATATTATTGAGAATATAGAGTAATTCTTTATTTTCAGCATCCTTTGGAAGGCGATATGAGAATAATTCATAGATATCAGGATTTCCCTGCACACTTTGATCGGCCAGAGCCATGATCCTATTTCTTATATCCCCAACTGCCAGCATTTGATAGGCTTTTCTAATTTCAGCTGAACTTCCACCTGAGTCAAAAGGGGTGATGATGTGTATCGAATTGTGAGTATAATGGATGATAGTCTGACTCAGTTTTTTTAATGCTGTACCCCCGCTGAAGAAAAGAATTTTAGGACCAAGTTCAGGTGCTTTCCTAAATCGGGAGATACGGACGGGGTCTGGTAGATTTACCGTTCTGGTGATCGTTGTTGTCATTTGATGTTTCCAGTGTTTAAGTACTCATAACACTTATTGGCTACTAATTCAAAATTGACACCCCCAGTGATTTCAAAGACTGAGCATAGTTTCAAATGATTGATATAGGATTCCTCTGATATATCCAAGTCCTGCTCGGATTCTTCGTAAAATAACCCCGGAGACTTGATGAATGCCTTCAATAGATCTTTTCGCTCCTGAATATCCACCTGGTGAACGATTGTAGGGATATTTTTTCTTTTCCAATTTAATATAAACAAAGCTTTCATTGGAGCACGTAATTGAAACTTGTTTTTGCCAAAACACCTATCTATATAGACATCATATTTATGTTCCAGTTCCCATAGTTCATTTAGTGGGAGTTTAGAAAACTTTAGTCTCTCATTATCATTCATAACAGGGATTAGATTTGGATTATTTAGAATAGTTCCTGGATTGACACGGGGTAATTTGGGTACGCCATACATCTCTAGTCTATTGCCATTGGATTTTATCATTAATCTATCATTACTAATGAAAGTGACTCCATGATTCATAAGGTGAAGAGCTAAAGATGATTTTCCCATACCAGAGAATCCAGCCAATGCAATCCCATTTCCTTTCCACTCAACTCCTGCTGCGTGACCAAGGAGGCTATTTTGATGAAGATTCCACTGAATATATCTATTATTTATAAAATTGATGACCTGGTTATCATTTTCTATACAAGGTCCGATGGCAATATTGTCCTGTCCTCCGAATATAAAATGCATTCCAGTGAGATGTTTTCTTATAATTCTGTGTTCTGGAAAGTTAATATACTCTTCTTTAATTTTCGTTTTACCGGGATCTGGCTCTTTAAGAATAAATTGAGGATTTATACTGGGAAATTCTCCTTCTATAGCAGTAATATCTATATTCGCAGTTCCATTTCCCCCTGTGAAACCACTAAAATAATGTGTTAACTTATCGATGAGTTCGTTTGAATTAGAGCACACTCTAATGACACAATCATCAAATATTAGATTCAGACATGTTGTAATCGGGTTTTGATTAATGATATCCTTTATCAGGGCATTTGTATCTATTTTTGAATTGTTATTATATTTTTTAATCATTATTTAACCTCTCTATAACATAACGAGTATATAAATCAGCAGCATCAATATTATTCCCTTCAAGAAGCCCTTTAAAACCTCCAAAAGCTGAAACTTCAAAGACTAGTGGACCATCCGACGTTTCGACGATGTCAACACAGGTGAAATCCAGATTAAAAAGAGATTGAGCTTTATAGGCAATGTCAATAAGATTTTGAGAGGGTGTATAAGCTTCATACTTTCCACCAGAATGAGTTGTTGTGTTCCATGAATCATTTGTCTTTATTCTGGCATAGGTCGCAAGATATTTGCCCCCTAAAAATGTGATTCCTAAATCCTTTCCTGGGATATCTACCATTTTTTGGATGTACATAATGGGATTTACTTTTCTAAAATTACTGATATCCTTTTGGGCACCATTATTTGCATCTACGACAACCATCCCCCTCGCTTTAGTCGAATATAAGGGCTTTAAAATCGCTTTTTTATATTTTTGAACAGAGTTTTCAGCAATCTTGGGATTTTCAGTAATGACAGTCGGGGGCATGGGGATATCGCCAACTTTCAGGGTGATAGTACAACTTAAGCGATTGAGGAGGCGGATAATCTTATTAGGACTTGAGAATATTTTTAATTCCTTGTCCTCAAGGAGTCTGAGTATTTCTAATCGATCGAGGAGATTGGGTGAATAAGTCTCACCGACCTTTTTAATAATCAGAGCATCAAGGGAAGCAAGATTTAGATTATCATGCATAACATTCCCTTTTTCAGAGTCATAATAAACGTTTTCCATGTTGATAAGATATCTTGAATTAGTGATTTTTTCAACGGTATCCGCCAGTCGTTCTGATGACCAGTTTCCAGGGATACCAACCACACCAATTTTATAATCTGTTTTCAAAATATTAGTACCTCCTCAGTTAGTTTAAAATCACTCCAGGATTTGTTATAATCAACTAATTTTTCAAGTAAATAAATTGCCCTTAGTTGCATTGTTTTGGCGAAATCTTTATTCAATTCAAATCGTGTCGACGACATGAAAGATCTTATTAGACCCAGTGTGAGCCGAACCATAAATGTTTTGTCGTCATTTTGATGGGCAAAATCTTTTGCGAAATGATAGATATCTAGGATAACATGGTTTATTTTCTCTCGGATTTTTTTTTCAAATACAGGTAATCGGAAATTAGAGATCAGAAATACAGAAATATCCTGGATATAATCCATTTCACAGGATCGGTAGACATCAATGAAGTGTATTCTATCTTCCTCAGTGTTATAGATGATATTATTGATGTTGAAATCACCGTGGATAAATACAGAGAAGGGGGATGATAGCTGGTGATCTATTTCATAAGCCTTTTTGAGGAGCATATCCAGAGTATTTTTTTTGAGAGAAGCGATTGTTTGTTCTTGAACTTCGAAGTCAGGATGAACCATATAAACATCATTCAGACGTGTGGACAATTGATTTAGATAAGTGGATTGAATGGGATTATTTTTTTTTGTCTTGTTCCAGATTTCATTTAAAACATTTTTAATATGATCAATTGTTTTATATACTTCATTGGATGAGGAGTTATCAAGGACAAGATGCTGGAGAGTTGAGCCAAACAGATATTCTACAATTATAGAGGCGTTTTGACCATTACTTTGATAATTAAAAATCTTTGGTGTGAGTCCTGGATAGAGTTGTTCCCAGTATTCCAGATTTTCTTTCTCCTTGCATAATTTATTAATATTTCCATCTTTGAAAAGAACTTCCCTGGAATGATTACTTGAAACTTTGCTAATCCGACATCCCGATCGACCTCCCCATATAGAATTTATTTGAGTATGAGTGATATCAGGGTTATTTTGATTTTGAGAGAGTGTATTTTCAAGTGCTTGGAATTGATTAATTTTAATTTTTTCGCCGATAATGGAAAATATGATTGCTTCACCGATATTTAAAAGTGCATCGCCAGCTCGCTCCAGATAACGGAAAATGAATAATACCGTGATGAGATTTTCGATCTGATCACCTTTTAGTAAATCGCTCATGATCTTTTTAGAGTTTGAACCGAATAATTCATCGAGTTTAAATTCGCTCTTACAGATCTTGAGGGCTATGGCAATATCTCGTTTTAAAAGGGCTTCTTCAATACGGTTTAAAGCACTATTAATTTCATTAAAAAATAATTTGTAATTGTAATTTTGAAGGAATTCGTGATTATTTAGATATTGGATTTGCCCTACTATACTGACAAAATAATCTCCTATCTTTTCCAAATTATTTGCTATAATATGAATAGCACGGATGTGAGAGATGAGATTTTTATCCGCCTGTGCTTCATTAACAATTCTTGAGAAGCACTTATTTTCAATAACCGTTTTGAGATTATCGATATAGCCATCTCGCACCTGAATCGCTTCTATGGAACGAATATTAGGATTCTCAAGGGCTTTTAAGGTAGCGTCTAATTGTTTTATCACTTCGAGGACAAGAAATTTAAAGTTCTCATCCACCTCATTTAAAGAGTACATGGATGTTAATCTTCCTTTGGTCCAATGACAAGAGATCCATCGTCATGTTGCTTTTCATTGGAATTCTCTTTCCAACTAACTTTCAATGAGAACTTGATTTTATCACTCTTGCGCTTTGCTTTGACATCCAGCTTGAGAAGACCCTTGGGTTCGAAAATAATTTGCTTCTCCCGATTGGCAAAGGCTAATTTACCCTTAGAGAATCCTTCGCTGATGGCATTGAAGTATTGAACAATGGATTCCTTATCCTGTAAGGATTCGTGTTTAAATTCTTCTGCTGACATAGTATCCTCCTTATATAGTTGATTATATATCTATTTATTAATTACATAGCAGTCGTTAGGAGGCTAAATTCCATTTTATTCTTCTTGGAACGGAGTTTCTCTTCCCATTGGAATTTAATACTTACTTTAACGCTTCCATCCTTACGCTTTACTTTAATTTTCATTGTGATATTGTTTGACGGCTCTAATTCAAATTGCTCGAACTTGTTTCCCAAGACCAGTTGACCGTTTTCAAAACCATCTCTTATCGAATTGAGGTATTGAACAATAGTCTCTGTGATTTCAAGGGATTCGTGTTTAAATTCCTTAGACATATTTGACTCCTTATATATTCTAATTATTATTTAATCGTGCTTTATATTCACGGATCACCGATTGACGATTGACATTCTCCATATCAAGGGATCGCTGAATTGCTTGATCCTCCCAGGCTGGTTGGACTCCGACCTCCCTTGATGCTTTTTCAAGACTTTGTTTATTGGGATCTTTTACCTTTTCACCCATATGACAGTCATCCCCCATCGTAATAAGAAGGGGTTTATCCTTTCTGGAATTGTTTTGGCGATGAACAACGTTGATTAGAAAATCTGTATAACGTCGTGACTGAGGATTCCATACTTCATATCCATCGACATCATAATCAGCCAACAGGATAGGCCAGAATTGTTCTGGATGTGGTATAATTATACATCCTCCCAGGGCTCTCACCTCCTCGATGATTTCTGATGTCCTGTAGAAGTAATCTTTGGAAAACATTTCTTTGACAACACTCTTAACATTCTTAAGAAAGACAATCATCTTATCAACTTGTGAGTCTTCATAAACATCCCTCAGGGATTCGAAATAGTTTATCAATAGCTTATTCCTGAACATCTCGGGGGTAATATCGTTTTCATACTGATCGATCATCTTTCTTAGCTTATTAGTATTGACCTGAACAATTTTTACCAGATCTGAATCTATGTTGGATGCTTTAACAGCTCGTTGTAACCGATCATCGAATGCCGGATTGATGATAGTATCGATGAACTCGTTGAGTTGACCATTTCGATATCGATAGGTATGCTTCAACATGGATTTAAGTGTATCAGCATTCTTTACATTCTCTTCCTTAAAATGAAGGAGAAGCTGTACTTTTAGATTAAATGCTTTTGAAAAGCAATCCATCTCAACACCAGCGTATCCTTCATAGGTCATAATGACATTGTGCTGGGTTGGTATAATGAGTCGATCTTCCATAGCGGGGAATGTATTGTGAATACGTTGTTTTATGATATCCATCGGGATAAATTCCGGATGCCAGTGGAGAGCTATAACAGATTTCTGAGCAGGATGTGTTTTCAAAGGGTTTGTTAGAACATCTTTTTGGTGTGTAGTAAGTTGAACTGAGGTAATTTTATGAAATGTTTCTATATCCCACCCAGTAATCTCTTCTTTAAAGGAATCTATATAATTATTATCCTTTACATTATTTATATTCTTTTTCATTTGATTTCCTTTCAAAATGAATGGTATGTTTCTAATACTATGTCATGAAGATAATCATCAGAAATCACTTTTTTATGAAATAAATATTAATTTATTGTTACGATATAATATTTTATGGATTAGATTGAAGTGAATCCCAGTTCAGAAAATGTATAGGAGGGTTTCACGGTGAGGTCGGAATTTTCCAGTATTCTCATCTCGACCCTGGAGAAGATAATGCTGAGGATCTTTATATGATCTTTCATACAATGATTTGATTTCCCCTTCATGGTTTCGATTAATAATCAATCGGAGTTTTGTATCAGAAAAGCGGGATAACATTTCATAATCAGTATTCGTATCTCCCGCAACAAATAACGGCTCGCTGGGTAAATATTTTTGAATTACCTCGACCTTCCCGTGACGAAATGGGATAGGATACTCCTTGTTATTTATGGTATAAGAGGATAATACCCCGTCATGCTCTTCCAGACGAATCCCAAGGACATGATTATTTGAAATACCATATCTAAAAGATTCTGCAAGCCCCTGGACAATATATTCCTGACTGGATGTGATAATATAGATATCGAATCCTCTATTCCTCATTACTTGAATTAGATCCAGCATCTCATCCTGAATCCGAAGTCCTTCCCTAATCGTATGGCTAATTGGACCCAGCTTTCCCATATCGGCTGAAACCATCATTTGTGTTTGGATAGACTTATTGACTTCCTTCGTAAAAACTCTTTTCGCTATGGAACGAACTTCATCCCCACTAAATCCCTTTAAAAATCCTACGACCCACTCATAAGCATATCTCGATTCCAGTCCAGGAGTTTCCTTCAATAGATCATAGAATAGGATTAATTTCACAGTGAAATCTTGATATTCAAGTAATTTATAAACAGACGACAGATCATTTCCTATTATGAAGGGATATATGCGATTGTAATCCTCTAAAATATCCTGTTGAATATCACTGAGCCTTATTTCCAACTCCCCCTCCAATACTCTTACCCCGTTAATCTCTTCAGGAATCAATAATTGAAACTCCTCAGGATTCAGTCGAAACAAGAGATTCTCCACCTGATAGCGAAATACCGCCTCCCCGATATCTCCGAAGATCACCGTATTGTCCCAGTCAAATACCGCAACCCCCTTTGATTGTCCTATAAATCCTTCAAGAATCATGTGGTTATGGGGGTACCAGTTGAGTGTTTTAAGCATACATTGACCTCTTCATCAAAAATAATCATTCAAACAAGTTTTGAGAACACATTTCAATCGTAACATATTTGTAATTATTTCTTAATAAAATATTTATTTTCTTGTAATATCATAGAGATACCATTAATTATTTTTATTACCAGTATGTTATTAATAAACGCATATAATATGGAGATTAATTATGAAAATAGCATGTATTAGTGACCTGCACCTTTCATCGGAAACCACGGCAGATTCTTTTCAGCACAAGGAAAATTGCTTCCTGCACTTCCTGGATCACCTCGAAAGCAGTTACGATCAGATCATCCTCAATGGTGATATCTACGATCCCTGTAAGAGCCTGTATGCCTGGCGTTATGAGGATCAAATCAGTCAGATAAAAGAACTCTACCCGGCTATCACAGATCGTTTTGTTGATCCAAAATATATCCAGCTAGCTGGAAATCATGATTACGTCCTTGAAGACATGGGTTTTAAAGATCATTATACTCATGTGGATGAGGAGAAGACAAAATATATGTTCTTTCATGGACATCAATTGGATAGATTAAGATCCCATAAAGCCCTTCTAATCGTTCTTACAACCCTGGCTGACTGGCTGGAAAACCTGGGATGGTGTAATGCAGAAGCATATTTAACCTGGTTTGGGGAGAAGATGGGTCAACTCATTAATGTTGATGCCAATAAACTCCTGAAAGGTAGGGCAAATGGGGTACTTTTTGGTGACACAAACAAGCGTGTTATTGTGATGGGACACTCCCACCAGCCTCCAATCAAAGTTGAGTTTAACAATACAATCTATCTCAACTCAGGAGCATGTCTTAGAAAGAGATTAGAGTACGTCCATATCGATACCAACTATCAGGAATACGATACCAGAACCTGGAGCGAAACCAATCAATATGGAATCGCCACAAAAACTTATTATAATTCAAAAAAGGAAAAAAAATGCTTGAATATATAATCATTGGGATATTATTTTTTTACACCTTAAATATCTCTGTAATCCTAAGAGGTGTCTATAAAAAATACAAAAAAATCCCCTATGAAAAATTACCAACGGTAACAGTCATTGTCGCCGCAAGAAATGAAGAAAAAAACATCCTTCGATGCCTTCAATCCCTTGATAAATTAGAATATCCTGAGGGCAAGCTGGAAATAATTATATCAAATAATAACTCAGTTGATAATACCGGTAAAATAATTGATGATTTCATCCAGGATAAAACACGATTCATCCATCTCATACCCACAGAAGATGATACCCACCTGAAAGGGAAGGCAAATGCACTGGCAAAGGCTATCAATATATCTAAGGGAGAGATTATCGTGACGACAGATGCTGATTGTGCAGTTCCACCAACGTGGGTAGAAACAATCGCCTCATATTATCAGGATGACGTGGGTATGGTGATGGGATATACCACTCAAGAGACCTATGATCATTTTTCAGGAATGCAAATGATGGATTTTATTTATCTTCTAACTATCGCAGCGGGTACTATGAATCTAGATTATGCTCTCAGTGCTATTGGTAATAACATGTCCTATCGCAAAACACTGTACAAGCAGGTTGGGGGATATGAATCTATTCCCTTCAGTGTTACAGAAGATTTTAAGTTACTACAATGCATCGGTGATTTAAACCAATATAAAATAATTTATCCACTGGATCAAAAAGCATTGGTCGTCTCAGAGCCTTGTGAAGATGCCATCACGTTATATCGGCAGAAAAAACGATGGGCTGTGGGGGGTTTAGAATCAGGTGTACTTGGCTTTCTGGTTCTTACAATTAGTTTTATATCCAATCTAATAATGATTGTATCGCCATTTATCGATTTAATAAGTGGTTTGTTAGCCATCGCTTTTAAAATGCTCATCGATATAATTGTATTTACCTCTATCCTGAAATCACTAAAATTACTGGACAAGTTAAAATACTTTCTCACGTTCCAATTCTATTTCATAACCTACGTAATTTCCCTTCCATTCACGTTAATTAAAAGCAGAAGGGTCATCTGGAAAGATAAGGTCTATGAAGCATCTTAATTTAGATCAATTGCATCCAATATGGTTTACATTTCAAAAATGAAACCACAGGATAAAGAACAATCGGAATTAAAAATTTTGATTCCGATACTGATTCGTGTTGGGGGTTTTCCAGGAAGTATTTAATGAGTTAATTTCCATTTAAGAAAAGTTTTAATGCACTCGTCCAGATATCGTCCCTCGAGAAATCCCAGACCGTCGCCGGTTTCAAATCCTGTTCTGTGATCCTTGACCATTATGTATGGCTGGTAAACATAAGATCTGATCTGGCTTCCCCATGAGATTTCCAGTTTCTCAGCCTGTTTTTTTTCTATCTCAGACATTCTTTCTTTCTCATAATGCTGGTATAATCTTGCTCTGAGGACTTTCATGGCGTTATCTTTATTTTTATGCTGGGAACGATCATTTTGACATTGGACGACAATACCAGTAGGGATGTGAGTTATTCTTACGGCAGAGTCTGTTGTATTGACGTGCTGTCCGCCAGCCCCCTGTGAGCGATAGGTATCTATTCTTAGATCTGTTGGATTAATATCAAATTCAATGTCTTCGTTAATTTCAGGAAATGCAAACACCGATGCAAAGGACGTGTGGCGTCGTTTATTGGAATCAAAGGGGGATATACGCACGAGTCTATGGACACCCGTTTCCGCTTTTAATAATCCAAAAGCATAATCCCCTTTGATATGGATTGTAATATTTTTTGTACCAGCTTCTTCGCCTTCAAGATAATCTACAATATCAATCTGAAAACCTTTATCATCTGCCCATTTCAAATACATCCTCTGAATCATACTTGCCCAATCGCATGCTTCAGTTCCACCTGCTCCAGCATTTATTGAAAGGAAACAATTACTATCATCATTTGGATCAGACATCATTAAGCTGAATTCAAGATCTTCGTATTTTTTTTGAAGCTGTTCTACACCTTGTTCAATATCTTTACTAAGGTCTTCATCATTTTCCAGAGTAGCGAGTTCTAATAATTCTTTCATATCATTTAACTCTTTTTTAATGCCTACCCAAGATTTAATTCCTCTTTTGAGCTTGCTTAATTCGTTTGTGAGCTCATTTGCCTTTTCTTTATTATTCCAAAAATCGCTCTGACTCATCAGATTTTCAATTTCATTAATTTTTTTTTGCTTGGAATCTAATTCAAAGAGACCCCCAGTGTTCTTGGATTAGCTTCTCAAGATTATGTAATGTTTCATTGCAAGTATCCAACATGGTTAACCTCTTTTATAATAAAAATATATTAAAATCTTAATCCCAGAGTAGGGGTGAATGTGACATATGAATCTCTTAGGAGATGATACCTGATATGCATTCCCAGTAACACACTTGATAGCTTAATTTGTGCTCCTATACCTGGGGTGAATCCAAAACTAACTTTATTATCCGTTTCAGAAGGGTTGAATTCATTTTTCTCATAATTGATTTCACCTCCCAGATCAATAAAGGGCCTAATGTATCCTGCAAGAATTTTTAAAGAAAATCTTAAGCCTGTGAATGCCACATATCTAAGGTATATATTAGAAGTATGAAATTGATTCTTCCAACGAATATATGATCCATCGACCCTTAATTGCAAAATACCTAGCGGGACTTCTTTCAGATCAAATGTAACTCCAATTCCGCCACCGAGTCCAGTATTCCATCCAGACGATAATTCAGTGGCTAGGTGAAACATGCCATCGATTTCATGGGTGTGGGATAATTGTTTGTTATAAAAAAAAACAACTAGTATTATGATATATAAAATTATTCTTTTTAACATATTATAATCTGAGGAGATAAATTAACTAACTTTCATGACGGGGAAATGAATAAAACTTTTTTTCACTTAAATAATTAAATATTATCTGGTCATAATGGGATGTCATTTCAAAAGCCTTTACAGCTAACAAATATCTTAATTCCTCTGAAACTTCTTTGAATTCCTTGATATCCTTAAGAACTTTTGGATAATCTTCTGGATCACTCACAATAGCGACATGATGAAAATTCTTTGCGGATGCCCTTAATAGTGCGACTCCCCCGATGTCTATATTCTCAATCACTTCTTCCGGAGATACTTCTCGTTTGTGGATGACTTTTTCAAAGGGATATAAATTAACAACAACCAGATCAATTGTATCTATAGATAAGGATTTTAATTCATCCAGATGCTGTTTATTATTTCTCAGGGCAAGAATCCCGCCATGTATTTTAGGATGAAGTGTTTTTACACGTCCATCGAGGATTTCTTTAGATCCTGTGTATTTTTCAATAGGGGTTACATTAATCCCAGCTTCACTCAATTGTTTGTATGTTCCACCGGTTGAGATGATTTCTATCCCTAATTGACTGATCTCTTTTGCAAAATCATCAATACCTTGTTTATCGGAGACGGTGATAAGAGCTTTTTTAATCATAATAAGTCCTGTAAAATTATTTTATTATTCCAAAGATAATTCCGCATCACTTTTTCGTAAATATGCTGGATTTATTTGAGAATATTTTATTCCTCCCTGATTTAGATATAACTTTCTTCCAAATTGAGATAGAGTTACAGCATTGAGTTGGTGAAAATTATGAGGGATTAAAATCATTTTCTCTTTCAAGCTATCCTGCCATATATTATAATACATTAAAACACCATTTCCAACGAGAATGAGTTTTTTTTTCAAAGAAATTAATTGATCAATATATTTTTGAGGACTTATATCCAGATATTCCTCAATTCGTTTGTCATTTTGGTATATTGTCGTATAAATCCGATTTTTTCTTGCATCTAGCATGGGGATAATATAATATTCCTCGCTATATTTTTGTAGAAGATAGTTTACATAGATATTTTGCATTAAGATATCCAATGATTTCATGGAAATAATATTTTTTTTAGTGAATTGAGCAAGGGCTCTTGCTGTGGATACACCAATTCTCAGAGAAGTAAATGACCCAGGACCTTCATCCACACAAATTAAATCTATATCATTTTTATTAATAGAACAGATTTCCAATGTATTTTTAATCATCAAAACAATATTTTTTGTGTGTTGCTTGTTTTCATAGACATTCATTTCCCCAAGAACTTTGTCATCTTCTAATAATGCAATACTCAAAACGTCAGTAGCTGTTTCAATCCCTAGGACAATCATATTGATATAGTTTTATCTCCCTTTCATCATCATTTAATATCTTTAATTCAATTATAAGCAAATTGTATTCAAACTCATGGAGATATTTCTCTCCCCATTCTATTATCAGAACATTATTTTTGGTTATATATTCTTCAATACCCAGTTCACTAAAATCATTTATGCCCTCAATACGATATAAATCTATATGACACAAATTAATCCTGTCCCCATCATAGTAATTTAACAGGCTGAATGTAGGACTTGTAATTATCTCATCAATCCCTATCCCACTGGCAATACCTTTAGTGAAAGTTGTTTTCCCGCTTCCCAGATCACCAATCAAAAAAATTATTTCTCCCCCTCGTAATTTGTTTCCAAATGCCACTGCATAATTGCAAGTATCATTGTGTGAATAAGAAATATACTGATCAATGAATTTTTTGGGGATCATAATACATTCTAATTTAAAATATTTTTTAATCTTCTGTGAAAAATGATTAAATTCAATTCAATAGACAATTTTTATTTATTAATATTATTACATATTAACATTGAGTTAATCGATATACGATATTTTATAAAATATAATCATTCTAAAATTGATATTCTATGGAAAGTTTATTAAATAAGCAACCACACCACAACTTACTGTTCAAAAGAGTTTTGGATATAATTGATATGTTCAGACCCTATCATCTGTCCATGATTGATCGATATATCTTAAAAGACTTTACTAAAATGACTTTAATGTCTATGATATTATTTATAGTCATTTATCTTTTCTCTCAATTAATTAATGATATACCCCATTTTATCAATCAAATGGAATCCAATAAGAATATCACCCTGAATAGAATACTTTTAATGTATTTAAATGAGATTCCATACAGGGCATTGTGGGTGTCTCCTCTCGCATTTCTTTTCAGTAATATATATACCATGGGTAATTTTTATAAAAATAATGAAGCAGTAGCCTATATAGGTGCTGGTGTCCATTTACTCAGGCTGACTCTACCTATTTTAATAGTCAGTCTTATATATTCCCTGCTACTCATCCCTATTACTGATTTGGTGATTGTACGGACATATGATAAATCAATTAAATTACGTCGAACAATGTTAAATAAATTTGAACCGGATCGAACAAGAGATTTTGAAACATTTGGACAAAATAATTTTTATTATTTTATTAAGCAATTTGATTCAGTCAATAAGGTAATGCACTATCCCATTATTGCCCAGGCACGTTCTATTCAAGGGGATGAACTGGCTTATAATAAAGACGCCTTTTCATTCGATGAGGACAAGCCTTTACCATCACCTAAAAAATCTCCAGATATAAAGGAGTTTGATCCCTATGTACAGAATAAACTCCATATTAACAAAAATATTAAATTGGCAGAGCCGAAAAAAAACGAATTACTTGCAAAAACACCGCCAATCTTCAAAAATACCATAATCGATTCTATACCCAAAGAAACAAATCTCCCAGGTAATCCTGCAAAAAATGACGAAATACAAAAGAATAATATCTCTGATAAACCAAAATTAGTAAAAAATGATAAGAAAATTAAGAAAAATCAATTTATCAACAAACAACCCTTATTTGAATCTTTCAGGATATCTTTAACAGAGGAACCCAGAAAGCAGGAAGACACTGAATATCTGGATCTTGAGAAATTATATCTCAAGGAAAATTCCGAATCGGTCATACCAAAGATAAATATTAATACCCTTGTGGATCGGTCCTTTAATCTACTAGATAAATCTAAATTAATTGAGGAACAGAAAGAAAAAAAATCTACTAAAGGAACTCCCAAAACAACTCCACCGGTTCAATCTACAGAAAATGAGTCTAAAAAAGGGGATGATAAAAAAAAGAAGTATAAAATACCTATCACATTTGAAGACGCCAGTCGTTTAGCATCTATTTCCCCGTTCCGCGACCAGATTATTGATAGTTATTATTTTCCAAAAAGATATCACATCAAAACAGATTTAAAACCTAAAAAAATACAAGTACGTGAAAAACAGGAAGAAAAAAAAATTAATTTCGAAGTATCAGATAATATAACATCTGTTCCTCAGGCGTTGGAAAGTGTAGATGAGTTAAATATATTAGAAAACAAATCTTATAAAAGGGATTTATCTCTAAAAAACCTTTTACTGGAATATGATTTAATAAAAAAAAATCCAAGCTATGATAAATTTGTAATTAAAAAAGAATCCTATTTTAAAATATCCTTTGTTCCCTATTTTATTTTTAGAATCGATGCACAAAAAGCTGTATGGGACAATAATATTAAAAAATGGATCGCTTATAATGGAGATATCCGTTATTGGGATAATAAAAAAGGGTTAAACAAAATAACCCATTTTAAACGGTTAGTTCTGGATTACATTAAAGAGCGACCTGATCATTTTCTAATTAAAAATAAGCCAATGGATAGATTAACTCTTAAAGAAGGCAGAAAACTCATAACTAGTTTAAAAAAATCCAGAAAAAAATGGAGAGAGTTTGAAATTGATATGTATTCTAAAAAATTCGCATTTCAACTATCTACATTTCTAATTATTCTTGTCGGTATAACTATCGGGCAATTTCACTCAAGAAAACTGGTATTTATCAATAGCCTGTTTAAAGCTATTATTATTTTCTTATTATATTTTATTATATTCCAAATTGGGACATCTCTTGCTAAGATCAGCGATATTTTTCCATCTTATTTGGCACCTTGGCTAGGAAATGTGTTTTTCTTGGTTCTTGCAGTTTTTATGATTAAAAAAATTAAAACGTAAAAAAAATATGATCATTACTCTAATAAAATTATTAATTATTATTCTAATAACAACTTTCTGGTCCACTTTAGCTGTAATTACTGGTCCACTCAACTTTTTTTTGCCCGCATATCATATAATATCCACAACCTGGGCAAAATGGCTAATCTGGGTAGGGGGGGTAAAAATACAAGTTAAAGGACATCATCACATTTTACCTGATAAAAGTTATATATTTATAAGTAATCACGCCAGTTTGTTTGATATCCCAATTTTATTGTCCTCCTTAAAAAATGAAATCAAGATGATAGCCAAAAAAGAGTTAGCATTAATCCCAATTTTTGGATGGTCTCTTGTTGCAGGGGGGTATATTCTTATAAATCGTAATGATACAAAAAAAGCTATCCGTTCCCTCAAAACAGCCGAAAAAAAATTAAAGAAAGGGACTTCCATTCTAATTTTTCCGGAAGGCACAAGGAGCGACAATGGGCATATACAATCATTTAAAAAAGGCGCTTTCATATTGGCTTTGCAAACTAAATTTGATATCATTCCCATCACCATTGTCGGATCCAATAACGTCATGCCCAAAAAATCCTTTCAATTGCGTCCCGTCAATGTCAATCTTGTCATTGGTGAAGCCATATCTGTGCATGGGAAAGGTACATTGGAGCTAATTGAACAGGTAAGGGATACTATAGTTAACAATCATAAGGAGTACTCTCTATGAAAAAAATCATATTTATTTTATTGTTTATACTTCCTATTAATATTTTCAGTTTTGATTTAAAAGCAAAGTATATCTCCATAAGGGCTTCAAAAACTTTTGAAATTATAAAGTATTATACAGACTACCATCTGGACAGAGAACTCAATGGAATTATCTTCAGTAAAGAAATCAATAAAAATGATCTCAAAAAATACCCAAATCATTATAAGGCAATTTTCGATGAAAACGACCGCTTAATCAGGCTGGAAGAAATAAAACAAAATCAACTGTTTGGATTTTTCCTCTATAACTACGATAATGAGAAACTTATCCCCGAAAAGATCCAGTATCATTACATTGGATTTAATCGGTCAAATAAATCACAATTCTTTATAAGCATTTTATCAAAACCTGAACTGGATGTCTATTTTATAGAATATTATAAAAATGGAAAATTAGTTAAACGGGAAACCTATAAGAACCAAGGCTTACTCATCAAAGAGGAATATTTTTTATTTAAGAAATCCAATGCTACAAAAGAAAATAAATAAATCACTTCTTTCAAAAGCTATTCTCATTGTCATATTACTAATTTTGTTGCCTCCATTTCGTTTGCAGGCGAAAAAATCACAGAAAACACGAGATGATTATATAAAAATCCTTTTATATGACGAAAACATAGTAAAAAGACGTATTGCCGCATTATTCCTAGGAAATTATCCGGACAACAAAAGTATCAATGCCTTGATCGAAGCGATTAATGATGATGATCCTGTCGTCCGAAAAAATGTCATACGATCTCTTGGGAAAATTGCAAATCCTAATGCAATTCCCTCTCTTATTGAACAGTTGGACGATGAAGACAGCTTAGTTCGTAGTTTAGTTATAAGAAGTCTTGGAAGGATAAAAAGTCCTGATACCCTGAGAATTATTATAAAATCACTCTATGACAAAAATAAGAATGTTAGAATCAGTGCGATATGGGCTTTACTCCAGATTCGGGATAAAAGATCCATCCGAGGTATAATTCATAAACTCTTTGATAAAAATAGCGAGGTGAGAGCATACGCCGCAGATGCCCTGGGTTATTTTAATGACAAACGGGTGATAAAATTCCTCCAACACGTCTATCAACATGACAAAGTCCTCCTCGTCCGACAAAATGCCGCACTCTCCCTGCGAAAATTGGGTGTTGATGTTTCGTTTCCCACAGAGGATAAATAATTATTTTAGCCACACAATGGTAGCCCCAGCTCCACCATGATTTACAGATGCTTCTTTAAAAAATCTTATATAACCCTTCCCTTCCTTTCGTAACCATTCAATAACAGCTATTTTAACTTTAGGACCACCAAAACTATGATTACCCTTGCCATGAATCACTTTTACCACACAATCATTTTTTTTAAACGAGTCAGTAATAAATTTCTTAAGTATTTGAATCGCCTGACTGACTGTTAATTGATGAAGATCTATACTCGAGTCAATCTGGATAGCAGTCAGATTTTGAGGGGGATATCGCCAAATCATATCATCTCCCATCCATTTATCCTTATCATAAACGTCATTCTTATCAAGCCATTTTTCAAGAGTATTTTCCCCTTCATTATAAAATTTATTCGTCTTCTTATAGCGGATTGGAAAGTCTTGAGGACTAGGAAGATTCTTTTTAAAAGGCTTATTTGAATATTGAGTTTCCGTATTTCTTTTCGGAGAGTCCTTATCAGGGATGTCATTTTCTTCTAACCACTTTTCAAACCAGTGATCCTTGTTACCCATAATAATTCCTTTCGTAGCATCGTGCTAATGATTAAATATAATAATTTACAGAATAATTCCAATATAAGGTCCCGCTGAAAAATACATATGTTTAATAAAATGCCCTCGGGCATCCACCCCTAATATCAATAAATCTTTAATCCGTATTTCAAAACCAACTCCAAGAGCTACTCCAAAATGAATTGTATTCTCTCCTGAAACGTCTGTATCACTACTCAATTCTAATCCAAATTCCCAGAAAGGATAGAAGAGATTCTTTCCAGAATAACCCATATATCCTCGACCCCCAATAAAAAAAGGCATTCGTTTATATACGTCTTTATTATTACTCCACTTAAAATAATTGACATCAAATCTAAACATTCCAAAACTTGGATAACCTGATTCAATTGTAACCCCCAGCGATCCACCATATCCTGATCCCCAACCTGAATCTGAAGGGACACTAGGACCAGATGTTGTTTCAGAAGGGAAATATATCCCCCCATCGAATACAAACCGGGTTATCGGATCTTTACGTCGGAAATCTTTATTAGTAATTTTTTTACCAGGTTTCATCAGTTCGGGTTCTTTTAAATAATCATTCTCATTGGATTGATCATTTTGTGAGAAAGCATTTGCTCCTAATAATATTAAATAAATTAAAACTGGCAATATCTTTATATATTTCATAAAATGTCCTTACTAGATATTATTAAAATGTAATCCCACCATAGGGGCCCATTGTAATATAGGGGTGTTGTATGATATGATATCTCGCATTAAATCCTATCAGAAAGAGTTTATCAATACGGATTTCCAGGCCTCCTTCAAATGACATTCCAAAATGAATCGTATTCTCATTTATATATGGTTTGTCACTACTCAACTCAAAGCCATATCCAATATAAGGGCATAATACTTGTTGTTTTCGAACAGCCAAATATCCCCTGATTCCAAAATAAAACGGCATTCGACTAAAGGAGTTATTATTTAAAGACCATTTATAATAATTGACATCAAAACGTATTTGGGCAATTGCAAATCTATCCCTCAATTCCAAAGCAATTCCACCGCCATAACCACCACCCCATCCATATCCTACAGTAGGTCCAGAAAGGGATTCGGGGGTAAAAAAATATCCCCCATCGATTGTAAATCCAGATTGTAATTTTCTATATCGGGAAGAATAGGACGATTGGCGATTCTCAAAGCTCTTTGGAACAGTGAATGAATATGTTAAATAACTGTTCAAAATAAAAATAATAACTATGAGTCCTTGAAAAAAATATGTCATAATACCCCCTGATATAAATAAATTTCTTATCGATAATATCTTATATTTAAAATATAACTTAAAATATAAACATATCAAATCATTTTAATTTTTTTTCTCATCAATCTATCACTTGAATAATTTCAGATTTATCATTATTATTATTGCTAAAGAAGTTTTATTCTAAATCTAAATTAAGGGGTCATTATGAATTATTATAGTCATCGACAATTAGCAGTATGGTTGTTTCTAATATTATTTCTCCTTGAAGGTTTGTCTATCACATCAATTCTTCTCTCTAAGGCACCAGTATATTTAGTATTTATAATATTCATGTTTTTTTTTATAATAATGATCTTGTTCTATCAATTGAATGTAGAGATTATTGAGAACAAAATTAATTTGAAGTTTGGTGTTGGATTGATTAAAAAGACAATCAATATAAGCGATATCAGGGAATGCAATATTGTAAAGAATAAATGGATCTATGGCTGGGGGATTCGATATTATGGAGATGGCTGGATGTGGAATATATCTGGACTTGATGCAGTGGAATTAATTTTTCACAATAATAAAAGGTTTAGAATAGGATCAGATGAAGCTCATGTGTTAAGTGACAAGATAAATTCTCTATTAAACAAGGTATAATTGGTTGTCGATATGAGAAGACTGCTTATCAGATTGATTATTCAAAAGGGATGCTACGTTATTTTCTTGGATAAGCGGGTGCTTTGGAAGAAGTATTAATGAATTGGCATGAGCGATAGGGATAATTTCCTGGTTGATATTGTACATAACCGAAACATCATAAAAAATCGTTTCCCCTGTAAAAAGGTAGAAAATGAGTGAATCCCCTTGATGAAAAGTATTTTTTGTCTGGAGCAGAATATATTGTTCAGTAATTTTTTTTACGATCCCAATATAATTTGATTGCGAAGGATTTTTCAGGTTATCATACAAAATGGAATCCCTATTTGCTGTTGATTTAAGAAAACCACTACTAAACCCCCGATTGGGCAGATCATTAAATAGTTTCTTGAAAGAATCTGTGGGTAGAATTGATTTATTATTCAAGTAGTTGTCAATTATTTTTCTATAGATACTCACAGTGTTGGAGAGATATAAATGACTCTTCATCCTGCCTTCAATTTTCAATGAAGATATCCCGGCATCTATCATTTCTGGAATCTGATCAACAGCCCATAAATCTTTTGAGTTCATAGCATAAGATTTCGTAAATGGGATAAAATCCGAAATATTTGATATGGAATATTCCCACCTGCAGGAATTGACGCATCCACCCCGATTGGCATCCCGATTAGCTGTATAATTTGAAATAGTGCATTTCCCAGAATAAGACATGCACATGGATCCATGGATAAACAATTCTAGTTCCATGTCTGATTGAGCATAAATTAACTTGGCTTCTTCGATAGATACTTCTCGCCCTAAAACGATTCTTGAAATCCCATTTTGTCTCCAAAATTTCACGGTTTCGATATTCGTCACAGAAGATTGTGTGGAAAGATGAATATTAAAAGGGGTCAATTCCCTAGCTAATGAAATTACGCCAGGATCAGCGATAATGAGAGCATCAAGAGAGATATTTTTTAGTATTCCTAGATAATTTTCAATCTGTTTTATTTCTGAATTATTTGGAAATGTGTTTACCACAAGATAGACTTTTGTGTTGTATTTATGTGCAAAATTAATACCCTTCTCGATTTGCGATATGGAAAAATTGCCGGCAGAACTTCTAAGTCCAAATGCAGAGCCACCAATATATACAGCATCTGCTCCATAGGAAACAGCGACTTTTAATTTATCAAAATCTCCTGCTGGAGCAAGTAATTCTATTTGAGAAGCTTTCATATTATGCTGATAAGTGTTTTATTTTACTGAAGTTCTCATTATTTACTTTTATAGAACAAAAGTTTGGGCCACACATTGAGCAAAACTCTTTATCTTCAGATAATCCTTCTTCTCTCATTTGTTGAGCCATTTCTGGATCTAGTGAAAGGGCATATTGAGATTTCCAGTCAAACTTTGCACGGGCTTTTGAAAGCTCATTATCCCTGTCTTTTGCACCTGGTAAACCTTTTGCTATATCTGCCGCATGAGCAGCTATTTTATAAGCAATTATCCCTGCCCGTACATCCTCTTTATTGGGCAAGCCAAGATGTTCTTTTGGAGTTACATAACAAAGAAAACTAGCACCATGATAGGCGGCTAAGGTCGCTCCAATACTTGATGTTATATGATCATAACCTGGAGCGATATCAGTAACAAGTGGTCCTAAAACATAAAATGGGGCTTCATGGCAATATTCTTTTTGCAGATCCATATTTAATTTTATTTGATCTAAGGGAATGTGCCCTGGTCCCTCTACCATCACCTGTACGTTACGTTCCCAAGCTCTTTTTGTAAGCTCACCAAGAACTTTTAATTCAGATACCTGAGCTTCATCCGTGGCATCCGCAATACATCCAGGTCTTAGGGAATCACCGAGGCTAATTGTCACATCATATTTATGAAGAATATCTAGAATCTCATCATATGCGATATATAATGGATTTTCCATTCCTTTCCTTTTCATCCATTTTGCAATAAGTGATCCACCGCGACTTACGATACCCATAATTCTCTTTTCAACATGGGGTAACATATTTAATAGCACCCCGCAATGGATGGTCATATAGTCTACACCCTGTTTAGCTTGGCGTTCAATGACTTCCAGGAAATCATTTATAGTGACATCTAAGATATCCTTTTCAGCTACAGCCTGATATATTGGTACAGTGCCAATGGGAATAGTGGATTTTTCAAGGAGTGCGATACGGATATTATCCAAATCTCCCCCTGTGCTTAGATCCATGACTGTATCAGCACCGTATTTCATGGAATATTCTAATTTTTCAACTTCCTCCTCAGTTTTAGAGGTAACGCTGGAAGTACCTATATTTGCATTAATTTTAGTTGTGAGATTTCTCCCGATGCCAATGGGATCGAGATTTTTATGATTTATGTTCGCAGGAATAATTACTCGTCCTTTGCTGATCTCCTGTCGGATTAGCTCAGGATCAAGATTTTCTTTTTCAGCGACACGTTTCATTTCTTTTGTAATTGTATTTTGTCTTGCAAGTTGTATTTGGGTCATTTTTACTCCCCTTTAATTTATATAGAATCATCGAATTATGATTTATTTTTATTTTGTGAGATTTTAAAATATATAAAAAAATAGAGGATTGGCAAATATTTTCTTTATAAGAAAGGATTATCGAATAAGATATTTATCAACTTCTTCTTTTGGGAAAGGAATTACAGTTATATTGCCATTTGTATCTTTGTTCTGATAATTAATTATAATATTCTCACCCTTGCAATATCGTGCTATAATTTTTCCTGCATGTTCAAGCATTGGAATATCTTGATTTTTAGAAATAAGTAAAGCACTAGGACCTTTAGATATTGGCTCAAAGAAAGTTCCAAGACTTTTAAAATGGGTTAACTTGTAATTTTCTTTCTCATCTCGTGCTACAATAAGTTTTGAATCATCATTTATTCTAAAATGTCTTCCAATCTTAAGTAGTTTAATTTCATTTAAATTATTTTCTTTGTTATATTGGAAATAATCTTTTAAGCGATGTGAGAATTCTGTTTCAGTTAATAAACAACCTCCTGAAGGACAGGAGTAATTTTCTATATCAAGATCTTCTACTAATTGATACTGAATTTTACGGCTACGCCCTGATATATTTGGCAGGCTTTCAAGATCTATCATCTGTTTTACATCTTCTGATAAATTCGTTTCCTTGCTTACACTGAGAGGTCTTAGAATACGTCCCTCTAATCCACTTTCCTTTTCAATAAGATACATTGAATTATTTGTCTGTGACATTGGTCTCTGGCCTTTGATTTCACCGGTTATTACAAATGAGGCTCCTGTTTCATCCATGTATTCCTTGGCCTTCTTGAACATAAATATACGACAATCAATACAAGGATTCATTCCCCTGCCGTAACCATACTTTGGATGCCTGATTACTTGCAAATATTCTTTTGTAACACTCATGATTTTAAGGGGAATATCCACTTCTTTTGATACAGATTTAGATTCAAACTTGCATCCACTTTTTGTGCAGGTGCAAAATGCAGTGTGGAAATTAAGTGCAGTAAGTTCAATGCCTTGTTTCTTCATCAGGTGTGTTGCTATAGTGCTGTCAAGACCTCCAGACAATAGTACCACGGCTTTTTTGGGATTAGATTCCTTGTTATTATCTGATGGGTTCGTTATTTGATTTGTTGAAATATTGTTATTCATTAGATATCCTTGTATTTATAACTTTATATTATATCCCACCAGGAAACTAAGCATTCTGGTACGAAGAGTTTCATTGGGGTTGGTGGTATAATTAGGGAATCCAATATAAGTTCTGATTTCGACTGCGATGATATGTCGTTTTTTTAGATGAAAATTATAACCAAGTAAAAATAATAATTCGTAATTAAAATTAGTCACATTAGATACATATTGATTTCCAACAGAATCTGTAAAATTGGCGTTTAAGTTATATTGAAAATTCATTCCCAGTCCTAACCAAAATCGTTTATAATAAAACTTTGATATAACAGGAAATCCAAAGTATTTAATTATTTCTCTGCCATTTGAAAAATCCCCTCCGCGAACCTGATACATAGCATCAATTTCAAAGGCAATGGAGAATTTATTATTTTTTTTTTTAAGCGGAATATAGAATTCAAAGGATAAGCCAACTTCACCGGCAGTATAAATATTCGAGACTTCATTTGAGGTGTATTGGGCAAAGGGCCAACCCAGACCACCCTTAGCACCAATTCTAAATTCTATTGCGTGGGAATTTTGTGAATGAAAGATTATTTGTAAAAAAACAAATATGATAACAATAAAAGATTTATATATATTTTACTCCAATTTATTGCCCAATGAAATATATAACATTTTTTTACATTGATCAATAATTATTGATTAATTTTTTAAGATTGGCTTATTATAAGCAAATGAATAGTTATTATTGTCTTATTTTAATATTAAAACACACCCGACGAATTGTTTTTATCGTCCTCGCTCAAAAAACCCCTAAACTTATAGAGGACAGTTCCATCCGGACTTATATTCACATCAGCATATCCCTTATCAGTCCATTTTTTAAGTAATTTTTCGGCATCATCAATATTGATATCTGTTTCAGCAGCAATCTCAAGGGGAGTTAATTTCCCATTGTGCTTTTTAGCCAGAAGTAATATTATTTTCTCCTTCTCACTTTCTGAGAGTTTAGCATTTTTCATAGGAAAAAAAGTGGATTTATCTTTGGAAGAGTTATTTATAATCGATCTGTTTGCATTTTTTACTTGTTGAGGGAGGGTAAATAAATCTATAAATGTACCTATGGCAGGGATAGCTATTATTGGAGTTATAAAACACACATTGAATGAGAGTCCCATGATTTGGATCAGGACAGGTAAAGCTAATGAACTGGATAAGTAGAGTAATCCAATTTTATTATTATTCAGATAAAATTTATGTGCTCCAAATATTCCCAATGTTAAGCAAAGTATATAGGCTGTTACGTTATCTTTCATCAAAAACCACCTGTTAAATTAAGATAATAATATTGGTCTCTGTGCTGTAAGAATGTAAATGAAGGACTTTTATATCCCGACTCAGATAATTTGATACCAATATTTATACTTCCTGGAAATCCAAATAGAAATGAATGATGATATTTACTTGGTGACCATCTTAATCCAATTCCAACACCATATCCAAAATCAAGGGGATTAAAATCACTTAATCTTTCCCAGATACTTCCACCTTCAAAAAATATAACAAAATAGGAATCATCGAGTAATTTTCTTGTACTTATCCTTAACTCCATTGCACCATATCCACTTGCTTTGACGTAATTAACATTTCTAATCTGGGCATCAGTTTTTCTGTTGCTATAAGCATAAATTAGTGAGCTATTTGTATTTGAAACAACATAGTCCCCTCTGAAAAAAAATCCAAGGACAAAACTATAATTTAATTTAAAATAAAAATCTAATTGACCATTAAATAATTGAGTAATAGTTCCTTCAGGGATAATGCTATATGATCCCATGGCACGTATTCCACGAAATGGATTGAAAGTATCATTTAAATTATTATATGATAATATTAATCCAACTTCTGTTTGAAAAGTATTATCATTTAATACTAGTCCTGTGGGTGTTGTTATTTTATCACCAGATCTATCGATAACTTTTTCTTTTGTAAAGATTTCTTTTGCAAAAATATATGATGAAAAGAAATCAACGATATTTAAACCAAATGTAAGGCGAATTGAATATTTTTCAGAAAGACGATATGAATTATCCGCTATTTGCAAAACAAAATCTTCTTTTTGGAGTCTAGTACTTAGGAAAAAAATGTTATTCAGATCGGGTTTGGTATATTCCAAAATAAATGATACAGTATTTAAAAATACCTCATATCCAGCCTGGGCAAGAAATCGATCTCTTTTACCATTAATATTTAAATGGATATATTGTGCCAGAAAAATAGGCCCGATGGTATTTTTATAAAGTGTAGTTGTGGTAAAATTACTTTGATCGACTTCTATAACCTCGATTACAAGATCACAATAAATCACTTCGTCTTTAATTCTATTAATTTTTTTAAAATTATAATAAACTTCAGAGAAAAGTCCTGTTTGTTTTAACTTTATAAAACTCTTATCTAAAATTGAGTCAGATGTAATTGGGTATCCCAGCCGAATATGTATCAATCTCAACATTTTATCATAGGATAAATAATTTGCACCTTGTACTTTAATAGAATTAATTATTAATTGTTTTATGGGAAAGATATATATTTTTATTTGAACAGTATCATTTTTTTCATCTCTCTTAATTTCTTTAGAAATATTAATAAGAAAAACCCCTAACTTCTGATAATATAATAAGAAATCTTTAATCCCCTTGTGATAATTCATGCTATTATAAATACCATCTTTAATAAAATTATATTCATCCAGAAAGTCTAATAAGTAAGACGATTTTGTATTTGAGGTGTTTATAATTTCAATAGATCGAATTGTGGGATTCTCCTGGAAAGAAAGTACCAGATTATAATATCTGCTCTTAGAAGTTGGAATCAGATGAGAATTAAGCGATTTTTCTTCAATGTAACCAGAATTATTTATCTGATTTAATATTTTTTTTATTTCCCATGCCCAATAATCTTGATTTTCGCGAAGTCCAAATATTTTTTTTAGAAATGGGTGATTGAATTTTTTATATTTTGTTATAATAATTTTATCGATATGAAATATTATATTATTGGAGAAATCTTTGATATGTAATTTTTTATCTAACTTAGTATGACTTTTGATTGGAAAGTGAATAAAAAAAATTATAAAAATGATATTTATTATTATCTTATATTGCAGATTATTTAACATTTTTTTATTTTCTAATACCGATATAAATTGAATTCACTAAATAAATCATAACAAATAATATCGTCAAGTTTATTAATAATCATCATAGTATAACAATGATTTTTTATTTATATATTCTTAATAATATTAAAAAAATGATTGACTTATTCAATTTGTTTTGTTAGAATTATTGCCTAATTATTTCAGGTTACGCCCACGTAGCTCAGTCGGTAGAGTACTTGCATGGTAAGCAAGCGGTCACCAGTTCAATCCTGGTCGTGGGCTCACGAAGTATTTCCTATGATAATGACTTAGGTCTGTAGCTCAATTGGTAGAGCACTGGTCTCCAAAACCAGGGGCTGGGGGTTCAAGTCCCTCCAGGCCTGTAATAATATTTTAACATTGGGTTTAGCTTTGAAAAAAGAAAGTAAAATAGTTAATTTTGTAAGAGAATCTCTGGTTGAGCTAAAAAAGGTTTCCTGGCCTAAAAAAGAAGAAGTGATAAACTCCACAGTCATTGTGTTTGTTGTAGTTATTGCAATAGCCCTGATTCTGGGTTTCTTTGATTATGTGGTGGGTCAAGCTGTTTTGTATATATTCAAGCCATAACAGTCTAATTCATTTATCTTTAATATGGTATTTTATTAATGGCTAAAAATTGGTATATTCTACACATTTATTCTGGGTATGAAAATAAAGTTAGTTCTTATATTGAAAAGAATTTAAAAAAGAAAGATTTTGGTCATCACATTGGTGATGTAAGAATACCCACTGAAAATATCGTCGAAATGCACAATGGGAAAAAAAGGCAGATTAAAAAAAAGTTTTTTCCTGGCTATATCCTCATCGAAATGGATCTTCCTGATGTGCCTGAAGAATGGAAAGCGGTTTGTGGGGCTATTACTTCAATTCAGGGTGTTACAGGATTTGTTGGGGCTGGGAAGAACCAAAAACCCTCTCCTATAACAACTGACGAAGCTAAGGATATTCTTCAGCGTATGGGTGATATTAAAACAACGGATACTCTTGTTCCTAAAATCTCTTTTACCCTAGGTGAATCGGTTCGGGTCGTTGATGGTCCTTTCAGTAATTTTAATGGGGTTGTTGAAGATATTAATTATGAGAAAGGGAAAGTCAAGGTGAGAGTGGAAATATTTGGAAGATCAACCCCCGTAGAACTGGATTTTTTACAGGTCGAAACATTATAATTTTTGGAGTCCACTATGGCAAAACAAATTAAAGCAATGGTTAAGTTGCAACTACCAGCTGGTAAGGCTAATCCATCACCTCCTGTTGGGCCTGCACTGGGTCAGCATGGCGTGAATATCATGGATTTTTGTAAAGACTTTAATGCAAAGACTTCTGATAAGGGTGATTTAATTATTCCAGTTGTCATAACGATTTATACAGACCGCACATTCACTTATATTATGAAAACCCCTCCTGCGGCTATATTGATCAAGAAGGCGATAAAGTTAGATCGGGGTTCTCCTAATCCGCTCAAAAAAGTCGCTACCATGACTCAGAAACAATTGGAAGAAGTAGCGCAAACAAAGATGCCTGACCTGAATGCAAATACCCTGGAAGGGGCTATGAATATTATCAAGGGTACAGCCCGTAGTATGGGTGTGGAAATTGTAGGTTAGTATTTCCGTAATTATCATTTGTAAAGGAATAAGATTAGATTATGAAAAGAAGTAAGAGATATAAAAGAGCGAAGGAGTTAGTTTTGAATAAAGATCAACTCCTCCAGGCAAAAGAGGCTCTGGATTTATTAAACAATATTTCAAATAATGATGGTGCAAAGCTTAAGTTTGTTGAGGGTGTTGAAATCCATATTAATCTTAATCTTAAGGCGAAGCACACTATTCGTGACACGATGATTCTTCCACACACCATTGAGACAGCAGAAAAACGTATTTTGGTCTTTGCAAAGGGTGATAAGGCTACTGAGGCTCAGAACTCCGGTGCTGCTTTTGTTGGGGACAATGATTTAATTGAAAGAATAAAAGGCGGTTGGATGGATTTTGATATCGCTATTGCCACGCCTGATATGATGAAAGATGTTGGAAAGTTAGGTCCAGTCTTGGGAAGAAGGGGTCTTATGCCTAATCCAAAGACAGGAACTGTTACTTTTGATATCAAGGGTGCTATAGAAGAGTTTAAAAAGGGTAAAATTGAGTTTCGTGCTGATAAAGCTGGTATCATCCATTTAAAAATTGGAAAGGTATCCATGTCGGCAGATCAGCTCTTTGATAACGCAAAAGCTCTTTTTCATGAAGTATTGAGACGTAAGCCTAGTGATCTTAAAGGGGAATATGTGCGAAGTATCGCATTCTCGTCGACCATGGGTCCTGGTTTAAAAATCACACACCAGAGCTTAAATTAGGAGTTAAATATGCCAACACCTGAGAAAATTGAACAGGTTAATCAAATAAAAGAAAAATTAAAAGAATATGATAATTTTATAGTTACAGATTATAGAGGTCTCACAGTAGAACAGATTACTAAGCTCAGAAAGAAATTAATGGAGCATGGTGTAGTATATCAGGTATTAAAGAATAATCTGGTTAAAATTGCTTTAAAAGAATCAAACATAGAAGGGGTCGATGAATATTTATTCGGTCCCACTGCTATAGCATTTGCAAAAGAAGATTCTGTAACCCCAAGTAAAATAATAGTCGATTTCACAAAAGAAGCTAATAAATTAAAGGTTCGTGGAGCCTATTCTGAAGGTAAAGCCGTTAATGAAAATGCCGTTATTGCCTTGTCTAAATTGCCAAGTAAAGAAGTTCTATTGTCTAAACTTCTAGGTGGATTAAAGTCCCCTCTCACTTGTTTGGCAAATGTCTTGAATGGGCCTGTCCGTAATCTTGCTTATGCTTTAAAACAAGTTAGTGAAAAAAAACAATAAAATTGAGGAGATAAAAAATGTCAACTGCAACTAAAATTAGTATTGACGAAGTATTTGAAGCTATAAAAAACTTCACTATGGTTGAAGTCGCTGAATTAGTAAAAAAAATTGAAGATGAGTTTGGTGTAAGTGCCGCTGCCCCTGTTGCTATAGCTGCAGCACCTGCTGCTGGTGGTGGAGACGCTCCTGCTGCTGAAAAAACCGAATTCACTGTAATTTTAAAAAGTGCTGGTGGAAATAAGATCCCTGTCATTAAAGAAGTCAGGGCTATTACTGGTCTAGCATTAAAAGAAGCTAAAGATATTGTTGAAGCTACTGACAAACCTGTAAAAGAAAATGTCCCTAAGGCTGAAGCTGAAAAAATTAAAGCTCAGCTTGAAGCGGCTGGTGCTACTGTCGAGTTAAAATAAAATATTATTATGTCCTATGATTATTCTAAACATACATAATAAATCATCAGGGGAAATTTGCTTATTAATAGCATTAAATTAATTTATATTAATAATTACAAATCTTACTTGAAATTTCTTTCAGGTAAGATTAATTATTTTAATCGGTTTATAAATTTTCCCACTACTTACAATTATAAGCAAAATTTGATGGGGTATGATTTATGCTTCAAATAAAAAAAAAATATAATCGGAAAAGTATTGGTAAATTAAAAGAATTCATTGATTTGCCAAATCTAATAGAAATCCAGCTCGATTCCTATCAACGGTTTCTAATGGAAAATATCCCCCCTGATCAGAGAAACCCAGAAGATGGTCTAGAAAGCGTTTTTAGAAGCACATTTCCCATTGAAAGTCCAAATAAAGATATTATCCTGGAATACCTCGGATATTCTTTTGGAGATATTAAATACTCTGAAGAAGAAGCCCGAAAAAGGGATTTAACCTACTCTATTGTCTTAAAAGCTACAATGCGACTTATTTATGTAGACACTGGTGAAGTGCGGGAAAAAGAAGTCTATATGGGCGATATTCCTTTAATGACTCCAAGAGGTACATTTATTATCAATGGTGCTGAAAGAGTCGTTGTAAGTCAAATCCACAAATCCCCCGGGGTTGTTTTCAGTTCAGATGACAGAGAAGACGTTTTTTCTGCTAAAATTATTCCTGATAAAGGTGCTTGGCTTGAATTAGAAGTAGATATCAATAAAAATTTATTATATGTAAAAATCGATAGAAAAAAAGGTATATTAATCACTACTTTCCTGCGTGCTGTTGGCTACGAAAAAAATGAAGATATATTAACAACTTTCTTCGATATCCTACAAATTGATTTAACTAAAAAAGCTGGTAAATCGATTATTGAAGACTCAAAACAGGTTATCAGGCTTGCTGAGGATATTTATGAGCCACAAACAAACGAACTTATTTACGAAGCAGGACAGGAGCTAATTTCACAGGATGCCGATAAAATTATTAGTTTTGGTATTAAAAAAATTAAAATTCTAAATCCTGAAAATATTAAAAAAAATGAAGTTATTCTAAAATGTCTTGACAGCGATGATGTCCATGATAAAATTGAAGCAATCTCAAAACTCCATAGCATCACTAGACCAGGAGAGCCTACAACTATTGAAAATGCTGAAAAAGAGTTCCAAAAACTGTTTTTTGATCCCAAAAGATATAATTTAGGAATTGTAGGACGCTATAAATTCAATCAAAAATTATATAATGAAAATGATACCCCGTCTCAAGAAACTATTTTAGCTAAAGAAGATATTATTCAAACAATTAAATTTTTATTAGGCGTATATAATGGTGATCAATCAACAGATGATATTGACCATCTTGGGAATAGACGTGTCCGATGTGTAGGGGAACTTCTTGTAAATCAGCTTAAAGTAGGTTTCTCACGTATGGAGCGCTCTATTAAAGAGAGAATGAATACCGAAGAAATCGAAGAAATTACTCCACAAAAATTAATTAGCATTAAACCCATAACCGCTGTAATCAAAGAGTTTTTTGGATCAAGCCAACTTTCTCAATTCATGGATCAAACAAATCCCCTTGCTGAACTCACCCACAAAAGACGATTAAATGCACTAGGGCCTGGTGGTTTATCCAGAGAACGAGCAGGATTTGAAGTCCGTGACGTCCATCACACCCATTACGGCAAAATCTGCCCTATAGAAACTCCTGAAGGACCCAATATTGGACTAATATTATCTCTTTGTAATTTTGCAAAAATTAATGAGCACGGTTTCCTCATATCTCCTTTTAGAAAAGTTATTAAAGGGAAAGTTACAGATGAAATTAGATACCTTACAGCTCTGGAAGAAGATCGATTTTACATCACCCAGGCAAACACCCCGGTAGATGAGAATAATCGTTTGGTGGGCGATCTTGTTGTAGGACGAAAAAAAGGGGAATTCCCTCTGGTTCCTCCTGATCAAATTGATTACATGGATATCTCTTCAAAGCAAATTATTAGTGTTTCAACTGCACTAATTCCCTTTCTTGAACATGATGATGCAAACCGTGCTCTAATGGGATCCAATATGCAACGTCAAGCTGTTCCCTTAATGTATACTGAATCCCCTATTGTTGGGACTGGAATGGAAAAAAAGGCCTCATTGGATTCTGGGAATTGCCTTCTGGTACGTAGAGCTGGAGAAATAATCAAAGCATCTTCACAAGAAATTCACGTAAAAGTCTCTGAAGATGAAGAAAATCCTGTCGATATTTATAATCTGATTAAATATAGAAGAACAAATCAAAATACCTGTTTTAATCAAAGACCCACCATAAAAAAAGGTGATAAAATTAATAAAGGCGATATCTTAGCTGATGGGCCTGCAAGTGATCATGGAGAGCTTGCCTTAGGAAAAAATGTATTAGTTGCATTCATGAGTTGGGAAGGCTGTAATTTTGAAGATGCTATTATTGTCAGCGAAAGAATGATTAAAGAAGATATTTTTACATCCATCCATATCGAAGAATTTGAGATTGATGCCCGTGAAACAAAGCTTGGAAGCGAGAAAATTACTAAAGATATTCCTAATCTTAGTGAGGATGCATTTTCTAATCTAAATGATAATGGTATTATAAGAATAGGAGCACGTGTTGAGCCGGGTGATATCCTTGTTGGGAAGGTCACACCAAAGGGTGAGACAGAATCAACACCAGAATATAAACTCCTCCACTCCATCTTCGGTGAAAAGGCTCGTGAAGTTAAAGATACATCCCTTCGAGTACCCCATGGTAATAGTGGTATTGTTATCGGTGTAAATGTTTTTAAAAGAGAAGAAGGGGATGATCTTCCTCCAGGCGTTGAAGAATTGGTAAAAGTATTTGTAGCTAAAAAAAGAAAGTTAGCTGAAGGCGATAAAATGGCCGGGAGACACGGAAATAAAGGTGTTATCTCAAAAATTGTTCCTATAGAAGAGATGCCATTTCTTCCTGATGGCACCCCTGTTGACGTTATTTTAAATCCACTCGGTGTTCCATCCCGTATGAATTTAGGTCAAATCCTTGAAACTCAGTTAGGATGGGCTGGATATATGCTTCATGAAAAATTAGCTACTCCTGTATTTGAAGGAGCAAGTCTTGATGAAGTGAAACAAAAATTGAAAGAGGCAGATCTCCCTCTTGATGGTAAAATTACCTTATATAATGGACAAACTGGTCTTCCTTTTGAAAATAGAATCACTGTAGGCGTAATTTATATGTTAAAATTAGCCCACATGGTAGATGACAAAATCCATGCAAGAAGTACTGGTCCATATTCCCTTGTGACACAGCAACCACTAGGTGGTAAAGCTCAATTCGGTGGACAGAGACTAGGGGAAATGGAGGTCTGGGCGCTTGAAGCTTACGGTGCCGCTCATACACTCCAGGAGTTTCTAACTGTAAAAGCAGATGATATGATGGGACGTGCTAAAATATATGAAAACATTGTAAAGGGAGAATATGCCTCCACTCCAGGTATCCCAGAATCATTCAACGTTCTTCTGCAGGAACTCAGGGGACTTGGTTTGGATATGAATATTTATGACGCGGAAAATAATCTTCTTGGTTTAACTGATAAAGATATTGAAAATCTCAATAAAATTAAAAATAAACATTAATTAAATAATCTAATATAATAGAGGCACTTACTTATGCGTGATGTTAGTGATTTCGATAAAATTACCATTAATTTAGCTTCACCTGATCGTATTCGCGAATGGAGCTATGGAGAGGTAAAAAAGCCCGAAACCATTAATTACAGAACCCTAAGACCAGAACGAGATGGTCTTTTCTGTGAGAAAATTTTTGGTACAACGAAAGAATGGGAATGTTACTGCGGGAAATTTAAATCTATTCGTTATAAAGGCGTTGTCTGTGACCGTTGTGGTGTCGAAGTAGCACACTTCAAAATCCGACGAGAAAGAATGGGGCATATAGAACTTGCATCTCCTGTCTCACACATTTGGTATTATAAAAGTGTCCCCAGTAGAATTGGTCTCTTGCTTGGAATTTCTGTAAATGAACTTCGAAGTATCCTTTATTTCGAAAAATATGTTGTGATCGACCCCGGTGATACTGATTTAAAAGAAAAAAAACTTATTAATGAAGCTGAATATTATGAATATAAAAAACAATATGGCGTTAACTTCACTGCTGACATAGGGGCTATCGCTATTAAAAAACTCCTTGAGAATATTGATCTTGGTTATGAAGAACAAGTACTCCGGGAAAAGATGAATGAGAAAGGAGAAAAGACAGATCCACGGCTCCTGAAACGTCTTGAAATCATCAATGATTTTAAAAGTTCACGGAACAAACCTGAATGGATGATTATCGATGTTATACCTGTCATTCCCCCTGAACTCCGTCCTATGGTGCAATTAGATGGCGGAAGATTTGCTACAAGCGATTTGAACGATCTTTACCGAAGGGTTATAAATAGAAATAACCGATTAAAAAGACTTTTAAATCTTAAAGCTCCTGAAATCATTATTAGAAATGAAAAAAGAATGTTGCAAGAAGCGGCTGATGCTCTTTTTGATAATTCCAGACGAAAAAGAATGGTAAAAGGTCCAGGAAATCGCCCTCTCAAATCTCTTTCTGATATGCTTAAGGGCAAGCAAGGTCGATTCAGACAAAATCTCCTTGGAAAACGTGTTGATTACTCAGGACGTTCCGTAATTGTTGTTGGTCCAGATTTAAAATTACACCAATGTGGTCTCCCAAAAAAAATGGCACTCGAATTATTTAAACCTTTCATTATGAAAGGGTTAGTTGAAAAAGGTCTTGTATATAATATTAAAAGTGCTAAAAAAATGGTTGAGAAAGAGAAACCTGAGGTATGGGGTGTCCTGGAAGAAGTTATCAAAGGCCATCCAGTACTTTTAAATCGTGCTCCAACTCTCCACAGACTTGGTATCCAGGCATTTGAACCTGTTTTGGTTGAAGGAAAAGCTATTAAATTGCACCCACTTGTTTGTCACGCTTTCAATGCAGATTTTGATGGAGACCAAATGGCAGTTCATGTTCCATTATCTCCCTCAGCTCAAATAGAATGCTGGATGCTTATGTTATCTGCCAATAATCTTCTTAACCCTGCAAATGGTGAACCGATCATTGGCCCAACACAGGATATGGTTCTGGGTGTTAACTATCTCACGAAAGAACGCCGAAAAGCATTTGGTGAAGGAAAATCTTTTTCATCATTCGATGAAGTTCATATGGCTATAAATGCAAAGGCAGTTGATTATCAGGCAAAGATTAAGGTGAAAAATCCAAAGGGTGAATGGATTACCACCACTCCAGGTCGTATTATATTCAATGAAGTTCTCCCTAAAGAAATGGTATATATCAATGAACCCCTGAATGACAAGGCTATTGGTAAAGTTATTTTAAGTTGCTTACATCGATTCGGTGCATACAAAACTGTTGAAACCCTTGATAGAATCAAAGAGGTGGGATTTAAATACGCCACTATTTTTGGTGCAAGTATTGGAATTGATGATATTAAAATCCCCAGTGAAAAAATAAAGCTCATTGATAATGGGGATAACAAGGTTAAAAAAATTGAGGAAAATTATAGAAATGGTTATATCACCGAAGATGAAAGGTATAATCAGGTTACTGAAGTTTGGACTCGTGTGAGTGATACAATCTCAGAACAAATGATGGAAGAGCTAAAAGTTGATCAGAACGGATTTAACCCGCTTTATATCATGGCTGATTCAGGTGCAAGGGGTAGTAAGCAGCAAATAAGACAGTTAGCTGGAATGAGAGGTCTAATGGCTAAGCCATCTGGTGATATCATCGAACTACCCATTAAATCCAATTTCAAAGAAGGCTTAACTGTATTAGAATATTTCATCTCAACTCATGGTGCGAGAAAAGGTCTTGCTGATACTGCTTTAAAAACTGCTGATGCTGGATATCTCACTCGTCGTCTCGTTGATATCGCTCAAGACGTTGTGATTAATGAAGAAGACTGCTTTACAATTAATGGTATTGAAAGAAAAGCAATTCGGGAGGGTGATGAAGAAATTGAGAGATTATCGGATCGAATTATAGGACGATATGTACTGGAAGATGTTTATCACCCGATCACAAAAAAAATTATAATTCCTGCAAACAGTGAAGTCGACGAACAAGCGGCTGAAATCATTGAAAAATCGGGTATAGATAGAATAAAAATTCGTACTGTATTAACTTGTGAGTCAAGACATGGAGTTTGTATCAGATGTTATGGTAGAAACTTAGCATCAGGAAAGACAGTTGAAATCGGTGAAGCCGTTGGAATCATAGCGGCTCAATCTATCGGACAACCAGGTACTCAGTTAACCATGAGAACTTTCCACATCGGTGGTACAGCCGCAAGACAAATCGAAGAACAGAATATTGAGTTAAATTATTCGGCAATAATTAAAGAATTACCTGAAAGTTTAATAACCCTCGATGATCGAAATTCGATAACAAGTAGAAAAGGTGAAATTACACTACTACGTATTATTAAAGAATATCCAGAAAGTGACTTCAAATCAATAAATATTAAAGATGGAGATAGAATTCTCATTGGAGATACCATCGGTATTTTAAATAATGGTGAAGAAGTCAAATCTCAAAATATTTGTCACATCCTAAAAAGAGAGAATCTTATTCTTCTCATTGGTAACGAAACAAAACTCATCTTGAAAAGTGGTACTAGATTATATGTTAAGCTCAATGATTATATCCCTAAAGGAAAAATTCTCGCTGAATTTGATCCCTATAATGAGCCAATTTTAAGTGAAAAAAAGGGGAAAGCAAAGTTTCATGATATAGTCATTGGAACGACTCTAAGAATTGAAAAAAGTGAAGATTCAAATATCCAAGAGAGAATTGTAACTGAAGTTAGAGATGGAAGCCTTACCCCAAAAGTTTTTATAATAGACGATGACGGCAATGAATTAGCAAGTATTCCAATCCCAGGTGGAGCTCACTTGATTATACAAGAAAATGATGATATTAATCCAGGTACTGTTATTGCTAAAATTACTCGGGAGCAAACTAAAACAAAAGATATTACGGGAGGTCTTCCTCGAATAGCAGAGCTTTTTGAGGCAAGAAAACCTAAAGATGCATGTGTAGTCGCTGAACAAGATGGTATTATTCGAATCGGTGAGAAGCAAAAAGGGCGTACGATTGTTAACATTGAATATACCACATACGATACTAATGGTGAAAAAATCCCAGAATTATTAAAACATGTAATCCCATCAGGAAAGCGGGTTTTGGTAAGAGAAGGCGACTATGTTAAGGCAGGGGATCAATTATGTGACGGTCCAGTTAATCCGCATGATACCTTAAAAATTGAAGGTGTACAAAAACTACAGGAATATCTTGTTAATGAAATCCAGGAAGTTTACCGCCTCCAGGGTGTTAATATCAATGATAAGCATGTTGGTATTATTATTAGACAAATGCTTAAAAAAGTTGAAATTACTGATACAGGTGATACTGATTTCATTATTGGTCAACAAATCGATAAATTTATTTTCCGTGATAAAAATGAATCGGTTTTAAAAGAAGGGGGTAAGCCTGCCACTGCAAGACCTATTCTCCAAGGTATCACAAAAGCATCTTTAAATATTGATAGTTTTATTTCTGCAGCTTCTTTTCAGGAAACAACAAAAGTGCTTACAAATGCTGCTATCAAAGGTAAAACAGATTTCTTAAGAGGTTTAAAAGAAAATGTTATTATCGGACATTTAGTGCCAGCAGGAACTGGAACTAAGGGGCTTTCAAATATACAGATAAGTTATTCTGAGGATTTAGAAATTAACAAAAATAATTCCATGGATGATGATGATGACTCGGAGGATGTTGAATCAGAAGCTGTTTAAATATCAAGTTAAGCTAGTTTCTTTAATATTTTCTAATTCTTCGTAAGATAATAGCTTGTTAATATCCAGTATTATTAGAAGTTGTCCTGAATCATCTTTACCAACCCCTGATATATATTCTCGTCCAATTCCGGATACTACAGGGGGTGGTGGTTGTATTTGACTACTAGGTATACTCATAACTTTAGATACTCCATCAATCATTACACCCATCACCATATCTTCAAGTCGAACAACAATAATTCCACTACTTTTGTCTGATCCACCAATTAAATTAAATCTCTTCTTAAGGTCGATTATTGGGATAACATTTCCACGAAGATTAATTACACCCTCTACAAAATCTAATGAGTTGGGAATAGGAGTCATCCGTTCCATCTTGATAATTTCTTGTGTTTGCATAATGTCAATGCCATATTTTTCATTGGCTAACATGAAGGTTACAAGTTGTTTCTGACGTTCGTCTGTTTTTTTTAAATCTCTATTGTCCATAATTTAGTATTATCTTCCACATTAAATAGAATATTTAGTATATATAAAAAAATTATTTGATATTTTTAAACAGTTATACCTAAGTAACTTAATTAATTCGTATAATTATTCCTATTCAATATAATGGATTTTATTGTATTAGTCAAGCAACTATCTAAAAGAAAATCATTAAAAAATGCAATTTGTACACCCAAATAAGGGTTATTTTAAATCATCATAAGTACCAGATATTTCTTCTCTTCAGCCATGACTTACTTAATTTGATGATTTGATTTGTTGTTAACTCAAAAGGAGATTCGTAATTAAGTTCCATATTACCCAGAAAGTGTACTTTATCTTTCAATGTCTTATAAATCTGAATTCCATCTTTAGTGACAAGCAAAACATTGTCATCACTATAAATAATAGCACCAGTGTTACCTTTCTCAACCATATATCCCTCCTCTCAGGGAATTAAATTCTAATTAAGTCCTCCTTCAATTATTTTCCATCTAATTATAAAAACACCTAAATATGTCAAATATGTCAGAATATGCCTTAAACTTAACAATTAATTATAAAAAATCCTTAGATTTATTCATTGGAATTAAATATTAAAACTTTTAATCATAAATAAATTATTATTATATTTGTTGGTATTGAATACCTTAAATGGAAATATAGTTATCTAAATATGGAGATGAAATATGAAATTGATGATATTGGGTAGCGGTAGGATGGGCTATGCTATAGCCTATGATCTTTTGAATCATCAGAAGGTGGATAAAATTATATTGGGGGATATGAAACTGGAACGCTGTATAGAAGTGAAGAACAGGCTTGGGGATAATCGTATTGAAACGGTTGAGATTGATGTCACAAATATTGATAAAACCGCTTCTCTGATGAAAGATGTTGACTGCATTATATCTTCCGTCGTGTATAAATATAATCACTTTGTAGCTCAGGCGGCTGTCCAGGCGAATGTCCATTACTGTGATCTGGGGCAGAATGTCGAAATTGTAGATGAAGTTTTCGAACTGGATAAAAAGGCTATAGAAAAAAAATTGACGATAATCCCTGATGGCGGTCTGGCTCCCGGAATGGTGAATATTGTTGCATCTCATGGTATTGCCCATTTTGATGAGGTGGAAAATGTATTTTTGAGAGTGGGTGGTATCCCACAATTTCCCAATAATCCTCCGCTAAATTATAATATTACGTGGTCTGTCCAGGGACTTATCAATGAATATATCGAATTGGCAAGAGTCATTAAAGATAAGAAAGAAATTGAAATTGAATCTATGACTGAGCTTGAAGAAATTATATTTCCTCATCCGTTTGATAAAATGGAGGCGTTTGTCACATCGGGTGGAACTTCTACTCTTCCCTCCTCCTATGAAAATAAAATAAAAAATCTTGATTATAAAACTATCCGATATCCCGGGCACTGCCAGATCATGAATGCTTTGATTAAATTAGGTTTCACGGATGAAGATCGTGTTCTTGTTGATGGAAAAGAAGTGGTTCCTCGTCATCTCTTTGAATCGCTGTTAAGGGCTAAATTTACCCAAAGGATTGAGGATGTTGTCTTATTGAGAGTGACAATTGAGGGGAGAAAGAATGGAAAACATGTTCAGGAAGTCTATGAATTAATTGATTATTATGATAAAAAACACGATATGACTGCTTTGATGAGGACAACGGGATTTTCACTTGCAATCGTAGCAGGGATGATAGCCCGTGGCGAGATCAAAAAATATGGTGTTCTTACGCAAGAGGAATCGATTCCCACAGAAAAATATATTGATGAGCTTATCAAGAGGGGTTTTCAGTTGACCTATAAAGAAAATATATTGGATTGAGAGATGATTAATATTGAAAATATTTTTATATAATCTGAAGAAAGTTTGATTGTATTGTCGATTTATTTATAAATAAAGTTAATTTGGTTTTTTTCAATTTAATCTTTGTATAGTTGACAATTATTAATTTATTTTTTATACTGAAAAGCATGAGTAATAAACTTAAATCTGTAACATTTTATAAGTTTGATCGATTTGAAAGTGAAAAAATAGAAATCGAGATTGCTGATAATATCACCTGTTTTGTTGGGCCGAATGGATCGGGAAAATCAAGTCTTCTTGAATCATTAGCTATGGTTATAGGTTTTTTTAATCATTACCATATTCAAGGACCAAAGCAACAACTATTGGAACATTTGCATATTAAAAAGACTACTGAACCCTTATGGGAAGAGGCAGTTCTATTATTTGATATTACCGATCAATTAATAATTGCAGAGGGTAAATCATTACTTCAATATCGATCAGCTGAAAGAGCTATTAAATACATCAAGCTGACGATTAAAAATAATCATAGCAACGAAGAATGTTTAACTTTGTATAAAATTGAGTTTGAAGATCATAATAATGAAAACTTCCTTGAGATAACTTTAGACACAGATCAAAACAATATTGTAATAGACTCTAAAAGATTTAATGAATTAACATTAGAAAAAAATGCATTAGATTCAAGAAATGAAGAATTAGCTGAACCAATACGAAATATGAATCAAATTAAAGATAAAAATAGTATTCAAACGCAAGAAATGGCACATTTACATTATATATTAAATCAATTTAGAAATAATAAATATAATCATAAAATAACTCGAATAAACCAACTTTTAGATTTTTATAAAAAACCCAATTTATTTGTATTCAATAATGTTAAGGGCGATCAATTAGAAAAAAAAGATCTAGAAGAACTCATTCAATCCATCTCTATCCCAAAAATTATTTATATTCATCAAAATAATGCTATAGAAATGATGTTAGAAAATTATCGAATATATTTACTTCAACTCAGTAATATAAAAGGATTTTCAAATAATGATTCAGAATTTAATAGAGAGAAAAAAAGACTTAGTGATTTTCTAAAACAAGAAGTTGAACCACATGGTGATAAAGATAACTTTACACTTGAATTTGATAGTTTAAATAAGGATCAATTATCTGTCGGAACCTATTTAGCTCTCTGTTTTTATTCTTTAACAAATCAAGTCGATGAAAATGGAATCATTATTTGGGACGAACCTGAAAATAGTATGCATCCCACCCGAAGGATCAAATTGGCTGAATTGATGAAAGAAAATAATAATAGATTTGTTCTGGGAACCCATGCCACAGAATTTACCCCTGTTTTTGATGAAAATAGTAATATTTACAAACTTCATTCTGAGTACCAAACAGGTTGGGAAAAACCACTATGTCATATTTATCAGATAGATAAATCTTTAACAGAAGCATACAATCTTACCTATTTATTGGGATTAGAACCATCCAAAGTTCTTTTCACTTCCAATTGTATCATCTGGGTTGAGGGTCCCAGTGATAAAATATATTACAGTTTTTGGTTAAAAAAATTGCAAGAATTAGATGATCAAGAATCATTATTAGAGGGGTTTGACTATTCCTTTATGTTCACAGGAGGTTCTTCATTAAAATATTTAACTTTAAATGATGAAATAAAGGACTCTAATAACAATTTTGTTAATGTTTTTAAGTTAATACCAACATCCATTTTTATACCAGATACAGATATTGAGGATCCAAATGTTGACGATGATTTTGACCAATACTCAATAAAATCATTTGATAATATTCAAAATTATAATACTCAATTAAAAAATATTCATCAAGCCTGTAATAATAATGGAAATGGTTCGTGTGTTTTACCAACTTTTGGATATACCGTTGAAAATTTTATAAGTGAAAAATCTCTTAAGGATTTATTCAATATTTATAAGATTGATAAAAATAATATTGAAAAAATACAATTTAGCAGATGGACTAATTTGAAAAATATTTTTATTGAATTAAATGGTATTAATACAAATAAACAGAATATAAAGTACGATAAGATGGGTTTTGCTGAGAAATATTTAATATATTATGAAAAGAATACGTTTAACTTAGAAGAATGCTTGATGGATAAAGGTGAACATATCAAGAAAGTTGCTGATAAAATTAGAGAAATTAAGAAAAAGTATCAATGATCAAATTTTAATAATGAAATCTAGGTTTTATCGAATAACAGATTCTTGCCCATAGAAATTAATTTTATATAGGAAGAGGATTTCCTATTGTATAGAGTTTATTATTGATGAATAGTTTTTTACGTTTCGACAAAACTCAGTATCCTTAAAAAGGAGATCCTGAATCAAGTTCAGGATGACGTTTGGGGGCTGTACGCCCTTAGACAGGCTCAGAGTGACAGGGGTAGAGCAAGGCTGAAGCTTTGCCCTTCGGTGAGGAGATTGGTTTGTAGTCATGTTTCTCATCAAGACCAACTGTGGAGATTTAGAGCGAGATGCTGAATCAAGTTCAGCATGACAGAGGGATTTGCCCTAACCCTCTCCTCTGAGGGGCGAGGGAATGATTGGGTTAGGTGCCGTAGGTGTTGGTGCCGAAAGATCCAGTACCGAATCCTTTGGGTTTGTTGATCCAGGATCGGGTTTGGCGGTGATTGTAGTGTAAGGATGTGCCATCTGATAGGTTTTCCGGGAGGACATCATTTCCGAGGGTGTGGGTGTACATAGTTAAGTAATATGTTGTGAACAGGATATAGGGTGTGAGGGTACGGTTTAACTGAGTTTCTAATAATTTTGCCTGATGGATCCAGGATTGGTAAGCCGATGGATTTTGTTTTAGATCGTGGTAGTTTTGAATGAGGATTTTCAGGGCGATATTCATGTTATCCTGACGGATGGATGTGGATATTCTTTTTTTTGGGGCTGAGCGGATGTATCCTTCAGCATTTATAGATTTATCTTTTGTGACTATTTTTTTTGAGACGAAGACGAGGTTTTTTAGTTTTCCACTGAGTTTTTCTAAGATGGGGTTGAGTTTAAGTTTCATTTTGTGTTCCTTGGTTTGTAAATCAATTTTATTGGGCAATTCGTGAATTGCCCCTACAGTATTTGTTACAAATCGTTGATAAATGCAAGGCTAAAGCCTTGCCCTACGAGATTTGTTTTGAGATATCGGGTGGGATGAGGTGATTTCAATAGAGGGGGGGATAAATTTTTTGATTACTTTTTCTCAATAATTTTTCCCATGATTTTCCCATCTTTTTCCCATGGAGGCTGATTCGTCCCCAAGAGTAAATATATTTATTTTATATTATGTTTTTTGTTAGATATTTTTAATATGATTAGTTAGACGATTTTAATTCATTTGATTTTCTGTTTTAACGCTAAGGTATGGATATTTTGGAGGTAATTAATGTGCTATACACTTATTCTTTTTGCTGTATATTAATCTTTTAGTTAATTTATATATTATTCGTTGGCTTGGTAATTTTAATATTTACATATTCCAACGCAAAATATCCCAGCAACCGTATTAGATTTTTTTGAGTACAATTTTAAGAGAGTGTTATCTGATTATATTAAATTGAGCTGTTTTGTGATTGTAGGAAGCATAAATCTGATTTCTCTTGGATGTACCGCTTTCTCAACTTTCAAATCAGGGTATTCATAGAGATCAATAATTACCGGTTCAGTTAACTGAACATTATTTTTTGAAAATAATATCTTAATTTTAGGCTTCTGCATTGATTGTTCATTAATATCGGTGACAATACCAAGTTCCCCACTGTTTAACATGACGAAACTTCCCAGTGGGAAAAGAGATGTAGCTTTTAAGAATGCCATCATTAAATCTCCATCAAAAGCTGTTTTCTCATTTTTTAACAAGTGACTGATTGTTGCAATGGGTCCAATAACTGGAGTGAAGGGATTTACGAAGGTTAAGGATTCATATCGGTCAGCTAGTGCAATTACTTTGGCATAACGGTTTATGACATTTTCATGTATTCCATCAGGGTAACCAAGTCCATCCAGTTGTTCATGGTGTTGTAGTATTGCTAATTGCATATCCCTGTTAATATTTAATTTTTCAGAAATCCTGAAAGATTCTATAGAATGACGTTTATATTCCAGGTGTTCTCTAAAATTAATTGAACTTTCAATGGTGAGATCTGGATATCTTTTTTTAATATAAATATCGTGGAGTAAGGATGCTACACCCAAATCTATCATCTCTTCTTCGGTAAAAGTTTTGAGGGTGCAAATTCTTGTTCTATTAAAATTTTTGGATACTTCAGGGGTCAGGATTTTTTTATGCATTATTTTAGAAGATTCCAGGGCTATGATCAGTGTGAAAATGCAAACGTTTATTGAGTGGATGGAAAAATAATCTTCAATAGTTGGAGAAAGAAGATTGATGAGGAGTTTAGAGGAGTTTTGGTTTGGACCTGTGTTTTGTATAAGAGATTTGACAAATTTTCTTAAGTATACAATATTTATATCTTCGAAATGTTTGAGATTAGACATAATATTTCTAAACTCATCCATGTTGTTATGTAGATTGTTATAGATTGTCTTCTCATCAAAAACGGGACCACTTTCAATTTTTGCAATATCATATTCAGACAAAGAAAAGTGTTCAATTATTTTATCACGTTCTCTTTCATTATCCGTAGATAAACCTTTTAGGCTATTTGATAATTTCGTTTTGTATTTTTCAAAATATTCTTCACGGGGTTTAACCAGATTCTCGCGTTCCATTTTTTTTAATCTGTCAAATTCACTCGATTCGTGAGCTCCACTCAGTTTTTTCTTTCCAAGAAGATTTAGAATTTTTGAATCGGCTTCAGCTACATCTTCAGCAATATTTATTGATGGTTCATCCATAGTAGTACTTTTTATCGAAAATAATTATTAAAATATTTAATAGTAAGAAAAATATAATATAAATGAAAACATATTGAAACAATTTTTTTAGATTTTAACAAGATTTTAATGCCAAGAAGTTTTGTACAACGGATGTATTGTTATTTATGGAGGGTTTAAATTTCTTATTGCTTTGCAGGTGATTAATAATTTGTTGTGGGTTTTCAAAATCATTGTTTAGTATAGTGTTTTCAAGTGATTGATAAAAATAATTGTTTTTGTTTTCTGTCCAGCAAAATATATAATCCTCTAAATCATACTGAAACATATATTCATCATATATTATTAAATCACTTTCTCCTAATAAATTTTCCTGACTTGGTTTAACGCTGATAGAATTAATATTTTTGTGATATGCCATTAGATGAACATTTTGTCCACAGGAGGAGTAGGTCACCACTCTGTTATGAGTATCAAAAATAGCATAAATTGCTTGAGTAGTCATTTCTGAGGTTGCATCTTTATAAAATTGCTGATTAATCCAGTTGAGGACTAGTTTAGGGGATGCATTCTGTCGGATATGTCCTCGTAACATATTTTTAAATAAGGCTATAGCCAATGCTGCGGGGACACCTGAACCTGAGACCTGACACATTGTAATGGCTATTTTATTTTCATCAATTTTAATGATATCATAAAAATCGCCACTGATTTCATAAGTCGAATGATTGTAGATTCCAATTTCTAAACCATTAAAATCTGGTATTTTTTTGGGTAGAAAACTATTTTGTAAAACAGAGGCAATTTCCATTTCTTTCTTAAGTCGTCTTTGTTCTGCGATTTCTTCTTTTAAAAAGTGATTTCTATATATTTTAGCTATATATGAGGTGACACTCGTCAAGAATTGCAGATCAGATGAGCTAAATTGTTGTGCATTATCTTTATCTGTCATATTGATAACGCCAATAGCTTCACCTTCTACAATAATAGGTACTATGAGAAAGGATTTGCTTTGGTAAGTCTTTTTTAAATATCGACTCAGATTGGGCTCTTTATCAAGATCAGACACTAAAAGTGGCATCCGATTTTTAATAACAATTTGGACTATACCATCATCATTTTCGATATTTTGTAGTTTATGGAGATCTATATTTATCCCCAAAGATGATACGATTTGTAAATTTACCTTGTCTTTGTCATATAGCATCAGGGAAGCTTTGTTAACAGATAATATTTTTGCTGTACCCTGTATAACTAAATGAAACTGCTCATAAATATCAGGATATTCACTGGATAAAAGACTTAGTTCATATAAATATTTTAATTCCTTAATACGACTATTGAGTTCTTTATTAGCCTTTTTTAATCTATTAAATAATATTCGATTGTACATTGCATTAGCTGCTTCACTGGCTATAAATGTTAATAACTTTACATCATTTTCATCAAACACACCTCGAGTTGAATTGATTGCTTCAATAACCCCCATCATTTTGTCCCTAATTTTCATTGGAACACAGATTAAGTTCTTAGTCGTTTTGTGTGTGACTTTGTCAACTTCCTGATATACCCTCTCATCATTCTGAGCTTCGTTACTGAGTATAGGATGTCCATTTTGAGCTACTAAACCCGCAATACCTGTACCAACAGGGATAGATTGATCTTTTAATTTATGATCTAACATGTCAGATATAATATGAAATTTTAAGGCATTAGATTTTGAGTCCAACAAGAGAAGAGAAGTCGATTCGCATTGGATAAGCTCTTTAGCTGAGTTAATAATAAGCATTAAAAGTGTATTTATATTTTCAGCAGAGTTAATCCGACTACTGAGATTTTTTAAATAAGATAGACTGATTTTTTTGGGAGAATCCACCGATTATTCCTTCAGATGGATAATCAAATTGAAAATCCATATAACAAATATATAATATTAACGACTTTTACCTAATGAAAAATAAAACATCAATAGATAAAATCGATTCTTTCAGGTAATATAATTAATAACATAACAAATTAAAAATGTATAAAAAAAATAGGATATTTATACGTGAAAAATGATTTTTTTCTTGACGTATTGAAGAATTTAGGTTAATTTATTTTAGGTTAATATAAAAAAAGGTGAATTTCTATGAAAAAAAGGCAAGTTCTTATAATTTCATTTATTATAATACTATTTACATCGGGCATTTCTATTTTACTTTACCCTAAAAAAAATCTTAAAACTATTGACCGTTTGGATAAATTAGATAAAAAAATTGAACAAGGACGAAATGAATCCATTGAATCGGATTATTTATTGTCCAAACTTCCTCAGGGCCATCGTGTTGACTTAAAAAAAATACAGGAGATGGATTCTGAATTCTTCTTATTTAGGTTTAGTGATGAAAATAAAAATGTAAAAGAAATTGAAGTTCATCGAAAAAAACTTGGGATACGATTAAATCAGGATGAAATGGGTATATATTTAAATTTCATACGGGGTGGTGGTTTCCAATCAATTATCCGTCTAACAAATCATTATGACTTAAAATTAAACAAAGAAGAAAAAAAATCAAGTCCTAAGAAAGACGATAAAAAGTCATTTTCCTTAAAGCATAATGGTTATCCAGTTCATGATGGAAGTGATCTCATACGTTATATCACTTATGATCATCTCATTGCAATAATAAATCATCTAAATAAATTAGTTAAAGAAGATCAAAAAGATATAAAAAATGACCTAAAAAAAAGTGATATTTATGTACCACCATTAATATTTAAAAATAATAATTCTAAGAAAAAAAAGGTTATTGAAAAAATAAGATTTTCAAATCCAGTTATTATTAAACTAACAGAAAATAATGAAAAAATAAGGATAAAGGTCATTGAAAGTATGCTTGGTGGATTAATGAATCCTGATCCAAGAGTACGTCTTGTCGCGACCCATCTGATCAGAAGATTAATTCCTGAAGATTTTTCAAATTATTTAATGACAAAGATTGTTACAAAATTAACCAGTGATCCCTATTCTAAAAATAATATTAGCACAGATCGTTTGGAAAAAAAAGAATATATATATGAAACAGTCTTAAAAAAGGCGTATTTTTATAAAGAATTAAGTGATACTGAAAATCCAGCTAAAGTAATATATCAAGAGATGTTAAAACTAAGACGATTTATTTATCGGTTTATCTTGGTAAAACAAATAAATGAAGGGGATGTTCAGACAATTCGTACGATACCAAACGCTGTTTATTTCTTATTAAATACCCCTATTGATAATGAAGCTCCTTGCAGAATACCGATGAATTATTTATCAAGTGAAAAAGCAATTTTTGTTATTAAAGAAGGCCTTAAAAATAGAAGTGAATATGTACGTCTTGGTAGTGCTAATACACTAATCCGTATTTTAAGGACAAAAGGCGTTAGTTCAGGCTCAAAAAAAATGATTTTCAGAACTCTATTAAAATCAAAATATAGAACGAAGTTATTAAGTGGTTGGACTGTAGAAGATATTGAAAAAATGTCTTCCAAACAAATGAATAAATTAATGAATCTTTATTTAAAAAAAGTTAAATTGATCAGACCTTGTCCGAAAGATGCTGATGATAAATATGATGATCGTTCAAACCCCGCGGGATATATATATAAAGAGTTTAAGGATAATCCTTTAACTAAAGAAGAAGTTCAGAAAAAAGATACTGATGAAAATAAATCCCAAGAAGATTTAAAAGGATTAAAAAAAGACACTCAAGTTGATTTGACGAAAGAATATATCTTCGAATAATAAGAATAAATTCACAGGATTTATTCCTTTGAGATAGTTCTAAAATTTAGTCTCATGTGTTTTATTTTATAATTTTGCTTTATATTTATTATAATAGTTATATATTTTTATTTTCAATTGCCCAAAGTGATGATAGACGATTGAATTTTTAATATTTTCCTTCAAATATCCTTAAATGTATGAGTGTTTATAATAATTTTTTTTCCATGATCCTATACTTTGGTGAAAGAAAGTTATAATTTGTCTGGCTTTGATCCGGAATGAAGTCATTGATTTTAATGAGGTGTTATCTTTAAGATAATTTATTATCAAGATTTATTAATCAATTCTTTCGCATGTTCGATAGATGCCTCTGTCAGTTGATCCCCTGAAAGCATTCTTGCAATTTCATGAATTTTATCATCCAGGTTTAATTTATTAATTATGCTTTTTGTCCTACCATCAATTTCTTGTTTTTTAACGTAAAAATGATGATCGCTATTGCATGCAATCTGAGGGGAGTGGGTTATGCAAATGATTTGTCTTTTTTGTGAAATATTTTTTATTTTTTTTCCAATTTTAAAAGCAATTTCTCCGCCAACACCAGCATCTACTTCATCGAACAATAAGGTATCAATTTCATCCATGTCAGTGAGAATCGTTTTAATAGCTAGCATGACACGAGACAGTTCTCCTCCTGAGGCTATTTTGGAAAGAGGTCTTGGTGCTTCACCAGGGTTTGCAGAGAAAAGAAACTCAATTCTATCGATCCCATTTTCTTCTATTTTGACACCTTTATCTGATATTTTGAGGAAACTATTTTCATCCTGCACATATCGAAATTCTACTTTAAAAATCGTTTTTTCCATTCCAAGATATTTTAATTCGTTTTCAATCTGTTTTTCAAGATTTTTTGCCTGTTTTTGACGTTCTTTTGATAAATTCAACGCAAGATTACATAATTCATTTTTCATTGTATTTAATTCATTGGAAATGGAGGTCAATTGTTCTTTGTTTTGTGATAACAATTGATTTTCATTTTGGCATTTATTTTGATGGGCTAAAATCTCAGGTATTGTTTTTCCATATTTTTTTTTAAGATTATCTATAAATACTAATCTTTGATTGACCTCTTCCAATCTATGTGGGGAGAAATCGATATTTTCTTTATAACTCCTCAACAAATTATGAACATTTTCAAGTATATAAAACCCTTCCTGAAGCTCTTTATAAGCTTTTGTCATGTTATTGTCAATATTTGATATCTTTTCAAGAGATGAAAGAACTTTTTCAGTGGAGGGGATTATAGAATTTTCTTTATGGTATAATAAGTTATAGGCTATATCAAGATTTTGATTCAATTGTTCATAATTGTTAAGAGATTTTAATTCATTTTCTAATTCATTGTCTTCATTTAGTTTCAGTTGAGCTTTTTGAATTTCATCTATAGCATGCTGGTTTAATTCAATATTTTTTTCACGATTTTGTTCATTTTCGGTGAGGTCGTCTAAAGTTTTTTGTAATTCTGTAATTTTATGGAATTTTTTATAAAAGAATTGACATTGTGAATTAAGTTTAGAATAGCTGTCCAAGAGAGAGATATGTTCTTTTGATCTTAAAAGCGATTGATGTTCATGTTGTCCAGAGATATCCAAGAGGTATTCACCAAAAGTTTTCAGACTGGTATTTGGGACAGAATTAAGATTTATAAAACAACGACTCTTGGAATCATCTGTAATCTCTCTTTTAATGATAAGATCATCTTCAACTTCTATCCCGCTTTCAATTAGTATTTGTTTTAGGTTGTAATTTTTAGATATATCAAAAACAATTTCTACACTAGCTTTTTGAGCACCCGTACGAATAGTGGTAGAATTTACTTTATCACCCAGTATCAATCCGATGGCATTTAGTAGAATTGATTTTCCAGCACCCGTTTCACCTGTGATAACATTAAGTCCATGATAAAATTCGATGGATAGTTCTTCAATGACTGCAATATTTTTGATATTAATGGATTTGATCATTTATAATAAATTTCAATCACCAAAAGCTTTAAGGGCCTCCTCGACAGAGGAATATATTTCAAAGAGATCGATGAGTTCTACTACTTTAAATATTTTTTTTACAGAATCACTCATGTTAGCTAATTTTAAACTTCCATCTACGCCTTTGAGTCGTCTCATTGCAGCGATGAATATTCTTAACCCGGAACTAGAAAGATATTGTACTCCTTCCAGGTCAAACAATAAGAATTTTTCACCTTTATCAATGAGTTCATTTACTTCCTGTTCAATTTCAAGGGATAGATGAACATCCAGACGTCCTTCTAGTTGGATTATTTGTACCTTACCCTCTTTTCTTGTGCTTAATTCCATATTAAGCCTCCCTATTTTCTAAGTATTTAATCATTTTTAAATTATTTGATTTTAATTTATCATCATAAACAAACAGTACTTCATCCATCAATGACTCCATTAGAACAAGCCCATATCCACCAACATGAAGTTGACCAACGCTTTGACGACCAGATTTTTTTTTTTGTTCAAAAGTCTCAAAAATTTTACCATAATCAGATAATTCAATGATAATTTTATTATCACTGATGGTAAATTGAATATTGATCAGCCCATCATTTTTTCCATGATAAGCATGAAGAATAATATTCGTAATAGCTTCATCTGTTGCAATTATTATGGTTTCACTTATTTTTTTTTCTATATTTGCTTGTATGCAAAAGTCTTCTAATTTTTTTACAACATAAGATACATTTTGAGTTGAACTTGTAACAGATAACTTTATTGTATTTACTTGATCTCCCATAATAACTTGGACTTTACCAGATAATATTTTTGCTAGTATTGACTAAACAATACCAATTAATCAAAGAAAATGATCTTATCTATTATACTAATGTTCTATTCTCAAGTCAATCTTAATAATAATATTTTAATAAAATATTCCTTATTTTTATGATATTTTTTGAGAATATTGAATTGTTATTGGAGTCAGAGTATTATTCGGATACTTATCAATAATTAATTTTATTTTCAAAGTAATTTTTTCTTACTTTAAAATATCATATTATTTTACATTATTTAAAAAGAAGATAAATCAGGAAAATAAATTTATTTCTTAGTTTCAATATGTATATCTACACGTCTGTTATCAGCCCTATTTTCTGGATTTTCATTGTTTATAATAGGTTTTGTTTCTCCAAAAGTTGTAGCAGAGAGTCTTTTGGGGGAAATACCATGTGCTTCAAAGAATTTCAAAACCGTAATAGCTCTTTGATACCCTAAATCCCAATTACTAATAATATTTTCTGAATCTATATTATCCGGAGCAGTATTATCAGTATGACCTTCTATACTCAATTTAGTATTTTTTAAAGATTCTCTTTGAAATAATATCTGTAAAATATCAAGAACTTTATAGGCATTTTTATTTAATTGTGATGTACCAGGTTTAAAATAAATTTCAGCTGGTATAGTAATAAGAATACCCTTATCTCTTGAGACAATTTTTAATCCAGTTAACTGGAGTCTTGATAATTCACCTATCAGAAAATCATTAAGTCTGTTTCCTAATTTTTTTTGTCCAACTACAGGTTTTCGGTATTTTAATTCTCTTATCTCAGTACCTTCTTGTTTTCCACCTTCAACAGTATCTTCAAATGGAGATGTACCTGAAAATAATATACCTAACGCACTTTTCAACTCTTCAAACTTTTTTGCATCTATTTTACTCATAGCGTATAAAACAATGAACATAATTAATAAGAGGGTAATTAAATCTGCGTAGGTCAATAACCAACGTTCCATCCCACCACCACCATGACCTTCTTCTTCATGTTTTCTTTGTTTTTTAACCATATAAATATCCTTTGTCATCAATATATAGGATTCAAAATAATTTTAAATCGTATGTTACGAGAGTAATTATCACATATGATTTTGAATAATTGTTTATAAATATTTATATTATTATTCATTCTATGTTAGTAATTTTGTCCTTATCTAAGATATATGTGACAAGCCTTTCTCTAACTAGAATTGGATTATCACCTGATTGTATAGCTGAGATTCCTTCTGCCATTAATTCTTTTAAAAGGACTTCATTTTTTGTTTTCAATTTAATTTTATTTGCAAAGGGTAAATAAACTAGATTTGCTAACGCAACACCATACAAAGTGGCAACAAACGCTAATGCAATAGCAGGTCCTAGTTTATCAACCTGGGTTAATGCACCTAAAACGTGAATAAGACCCATCACAGTACCAATAATCCCCATAGTAGGAGAAAACCCCCCAGCGGCTTCAAAGATTGCTATTTTATGTTTTTGTTGTAATTCATAAACCTCTATTTCTTTGAATAGTAAGGATGAAATAATTTCCGGGTCAGTGCCGTCAACAACCAGCTTAATCCCTTTTTTTAATATTGGATCTGACAGGTGAGTACTATCAATATCTTCTTCCAGAGCTAAAAGACCTTCTCTTCTCGCTTTTTCAGAGAATGTTACAAGCATATTTATAATATCTGTCTCATTAAAATTGGATGGACCAAGAACTTCTTTTAAGATAATTGATGGAACTTTTACAATATCTGCTATTGAAAATGAGGTAATAACAGCACCTATAGTCCCACCCACAACAATAAGAAAGGCACTCAATCCCATAAGTCCTGTCAAATGGCCTCCTTCCATTAAAAAACCGATTAATAAACCACCAAAACCTACACCCATACCGATTACTGCTGTCATGTCTTTTTTCATAGGAATCTCCTCGCAATTTTTTATAAGAATTGTGTATTCGATAATTAAATCATATCAGCTAAGTTTAGTATTGCATATATCAATATTAACAAAATAGTTGATAGAAAGATGATAACTATATAGCTATTTATATAGTTATTTTTTTTTATTTGGAATTGTTTGTTTATTTTGTTGTATCTCTGATCTTCATTTTTTTTTGTATAATTTCTTGTATCATCAATAATTTGTTCACCAACCATCTGATCATCAGTATATTGGTTTTTTTGAAATTTTGATCTCATATTTTTTCCTTTGCTAATTATTTATGACGTATTTATGTTCATATTAATTATTTTGCTTTCGAATCTTAATTTAATTTATAACTTTGTCAGTTACTGGGCCAAATAATTACATGTTTATCAGATAAATAGATTATAGTAATCCATGATTATAAAGAATTTTATCAAAACATGATGATATGTTTGATTGATGTAATCTGGATAAGTTATTTTACAAATGATTTTAAATAGAAATAGAAGGAGATTTTCAGCATCGGAAAGAGCTATTCATGATATAGAGATGGAATTTGGAGTAAATAGATAATAGTTTTAAATGATGGTTATTGATTTTAAAAATATTTTTTAGTGGTATTATTAAATCTGTGTTTTTAAATTGGAGCTTATTGTTTATGTTTGATTTTAATTGTTCGAGTATTTTATCTTCGATACTAGCATCAACATATTGTATTGATTTGAAGGAGTCTTGATTGTCAGATGTATGTATATTTATATTATAAAAATAATTAAAAGATATAATAGATATTAAAATTAAATATATATTAAATAACTTGAGGTTATTCATTTTTGTAGTTTTAAAGGAATTTCTTTTAAACATATAAATTTAATCTCACTGATTTATAAAGATATAAAAATTATTAACAAAATCAATGGAGTTATTAATATTTATTTAATTTATAATTTATTTGAAAGAAATATATCCTGGTCATTTTTGTTTATAATCATATAAAATAACAAGATGAAAACACCAATGGTTATAGATATGTCAGCGACATTGAAAGTGAACCATCTAATTGTCCCGAACCCAATATCGATAAAATCAACCACAGTACCATAAAGTCCTTTCTCACCTTGTGGATTTATTCCAATAATCTGTAACTTTTCTTCAAATATTATATATCCAAGAGTTTTATCAAAGAGATTTCCAAGAGCACCACCCAAGATCAAAGCAATTGAACTTTTAACAAGAATTTTTTCCTTATTAACGATTTTATAATAATAAATAACAATAGCTATAGCAAAAACAGTCATAGATGTAAATATAATGTCTTTATATGGATTACTTATAGATTTAAATAGTCCAAATGCCATCCCAGGATTTTCGACATAAATTATTCTGAAAAAATCATCAATAATCGTTTTAATTTCATGTTTATTCAAATTTAGAACAACAATTTTTTTTGTTACTTGATCTAAAATTAGAGAAATTATTGCAAGAGATATAGGAAACCATTTTTTCATTTAATCCTCTTTGAAAATTATTTGGTTATTTTATTCTAGAATTTAAAGTTCCATGAAAAAGATATCTTTTGATTATCTAATGGGGTATATGATGCAGAAGACATCTCCTTTTTATTTTGTTTCATTTTTGAAATGTTAATATAGTCACTGTATCCAACAGCTGAAGCAGAAATCACTCCAGAGATGAGCATATATATGAGTTGTTGATTTAAAAAAGAATTACCATCATTTCCATTAATCGTGATAGTTTTAATAAGAATCTGATGAATAAGAAATTGGTATCCTATAAAAATTGGGAGGGATAAGAAGAAAATTATATCAAATCGTCTTAGGGGTGTTTCATAGAATTCTTTTTCAATTTTATTTGGTGGGAGAAGGGTTTTGGGGAATTTTTTTCCTTTTTCAAGAGGATCATCTTCCTTGAATTCAATTTTCATTGATTTGTCGTTTTTATTACCCGATATATAAATATTATTAGCAAATGAATAGTTATAAAAAAAAATGCTATATAATATTAAACTACAAATAATAAATCCTCTTTTAGATTTAAAAATATTTACCATATAATAATTCTAAATCCTTTTTAGTTTGTTGAGGTATTTTTGACTTATCTGTGATGATAGTATTTTTAGCAGAAGATTGACAACTACATTTCGTTCTATCAGGATAACCCTTGATCAAAGATCCCAAAAGAGATTTAACCTTATTAACATTTGTAGACATATATCCAAGAACAGTTTCAATACTAACTACCCCTTCTTCTTCATTCCAACAATCATAATCTGTGGACATGGCTATTATAGAGTAGCACATTTCAGCTTCTCTTGCTAGTTTTGCTTCAGGGATTGCAGTCATACCAATAATTCCGCAATTCCATGATCTATATAGGTGGCTCTCAGCCTTTGTTGAAAACAAAGGACCTTCCATACACAAATAGGTCTCATCTTTATGGATTTCAACCTGTTTTGAAGTTTTAATTGTGTCATAGAGATATTCTGAAAGGTTGTGACAAAAAGGATCTGCTAAACTAACATGCCCTACAATTCCATTTCCAAAATATGATAAAGATCTTTGGCGGGTACGATCGATGATTTGGTTTGGAATTATGAAATCCATAGGTTTGATTTCTTTTTTTAGACTTCCCACAGCACTGATTGCTATAATCGATTTCACCCCTATTTTTTTTAGAGCATAAATATTTGCTTTAACAGGGATTTCAGTAGGGAGTAGAAAATGCCCCTTTCCGTGACGAGGTAGAAACGCAACATTTTTATTTTCAATATTAGCTATGGTAATTTTATCGGATGGGTTTCCAAAGGGAGTTTCAATAAGTATTTCATCAAGAATCTGGACACCTTGAATATCGTATACACCACTTCCACCAATAATTCCAATTTCAGCTTTGTGCATTAATCACCTCAAGAATTTTTTGATTAATATCGTCTCTGGAAAGATCTTTTATTAAGAGGGATTTTAATTTTGATTTTTTACCCTGGACGATTTGGATCAAATTTTTTTTAATATTTAGATTTTTTGAAATATAATCAATTAGAAAGATATTTGCACGATTATCAATGGGTGGAGCAGTAATATTAATTTTTAAACGATCATTGAGTATTGTTAAATAATTTTTTTTACTGTTTGGCACAATTTTAACCAAAAGTATTGTATCTTTATCTTTTGAAATTAGAAACACTTATCGGATCATTTTCCATTGTAGTGGATCAACGCTTGTTCCATGGACACGGATTTCCCAATGTAAATGGGGTCCTGTAGATATACCAGTGCTGCCCACGTTTCCAATATATTGTCCTTTTCTCACAAACATCCCTTTTTTAACAATGATTTTACTCAAGTGATAATGAACAGAATATACCCCACCACCATGATCAATTACAACGGCATTTCCTCTATACTGATAGCGACCAGCAATAACCACTATGCCGTGATTGGGTGCATATAAATGTGAACCATAGGGACGAGCAATATCTAATCCTCTGTGATAACCACTTAATAGTGTTCCGCCGTAAAAAAATACTCTGTATGAACCAAATTTAGATATACGAAAACTATCTTTAGGATAAGTAGGCTGCAAGAATGATCCGCTCCAGAATTGTTGGGGAGTACTTATTTTAAAACGACTGATGAAATGCTCCCTTTCTCCCTTATTTAAGTTGTGGATTTTGTTATTTTCCTTTGTGTGTTCATAAATTGCAGAGCTATTGTCACCTTCACCCATTGGACTTTGATAACCTCTATAGCTTTCTAGAAGACGATTTAATTCATTTTTAAATTCATTGAGAGTTTTTTGAGTAACTGGAGTAGGGATTTCAGGGGGTTTAATATATTTTGCGACTCTGTATCTCACCATAACCCATCGACTGTATAATTTACCTCTGAACCAGTATCGTTGTAAAACCCATTTCTTTTTATAAACAAATATGCGAATCGCTTGAGTGATGACCTTTTTTTGGACACTGAGCTTTTTTTCTATGTATTTAATTTTATTATCTTTAAATAAAACTGCTATTAATAGTTTTACATCATCTGTAGGATATTGGATATCAAAGCCGATAAAACCTCTAAACTCCCGATTATTTTTCACATGAACGAAGGTAATCCTTTCTCCTCCTATATTTGCAAAACATTTTAGAATGGGTTTTGAACTTCTTACGTAAACACTGATCGTTTCACCTTGTTTGGGTTTAGATGTGGTTAAATATACATATACAGGATATTTAGAATCGTAGGTATTGATACTAGACTTATTCTCTGATTTCTTAGGATTAAAAATTTCATCTTCATTTTCATTTAAATAATTATCTATATTTTCATTGATATCGGTTTCAAGATTTTCTTTTGTATTTTGTGATCTGTTTTTGTTTATTTTTTTATATGGTTTTCTTGTGTGAGTGACATTTAGATTTTTTTGAGTATTATTTTTTAATAATTTATGAATAAAATCATCTTCTTCTCTTATTGTGGTGTAATTTTTATTAATAAACGACTTTTTTGATACCAGTCGTGTAGAATTCTTTTTGTGAATAGATTTTGAAGAGGTTGGATACATGGAAGAGTTTTGTAAAAATAAAAGAGCCAATAGAATAAGAATGCTAAGATATTTGAATTTCATAAAACTTCCCCAATTTGATTGATAACCACATAAATATATATAAAAATCATAGGATAGGATAATATATTTTCGACTTTATGTCAACTTTTATCAAGTAAAAATTGATTTTTAATTCGTATTATCGTTATTTAATGATTTTTTTGTAATTATGCCTCTTTTGGATGACTTTATAAACTCGATATATATCTCAATTTCCTCTTTTACAGGAATAAATTCAGGATTATTAAGATATATCTGAAGATTATCCAATATTTTATTTTCCGATAGATTATATATAAAAAGATCTTTAAATATCCGTTTTAATAATACTTTTTTCTGAGAATCCATTCCCAAACGATTTAAAACCACCTGATTAATCCCATATATTCTGGCATATTCGTTGGCGATCAGAGAGAATGGTGGGATATCCTGATTGACCCTGCTAATTCCCCCAATCATGGCACCCTTTCCTATTCTCACATATTGATGGATCAATGAATGACCTGATATAAACACGTGATCATTCACTTCGACCCAACCCCCAAGTCCCGAATAATTCGCCATTTTAATATCATTTCCCAATATGCAATCATGGGCTACATGACTATGAGCCATAAAATAATTATTATCCCCAATAACAGTTGCCCGCTTTGTGCCATGATGGATCACAACATATTCCCTAATCGTATTGTGGTGTCCAATATGGAGTAGAGACTTGTTATTAATATCATGATTATAAGATATGTCCTGGGGAGTTCCCCCAAGATAGGCTCCTTTAAATATTTTATTATAATTTCCGAGAGTAGAGTAGGGTGCAACCTCCACATGAGAGCCTATTTCACATCCTTCGCCAAGAATAACCCCTTCCCGGATAATAGAATAGGCGCCGATCTTTACAGATGGGTGTATATTTGTTTCACGTTCAATAATTACGGATGGATGTATCAACATATCATTTTTTTTTGTAAAAAATATTAAAATCCGCTGTATATGGGTATAAATATTTTTATAACTGGGGGGCGAAATTCATGGACTAAATACTTTTTTAAATTTACCGAGAAGTTAATATAACCTCTCAAAATATACTGAACCATATCAAATATCGAATTGTATTAAATCTTAAAATGAGGTATCCATGAAAAATATTAATACTCAGGATGAATTACAAATAGCTGATTCAGAAAGTATCGATCAGAGTAATTGTCAAGAGAATAACAATCCAAATCATATTAAAATTGTTAAGAAATCGTCAGATAATAAAAAAAAGATATTTATAACAACAGGAAAGAAAGATCCTCTGAATCGGATCAAAGTCCAGGTCAATAACGAAAACGATTTCATCAAAAAAATCTCTTCCCTCCTAAGGGGCTCCCAACTATGCCAAAAGTGTTTATCTTTTAAATCGGTGGATAACAAAGATTATATCTGTACAAATCTTGATGCCATGTGGTTTCATCGGGATAATCAATTTAGTAATTTTAGTGAATGTAAGTTCTACAAATCAAAAAAAAATAATAAGACAAAAAATAATAAGATCAGAAATAAGAGTATAATATGAAAAAAATAGCGATTACAGTTACAATTATTATAGCTATCATCATAGGTTTCGTTATCATATTCGGTCTGGCTATTGAATCGAAATGGGAAATTAAGGAATTAGTTACGATCAATACCACGGCTGATAAAATCTTCCCCTATATCAATAAATTACCTAACTGGCAGGAATGGACAGTCTGGAATACCAGGGATAATCCTAAAATGATTTTTTCATACAGCGAACCTCCAGAAGGACTAAATGCATTTCAAGAATGGGTTGATGATAAGAAAAGTAGGGGTAAATTAATCATTACCAAAAGTGATTTAAATAAATCTATAAATTATACTCTGATTATGAATAATGGTTATACCAAATTATATGGTGATTTTATTTTTAATCAAGAGAACTCGAAAACAAAGATCACATGGCGTATTTGGGGAGATGCAGGTGGTAATCCCATGGCAAAGACTATTATGTATTTCTTCAAATCAATGATTCGTAAAGATATGGCAAGGGGTTTTAAAAGATTAAAAAGCCTATTTGAGAAATAATACCTTAATCACTAAGAAAATGCCTATGCCAAAAGACATGATGGGGTAATTGTGATAACCAGAATTCCCAGGTGTGGTCGGCATTAGGATATTCAAGATAGATATAGTAGGGAGTTTTTATAGTTGATAAATTAATTTCTGTATTACCATTGTTAGATATAGATTGATAAATCTTTTCTGGATAAAACTTTTTGATAAGCTGGAAGAACTTTCGATTATCCTGGATAGCAAATTGATCTTTAGCGCCAGTTGTAAATAATATGGGAAGATGATAAATACTTTGAGGTGTCATACTAAGCAGTTGGCATGCTGAATAACCATCCCATAATTTTTTATTATTCAAATAATCGCCTAAAAGGAGTTTTATATCCCATTGGAGTGGATGATTCGTGATATCCAGTATTCCACTCATAGAACTGGCTGATTGAAATACCCCGGAATGCTTAATCGCTAGTGTCAGAGCCCCATGCCCCCCCATGGATAATCCCATAATACCCTGTTTCCCAGTAACTATTTCAGGATATAATTGATTATTGACATATGGAATAAGCTCTTTAATAATATAACTATCTATTTGATTTGATCTGGCTAGGGGGCTATTTAAATACCATCCCAGGGACTCGCCATCAGGGGTAATGATAATCATCCTATTTTGATTTACGAGTTTTAAAATCTTCTGTCTCCCATTCTTATCCCAGCTCTGAAAATCATCGAATGCCCCATGGAGGAGATAGAGCACAGGAAATCTATCACCATTTTTCAAGTCATCAGGTAAATAAGCAATAAATCGAGTTGTCTTATTTCTATATTCTGATTTCAGATCAATAATTTGTACACCAGAAGAATATTTTGTCTTCTTGATATTTTTTAATTTATTGTCTTGTTGAGAAGAACAGTTATAATGTCCCATAATTATCACCACTATTAAAAAATATTTGATCAGCCCCAAAAATACCTCTATGAATTATGATACAATTCAACTAATATTTAAATAATATGTCATCTTCTTTAAAAAATATTGAACAACCCTATCCGCACCCTTAAGAGTGAGATGAATACCATCCGATACCCGAATCCGATAGTAACGATTTTTATCTTCCTTAAGGAATTGCTCAACATGATTCTTTGATCTAAATAAATCCCAGGTAGAGATAAAATAGACATGGTTATATAATTTGCTTGCATCTTCCTGGAGTTTATTGACTAACTTTAACCTTGGATTCATATAACCCTTTTCGGTAATTGGTAAACCAATCCAAAAGACCCTTATGTTATTTTTTTTAATTCTATCAAGAAAATCTTTGACATTTTTTTTATACTCCTCATTCCAGCCATCACTTTTAAATGGGAAATACTTATTTTGTCTCTTGGAGTAAACAGATTGAGCATCATTGGTTCCCATCATAATAATCAGGATATCAGGATCATATTTCGTAAGAAATTCAGCTATTTGATTAGACCAATTAAAATAATCCGTTCTTGAGAGTCCCGTGGAATATACCCCCTTTCGAGTGATTTTACATTCAGGATATTTCTTAATAAAATTATTTTCCAGAGTAATTCCCACCGCCTCCGATATCATAGAATCCCCTACAATCAATATATTTTTAAAGGAGAATGGTTTTTTTATTCCATCAGAAATACTATTCTTAACATTCTGTAATAGATTATCCCTATTGGAAGGATTAATGATATTCTCTTCATCTTGAAACCGCAATATAGGAGAATCGCTTAAGTAGGCTACAACATTCCTTTCATTGGACTGAAAGTCGGATATATATAAATAACTTTTAATATTGCTGATTAATTCAAGTACAGGAATTGTTGTTTTCATCAAACTATATTTAATTTCACCAATTAAACCAGTACGCTTGGTATCGTGATTCGTTATACTAGTAATCATCGACTGTTGAATATCTTCTGTAAGATAAAACCCCGTTAAGAATAATATGAGCAATACCATTACAATTCCATGTCTGGGGGTAAATATCTTCTGATCATCATGATATTGATTATTTAAATCATTACTTGACAAAGTACACCTCTTTAAAATTGGAAATATATAAATGGTGGTACGATACTTGGCCCCATTTTAATAATAATTAATAACAACATGGTATTGACAAATAATGGGATTGCCAGGGGATTTAATTTCTGTACAGATATATGGATTCGGGTAAGATAATCTCCTATGAAATGGATGATCAATCCAATAAATATCGATAAAACTATATAGATTTCAAGTTCCACAAGAGGTTTCATCGGACTAAACATCGCCTGAAAAACATTGAGGGCATTGCCTAATTCCTTATGATAAAAAAATACCCACAAGAAACTTACGAAATGGAAAGTAATAAATATCGAAATCCCCTTGATTATCTTTGGTAAATAATTATTCTCCTGAAAAAGATTTAAACGATACTTAATCCTCATCTCCTGCCATAACTTATGAACAGCCAGAGCGATCCCATGAGCCCCACCCCAAATGACAAATGTCATGGAAGCCCCATGCCATAATCCCCCCAAGAGCATAGTTATTATTAAATTAATATATGTCCTGATATTCCCCTTCCTGTTCCCCCCAAGTGGAATATAGAGATAATCTCTCAGCCATGTTGATAACGAAATATGCCATCTCCTCCAGAAATCCTGAATGTTCACAGCCCGATAAGGAGAATTAAAGTTCTCAGGAAGTTGGAATCCCAATAAAAGAGCAATACCAATAGCAATATCGGTATATCCACTGAAATCACAATAGATCTGAACAGAAAATCCATAGATAGCCAGGAGAATTTCTGCGGGTGAATAATTAAAAGGAGTATTTAATACTTTATCAACTATATGGGTTTGCAGATAACTGGATAGAACCACTTTTTTAAATAATCCCCCCAATATAAGGGAGAATGCCAGTTGGATATTTGGTATTCCGCTGGTATAATTTGATTTAAATTGAGGTAAAAATGTTTTGGCACGGACGATAGGCCCAGCAACCAGTTGTGGAAAAAATGCTTTAAACGTAAAAAAATCAATCATCCCCATAAGAGAGGGATTAACATCGATTTCTCCCCGATAAACATCCACAGCATATCCAATCCCTTGGAATGTAATAAACGATATCCCAATGGGTAAGGCAATATCAAACCATGGAAACACATTTCCTAAACCAATACCAGTTAAGAGAATATTCATCGATTCTGTAAAGAAATTATAATATTTATAAAATCCTAATAAACCAAGAGTAATACAAATGATGAGGGTGAGATATAATTTCCTATGCCATGCTATAAAGGATTTTGATATCATCACCGATCCAAAATAGATGACACTGGATAAAAAAATAATCAGGATAAGAAATGTCGGATCCCAGCTCCCGTAAAAGATATAACTGACAGTCAATAAGAATATCTTCCACACATTCTCCCAACGACGTAGCAACCAGGCAAGGGGGAGTATGATAGCAAAAAATATTGCAAATTCAAGAGTTGGAAAAAGCATTGGATAGTATCCTTATATTCTTAATCCTTTTAATAATTATATAAAAATTACAGTTTTAATTATAAATCTATTAGTATAAGAACAATTTACAATTAATATAATTAAAAATGGATCTAATTTCAAAATTATTTTGTTAAGATTAGAATTAAAAAAATACTTGTATTTTAAAGATTTAATATTATATTCTAATTATAAATAGATGGAGGAGTGTTCCATGAAAGGACTATTATCCTTAATTTCTGTATTATTCATAATACTCATACTATCGGCCCATAATATCCATGGTCTAACGGCTCTAGATTTAATCCCCTATGGTAGCCAATCAATTTTTGGCATAACAATGAATAAAACTAAATTAAACCAGATCAGAAACATTTCAAAAATTAATCATCAGATAAAAAAATTACAAAAATTAAATATAAATATTGATAATATTTACAATATATATGGTGGGAGTTTTGATCAAATCCAAAAAAAATCTAATCCCAATGTCATCATTATTTTATACGGTAATTTTAACAAAAACTCCATCTACCAGGCGATTAAAGACAAGGATGACGCCGATGTCTCAGAAGATACATATCTTAATATTTCATATCTAAAATCAGAAAATACACAAAAATATTCCTTAGCTATTATCCATAATCAATTTTTAATCATAGCAAAAGAACATCACCTTAAAATGGCTCTCAATTTATCAACATATAAGGGACGCAGTGTCCGAAGCGATTCACAACTCATGTCAGGTCTCAAAATGGTTTCCTGGAGCAATGTAATGTGGATTGTTACAAAATTATCCCCCAAAATGAAATCTCAATTTCGGGGGCAATATAGTTCTATAAAATATTTAAATACGGTTTCTTTGAGCTATCATACTTCATCGAATGATATTATAAGAATTTATGGATACACACCAAACCGTAATGCCTTACCACAAATTAAACAGGCAATAAAAAAGTTTATTGCACAAAATCTCCAGCTATTTGCAATGGTTACTCAAAACAGTGATTTAATAGAAATAGCTAATTCTGCTTCTGTCATATCTTCTGGAAATTATGTTACAGTCTCGATATCTATCCAACAGAAACATATCCATAAATTATTAAAGAATATTAAATAATTTCATGTCTACTTTTAAAATCAATGATAAATCAATTAAATGTTACCTTAAAATTGATAAACGGGCAAAGAGAATTAAAATAAGGCTTTCTCACACAAAAGAAATATTAATTGTATCCCCTAAAAAAATAAGTAATTCAACAATCCAAGAAATCTTATCCCGCCACTCCTCTTGGATAGAATCAAAACTTCATGAAATCAATATAAATCACAATATCAGAAAGAAAAATCCCATCGACGAGAACACACTGATCCTTTATCGTGGTAACCAATTAACAATTAAAAATGATATTACCCTAAATCCCTTTTCTCTAAAACTGCACGACCAATATATATCTATCAATCTAAATCATATCAGGTCTTTGGAAAATTATCAAAATATATTAAGAGATCTCATTTTAAACTGGTATTTTTCAAAAGCCCATACAATTATCCCCGAAAGGACAGAATATTTTTCAAAAATAATGAATGCTCCATATAATAAAATATCCATAAGAAATCAGAAGTCCCGGTGGGGAAGCTGTTCCACAAAAAAAAATCTAAACTTCAACTGGAGATTAATCCTGGCTCCCAAGCAAATCCTCGATTATCTTGTTGTTCACGAGCTCTCACACCTCTTTGAAATGAATCACTCACAGAAATTCTGGAATATAGTCGAAAAATATTGCCCTGATTACCAATCCCACGAACATTGGTTAAAAAAAAATGGTCATTTGTTAACATTCTAAAAAAAACTCGATTGAAACTTGATTCTGTCAACAATTTCTATTACATTAATAAAAAAAAATACCCCTTTATGGTTTTCAAATTATTTGAATAATACGATAATATCATTAATCGATAGAATAACGAATGAATCTTAACAGGTTAATTATGCTTAAAAATGACTTAAAATTACTAAAATATATTTTAATGTTTCTGATTCTTATTTCATTCATACTAAAAAATAACTATGCTTATCCATTAAATCACTGGCAAAAAAAGAAAATCACCTTTTTTGAAAATGTTATTGATACTTTAAGTGAAGTCATGCCAAGAGAAAAGGCAGTTAAAATTATTCTTGATCCACGGGTACGTTTTGAAAAAAATCTAATCCTTCTAAATATCGTCCAACCAGCACAAGATCATTATTTTAGGTATATTTTACAAAATAAAGCAGTGAATAAGGGTCTCCAGTTTCTTGATCGTTATTATAAGACATTTAAGTGGGTTGAAGAAAAATATGGTGTTGAGAAAGAAATTATATTAGCAATTTTATATGTAGAAACCAATTTTAACCCAATGAAGGCAAAGTATAACGTATTTAACGCCTATGCCAGTCTTGCATTTGCAGATCATCCACAATATATTAAAATGAACGAACATCGTTTAAGAATTAAGCACAAAAACATGACGGATGAAGAATTTGAAGACGAAAAAAAAGCTTTGTTAAGATTTTCTAAACTAAAATCAGAGTGGGCATTAAAACAATTGAAAGCCCTGTACTCTGTTTCAAAAAAAATGAAACGCCCCATGCTGGATATCATGGGATCTTTTGCTGGAGCCATAGGTTATCCCCAATTCATCCCCACATCTTATCTATCTTATGCTGTTGATGGCAACAATGATGATTTCATCGATCTTTATAACATCCATGATTCCATCGCTTCAATAGGCAATTATTTAAAAACGGAAGGTTACAATAAAAATGATCTATATCTGGAAATGAAATCCATATTCCACTACAATCACAATTGGGATTATGTCCGAGTTGTCATAGAATATGCTCAAATTATAAAATCGCGTGCAAAATACTAAATAAATCCATTCTATCTATTGAATCAAGTATTTTTCTTTGTTAAATTTATAAAGAGGAATATCATGACCAATGTGGATCTGGAAATAGCTCAAAATCACATGATAAATGATCATATAATCGGAAGAGGAATTTATAATCCAAACGTTATTAATGCATTTAAAATTGTTAAACGCCATCTCTTTGTCCCTGAAGAATATTTAGATCAAGCATATGAAGATCACCCCTTGAGTATTGGCTATGGACAGACAATTTCTCAACCTTATATTGTTGCGGAAATGACCAATCTCCTCGAAATATCAGAATCAATGACTATACTTGAAATAGGAACTGGGTCAGGTTATCAGACGGCTATTCTGGCTGAACTTGCTAAAAAAGTCTATTCCATTGAACGAATTGATAATCTTGCTCAGAATACGAAAATCCTTCTCCAGTCCCTGGGGTATGAAAATATATATATCAAATCAGGAGATGGCACTCTGGGTTGGCAAGAATACGCACCCTATGACCGAGTAATTGTTACAGCAGGAGGTCCTAAAATCCCACAACCCCTCATCCACCAGTTAAACATTGATGGTATACTATTAATTCCTGTCGGTTCACGTTCCCAACAAACTTTACACCGAATAAAAAAAATATCAGCCCCCACTACAATTGGTTATGAACTTAAAATCGATAAACTCGATCCCTGTATCTTTGTTCCACTCATAGGACAATATGCTTAGTCTGTTCTTTAAAATCTGGATGTTCCTTATCACAGGCATTGGTGTTGCCATTGGAATCCTTGTTATTTTAGCAGAAAATCTTTTACAAATTAAAAAATCGATTATCCCATTACTAATAAGACTCCATGCAAAGTTATGCCTCATATTTCATACAGTAGAAGTTATCGGAAAAGAAAATTTATTAAAAGAAAACCCGATAATTATTTTCGCAAATCATCAGAGCAATATGGATATTTTATTGTTAGACAGTATATTAAATATACCATTCTGCTGGTTAGCCAAAGATAGTCTATTTAAAATCCCTGTATTTGGATGGCTCTTAAGGAATCTTGGTTACATCCCAGTTGAAAGAAATATTTCCAGAAAGGCTAAAGAAGCAGTTAATGATGCATATCATAAATTAAATAAGGGGATTAGTATTATAATCTTTCCGGAAGGCACATGGAGTAATTATCCAGATAAAGTATTACCCTTTAAAAGTGGACTTTATCATCTTGCCAGGAATTCTCAGAAACCCCTCTTACCCATAACGATTATTAACAGCAATAAAATTAACCCTCCAGATACTTATACTATTCGTAAAGGCTCTATGAAAGTCATTTTTCACCCTATTATTTATCCAATAGAATATAAAGATCATGACAAAGATCAATTTATCAAACTTACTCAATTGATTATTGAAAATGGATTATCTCAAATTTCGCACTTGCAAATATAAATATATTGATGTCCTAATTAATGACATGAATACCAGATCTATTATTAAATATCCATGAATACACATAATTAGAATACTGTCATATTGTAATACAGTGTATGATTATAGTACATAATAAATTATATCTAATTTTCCTATTGACATCTTTACTTTGGTTTATTATTCATTATAGGGTAACAGGATTAATAATCAGCCTGTGTCATTCAATAATTGGAGGACAAATAGATCGAGTAAATTATTTCACTTGTAAATCCAATATCAATTTTACAAGTTAAAAATTCAGATGAAATCAATTTCATCAAAGGATTTCCAATGACTCAGACAAAAACAATTTTACATACCGATGACGAAGATTATATTCTAGCTCAGATCAGTGCATTTCTTTCTAAAATAGGTTTTTATACATTGTCAGCCAATAATGGACATGATGCAATATCCATTTTTAAACAAAGTAAACCGGATCTAGTTATTATCGATTATAATATGCCTGAAATGAATGGAATTGAATTATTAAATAAACTTAAATCCATCCATAAACAAACCCCAGTCATTATGCTCAGTGGAGAAACTGATATCCAAGTAGCTGTCCAGGCATTAAAAAACAACGCTGTTGATTTCCTATGCAAACCCGTAAATTATAAACTTCTCGAGTCTTCTATTTATGAAGCTCTGACCCGATCTAAATTACAATCATATGAATCAAAGTATCAGGGATCTCTAATAACTCTTGAAAATATAATTCATCAGGGTAAGGATATATCTATTTTAAAAGTTCATGTTCCTCTCGATGAAATCACCAGTTCAACCATCAAAGAAAATATAAATACTTTAATGGAAAAGAAATCCATCAATAAAGCTGTTATTCTCTCACTCAATCTGGTAGAATATATCAACAACATAGGATTTCATCTCTTACTTGAAATAAATCACAACCTTAGCAATGCGGGACATCAGATGATTCTTAGTGAACTCAGTCCTGCCGTCGATCAATTCTTTAAACAAATCAGCTACCCGGCTTATTTTATATATGTCCAGGAATTGGATATAGCAATATCAAAAATATTAAAAAATGAATGAGGTATAAGAAATGTCTGATAAGAAAAAAATATTACTTGTTGATGATGACGACATCACCCGTACACAGGTTTCAAGTGTGCTTTCTGATTATGATTGCACAGAAGCATCAGATGCCAGAAGTGCATTAAAAATTATTGATCATCAGATCTTTCATTTAATCATACTCGATGTCCGTATGCCAGAAATGGATGGCTTTGAATGTGCAAGATTAATCATGGCACGCGGCTATGGAACACCAATTATTTTCTTGACTGGAGAAGATACCTCCTTTGATAAATTAAAAGGTGTTCTAGTTGGCTCAACTGATTATATCACAAAGCCATTTAGTAATCAGGATCTCCTATTGCGTGTTCAAATGCAACTGAATCAATATATCGAAAAAATCATTGATTAAGGACTTGTCGATCGATGGAGGACAAATAATCTATGGAAGGTTATTAGTTTTGAAAAGTTCAGTTACTAAATATTATATCTTATCAATAATTATATTATTTGCTATTGTATTGCAAATCTCACACGCCTATTTAATCTATCACAAGACTCAATTGAATAAACAAACATGGCTTGAGTATAATCAAAGTGCCGCAAATTATAATAAACTCTTGCTCCAATTAAAAGGATATTTCGGGTATGGTGGATTCATCCATCATTTTAAGAACTATGTTCTAAGAAAAGATCGTTCCAGAGAACCCTTGATTGAATCAAACCTTAGAAAGATCTTTCGGGTGATAGATAAATTTGATCATTTCAATTTAAATGCTGAAGAAAAAAAGGCTATATTACAAATTAGAGAAGTAGCCAACGAATATCAATTCAAGTATAATCAAAATAATTACATTAATGATAAGGATTTTATAAAAAAAAATACCCACGATATAGATAATAATGTAAAAGTAAATGATACCAAGGCATTAAATGGTTTTCTAATACTAGAACAATCCATTGATAAACGAATGAAACATCATGAAAATGAGGCTCACAAAACCATCATGGAAACTAATCAGGTTATTTTTTATGGATTATTTTTTGTCGCCATGACAATAATTTTAGCCATAGTTATAATACTGTATTTAAAAAAAATGACCTTCCTGAATAATCAATTGGAAGACTCGAGAAATTATGCAAATACTCTACTCAATGTTGCACCTAATGCTATTCTCACATCTGATGATAAGGGAAATATACTTTCAGCAAACCTACAAGCAAGCATTCTTTTTGGATATACTTGTTCTGAATTAAAAACCAGTAAAATGTATGATCTATTTCCTCAAGAATACAGACAAGAGTACGATAGAGTCATGCATCAATTCATTCAGAACTTCGAGTTATTTAAAATGAATAATGAAATGGATATTTTTGCTATCAATCATCAAAAACAGCTTATCCATGTTGCAATGGGTGTAAATTCTGTTAATATCAATAATAAGATTGTTATAGTCTATATAATACGTGATCTTACACGGCAAAAACAATTCGAAAATCAGATTATTCTAGCTAAAATTGAGGCTGAAAAAGCAAATCATGCTAAGAGTATTTTCCTTGCTAATATGAGCCATGAAATCCGTACCCCCATGAATGCTATTATTGGTTTGAACCATCTGCTACAAAAAACAGCTCTTACTCAAAAGCAGTTAGATTATGCAGTTAAAGTAGAACGTTCAGCTCAAAATCTCTTGGGGATTATAAATGACATTCTGGATTTCTCAAAAATAGAAGCTGGTAAGCTGGATATCGATAATATGCCGTTTTATCTCAATACTGTACTGGATAATATGGCATATATCTCCAGTCCAAAGATCGATGATCAAAGAATAGAAGTTATTATTGATGTTGATAAGGATGTCCCTCTTGATTTAATTGGCGATCCGCTACGGCTTCAGCAGATCTTAAATAATTTACTGAGCAATGCCATTAAATTTACATCAAAAGGAGAAATTCTTGTACAAGTTAGAGTCATCGAACATATTAACGATGATAATGTGATGTTAATTTTTTCAGTAAAAGATACAGGGATTGGTATTTCTGAAGAGCAGATGAAAATATTATTTCAACCATTTATGCAGGCGGATATTTCTACGACACGAAAATATGGAGGTACAGGACTTGGATTGACAATAAGCCACAAGTTAGTTGATCTTTTAAAAGGTAATATCGTTGTTGAAAGCGTACCGGGAGCAGGTAGCATATTTTATTTCACTGTACCATTAGGCATTCAAAAGGATAAAGATAATCATTATAGCATTCCATACGATGAAATCAAGGGATTAAATGTCCTGGTAGTCGATGATAATCCTACATCCAGAAAGGTTTTAAAAGAATATCTTGAAGATTTCTCATTCCAGGTCATGACGGTTCAATCAGGTTTTGATGCTATAAATCTCTTAAATAAAAATGAGTTATTGGGGGATATACCTTTCGATCTCATTCTCATGGACTGGCATATGGAAGGTATGGACGGAATTGAAACAATCAAACAAATTAGGCAGAAAATCAAATTGTCAAATAATATAAAATTTATTATGGTAACTGCTTATGGAAGAGATGATGTCTTCTTACAAGCTCAAAGCGTTAATATCGATGCTTTCCTTATAAAACCATTTAGTCAGTCTATATTATTTGATTCCATTTTGTCTATTTTCAATCTGGATGATACAAATAACCCTGAGAATAAAGTCAAATCACATTCCAAGACCACAGAACAACTCAATTCTATCAGAGGAGCCAAAATCCTTATAGTTGAAGATAACGATAACAATCAACAGGTAGCAAAAGAAATTCTCGAACAAGAGAACTTCTGGATTACCATCGCAAATCATGGTGCAGAAGCCATTGAATTAATCCCAGATCACAACGGTAAATCAAAATTCGACCTCATCCTGATGGATCTTCAAATGCCAGTGATGGATGGATATTATGCTACTAAACATATCCGGGAACAACTCAAATTAACAAATCTTCCTATCATTGCTATGACAGCTGAAGCTATAAAAGGTATACAAGATAAGATTTTAAAGGCAGGTATGAATGATTATATTTCAAAACCCTTCGATCCACAGGAATTATTAAACTGTTTAATTAACTGGATTCCTAAAGGGAACAGGGAATATTTCATGCCTCAGGAAGATGATCAGGATAATGTTATTGTAGAAGAAAATATCCCAGATCTTGACGGGATAAATATTAATATAGGTTTATTAAGAACCAATAACAATAAAAAGCTCTTTCAGCACCTCATATTTCAGTTCAATTTAAAGAATTATAACTTTGTAAAAAATATCAGGCAAAATGTATTAAACAATCACAGAGAATTAGTCCAGCGTATGGTTCACACTTTAAAAGGAGTTTCTGGGAGTATAGGTGCTGTCAATCTACAAAAACAACTTATTGAATTTGAAAAAGTCATTCTAAAAAATGATCTGAACATGGATGCTTTAAACCCCTACTTACAGGACATCGATAATGAAATGAATCGTATCTTCTATTCTATTACTCAATACGAAAATAACATGCAAAAATCAAAATCTCATGTTTCAAGAAATCAATATCAATTCGACCCACAACAAATTAAACAATTACTTATCAAACTAGAAGAAAATCTAAAAAATTACAGTACCCAGGCAAATGATATACTGACACAGGTTAAAAATATTCTAATCCAACTAAACCTATGGGAGCAATTCAAACATATTGAAACTTTCATTAATAATTACTTGTTTGAGAAAGCGATTATCGTATTACATGACATCCAGAAGTTAGTGGATGAAAAAATAGGAGTATCACGTTGAATAATTCTATAAAGAAAACTATTTTAGTCGTCGACGATACCCCGGAGAATATTGATATCCTGAGTGGCATTTTAAGTGATCGATATTTTGTGAAAGCGGCTATCAATGGGGATATCGCTCTAAAAATTATTAACAATCATCACTTGGATCTAATTCTTCTCGATATCATGATGCCAGAAATGGATGGTTATGAAGTACTTAAGCAAATTAAAGAAAACACCATCACATCAGGAATACCCGTTATCTTTGTTACCGCCAATGAAAAGCACAATTTAGAATACAATCAAAATATAGAAGGATATCTTCAAAAACCTATTGATCCAAATACGACTCTTGAACTTATAGAAAATATATTAACTAATCACCATTTAAAGAGCGTTACTAATTAATTCCAATTATATTTTATATAACGCATGAGTGAACAAGGAGTTAAAATGAATAAGAAGAACACCATACTCATAGTAGACGATACACCAGAAAATATTGATATTATGGATGGTTTGTTGAGAAGTGATTATAAAATTAAAGTAGCCACCAATGGCAAAATGGCAGTTAAAATTGTGGAAACCACTGAGCCACCAGACCTCATCCTTCTTGATATAATGATGCCAGAAATGGATGGATACGAAGCCTGTCAGCAAATTAAAATGAATTCAAAATCAAAAGATGTTCCCATTATCTTTATCACAGCAAGAACTAGTATTGATGACGTTGTAAAAGGTTTTGAACTTGGTGCAATCGACTATGTCACAAAACCATTCAATCCTCCTGAACTCTTGGCTAGGGTCAAAACTCATATCAGTTTAAAAGAAAGTTATCGGATCATATCTCAGAAAAATCAAGAGCAAAAGGAATTACTCCATGTTATGTGCCATGATTTGGCTAATCCCATCAGTTTCATCAAGGGAATTATCGATCTGGCTAAGAACGATCCTGCTATCTATCAGCGTATGGAAAATCACATGATCACTGCCATGAAAAATGGATCTGAAGTCATCAATATGGTACGACAAATGAGAGCCATTGAGGAAAATAAGTACAAACTTCATATAATAGATTTGTCATTCAGCCTGTTGTTAAATGAATCCCTTCAAATTATCTCTCATAAAATAAATAAAAAAAATATTAAGATAATAGAGTGTATAGAAGAAGAGATCTATATCTATGTAGAGAGAACATCCTTTATTAATTCAGTGATGAATAATTTATTAACAAATGCGATTAAATTTTCAGAACCCGATTCAGAAATTCATATCCACGCAAATAAAATACAAAATCAGATTCAAATTACCGTACAAGACTTTGGTATTGGAATGTCTCAAAAATTAATCGATGATGTATTTGATCTGAACAAACCCACCAGTCGTAAGGGAACTGCAGGGGAAACAGGAACAGGTTTTGGAATGCCTTTGGTCAAAAAGTTTGTTAATCTATATGGTGGTGAAATTTGTATATCATCCACAGAAAAACAGGATGGCATAACAAACCATGGTACAAAAATTAATCTGATACTAAAATCTGGAGATTCTAATAAATGAAGCATTTCAAAAAATACTTTGTTAGTGTTACTATAGTTCTTGTCGCTGTACTTATCTTACAAATCCTCTATGGGCTCATGATCTACGAAAGAATTCTTCATAGCAAGCAACGATGGACACAATATAACAACATTGCATTAAAATTTAATGCTAAATTGTATGAATTGAAGAGCCATTTCGGATACGGAGGTTTCATACATCATTTTAAAAATCTTGTCTTACGCAAGGATGTATACTTTATTCCTTTGATAGATAGCGAAATAAAGATTATTTTAAAGCAAATTAAATCCTTTGAAAATCTTCAACTGACATCAGAGGAACGTTCCGCACTGAGTAACATTAAAAATACCATAGAGGAATATCAATTCAAGTATCTGCATATCAGGGATATTAATTTAAAAAACATTTCTGAAAAACAAATTGATGCAATTGTTAAAGTAGATGACTCAAGAGCCTTTCATGCATTTAATATCCTTGAACAATCCAGGATTAAAAGAAACACAAATCATCTGGAAGTGACTGAAAAAGCATTGGAAACCACAACACTTATTATTCAGGGAGGGTTTTTCTTTCTAATTCTAACAATAGTAAAAGGATTTATCATCATCTATAATTTACGTAAAAAAGATATTGTAAATACAAAACTCGATGAAACTTTAAAATATTTTAACAGCATCGTTGAAATGGCTCCCGATGCAATCATTACATCAAATTCTTCAGGAAACATTCTTTTAGCCAATAAACAGGCAGTAAATCTTTTTGGATACACAAAAAACGAATTCTCCTCACTAACTATTGAAGATCTTACGCCCCATGAGTATCGCCATCACCACACATATTTAAGAAAGGATTATTTGAAGGAACCTGGAATCCGTGAAATGAACAGGGGTTTAGAAATTTTTGCCCTCCACAAAAACAGCGATAAAATCCCGGTTTCTATAGGTTTAAATACTATTGAATTAAATGGATCTCAAATAGTCATCGCAATTATTCGTAATCTCACACAACAAAAACAAATTGAAAACAAATTTAAATTACTTATGTCAGATATTTCTGAACACAAGATTATTGAATTAGAACTCAAAAATGCAAAAGAACTGGCTGAATCAGCGGCAAAAGCAAAATCAGAATTCCTTGCAAATATGAGCCACGAAATACGCACCCCTTTGAATGCCATCCTCGGTATGAACCATCTTCTCCAGACTACTAAACTTGATTTACGACAAAAGGATTACTCAAATAAAATTGATAAATCAGCTAAGAATCTTTTAGGCATTATAAATGATATATTAGACTTCTCTAAAATCGAGGCTGGAAAACTTACTATCGAGAACATCCCATTCAATTTAGATGAACTCATGATGAATCTTGTAAGTCTTTTTGAATTGAAAATTAAAGAAAAGAATCTTGAGTTAGTTATCTCAGTAGAACAGGATGTCCCACTAAACCTTATTGGAGATCCTTTAAGAATAACACAAATCCTCACCAATCTAACAAGTAATGCTATTAAGTTTACTGAACAAGGTGAAGTTATAATTAATATCCAACTGGATGAGCAAATTGATAAAGATGATATTGTCATCACTTTCTCAATAAAGGATACAGGAATTGGACTCAGTAAAGAACAGCAAAATATTCTCTTCCAATCGTTTACTCAAGCTGATTCAAGTATCACAAGAAAATATGGCGGCACTGGACTTGGTTTAGCAATTAGTCATAGATTGGTTTCATTGATGGGAGGTAAAATATATGTTGAAAGTGAATTAGGAAAGGGAAGTCATTTTTCATTCACGGCAAAACTGGGGATTCAACAATACACTAAAAATAATTTTACGTTAATTAATAAAAAAATTAACCAATTAAAAGTTCTCGTTGTTGATGATAGCGATTTGACACGCAAAATTTTAACACGTTATCTTAAATCTTTTATAAAGAAAATTAAAGATGTTGATTCAGGATACAAGGCTATAAATGAATTGAAATTAACAAATAACAACCGAAAAGATAAATACGATCTTGTTATTATTGATTGGAAAATGCCAGACATGGATGGTTTCAAAACAATTGAAATGATTCAAAATACTGAAGATATCACCCATATCCCTAAAATTATATTAATAACAGGCTGGTCATATGAAGATATGGTCAATCAGGCCCAGAATGTTAAAATTGATGCTTTCCTGATAAAACCTATTCACCAGTCAACTTTATTTGATACCATCATGACAATCTTCAGTCACTATATCCCTAATAAAACGGAATTTGATATCGAAAATATTACTCATTCAGGACTGCATAATATCCGTGGCGCTAAAATCCTTTTGGTAGAAGACAATGAAATAAATCAACAGGTCGCAAAAGAGATTCTTGAGCATGAGAATTTCCGTGTTACCGTTGCAAAAAATGGACAGAAAGCCATCAACATTCTCACTCAAGTGAGTGATACACAAAACTTTGATCTTGTTTTGATGGATCTTCAAATGCCAATTCTCGATGGCTATAAAGCATCACAACAAATCAGAGAAGATCTTAAATTGTTAGAATTGCCCATAATAGCTATGACAGCGGATGTTATGGAAGGAGTGAAAGAAAGTGTCTACCAGTCAGGAATGAATGACTATATTACCAAACCCATTGACCCTCAAAAGCTCTTTGAGAGCATTGTAAAATGGGTTAAACCTGGTATACGTGAAAACTTTTATCCGGGTGAACAGTTAGTTCATACAAATAACACTAAGGATCATAAAGAATTTCCTTTTCTGGATGGCATTGACATTCAAATTGGTTTAAAACGTGTTTATCAGAACACCAAACTATATAAAAGACTTCTTATTCAGTTTAAACAGAAAAACGGATTGTTCTTAGAAGAACTTCAGCAAATGATCAAGGATGGGAGTCATAAGGACTTAAAACTACTCCTCCACACCATCAAAGGTATTGCAGGGAATCTAGGGGCTATGGATCTTCATCAGACTATATACAATATGGAAATAGAAATTCAAGCAAATTTCCGCCCAGAAAATCTTGAAAGTCATTTCCAAGATATACAAAAAAATCTCAACAGGGTATTTACATCAATAAGGCTTCTCGAGCAGGAGGAAATCAATACTTATCAAGAGAATAAATCGGTCGATATGCAACAAATAACAGAATTACTCGATCAGTTTTCCAAACATTTAAAAGATTATAATCTCGAAGCATCTCATATCTATGAACAACTTCAAGAAATTCTTAAGAACACTCATATCAGTAACTATATCAATTCTATCGAAGACTCAATCAGAAGTTACAACTATGAGAAAGCCCTTGAAAAACTCCCGGAAATTAAAGAACAGTTAAGCAAGGTATAGACAGGCAGGCAATTATCATAAAGATTATTCTGTAGTTATATGCTGAACATTTGTAACGATAGAAAATGATTACAAATAAACTCATCAGATCTTCTTGTATTTAAATAACTAATTTGAATGAAGTTTGAAAGAATACGGATAATGGAAGTTGATAAGCTATTAAATTTAAACTCAGATCATTAGAATAGAACTCATTACCGATAGTAATATACTTTTCCACGGAATGAATATTTATGATAAATTGAGCCGCCAAAATCACCCTGATAATTTCCATTTCTCCAGTACGCATGATTGGAATAGAGTGAAATATCGCTGTTACTAACTGTACTCGTACTGTCCGATGTACTTAACATTGATGAATTGATTGTGGTGATGTAAAATCCATAGGTCTGGCCTACAGGAATTGTTATATAAGTATCAAAATTAATTGTATAAAGACCATTATAACTTAATGAATATCCTTCTCCAAGATATATCCAGTGACCATCATCGGTTGTTTTATAAGGTGTTATACGATAATATATTCTAAAAGGACCTGATCCATCATAAATCATAGATGCAAATCGATATATTGTTATTGAATTAGCACTTATATTCTGAATATCCAGAAATACCCCATCGGCTGTAACATAATTTCCACCCATATCAGAATTAAGTTCAGGCATATTAATTGTTACAGTAGAATTGGCAGATTGTCCTGTGATATCATCTGTTACACGAACGACAGCAGTTCCTGGTCCTGTTACAGGAGCCCTATAAGTACTTCCAGACATCGATCCACCTCCTGAGAAGATAGAATAATTGTAGGAACCGCTACCCCCTGCTCCACTAAATGTTTGAGTTTCATTCATATATAAATTCACTGAACTAGGACTAATACTAATCTGTGAATAGATTACAAATGGTCCTGACAGTCCTTTGTCATTAGATGAGTTAGAATCATTACCAGATAGTTGTACCCAGAGATATCGACTTGTACCATTCGTACCTGGTTGCCAAGTCCCATTGAAACTAATTGCTTGATAATTATTTGGGCTTATATTAACTGTTGTACCTGAGGCTATCAGTGTGCCTAGTGTATTGACACCATCCGATGCATAAACACTCCAACCTCTCTGAAGACCAGTTGACTGACCCTGATTCTCAACTACAAACGAACCCGAGATACCATTTCCAACAACATAAGGTGTCGGACTCATATATATATTAGATATTTTATAATCAAAAGTACCAGTAACAACTGCAATGGACACAATTTTATTATTCAATAAATTACTATCATCTGAAGAAGAAATTACAATATTGATATAATATGTATTAGGTACAGAAGACCAATTTCCTGTATAACTAATAACAGATGATGTAACCCCAGATCCAAGTCCCCCTAATAGAGGAGATGAGGGGACAGGAGTCAGTAATGTATCAGTACCATTCGGCGTTGTTGCAAGGTAGATAGAATAATACACACTTTCTTTCCCAGCTTCAGACCCTATATTCTTTATTTGAAAACTGCCTGTAAAGGATGAAAGCGCTGATCCTTCACTTGGAGAGACAGCATTGACTATAGTATAATCAGGCAATCCTACTGGTACTACAGCAGATATTTTAGTATTATTTTGATTATTTTGATCATCTAAAGAAGAAATCCTCACAAGAAGATAATAAACTCCTGTTCCAGGCCATTTTCCTGATACCGTTATTTCCCTTGAGTCTCCATGATTAATAGATCCTGTAGTACTATTCTCAGGTGTTAATTGAATATCACCATCATCTAATATCATGTTATTAGATAAATATACAGTATAAGAAATATTTTTTGTGCCATCCAGCGAACCAATATTCATAATTGTAAACTGACTAACAATGTCACCACCAGGTACCCCTGAACCTGGGACAGTTATTTGACTTACAATATAATCAACAAAATTACCACCACCAACAGTAAAACTATCAGTCAAGTTGCTAACAATCCCATTTCCAGCCATATCTTGAGCTCCAACTGATATCGAAGCTTCAGCAAAACCGCTTGGTAAATTTGAAAAATAAAATGTCACCTCATCACCGCTAGAATTCCATTGAACCCCACTGGGTGTTTGAACAAAGTTATTTACCTTGAATTGAAAGGCGTTTTGAACATCTGTTTTATTCATCTTCTCACTAAATGTGTATTTTATACCATTAAAAGGATAAATAATTCCAGTTGGTGAAACGGGAATCCCATTTTGAATAGCTTGGTGATTAAGTATTTCTGGTTTCAACGTATCAGCAAAATTTGATGTTGTAAAGGCAATAGAATAATCACCTTTCATAGGATTACCTTTGTCACTTCGGATATTGTTACTGACTAATCGCAGGTTATAGATTGAATCTTTGTTAAGAGGCCAGGGTTCACTGCGTGCAATTGTTTTAAACATCAATGTCTTATTATTATTCTGCCATATCATACTATACTGATTCGACTGAATAATATTTGATCCAGCGCTAATGACAAGATCATTGGAATGTAAAGTATTTGGATTTATGGATTGTGAAAAATTAAAGATGATGGTAGCATTAAGAACAACATTGAGATCACTATTTGCAGGGGTTGAACTGGTGATGTTTACGATTTGAAATTCTTCGCTGGATATTTTCCAAATATAGTCTTCCCCCTCGCATCGATGGAGAATTATAACAAATATTAAAAGACATATAAATAGTATTGCAGTTTCCTTTCTCATAAAAAAACCCTCATACTTAGGCAATATAATAAAGAACTTCTTACACCTTTTAAATAAAATCCTAACTACCCTACTATTAAAAACACTTAAATAGTGTATATCAATTAAAATATTTAATTTTTATTAAATAAAACTCATTATAAAAAAAAGGCAAACTATTAACAAAATCATTCAAACTGACGCCATGGCTATTTTTTTTGAGTTGTCCTATATTTATCTGAATAGAAATTAGTTATATTTGAATATAGAAAATTGCCGCCAAATTAATATTGACTTTCGACCATCATAAAATGATATTTAAACCGATACTTGACTAATTTATCCAATATAGTTAACTTAATAACTATTATTTTTGTGGAGTCATTTATGAAGTATAAACTAATACTGATTTTAGTTATTATCCTTTCTGCAAATATTGTATTTTCTACGCAAACTAAAGTGGATCCTGAAAATATCATGGGTATTATTAATAAAGGAGATGACTTCGTTTTAAAAGATATTTCATACAATAATCTGATTTATGTTATGGATACAATGCGACAAAATTATCAGGGTGCTATTCCTTTTGGGAAAAGAAATAAAGTTTTAAACTCTGTTTTAAAAGGTTTATTAAACAAAGATCCACGAATTGTTCTTATCTGTATCGATATTATAAAATATTTTAAAGTTGATCATTTAATGGAACCAGAAGTGAAATTAGCCTATCGAAATTATGTCCTGAAAAAGAAATCACATAGAGTGGGAAAATATCGTGATCATTATGCCTATATTGATATGAGTGGTAAAAAGGTCACTAAAAGTATATCCTTTGAATTAATAAAGCTTTATCGATTTGTTCTCAGGGATAAACTGATGAATATTGTGCTTAAAAAGAATCCATATTTATTTAAAATTATCTCAAAAAATCATTTTAATGTCTTATATTTTCGTATAGAAAATGAAAGTGACGAGGATATCCCACTTAAATCTTTTGGAAAGAAAAAATTCTTCTTACCAGAACAAATTGAACGGATAATCTATGGTTTGGATAACCCAAATTACTCTATCAAAAGGACCTGCGCTAATTATCTCATTCGATATTATAATACTAATTTATATAATATAGATATTCACACCCGCAATGTGATTTTAAAAGCATTAAAAACAGCTTATGACAATGATATCATCCCTAAACCCAAATTAAGACGTATTGGGCAAGATGATTAGAAAATGATTGTAAAATAATCCAATTTTAATACTAACTTTATAAAGATTCTCGATAATTTTATCCGGAATCACCACTCATAACATTTTTTAATTGAAATTATTTTTAAAGTGGTTATAATTATCTGTATGTTTATATTAAAGGATCATGAAACCATGAAAACCCATTTAAAATCCATTCAAATCATTGCTGTTATGTTGATGATAAGTCTAATGTCTATCCTCTCATCCTGTGCGGGTGACAATGCCAGGGAATATACTCTGGAAGAAACTTAAAAGTGGCTGGCAAAGTATGATAAGAATTACACCATTGAACAACTGCAGCAGTTAAAAAGTCTTTCCTTATATGGTGGAAAAACAAAATTAACTAATATTTACCTTATAAAATCCCTGAAGAGTTTAATAATGCTCGACCTGATGTATTTAAATGTAACTGATATCACCCCATTAAAAACTTTAACTGAACTCAGAGAACTTACACTTTTCAATACGAAAGTGTCGGATATCACTCCTTTAAAACATCTTAAAAACCTCCAAACCCTAATCCTAGTTGGTACAAAGGTATCGAATATTTCTGTATTAAAATATCTAAAAAAATTAAGAGAATTAGCTCTTTCAGAAACAAATGTAACGAATGTCAGAACCTTAAAATCTTTGAAAAACCTAAGATCCCTTGGTTTAAAGAGGACCAGAATATCCAAACGCCAGATTAAATCATTAAAAAAAGCTCTGCCAAAATGTCGCATAGTATATTAAATGCAAATTAAATAAGTCATTTATCCCAATAGCTCTTGAACTCGTTCCCTGGATTTTAATCACTCAACCGGGGATAGGTTCATAGGTTGGGATAATTTCATCCTCCAAATAATTTCCTAAACCCATCAAGATTCTCGCTCCACCAACCTGAAATCATAGCATGAGGATATATATAGTTTTTATATATTTTACCTGATCAGATGAAATTGATTGTTGGCTTGGTAATATTATTAAATAATGATTTTTATAGGTAATTTGTCTATGGGTTTTTCCGATGATTTTCCCATGTTTCTCCCATGAGGGGGATGTTTGATGATCAGATATTATTCGATTGTCACTTTTTTTAAGATTCAGGTTATTTATTGTGACTAGCAAATCTCTTTCTTTCGGCTTAAAATGATTCAAAATAATTATACAAATCCTTCGCGGGACATATTATAAAAATAGATTGTATTCAACTACACTGCATTGTTACAAAGTGTATCCTAGGCGTGCTCACCAGGAATCAATTCACCCCTTCAAACCCCGACAATCTTATTCAATCAATTCATTGTAAAATAAATTATAAAAAAGGATATTTTTCTTGTTACTATGAAATCTATTATATAAATTTGAATTACTCAAAATAATTCATTTTTATTGTTGAGAATAAAATATAAAAAAGGGGAATATAATGATATTTCAGAATATATTTAAAATGATTATAAGTATAGTCTTTGTAGGAATGTTTCTAATATCTTGCTCTAGTGAATTACCAAAGGAAATTACTTTTAATAAAAATAGGCTATTTCCAGAAGGTGTTGATTATAGTTACAAAAGCAATTTATTTTATGTCAGTTCGTTAGCTGAGGGTAAGATAGGTCGGGTCGATATGAAAGGACAATATGAAGTGTTTATTGATGATCCTAAGTTGGTTTCAGCCATTGGTCTTAGGGTAGATGACAAAAGAAATCGCTTATTGGTATGCAATTCAGATCCTGGAGTCAGTTTTAAAACCCGTAAAAAGACTCAAAGAAAATTAGCTGGTCTTGGAATCTATGATTTATCCACGGGAAAGTTGATTAGATATGTCAATTTAGGCCGTCTCAAAAAGGGATACCACTTTGCAAATGACATAGCTCTCGATGATAACGGGAATGCCTATGTCACAGATAGCTTTTCTCCAATCATTTATAAGGTTGATGTCGCGGGGAATGCTTCTATCTTCCTTCGAAATAGAAAATTCAAAGGAAGTGGATTTAATTTAAATGGAATTGTCTATCATCCGAATGGCTATTTAATTGTTGCCAAAATGAATAGTGGGGAACTTTATAAAGTTCCAGTAAATAATCCTAAATCTTTTAAGAAGATTAAATCCCCTGTAAAGTTCTCTGGTGCAGATGGTCTTTTGTGGGCTGACAAGGATCAACTGGTTGTCATTACCAATCAATTAAATACAATATTTCTCGTATCAACTACAGATGATTGGAAATCAACTAAGGTTCTAAAAAATGATTCCAGAAAGATCTGGGAGTTTCCTACAACAGGTACACGAGTTGGGAAAAACATTTATGTCTTGAATGCCATGCTCAATCGCTTGTTTGGCAAGTCTGAAAAACCCTCGCAAAATTTTACCATAGAGAAAGTCATGTTCCAGTAAGAATTGAATCTTTACAGTGGCTGGTAGGGTTGAAATCAGATCCTTACTAGTCATTCGATTATCCCAAATTTTCTTCATGTACAATTAAATCTATTTTCTAGTAGTTATTTGAAATTATTTTTTGTGAAATGTCTAAAAGGTGTTATATTATTTGTAACAAGAAATTCATGATGAGGAGTGCGATTGTGTTAAAAAAAGTTCTGTATTTATTTATATGTATAATATTGATTCACTCAACCTATTCAAAATCTTATACAAAAGATGAAAGTTCAAATAAAATTATTAAAAATACAAAAATTAAAATCATGAATAAGAACCAGATAAAAAAAAGATTAACAGGAATTAAAAAGAAAATTCAGGACATAGAATCTTATGACACTTCCCTTGTATCTGGTATCTTAATCAATAAAAAATATATTTTGGCTATTCCATATAAATATTATGATACTGAAATAAATATACTAGGAACTGTAGTATTAAATTTTGATTTAAGTTATGCAAAGAATAAAGTTATAGAAAAGGGGGTATATGATTTAAAGTGGTATAAAAATAAAGGATTATATTTGGTTCATCAAGAAAATGAAAATAAATTTCTTATTTCAAAAAGTCCTTTTCTCCGCCCAAAACAAGGTTATTCCATAAATATTTCATTTAACATTATAAAAAAGTCCTTTGATTTGAATATAAAATTTTTGCCAAAACAAAATACAAAACTAAAAATTGCAAATGATAAGGAAAAAACTCTTTATAAGAAACCAGAAACTACGACGGAAGTTGAAGAAAAGAACGATGAAGAAGAATATTCGATAAGAACAAGAAGTATAGATGATTCCACTGTAGTTCGATTCGAAGAACCCCATGAAATTATACTAGGTTCCAAGGGCTAATGATTGTTATTGAGAAGTTTTCTATGGGATTTAATAAATTGTGTAGGATGTATAAATCCTTTGGTGTTTGAGGAATATCCCCCTAAAAATTTCCATACCGATAATAGTTCTCATTTCAAAATGGAGATGAGAATAATATAATCCCCCTACATTGCCGATAGTCCCAATTTTATACCCCCTTTTAAATATTTTCCTTCTTTTATTAAAATATCTTTTAAGTGGGCATAAAATGACTCGATATATTTTATCTCTCCATTTTTCCAATATTTATGGACAATCCGGATAATATTTCCCCAGCCCCCACCCACATCTTTTGCAAAAAATATCATCCCATCCGCAGTGCTGTAAACTGGATCCCTCAAATCTGTATTCCCACCACTAACTCCATTCCAATCCTCCCCAAGATGATTATTCACCGTAAACTTCTGTGCATTATAATATCCTCTGGCATTGGGCTTACCCACAGGGAAATCAAATCCATCACACGGGGGATAATTGTTTAATAATTTTGGTAATTTGGATCCTCCTTCCATTCTGTGCCCTGGAGATTACTTGATACGACTCTCCCAACTTGACTGACAGTTTCTGACAATATCTCCTCTCAAAATATTTCCCTTTGTTATAAGGACTAGAATTACTAATAATACGCAGAAAATTATAAGGATGATAAATGTCTTTTTAAATCGACGGATTATTAGCATTCTAATTACCCCCTAAGAATAATTCGCAGATGATCCCTGAAACTAACTGAAAAATCCCCTCCGCGGCAAATTCAACCACTACGTCACCAGCACCTGAATTATTCTTCAATGGGGTTAATTTGCTTGTTCAAATTAATCAATAATTTGATTTTATTTTTAATGGGCTTCTTGGAATATAAAATTAATATTTTTAATCTAGAATCATTTAAGTTACGGATTCTTTTAGTATATAAATAGTATCGAATAATGGAGTATTTTTTAATCCATTGAAGAGTATCTGTTGTTAATAATTCTTTATATTTTTTATTTTTAAGTGAATTGTGATAGATTATTTTTTGATTAACATGGTCATTTAAAAAACTTTTGATTTTTTTATCATGAGATTCATTCGGAATATATAATTCACTTTCTTCTAAGATATTATGAGCATCTATTAATGATGTAACTAATTTTAAATCCCTTAAAAAATTGAAATCATAATGA
>DKAT01000019.1 GCA_002450905.1 Spirochaetia bacterium UBA6919
CTGAAATTCTAGTCCACCTCAGACTTCGAAGAAACTCAGTGGGATAAGTAATAAGGATATAAAAAAAGTTAAAGTTGCGATGAAGAAATAGAGTGAATATTTATTTCCTTTGACCCCAGGAAGAATAACTGACTATTAAGATATAAAAAAATATGATCATGCCAGTGTATTTTCTCATCAGTATTCTTAAATTTTATTCTTAAGTATAATTTAGATTATGATTTACAAAAAATTGTAACTAGACTAAGCAGTATTTACAAATTACAATAATCAGTTTAAATTTATCATTATAAAAAATCATACACTTATTACCATATTCATTTCATTCAGATTTTAGAATTGAATCTTTTGATTTAGATTTTTTTACTTGTAAATTATAATAATTGCTAATACTTGATTTATTTCCATACATACTTTGTACAACGATATGATAAACCTGATCAGAAAGTGTATCTGATTTTTCAGTATTAATTAAAAACTTGTACAAACGTGATTTTTTATCATCCAGGATCTTATCAATTACCATTTTTTGATCATTTAAAGTATAATAACATGTAATTTTTAACGGAATATTTTTGATACTTGTTACATACAAATAATATTGACTTTCATTGTCCAGACGTATCTCGTAAACATCTTTATCACCCTTCTGATTGGAAGATTTATCATTTTTATAATCGATAAACCCTCTAATTTTTTGATTTATATCTAATATATTCGGTAACATTGGATTATCATTTGGCTCAATTTCTTCGCCAAAAGAATAATTGGTTATTTGATAAGTTAATTCATAATAATCTTTATGATTTTCATTTTTATTATTTTTTGAACCCTGGACAGAAAGATAGATCGAGTCCATTTCTGAGATGTTATAATTTAGAATAACCTCATCCTCACCTTCACCAGTATTATCATAGACCCTTAATAGCTTTCCAGATGAATCATATAAACGGAGTTCAAGATCTACTCCTGGTACCCCCTTAAGTTTTACAGATAGTTTTCGTTGGTAGTCCTTTTCAGTACTTTCATTTTTATTTGTAGCAGTCAGGTCTTCTGTTATCATTAAGTTATCCAGAAATTCTTCTTCTTTAATTTCTTTGTTTGCAGGATTTTTCTTCTTTATTTGTTTTTTCGTCAATTTCTGTTGATTAAAATCTATTTTATAAAAGTCCTTATCACTTTTGGGGCTAAGATACCCTCTTATATAATTTTTTATAAAAATATTTGCATCTTCAATTTTATCATTTGGTTCAGATTCAGTAAGGTTTTGTGAGCCTTTATCCATTTGAACTGTAAGCTCATAAGGATATTCCTCCCTTGATGATATTTTATACTCATGTGGTACACCCACCACAAGTATATAATATTTTTTAAAGCCCTCTACCTCTAGGTTTGTAATTCTCTCACCACCTGATAATCCATTGTTATTCATCAAAATAATACGATTTTTCTGGTATACCACGATAATGCTATCCACAAGAGGTGTTGGTTTTAAAGTAATTGATACCTTGTGTGATCCATTTTTATTGATTGAGAAATAATACCAATCGAAATCATAGGGTGCAAGTCTTTTTAATAGAGGATCATCAAAGGAATATTTGTGATTTTTACTTTTCTGGATAGGATTTTTAAAAGGAGAATAAAATCCTTTGATTGGTTTATTTAGGAAAATTTGATTTGCCTGCGAGGGATGATCGTTGGGTTCTAACTCCTGGTGATCAGCTTTGTAAGGTTTTAATATAAGTTCATAGGGGCTAGTAGGGAATATATTTTCATTGCGTGTAATATCCTGGCGTTCTTTTAGATAGAGATTATTTAGCTTTCCAAATGAAACGACAATGTGATATAAATCTTTGGTTAAATTAAGATTATCAAATCGTTCACCCTCATTTTTTTTCTGGTCGTCAATTATTTTTATGAGTTTCTTATTTTTAAAAATACTGAACTGGAGGTCGAACCCCTTTATCCCAATTAATTCAATCGATAAGGTATTATTAATTCCTTTATAACTTCTCAGATCAAGAACATAGACATCCAAATCCATTGGATCATTCATCACTCCTCTTATGTGGGAATTTAATTCAATGGGGTTTGCTTGTTCAAAAGAATTGTTTGGCTCTTTTTCTTCCAAAATCTTTTTTGAGCATGAAAATGTGACTATAATGAGTATTAATATCAGTAGTAATTTCTTTTTGCCCATAGGTTTATCCAGTATATTTTTTAATAATTTGTTTTAATTGGTCTTTTGACATATAATTCATCGGATAATTTTCAATTATTGCTTGATATATTTCTTCCCAAAAGATTTTTTTTGAAGATTCAGGAATTTGATGGAGGTAGTTGTTTCTAATTCCACCCAGGATTTCAAGAATATCTTGATATTTCTTTGAGAAATTCATTTTCAATTCATCTCTTAATTTACGGGCAAGTAATGGTGATTTTCCCCCTGTGGATATGGCAATCTGGAGATCCTTTTCCTGTAAGAAAGCGGGGAGAGTGAAATGACTATTTTCATTATCTGTTACAGTGTTGCACCATATTTTTTTTTGAGAACAATTTGTATATATTAGATGATTAATTTCTTTAGAATTGGTGGCAGCGATACATAAATCTTTATTATTCAAATCATTATTGTCAAAGGGTTTTATGAAATGATTTATATTATTTTTATTTATAAACTGATGTATATGTTCAGAAAGAGAAATTGAAACAACGGTGATACGTTTTGTATATGGATAAAGAATTTTTAGTTTGCGATAAGCTACGTTCCCTCCTCCAACTAATAATATTGACATTTGATTTAAATTTAGAATTATTGGGAAACCATTATGGGTTGACATAGCTTATAATTTCAGATTAGTTATGGGAATTTCGTTCCATTTTTTTCTGATACAAACAGTCAAGATATTGATATGATATAGCTAAATTCCCTCGGCCGCTGCCAAGATTGATAAATGGCTTGGGCTTTCCATGAAAATCACTCCCACCCGTTATACAAAGACCGAGTTCTTCTGCCAATTCTTTAAACATCTGAATATCTTTCTCGTTATGATCAGAGTGATATACTTCAATGCCTGATAGACCAAGATATTTCAATTCGTTAAAAACTTTTTTTCTGGCTGATCTTGTCTTTGCCTTTAAAAAAACTGGATGGGCCAGTACTGCAACCCCACCATTTTCATTAATTACCGAAATAGCTTCTGCAGGATGGACATTATCCTTCTCTACATAGCACAAAGCACCTTCGGAGAGATATTTTTTAAACGCTTCTTTGTGATCTTTAACAATTCCCTGTTTAACAAGTATTGTAGCAAAGTGGGGACGAGCTATGGAATCTCCTTTAGCCACTTCTAAAAGGTCTTCCATTGAAATATGGATGTTATAATTTTTGAATTTCTCAATCATACGGGTATTTCTGTTATCCCGAATTGCTTGATATTTTTTTAACTGCTCTAAAAATTTCTTGTCATGGATATTTAGAAAATAGCCAAGGATATGGATTTCACCCTGATAATCCGCACTGATTTCAACTCCAGGTATGATTTCCAAGTCTTTTAAAGAATTAGCCCTTTCGATGGCTTCCGGGATACCTGCTATTGTATCATGATCTGTAATTGCCAAGGCTGTTAAACCCCTTTCCTTCGCAAGATTCACCAGTTCAGTAGGAGTTAAACTGCCATCTGAAGCGGTGGTGTGGCTGTGTAAATCTATTAATTTCAATTGTTATCCTCAATTTATTTATAAAATATTTGCTTTTAAGGATAATGATTTTTTATTTAAAATTCAAATACATTTTGGATTCGATTGGCATATTTGTTATATGATTATATTTTGATGATTGTTTATGACTATAATCTGTTCCAATCTCACCCGAGATTTCAAAGTAAATGAGTTGTCCTATCGGCATATCAGCATAGACACGGACTGGTTGTTTTACTGATATTTCGAGTGTCCATGTGTTTTTATATCCCACATCACCTTTCCCTGCTGTGGCATGAATATCAATCCCAAGACGTCCTATACTGGATTTACCTTCTAAAAAGGGCACATGGATTAGTGTTTCTGTGTATTCTTTTGTGACTCCAAGATATAATTTATTTGGTACTAAAATTATCCCCTCATCAGGGATTTCAAGAATAATTATTTCATTATGTTTTTTACAATCCAATACATCTTCTTTATATACTGCAAGATGCTTTCCTAAATGGACGTCATAGCTATTGCTTCCAAGACAGGTTCTATCGAAGGGATCAATTTTAATATTTTTTTTCTCTATCTCCTCTAATATTTTCTTATCTGTTAAAATCATAGTTAAGTCCTTCTATTTGTAATTTATTTAAATGAAGATATTTCTATCAGAATATTGATGAGGAGGATTATATATTGTATCTTGTGTGCCCGATAAAATATCGATTATATCTATCCCCATGGATTATTATAATTTCGGTAGAATGATGAGCATTTTCAATATACTCATAGATAAATTTATATAAATGTGTTATTTTTACAGGAAAGAGGAGTACAATGGATTATCAAACTTTAAAAGATCAGTTAGGAAAGGAAATTATAGAAGAGCTTTATGAGAATAGAATGATTCTGACCTGGTATAGGGATAATCCCGCTGGATGGACACTTGCATCAGGGATGTGGTCTCCCTTCTATATTCAGTTAAGAGAAATCTCCAGTTATCCTAACTTATTAAAGAAAATAGCTCATGCTATGGGAAATGTCCTAAAACATGAATTATCTCAAGTTAATTTAATCATTGGCCTGGCTATGGCTGGTATACCTATTGCTACGGCACTCTCACTGGAAACAAACATCCCTATGGCATTTACTCGGAAAGTGGAAGGGGATCTTAATGATTTTGAAGGACTTATTCATCGATATGGAAAACATTCTCTCATTGAGGGACGATTATCAGAGGATAGAAATATGGTTCTTGTGGATGATCTGGTGAGTTATTTTTCCAGTAAGGTTCAGGGATTACAAATCATAAAATATGAGATGCAGAAAAGGAATATTAAGAATTATCTGATGAAACATATTATAGTACTTATTGATAGAGAACAGGGTGGTCAGGAGGAAGCGATTAAACATGGTGTTGAACTCCATAGTCTTATCCCTTTTAAGTCCAGAGCAGTGGATTGGCTTAAGGATAAAATTACTTCTACGGAATACACAGTCATACAAGAATATTTAAATGATCCAATGTCCTTTCAAAATGAAGATCAACAAAATAGGGTTAGCCAACTAGTGGAAGAGCGTTAGAAAACAATTTATGAGATGGACAAATATTTTACTAACACTTCTTGGGATCAGCATATTCGGCGTCATGGTATATTTTTCCGGACCTATGAAAATCTGGAATCAAATCCAGTTCATTGGATCAGGGATATTTATAGCTTTAATCCCTTATTGTTTTGTTGTATTATTTGATGCTCTGGCATGGAAATACCTTATCATTTCAAATACAGCTACTTTCAATCTTTACAACATCTTTGCTACAAAAATTGCAGGGGATTTTATTAATAACGTAACACCAGCAGGGAGTATAGCGGGAGAACCGGTTAAAGCTCATATATTGAAACGATTTGGTGTTGATTTCATGGATGGAATGGCATCCGTATATATGGGTAAACTACTCATGGCTAAGGGACAAGTCATATTTATATTTATCGGTATATTCATTTCATTCACCCTATTGTATCAGAATAATAAAGAGCTATTAGTTTATAGTATTGTATTTATGGCTGTTTTATTATCTGTTCTACTCATGCTCTACTTTATCAGTCTGCAAAAAGGACTTTTTAACACTCTATTATCGATGTTAAATAAATTTAAATTAAGATTCAATTTTTTAGAGAAACAGCGGGAGAAATTAAATTTATTTGATGAAAAAGTCTCTCATTTTTTTAATAACCACAAAAAAAAGTTTACATTCTCACTCCTTTTCTACACGCTAGGCTGGATCATGAGTGCAGTAGAATTATTTGTAGGACTAACTCTTTTGGGAGCTAAGATATCATTTTATGAAGCCTTAATGATAGAATCAATTATTTCTGTTATCAAGGCTATTACATTCTTTGTTCCAGGAAACTGGGGTACTCAGGAAGGTGGCTATGTCTTTCTTTTAAGAATAATAAATATACCGGAAGCAATGCAGTATGCAATTTCCTATTCTATACTCCGAAGATTCCGTGAACTCCTCTGGCTTGGTACTGGAATGTTCTTTTTATCGAAGTTTAATATTGAATTATCCAAGATTAAAAATCTTGAACAACCCATTAAATAACAATTTTTTATAAGAATAAAACTAAATCCACTTGATTATTCATCATATTTTAATATTTTTATATAATATTTACCGATTGCAAAATATTTTAAGAGGTTATCCCATGAGATTAATAAGAACTCTGATTCTAATAATTCTAATGACCATACCAATTCATTCCTTTAGTGAAGTTGAATTAATAGAAAATTATCTCCCCTATGACACAGTATTCTACACAGATATCCGAACTAAAGACCTCCATTCGTCTATAAAATCTTTTTTGAACCAGTTTATTGATTCCAATAAATTAAATGCTATGTATCAATGGGTAAGTCAGGAAAGTTTAAGAAACATTTTCATCGATATTACGGATCCCCAATCATTCACTGATAATGGATTTGATATGTCTCAGCGTTCTTATTTTGCTCTACTTGATTTTAAATTATCCGATGATTTTATCCCTTATTTTATATTGAGTACAAAAATATCAGATAAATCTAAAGCTGAACAACTCATACAAAATATAATTAATAAATTAAAACTAAAAATACAAATAACCTCAGAGAATTATAAAAATACAAAAATAAATTTAATCAACCATAAAATTATCATTGAACCTCGAAAATCGAAAGATCTTAAATATAAACCATATAAGTATTATAAACAATCAAATCATTCAACCCAAATACAAATCAATTTACCTGAAAAATATTATAATGTATTGAATATCTCTGATAAAACCCCTAAGAATACAAGTAAATCTAAAAATATATTACTCGAATCTATATCCTATGCTTTCATCGATAATTACTTATTTGTCGGACAATCCATATCGATTAAAAAGATCATTGATTCAAAACTTTTTCGTGAGAATATAAAAAAAGACTCAGATTATAAAAAGACATTTTCTCAAGTGGATAATCATGCACTTATCCGGGGGTATATATCCTATAAAAATTTATCTCCACTTCTTTTGTCAGAACTTTTAACAGCGACTTATGGTACGGGATTTTCCATCGATTTTTCTGGTAAAGAATTAATATTCAAAGGAATATCCCAGTTAAACCCCAATAATTCATTTTACCAATCTACAAAAAAACTTTTTACACCCAATCCAAAATCAAATTATCTAATAAAGTATCTCCCCTATAGTAATATTAATTATCTTGGCAATTTAAGACTAAATCTACGGGAATCTCTAAAATCCCTATCCTGGAAAGATGATTTTATTTTATTATATGCCGGTGGACTTTCGATGTTTTTCACAGCTAGCATGGGGGGATATTATTATGGTAAAACAATAGATCAATTTTCTATTAGTAGTATCCTTGGTAAAAGAGCTCTAGACTTGATAAAAGATTTTACCAATAATATAGGAAATGATTTTAACGTGGTTCAGTTTAATTTTAAAAAAGAAGATGAATTGAAACCTGAAAACATGAATATTTTAGCGTTCTGTGAAGTTGATAGCATGATAAACGGCTATAAATTAATTAATAAATTATTAAAAGTATTTAAAGATAGTTATAATAAAATTCAAATCAATGAAATTAAAATCTCAGATAATTATTTCTACCACTTAAGTTTTGGAAAAATTAATTTATTCCTCGGATTACAAAACAAACATTTGATGATTGCAACTCAAAAAGATACCTTAGATAAATTTATCTATAACATAACAAATAATGTACAAGAGTTCCCAAAATATTTCTCACAACCTAAGATCCTCAAAATGATAGATAAATCCTACTTTAATTTCTTTTACTCATTTGAAACTCATGAAGATAACCTGAAACGAATAATTAAGGATTATCCTCAATTGGGATTCCTTAAAAATCTGAAATATCTTTATATCAATGAAAAAAGAGAAGGGGATGTCTTTAAAGGTAATTTCACTTTAAAGTTTAAGGAATAATATTTATTTATCTATAAATCATACAATGATATAAATCTATTATATTATCATCTGATAAAAAATATACTATAAAATTGTAAACTTTTTTTTAAACCAATCGAAATATAAAAATAGATTATAATTCATATCATCAGGGGAGGAAGGATGATTTGGCAATATATCAAGAATATTTCATTGTTATTACTCTTCTTATCAATATTTATTTCATGTAGTGATCCGGGGCAATCCTTACAAGTTAAAATAGATAAAGATTTACAATTAACTAACAGCTTAAATAGCTTTGTCCAATTCAAAGTTGCAAATCTCGATCAAAACAATAAGAAAGCAACTATTCAGGTGGATTGTGATTTTAATCGTGTTGACAGTGATACTTATTTAAGTCAGTTGGGTAAGGTTGAGCAAATCCTAAATAAACAAGGGATTAAAGGTATAAGTTATCAAATAATCAATAAACCTGTTTTAAGTCCTACTAAATCTATTGATGAAAATAATATTGTTACCCACTCTGATATTGATTCCCTGGGAAAATTCCCTAAAAATCTTATCCATAAAGATAAATATAATACTATACAAAAAAATCCTGAACAAAAGGACAATAACCAGATTAAATCAAATCCTTTAAATAATAGAGCTGAAATAAACTATGATTATGTTAAGCTAAGAAATAAACCAACAGTTAAAAGTAAATTAATAACCTATCTATTTAGAGGGACTGTTGTTAAAATTATAAGAAAGACTAAGGTACAATTCCAAATAAATAATGTCTCAAATTACTGGTATTATATAACAACACAAGATAGAAAACAAGGATGGATATTTGGAGAATATTTAAATTTTACAACACAAAAAACTATTTCATCATCCTTTCAGCACAATCTCATATATCGTGATTTCATAAAAAATAAAAAAAATCTAGTAAAAAAACAATATCAAAAATATTTAAGCAACCCTATTAAAAACATTAATATACAACAAGATATTATTCATGTTGGTGTAAATGATAATAATGAGCTGCAAATTCCTTTTCAAATTGCAGATAATAGCATAAAATGGAATAAAAAATCGATACGGGTTCAAAAAAGACAAAACTCCCATGTATATAATAATCACAACGATTTTTTAAATGGTGAGCCCATTCAATCCCTGGAACAAAGAAAATTAGCTTATCAACCACAAAATAGATATAAAAAATACGATGATCGATCTAAATTCATCGATAATTCATCGGCAAAGAATGATACCATAGATTCCGCAAAATATTACAAAAAAGATCTATACACAAGAAAATCTGTAATCCCTGTCAAAGATTATAATCTTACAGTAAATTTAAGCCCATATATAAAGAAAGTTCTCCCAAAACACGATCTATATATTGCTGAGGCAATCATAAAAGTATTTGAGGCAAGATTATTTTCACACGATTATGAAGATAAAGTAAAATTCCATTATAATTTCAGCATTTTTTATGATACCATTAATATCTCTCTTCTGGACATTGACTTGGTAAAAAAATTAGCGACATTTGAGGTATCAAGAATCACCCCAGATCCCTCGGGAGACGGGCCAAAAGAACTTGTACGGGATAGATGGGTCATTGATTTCACAACCCTTAATAATACTTCAATGAATTTTGATAAACTAGGCGATATATACTATTCTGATGTTCTCTATTACCTCACAAGATCAGGTACCATCAGAAAAGAGCTTATCATTGGGATGACAAATTATCTCATTGACTTATTACTTAAACAAAAATATCTATAGGTAAATTATGATTTTAAAAACATTTTTAATTCTTTTTTTGATAATATTTACAAATACAATCACTTGGTCTCTATCTGATGACGACAACAAACAAGGGAACCAATCTTCTTCAATAATCCGGCTATCAACAGGGGAGAAAATTAAAATACCCAATTATTTTGAAATTAATGATGATTGGAAAAATGGTTTTGAGGAGAACTTGTCTGAATTACAAGATAAAAAAATTATAAATGAATATCTGGATGGCACAAGAGGCTATTCAATCTATGAGAAAGGGTACTGGATTTCGTTATACAATAAAACAAAACACATTAAATTATTAACCCAAAAAAAAAGAAAGTATCAGCTTGTTTACCAATTGTACTACCTCCAAAGAATATTTTTTGATACTCAAATAGGTTATAAATTAAATATAACAAATAAAATATCAGAAATAAAAAGAAAATTATCCCCATCCATTCTTAGAAATAAAGATCTCCATATCATACAACTGGCAAGTTCACATAGTTTTATAACGAATCACAAAAGACTTAATCAATATTATTCTCTTCTAATCCATACAGAACAAAAATCTATAGCAAATTATATCCTGCAACTAAAAGTCGCATCACGAGATAAAATTCTCTCTCTATATTCAAATAAACTGGATGAACTGCATACCGCACTAAAAGACCTCGATGATTTTACCACAAAAAAAATAAATATCCCATCCCTTCGAAATGAAAAGTTAAACCTTATAAATAAATTAATTAGAGAATCAGAAAATATCTTTCAACTTCTCATCAATATGTCTTATATTTATAATGATGATATTTTATTAAATCAAGTAGTAAAGCAAAAAAAGGATTATCAGGATACAGTTGAAAAAAAATATCAAAACTTACTTAGAAGTTCAAACCAATAGCAAGATAAGGACTGGTACGATTAAATAATTCTGGTCTATACTGATTATAAACATTAATTAAACCGATTTCAAAGCGAAAATCTCCAATAAGCCTCATACCATTTTTATATTCTTTAATAACATAACTTACCCCAAATGCAATACCAATATCATAAATATTCGTAGTACTTTTGTTTAAATCAATATTAGGAGATACTAAATATCCATTTGCACCCAATAAAAAATTATGAACTGGTCCAATCACAAATGCAAGTTTCCTACGGGGATACCATATCTTAAATAACATAGGGATAGATAAATAATGAAGTGTTATACTCCCAGATGATCCCACATTAGATCCTTTTCTGACATATAAAATATCAATATCAATCCCAACGTGTTTTTCAAGCTGGATATCAAAATTAAATCCTAACCCAAAATCAAATCGGGTTGTTGTATTATTATCAGGTTCCCTGGAAGCAATATCCTTTGCAATTCCTGCAAAACGTATCCCAGGACTTATTTTAAACCAGCGATTTATACTATAAACCCCGTTAGATAAGCCAATTAAATATAAAAACACAATAATAAAAATACATTTATTAATTTTCATAAAATCTCTTTTATTCCTGACAACTGGATATAAGATAACACAATTCAAAAATACTGCAAGATTTTTTCTACAGAAATTAAATATCTTGACGAGTATTAATCTAAGTCTGTAAATTTAAGGATATCATATATGAAATATATTCTGATTTTCATTATATCATTTACAATTATAAATTCCTGTGGTAATAATGCAAATGAATTTCCTTCGGATGATCCCAAAAAACTTGCCAAAATATCTTTTGATATTGCTAATATTGGAGGAGATCAAGAAAAATTAACAAAATATTTCAACAAATATAATCTCAACTTAACTTCTGGAATGGACAAATACCACAGTGATCTAAATAAAATTCTGTCCGATAAAAAAAATGAAAAAATCTATAAAGAAGAATCATTCATGTTATTATTAAAAGAAGTCATGGGAAAAGATTATACAAATATAAAATCCGATAAAAAAGAAAATTAAATCCCAAGATCATACTTTTAATTTTAAAAACTTTCTCTTACCAGCTTTAATTATCATTCCATTTCTACATTCAATGACTAATTTATCATCCTGAACTCGTTCATTATCAATATATAGTCCACCACCTTGTATTAATCTTCTAGCTTCACTATTGCTAGTTGATAGGCCACTATCTGTTAATAACTTAATTACCCACACCTCCTTCTCTCCAACATGATATTCTGGAATTTCATCAGGGAGTTCTTTCTTTGCAAATACCCGATTAAATTCCTCTTCTGCCTGATGAGCCATCTCTTCTGGATAATAAGTCTTAATAATTTCCTTAGCTAATTTTACTTTGATATCCCTGGGATTTGTACCACCCTTCATGTCCTCTTCCATTTTCTGTATATCCTTGGATGGAACATCGGTTAAGAGGGTGAAGTACTTGATAATCATCTCATCCGATATCGACATCACCTTTCCAAACATCTCATTGGGAGGTTCATCAATACCAATATAATTCCCCAAAGACTTACTCATTTTATTAACACCATCAAGCCCTTCTAATAACGGCATCATCAAACAAATCTGGGGATCAATTTCATATTCCCTCTGAAGTGATCTTCCTACAAGTAAATTAAACTTCTGGTCAGTACCCCCAACCTCAACATCTGCTTTCAACACCACAGAATCATATCCCTGGATCAGAGAATATAGAAATTCCGTAATGGTAATCCCATCCCCGGCATGATATCGTTTACTAAAATCATCTCTTTCCAGCATCTGAGCAACAGTATATTTTGATGTCAGTTTCAAAACATCTTCAAATCTCATAGGGGCATTCCAACTGGAATTAAATACTATTTCTGTTTTATCAGGATCAAGAATCTTAAAGATCTGCTTCTCATACGTTTTGGCATTCAATTCTACTTCTTCACGACTCAATGGCTTCCGTGTCTTGGACTTTCCTGTAGGATCTCCAATCATTCCTGTAAAATCACCAATTAAAAAAAATATTTTATGGCCACACCTTTGAAAATCCCTTAACTTACGTAATACAACAGTATGACCCAAATGAATATCAGGGGCACTGGGATCTGCACCCAATTTGACAATTAGAGGTCTCTTTTCCTCTGAAACCTTCTTCAGCTTAGCCGCCAAACCACCATCAGGAACAATCTCACTCACACCCCTTTCAATTATATTTATTTGATCTTTAAAATCCATGATATTCTATATCGACCTTTATAATTTATATTAATAATCATTCCAATGGAAAATTCAAACCAATTTGAATGGATTCTTCTTTATTTGGACCATATACAGAAGGTACTACAAGCCCAGCCTGTCGCATCAAAAGAGTCATCTGTCCCCTATGGTGAATCTGATGGTTGATAAGAAGTTGTAGTGTAAATCCTTTTTTAAATATCTTTCCAAAATGAAATGGATGCTCCTCTAAAAGCGTTTCATCCGTCCATTCCTTCTCTATCCTTTCAGGAAGCTCTTCAGATAAGATTTTATAGCTATCTTGAATATCCTTGGCTCTGTGTGGTACGGGAGAATCATATTTCACTTCACCTAGTTTCACTAATTTTAATCCTGTTCTTCCTATCATAGCTGGAATAGCCAAAACAACATGCCAGGCAAGACTACCAAGTGTACGATGATCATTACTTATTCTCTGGGACAAAGACTCATCTGTCAAGGCACTCATAATCGAATGTGTAATCTTGCTTTCGGTAGTCCAATAACCATTAAATTGTTTTATACTATGAATCATTTTAATTAATCCACTTTTAATAATACGTCTTAATCCAGCTAAAAATATCATTTTTGACTAAAAAAGTCAAAACACCCGTAAAATACTTTAACAAATTATAATACCATTCAAAAATTACCACAATAAATGATTTTAATTTGTAAAACTTTTAATCAAATCCTCATCATAAAATATTCACATTATCTATAGAAGGACAAGACTTCAGCTTATAAACATTTATTTAATTATAAATATCTATTTTAAGATTTATTTCTATTCATTCCACATTACATTTGTTATATTTTAATGTAACAATTATAACTTTTGAAAACCATGAATAGTATAAATAACAATTTAAATTATAAATGGATCCTATTAATCCATCAAATGAATCCACAACAAACAAGTGAACGTGTAAAGATTTGGCGTCGTTTACAGGGTATCGGAGCTTTGTCTATTAAGAAATCGGTTTATATCCTACCATTTAATAATACTACATATGAGGACTTCCAATGGATTTATCAGGAAATTACAAGTTATGGCGGCGATGCAACAATTTTTAAAGCAAATACCATAGAAGAATACACTGATCAAGAAATAATCAAGCAATTTCAGGAGCAGAGAAACTTGGAGTATGATCAGATTATTTCAGAAGCACTTGACCTTAGATCTCAGTGGAATAATTATTTACAAAATAAAACTCCTGAGGATATGTTAACAAAATATCTTTACACCTTGGAGAAATTAAAAAAATCGCTAAAAGAAATAATATCACGTGATTATTTTCATTCTTCCAAAAAGGATCAATCGGAAGAAATACTCGCGAATATGCTTCAAATGATGAAATCTGGAGCTTCAACTTATTTTTTAAATGATCAGAAAAAGATTTATAATTTAAAAGACTATCAAAACCGTATATGGTACACCAGAAAGAATATTCATATTGATAGAATAGCTTCTGGATGGCTAATAAAACGATTTATTGATCCAGGTGCACAGTTCAGATTTATAAAAGAAGACGAAAAGATTATAAATGGTGTTGGGTTTGATTTATATGAAGGGGAGTTTACTCATATTGGCGAGGATTGTACTTTTGAAACACTAATTAAAAGTTTTGATCTACAGCATGAATCTCTTATACAAATTGCTGAAATCATTCATGACATTGATTTGAAAGATAATAAATTTAGTAGAGTAGAATCTGAAGGAATAAATCAGGTCATAAGAGGTTTAAGTCTCTTATTCAGTAATGATGATAAACTCCTGAATGAATGTATGTTGTTATTGGATGGTCTTTATAAATATTACGATAAAAATCACAGTCTTAATAATAAAGAAAAAATAATCTATAAATTATAAAAATTAATTATTTAAAAGAAAATTGACATGAAACAAATTATAACCCCACTCATAGCCCTATGTTCAGTAGGATTCTTTGCACGTATAAGTTATGCAATGGCAAGAACTCCGGTACTCCCCTTATTTGCATTCAGTTTGGGTGCTAAAGTAGATGAAATTGGGTTTGTTGTTGGAGCATCAACAATCACTGGAATTTTTTTCAAAATGCCTGCAGGAACACTATCTGATATCCTTGGTCGTTACAAAGTCCTATTAATTGGGATTTTTGTTTTCGCCCTCACCCCATTCGTCTATTATTTAATCAACTCATACTGGCAGCTTGTGGGAATTCGATTCATCCATGGATTAGCTACATCCATTTACGGACCAGTAGCTATGGCAATGATTATTGATGTCGCAGGTAACCAGAAAGGTGGGAAATTATCATTATTTTCATCAATTACTATCATCGGAAATCTTTTAGGAGCACCATTAGGAGGATTCATATTATATCAATTAAGTTCAAATGGACAGTATACTCTAGAACAATTCCACTTTACTTACATGATATGTGGAATCCTGGGTCTCATATCCTTATTCTTCACATTAACCCAATTCAAAAGATCAAATGGAACAATTAATAATAATTTATCCCTCAAAAAAGTATGGGAGAACTTTAAAAAAGGAATTAAAGAAGTCATCAGTGATTACAGAGTCGTCATCACAAGTAATATGGAAGGCATTCAAAATCTATCTCTTGGTGCTCTGGAAGCCTTTCTCCCTATATATGCTGTTACGATGGCTAAACTAAATGCCTTTGAAGCAGGGGTTCTCTGGGCTGCACAAATCATCACTACAATTTTATCAAAACCTATCATGGGAAGAATTTCTGATCGCTATGGTAGAAAGATTATCGTCTTCTCAGGTATGTGGATCTGTGCTATCACCTTTGCTATAATACCATGGACAGTTAATTTTTATATTCTCCTCTTTCTGGCAATGATTTACGGAATCGGAGAAGCCTTTGTCACATCATCATCCGCAGCTATGGTAGCCGATTTCTGTAAGGAGGACAACTATGGAGCCGCAATGGGTACTTTTGGAACCCTCTACGACATCGGTCACGCTTCAGGTCCCATCCTCGCTGGACTTCTATTGAAACATTTAAACTACACCCAATCCTTCTTAATAATTGCATTGATATTAATTATAGCATCCATGATATTCCAGATAACAATTCATGAGAAAAAAATATCAACCCATTAAACATTTAAATAAATTAATTTAAGGAGAACCCCTATGACACCTTTTGGAAGCGAAGCTAAAAAACATTTTAATTTAAAAGAAGCTGAGGAGTTCAAAGACAATGCATTTCTCAGAAAACGATTATTCCAGACATCCGATATGCACTTCAATGTCTATTGTATCAAGCCTGGACAGGAAAATCCACTCCACAAACATCCATTATCCGATGAGATCCTTTATTTTGTAGAAGGTACAGGAGAATGCGTCGTAGGAAAAGAAATTTATCCAGTGAAACCAGGGGATCTTGTTCTAGTACCCAAAGATGCACCTCATGCCATCAGAAATACTCATAGCACAAATAATATGGTCTGTATTCTGAGCCAATCCCCACTCCCATGTGAACATGTACCGGTACACGAATAATGAAAATTACTTCAGGACTTA
>DKAT01000005.1 GCA_002450905.1 Spirochaetia bacterium UBA6919
GAATCCCATAAAGGAAAGTTATTCCACATCCTTCACTTCTTTAAATACAGCAGACGTTACTCCTCCCACACTGTCTTCATCGTGTGTTCAAACGGGTGCCAGTTGTGTTCCTGCAAGTGGTACTTTTAATCCTGTGAATGGTGTTCAGCTTGTGTTTAGTGAACCTATGATTCCCACTAGTGTGGAAAATGCCCTCAGTCTTCAGGTGGATACCGGGACGGAAGTGAGGTCCATTGGGGGATCCTATGCCTGGAGTAATAATAATCAGAATGTCACCGTGACCTATAGCAGTGTCCCATCAGGGAGTGCTACCCTTACACTCACCAATCAGGCACGGGATGCAGCGGGGAATAGTCTCAGCAATCCCTTAACCAGTAATTTTATTGTGGGATCGGGGAATATTGTGGACTATCAGGTAACCGCCACCAGTCATCCACTAGGGGGAACTATCAGTTCAGCGGTAGCAGGGAATTTTACTCTATCGAATATTGGAGCCATTAATGGAAGTTCCACGGTAAACTGGAGTATCTATGCCTCTACGGATACGGTGTATAATGCAGGGGACACCTTAATCGCCAGTGGAACTCAACCTGCTTTAAACGGAGGGGCATCCAATGTTGTTGCTTATGGGGGTACCTGGCCTGCTGGTGCGGGGACTTATTATCTGATTGTCGTATTAAGCGGAGGGGGGGATGCCAATACCTTAAATAATACCAGTGTGTCCAGTGGAATTAATGTGATTGCTCCGGCACCTGATTATGTGGTGAGTAGTTCTACATTCCCGACATCAGGAATCACCAGTACTGGTTTGAGTGGAGGCAACTTTGTTATCACGAATATTGGAACCATTGCAGGAAATGGCATCAATTGGGGAGTGTATTTATCAACAAATAATACATATGATGTTGGGGATACTTTACTGAGCAGTGAATCCTCAGGGGCATTAAATGCCGGTGCTTCTACAACGTCTATTCCTATAAGTGGAACCTGGCCTGCAAGCACAGGAACATACTATCTAATTATTGTTTTGAATACTGCTGACGATGATGATGGCAATACTGTAAATAATACTAAGGTATCCACAAATATTACGGTAAGTCTTCCATTTCAGCCGGATTACAGTGTGGTAAGCCCAAGTTTCCCAACACAGGGGCTTTCAGGAAGTTCATTTAGCGGATCTTTTCAAATTACCAATACATCCGGTGCAAATGGCGCTCAAACGGTTACCTGGACAGTGTATCGTTCTGCTGATAATGTTTATGATGTTAGTGATACTTTTGTAAATTCAGGATCTATTGCTGCTTTAAATAGTGGTTCCACATCCAGCACAATTAACTATAACGGTACCTGGCCTGTAGGAACAGCAAACTACTATTTAATTATACGACTGACTGCAACCGATGATGGGAATACAGCAAATAATGATAGTCCTTCAACTTTAATTTCAGTGGGGTCACCCGATTACACTATTATCAGTCCTAATTTTCCCACCCAAGGCATATCCAGCGGCCCAATTAATGGTAGTTTTCAGATTAGTAATATTGGAGCCATTAATGGTAGTCAAAATATTACATGGTATGTATATCGTTCAAATGATAACATTTACGATGTTGGAGATGTACAAATCGATACAGGTTTCTACCCTGCTTTAAATAGCAGTAGTAATTCAACTACAATTAATTTTACTGGTACATGGCCTGCTGGTGCGTCTACTGAGTATTTAATCATACGAGTTGTGGCTACGGATGATGGGAATACAGGAAATGATACCAGTCCATCCTCTCCAATACCTTTTGGAACACCGGATTACAGGGCAGTGAATCCGGGAGCTCTTCCATATAGTGCAGCCAAGGGGGCATCTCTTAGCAGTTCTTTTCAGATCAATAACAATTCTGTTGTAGGTGGAACACAGACGGTGAACTGGGAGGTGAGAGCCTCATTGGATAGTACTTTTGATGTGGGTGACCCCTTAATAGCTACCGGATCTATTTCTGCCATGACAGCAGGTACTACTCAAACCATAAATTACAGTGGTAATCTACCTAATACAAGTAATACTTTCAATATTTTAGTGAAAGTAACAGCCAGTGACGATACCAATCCTGCTAATGACAATTTAACCGCTGGTCAAGTCGTTGTGAATAGTTATACTTTTGTAACACTTTTTGGAACTGCTGGTAGTGGTAATGGACAATTTGGTTCAGAAGCACCTTATGGTATAGACTATGGTTCTAATGGAGATATTTTTGTAATTGATGGGACTCAAGGACGATTTCATCAGTTTGATCCGAATGGTTTACATATAAATACTGTGAATGTAGGAGCTGCACTCAGAGGAATTGCTTATGATAGAGTCAATAATTGGATATATGTTTCTGATGTACAAAATCATCGAATAATCAAATATAGTTATCCTGGATTTAGTCAATTAACTGCATTTGGTAGTTTTGGTAGTGGAACCAATCAATTCAATGAACCTCAACAGATTGCCTTAGATAGCAGTAGAAATTTATATATAACCGATCTCCAGAATTATAGAATACAAGTATTTGATTCAAATGGTAACTATTTACGGTCTTGGGCAACAGGTTATGGTCCTGTAGGAATAGCCATTGATAGTTCAGACAATGTGTATGTGAGTGATAATACAAATGGTCGAATTGTTAAATATACATCAACCGGCGGTATTATAACACAATGGGGAACTTTAGGTAGTGGTAGTGGGCAATTTAACGCACCTCATTTGATATATGTTGGACCCCAAGATAATGTCTATGTTGCTGATTTTAATAATCATCGAATTCAAAAATTTACAGCAAATGGACAATATATTACAGAGTGGGGTGGTTTTGGAACAACGGATGGCTTGATGAATGGTCCAAAAGGGGTTGTTGTTAATAGTAGTGGCATAGTCTATGTTAGCGATACGGGTAACACCAGAATCCAGAAGTTCAGTCCGTGAGGGGGTATTGTGAGGGTTTACTGGTTTTCATTGTTTAATATCTGATGAGGTTTATAGGGGCAATTCGTGAATTGCCCTTACTTGATGGGGTTGGTGGGTTTGATGAATCAAACCCTTACAAGTTCAGTCCTTAGCAACCAGATCATTAGACGATGGAGCCGTTATGTTTGATCCTGATATACATCACAGGCGATCGATCCGATTAAAGGATTATGATTATTCCCAGACCGGGGCTTATTTTGTAACGATTTGTGTGCGTAATAGAGAATGTTTAATGGGTGATGTGATTGATGGAAAGATGATTCTTAATGATTTTGGAGAGATTGTTTTAAAATGCTGGAAGGATATCCCAAATCATTTTCCTCACGTTTCGCTGAATGAATATGTGATTATGCCCAATCATATCCATGGGATTATTGTTATCCAAGAGACAGATCCCGTAGTGGCAATTCATGAATTGCCCTTACAAACGACCTTAGGAATCCCTGAATTATCCTTGCAAACTAATAATACCAGACGTAGAATGATTTTACCCCAGGTGATTGGATATTTTAAAATGAACAGTGCTAAGAAAATCAATCAATTACGAAAAACACATGGGATATAATTCTGGCAGAGGAATTATTATGAGCATATTATTCGAAATGATGAGTCATTAAGGGAAATCCAGAAATATATATGTGATAATCCATTGAAGTGGTCACTGGATCAATATCATCCTGAAAAATTATCCCGTTAAATAAGACGTTCAACCCGTGAGGGGGTATTGTGAGGATTTAATATTCGATGAAATGTTAGGTGAACTTGTTAATTATTATTATATTTAAGATAAACCGATTAAGGTATTGAATATTATGAAAAAAATAAAATTAAACATCAAAGAAAATTCGATTCTTTTGCCATCTGACATAATCCTTCCAAAGGATGAAGACATCTATCTGATAATCCCCGAAAAGGTCGATGAATCCCTGCAAAAAGAATTGTATCAGGAGTTCAAATCAGAGGATCAGGTTCTGGCAGAAGAGGATTTGCAAGGCTATTTAAAAGGATTACGTTCAGAAGATGAAACGTGGTGATATCTATCTGGTTGATTTAAATCCAGTTAAAGGATCAGAACAAAGTGGTCAGCGACCTGCTATCTTGTTTCAAAATAATTTTATCATTGAAAATACCCATACTCCCATTAATATCCCCCTCACCAGTAATTTAAAAAAGGCACAATTCAAGGGTTGTTTACTGATTAAGGATAGCGGATTAATAGCAGAATCTGTTGCCCTGTGTTATCAGATGAGAGTTATAGACAAATCAAGATTAATTAAAAAAATAGGGAAAGTCCATGAAGACCAGATGACCCAGATTGAAGAAAGTGTTCTTTATACCCTCGGAATATTTATTTAAATCTTGTTCAGCCTGTGAGGGAGTCATGGTTTTATTGATTTTTTCCCATGTTTCTCCAATGATTTTCCCATGAAGAGGGTATTTAATGCTCAGTTATCATTTCTTTATAATATATTTGAGTAGCGATAATTTTCAAACTGATGTAATAATTCTGCATAAAGACCCTTCGACAGGCTCAGGGTGACAATATCAGTTCATTAAAATATGGTTTGCAAGTCGCACCATGATATGTTGTGAATATGGGTTTCAATTTTAAACAAGTATAGGGATATCCAGTAGGTTAGTATACTATTTGTCACTGAATTATTTATATCCTCAATAGGATGAATAATTAATAGGGGTATAGTGATTTGTTATAATTTTATTCAATTTCTTCTTCCTCAGGTACAGTGCTGGAAATAGCCACAACGGTATCTTCTTTGACATTGACAATACGGACACCTGCTGCTGATCGACCAAAGGTTGATATACCTTTGACTGCTGTCCGAATAATTTTTCCCTGTGATGTAATAACCACAATTTCTTCATCCCCTGCTACAGCCTGTACTGCGACTACCTTCCCTGTTTTCTCATTGGGTTTAATATAGATTTGACCACCTGTTCCGCGTCCATGGGATTGGAATTCTTCAAACTTCAATAATTTTCCATATCCTCTTTCAGTTAGAATGAGGAGTTTCTTATCCTCAGATATTTTTTCAACCCCAACGACCTCATTATCTCCTTTCATACGGATACCAATAACCCCGCGAGCTGCTCTTCCCATTTCTCTTACGTCATTTTCAACAATACGAAGTGCTTTTCCTTCCCGAGTACAGAGAAGGAGATCTGATTTTCCATCGGTTAGCTCTGCTGAAATGAGTAAATCCCCTTCGTCTAAACGCATAGCCCTAATACCCTTTGTTCTGGCATTAGAGAAATCGGAAATTGTACAGCGTTTGATAATCCCCTTTTTTGTAATTAAGACAATTGGGTGATCTAAATTATAATCCTGTACAGGGACATAGGTCTGGATGTTTTCTCCTTCCTGGAGTTGTAAGAGAAGTTTAATACTCCTTCCTCTAGCTATTCTGCTTCCTTCAGGAATTTCATGAACTTTAATATAAAATGCACGTCCAAAATTAGAAAAGAACATAATATAGCTATGAGTTGACGCAATGAATAGATGTTCAATAAAATCATCCTGTTTCATGCTTGCACCAGTAACACCAATCCCCCCTCTCTTCTGCTTTTTATAAACTGTCACAGGCTGACGTTTGATATAACCTTCCCGGGAAATTGTTACTACATTATCTTCTTCTGCAATAAGATCCTCTGAATCAATGGTACCAGCATCGGCTACAATTTCAGTTAAACGGTCATCACCGTATTTATCCCTGACTTCAAGGAGTTCGTTCTTCATGAGCTTGTACTGGAGGTCATCACTGGCTAGCAATTCTTTGCATTCCTTGATGAACTTTACTAATTCTTCATATTCTTTTTGTAATTTATCCCTTTCAAGAGCTGTCAGGCGTTGTAATCTCATCTCGAGTATTGCCTGGGACTGCTTTTCACTGAGTTCGTATTCATTAATCAGGCGATTACGTGCTTCCTCGACGTTTGCGCTGGATCGAATGGTTTGTATGATCTGATCAATTTTATCAAGGGCTTTGAGAAGGCCTTCTACGATATGGGCACGTGCTTCTGCTTTGTCAAGATCAAATTGGGTACGTCGGATGATTATTTCCTTTCTGTGAGCGATATAGTGGAGCATCATCTCTTTTAGATTCAGGACTTTAGGATATTTATTAACCAAGGCTAGCATGATTATACCGAATACTGAGGACATCTGGGTGTGAGCATATAATAAATTGAGTATAACAGCACTATTCGCACCCTTCTTTAATTCGATAACAACCCGCATTCCTTTTCTGTCTGATTCATCACGGATATCTCCGATACCTTCAATTTTCTTTTCCTTGACCAGTCCAGCTATTTTCATTAATAATTCTGCTTTATTGACCTGATACGGGAGTTCGTGGATTATTAGTGCTTCTCTTCCTCCCTTCCATTCTTCGAGATCTACTCTTGCACGTACTGTGATTTTGCCACGTCCTGTAAGATAGGCGGATTTGATACCCTCTCTACCATATATTATCCCTTTTGTGGGGAAATCGGGACCTTTAACGTAGTGTAAAAGATTTTCCAGGGGTATTTCCATATCATCAATCACCGCACAAATACCATCTATAATTTCTCTGAGGTTATGAGGAGGGATGTTTGTCGCCATTCCCACAGCAATTCCCGTTGTTCCATTGACTAATAAATTGGGGACACCAGCAGGGAGGACAATGGGTTCTTCCAGGGAGTCGTCAAAGTTTAGCTGATTGTCTACGGTGTTTTTATCAATATCCTTCAGGAGTTCCATGGCATAACGGGTTAGTCTTGCTTCCGTGTACCTCATTGCGGCTGGAGCATCGCCATCGACTGAACCATAGTTTCCCTGACCATCGACGATGAGATGTCTCATGGAAAATGGCTGAGCTAATCTAACAAGAGTATTATATACAGCATTATCGCCATGGGGGTGGAATTTACCGAGGACTTCCCCGACAATTCTTGCTGATTTCTTATATTCTTTATCGGGGGTAATACCCATTTCATGCATTGCAAAGAGGATTCTTCTATGGACAGGCTTTAAACCATCCCTCACATCCGGGAGGGCGCGACTTACGATTACGCTCATTGCGTAGGTAAGATATGCTCCCTTCATTTCATCTTCTATGGGGACTTGAATAATATTTCCCGTTCTTTCGTCTGCCAAATTATTCTCCTTAATTGGAAAAAAGATCTCAAGTAAGATAACATTTACGACAGGACTAGGCAATCATTTTTATTTATTTCCCTGTCTTATTGAAAAATATTTATAGCCTTTTCAAAAGAATTTGACTTTTTATAATCCTTTTATTCTCTTCAATGATTATGAGAATGATACCGTGGATTCAGTATAAGAAGGTGATTTATCGATATATTTATCTGGATGATCTTGAGGAATTCCTTTTTAAGGTTATAAAACATTTTAATCCTTTTCAGATCATATTATTTGGTTCACTTGTTTCAAATCATTATCACTGGGAGAGTGATGCCGATATTTTTATTTTATTTGATCATCCTATCAACATTTCTTCAATTAAACACCGATTGTTATCTTATAATCATCAAAAGGAGAATATGATTGACGTATTTCCCTATGATGTAAAGGAATTTATGGAATTATCGGAAAGAAAAGATTTATTTCTATACCATGCACTGAAAAATAGTGTTTGTATTTATAACAAAAATATATGAGGATAAGATATGATATTGAATCAAGCACTGTATGTTGTTCTTCTTTCGGGGGTATTTTTTCTGCTGTCGAAATTATTTCCTGCCATTAAAATAAGAAGTTTCATAGCGGCTCTTGGAGTTGCTGTGGTTTATAGTGTACTTAATTATTTGTTGAGTTGGTTTATTGGAGGAGTATTCAAGACACTGACGATTTTTATTTTCTTTATAGCCTGGTTCTTTACATCGTTTGTGGTTAATACAGTAATCATTTACCTTACTGATAAGCTGATGGATAGTTTTGAGATTGAGAATTTCAGTTGGACTGCTATAACAGCGGGTGTGATTACGGTGAGTAGCTTTGCATTGCATAAGGTGTTGGGAATATAGTGATATAGTATACTGATAATTCTTTAAACTTGAAATCCTTTGAAACATGGTTTGAGAGCCTCACCATGACAGCATTAATATTATGACTTCAATTTTAAAAGAGTTTTAGTATACATTAATTAGGAGATGAGGAATGGCAGGCTTAATTAATGGGTTGTAAGGAAAAATACATAGATGATAGACTGATAATCTTTTGAATTTGAAATGATTAATGGATGTTTCGACTCCGCTCATCAACCGAATCAAATGTTTTATATTTTCAATTATATATGATTATTAGTATAGCTTTAAACGGGGTATGAATATTTTAGCCTGTATTTCCATGAACACTGATAACTTTTAATGGTATCAAGAAATGGAATTTAGAGCCGAGATTTAATTTACTTTCTGCCCATATTTTTCCCTTCAATTTCTCAATAATTTTTTTTGATAAGGCTAATCCCATTCCAAGTCCTCCGATCTTTCGTGTGGCAGATCCATCTCCTTGCATAAACGGATTAAATATTTTCTGAATCATTTCTTCAGAGATTCCAATCCCTGTATCACTTACTGTAAAGATGAGCAAGATATTTTCATCGCTGTAATCATGGGGAATTTCATGGGATTCAGCATATTTTTGGACTGTTAGAACTACGGCTCCCTTTTCTGTGAACTGGACAGCATTTTTAACAATATTACCGACGATTTGCTGGATTCTCATTACATCTCCCATCAGGATAGGAGGGATATTCTGTTTGATAAAGATGGATAGGTCAATATTTTTTTGATATGCCATTTTCATATAGGGAAGTATGGCTCTATCAAGGCAATCTGATAGTGTAAATAGTGTATTTTCAATATTAAAATCCCCGGCTTCTATTTTAGAATAGTCCAATATCATCATGAGAAGATTCAAGAGGTTATTAGCAGAGACTTTTACAGAATTTAGATATTCTTTTTGGTCATTATCAAGATTTGAGTCAAGAACAAGATCTGTCATTCCGAGAATGGTATTCATCGGTGTTCTGAATTCATGGCTCATATTAGCTAAGAATTGATTTTTTAGCTTGTTAGACTCTTCAGCTTTCTCTTTAGCCGAGATTAAATCCCGTTCAATTTGCTTTCTTGGGGAAATATCATTAACCAGTAATAAAATATGGTCTTCACCCTTTGCTACAAAATGACTTAGGATGCACTCAAGCCAGATTTCTTTATTTGCCATAGTCCATGTCTGTATATCTATTTTCGTTTCAATAGCTGATTTTAAGACGCTATCCAGGATATCAACAAGTTCAGTATGTTTCCACTGGGGAATATTTCTGATATTATTATTGATTAGACTTTCTATAGGTAATTCAAGTACATTAGCGATGTATTGATTAGCTGAGATACAGGTTCCATCAGAGCGAAATGTACACATTCCAAGAGGTATACTTGTTATTAATTTCTGATTAAAATTAGAAGTTTCTTCCAAAAGAGATTCTGTTTGTTTTCTAACTGAAAACTCATCCTGAAGCCTTTTTATAATATGTAGTAAATCTTCAGTTCTGTCCCTTACAAGATCTTCAAGATGTTGTTGATGCTTACGTAATTCCTTTTGGATATTATTTCTTTCAACGACTTTATATAATGTGTGGTTTAGGATTTGCAAGGATATTTCATCTTTTTTCAGGTAATCATAAGCACCAGAGCGGAGAGCTTCAATAACAGCTTTCTCATCGCTTAATCCAGTAAGGATAATCATGGGGGCGTTGACATTTAATTCCTTTAGAGCCTTGATTGTATCAAGACCAGTTTCTTTATTTAGAATATAGTCAATCAGTATTGTATCATACTCCATAGACTTACAAAACTGAACAGCGTGATCACTATTTTCACAGGTATCACAATGTATTTTCCAATTAGGTAATTCTTGTAAGTATCTTTCAATAAGCTTTCTGAATGAAGGATCGTCATCAACAAGAAGTACAGAAATGGATGTCCTTTGCATATTCTACCTGAATTCAAAATATCTAATGAATTATGAGCAAGAATCGTACCAAGGATTTGGATAATATTAATGGGATCACATAAACTTCCGTGTATGTTGTTAATACAACCAATCATCCATTTTGTACTATCTGAGGGTTGTTTAACCTCAAGGCAACACCATGATATATGAAAATTTCATGCCAAGATGTAAATATTGCACTACTTTTTTATATTTAATGATAGGTTTTAATATTAAGCAGATGTTTAAAAATGACACAATATTTCATTTTTCTACGATGTGTGCATTTTACTACACAAATAATCCATAATTAATAAAAAGTCAAGAAATATATTTCATGGTCATTATGATACACATGGTTATTCTATGAATAATTAATTATTTATGAAAATAAAAAAATACAAAATATTTTGTCAATATGAAAATTAATTCGTATCTTTATTTCATAATTATTAAAAAAACATTCAGCTACAGGAAAGATTTATGGATAAAATTCTCCTTATTGAAGAAGATTTCTCGGTTAGAAAAAACATATCTGAAACTCTAATCAAGAATGGATACAACCCTCATGAGTGTTACACATCGAAACAAGCTATCGAAATACTTAATAACGGAGAAAAATTTTCTGCGATCCTTATAGATACAAATATGCAGGATACTAATGTTATTCAAACTATGCAGGAAATTAAAAAAATTAATAGAAATATGCCAATCATTGTTTTAGCAAAGATGGAAGAAATAAATATTGCTCGAGATATTGTTCAGAAAGGAGCATATGACTTTATAATTACTCCACCAAAGACTGACAGACTAACCTTTACATTGAAACGTGCGATTGAGAAATACAATTTGGATAGGAAGTTTCAGCAACTAAATACATCTGTGGAATCCTCATTGGAAGGAGTATTTGGTGTTAGCGATGCTATTAGAAAAGTTGTGGATCAAATGAATCAGATATCCTGGAATGATATTTCTGTTGTCATACAAGGAGAAACTGGAACAGGTAAGTCATTTATAGCTCAGACCATACATAATATGAGTCATCGAGCCAAAGGTCCTTTTGTTAAAGTAGATATTGGATCCATTCCAGAAAATCTAATTGAGAGTGAACTGTTTGGCCATGAGAAGGGTGCCTTCACTGGTGCTGACAGAAAGAAAATTGGTTATTTTGAATCTGCAAATAAAGGCACAATCTTTATTGACGAGCTTCAGAATATGTCATTATATGTTCAGAGCAAAATTTTAAATGTAGTAGAAGAGAAAAAGATTTATCCACTGGGCGGAACCAAAGCTGTATCCGTAGATGTTCGTTTAATTACCGCTACCAATATAGATTTTAAAACACATGTCAATAGTGGGAAGTTTAGAGATGATTTGTTCTACAGGTTATGCGAGTTTATTATAGTCCTGCCTCCCCTGAGAGACCGCAAGGAAGATATCCCGTTTCTGGCACAAAAATTCTTTACTGAATACAAAGAAGAACTAAAAAAACCCTTAGGCGAATTACATTCTGATACCCTAACATATTTAAAGAATCACTCCTGGAAAGGTAATGTAAGAGAGCTTAAAAATGTCATACGCAGAACAACTCTCCTTTCTAATAAAGATATTATTATGCCTGATGATATAATTTTCCTTGATAACAATATGATTAGCTCAAATGATCTTCAAAACTCTTATAATAGCACAATATCCGATAACCTAGATACAAAAAAAGTCATCCCACTAAAGGAATTAACAAATAAAGCCATACAACAACTTGAAAAAAAAGCAATTATACATGCTCTCAAAATAACTAATGGAAACAGAACAAAAGCCGCTAACCTTCTCCAAATTAGTAGTAGAAGCCTATTTGCTAAAATCAAAGACTATGGTATTTCTTGACATCTTTTACGTAATTAATAATTTATAGAAATAAAATATCCCATTATCCATCAAATTATGTTAATTCAAAAAAATATAAATTAATAAGCTAAAAATTGATCTTATATCAATGATTTATTAAATTTTCTTATTATAGAGGAAGGTGATTTTATGAAAATGTCAATTATTCTTCTTATTAACTTTCTAATATTTATTTCTTCAAATACTTATACACAAGATTATGCTAAAATCCTTTTTGTAAAAGGAAATGTATATGTTCTCATCAATAAAAACTGGACTCGGGCTTATCCAGGATTGAATATCTCAATCTATACTTATCTGAATGTTGCACCCAACGCAGCTATTAAAATATCATACAAACAGAAATCCTTAACCATTAAAAATAACGTAATCATTCAAGTCAAAAAAGCTTTTACCAGTAATTATCTCATCCATCAAAACTCACTATCTAACCATGTAAACAGATCATTCATTAAATCATCATCAGGCGTTGCTCAAATAGCTGGTATCCGCGCTGATAAAACTGTTAAAACAAAATCTCCAAGTGACACAAATGGTCTATCATGGTCTGATGATGATGATGACAATGAAAAATCTCCGACTAAACTAGCTGAAAATAAGTTTCAATCAGCATCAGAAAAATACATACAAAAAAAATTCCTATCCGCTATAAATGATTTAAAACCAGTTGTCGAAAATCTCGGTCCAAACAAAGAAAAGGGGTATTTTCTATTGGGACTATCATACTTTCAAATCTGTCAGTACAACTTATCGGATTTCTATTTCTCAAAAGTCATCTCCTTGAAAGGAAGTTTGCTCAATAAAGCTATTATTCTAAAAGGATTATCCTTACACTATACAGAAAAGTATTATCAATCAAACAAATATCTAAAATTATTTCTCAAAAAAGAAAGTACAAACGATCGGGAGCTAAACGCAGGATGCTATTTCACCTTGGCTCTCAACTCTGTGGCACAAAAAAAATATTCATCAGCAAAGAAATATTATAACATCATCAAAACAAAATACTCTGATACAAGTTATTATGAACTATCCCTAGAGGAATTGAAAAAGCTTGAGAAGTTATAATTGTTATGAAAATATTCTTAAGATAGCTATAATTTTATATATATTAATTGGATCTACTATTACCCTTTCTGCAGAAGATACCTCAAAAAATGCAAATCCCCTTATTTCTACATATAATTTCTGGGATTGGGGGATTGGATTTCGTCTAAATGGGGAAATTTCTTTCAGTAAAAAAAAAATAGTCACTGATGTCCACTCACTTTCGTTAAAATTTAATCCTAAATTGATAAAAAACTTTTATGCCGAAGCAGAAGTTGGCCTTGGTTTAAAAGATTATGATTTTAGTATTTTCTCAATTGGTGCTAATATCCTGTATAAAATCCCGTTATATAAAGGTTTTGGAATAGAGTTTCTCGCAGGAGCAGGATTTGCAAAACCCCTTCTCCCAGATCTAGCCCCAACACGATTTGCAAAAGGAGGACTCTTCTTCTCATTTGATATCTCCTACGCCACCAGTCTGGATCTCGGTGGAACGTATATCCTATATTTCTCCAACCAGGATTTTATGCACTCACTCCGTCTGGGAATTGGTGTGACTTATCGATTCGGAGATGATCCTAATATCTTTAAACCAAATCAATTAGAAAGAGATATCCAGTTTAAACCTGTTTTCGCGGCATTGTATAAATATTATAATAAACACCCCATAGGTACTCTCAAAGTAGTTAATCGATCTATGAATAAAATCTCTAAGCTAAGGGCAGAGGTCTTTGTAAGACGACTCATGGATTTTTCTCGCTCCACAAAGATTTTTACAAATGTTGAACCAGGACAAACTCTGTATATTAACTTATACGCCCTGTTTAATAACACAGTACTAAAGGTGACTGAGGATACTCCCATCACGGCACAAGTTAAAATCATTGCTACTATAGATAATAAAGATATTGAAATTAATGAAAGCTCCACAATCTTTCTCCATAACAGAAATGCAATGACATGGACCGATACGCGAAAGCTGGTTAGTTTTGTGACCCATAGAGATACACCTATTATGAGATTTGTTCGATTTGTCCAAAACCAATACAAAGCTAAATTGAATATATTTCCAAGCCAGGATTTAAACACCGCAATTCTTCTCTATAATGCCCTTGCTGTATACGGGATAAATTATTCCGCTGATCCTAAAACTCCTTTTAAAGAATATATCAACCAGGCGAATCAGGTCGATTATATCCAGTTTCCAAGGGAGGTCTTACGTTACGGCTCTGGAGATTGCGATGATTTAGTAGCTCTCTACGCCTCACTCTGCGAAAATATCAGCATCGAAACAGCTCTAATAACTGTTCCAAGACACATTTTTCTAATGGTGAATACCCAGATCCCTGCTTCAGATTATAAAAAAATTACAAAACATAAAAGGCTCCTTGTTTTCTACAACGATGAGGTCTGGATTCCAATTGAACTTACTATGCTCAGAAATTCATTTTCTACAGCATGGGAAACCGCTGCATGGCAGTTCCAAAAGTGGAAAAACTCTAATAAACTAGAAATTACAACAATCCAAAAGGCTTGGGAGGTTTATGAGCCCGTAACACTCGAAGAAACTTTCTGGGAGCCTTCATTCAGAGACCTTTCAAAAAAGCTAGTACCCTTCCAAAAAAAAGATCACAGATTAATTAAGACCCTTATGAGAAATGGTTTGACTACTGACTCTGATAAAATCCGGAATCGAATTAAAAAAAATCCCAATAACCCTGCGCTATACAATAAACTTGGTTTGCAATATATTATAAATAAGAAATATACCAAGGCTATCAGAGCATTTCAAAAAAGTATATCCCTCAATCCTAATTCTCACAAAGGATATAATAATCTTGGGAATACATATCTCCTTCTCAAAAAATATAAAAAGGCCATCAAACAATATAAAGTAGCAATTAAAAAGAATTCCAATAAATCATCAATTTATTTAAACCTTGCCAGAGCCTATTTAGAGATGGGTGATTTTAAAAATGCAAAAAAATATTACAAAAAAGCCATATCTATCCAACCTGCTCTTAGAGGAAAACTCCCAATTAAAATTGATTAAAACTATCCTCCAGTCTTCAATAGAATGAAAAATATTAATAAAATGACTTTACCCCGCAAGAAATCATGACAATTTGAAAACATTTCAGTATATTTATATTTTCAAAAAACGATATAATAATCACTCAACACCCAGAGGATGCTAAGTTGACTTTTGAAAAAGCAAATCAAATTATTCAAAATCTCATCACAAATGTAGAAAAAATTATTAGAGGTAAGCATGATGTCATAACTAAAATCATCACAGGAATTATAGCAGGTGGACACATCCTTCTTGAAGACTATCCAGGATGTGGCAAAACAACCCTTGCTAAAACCATTAGTTATTCTATTGGTACTGAAAATGAAAATTATCATGACCTTGACCACATTAAGTTTAAAAGAATCCAGTTTACTCCCGACCTCCTCCCATCAGATATTATCGGTGTCAATATTTATGATCAAAAAAAGGCTGAGTTTCGTTTCTCCCCAGGACCCATATTTTCAAATATCGTTCTAGCTGATGAGATTAACAGAACAAGCCCAAAAGTCCAGTCCGCCCTATTAGAATGTATGGCAGAAGGGCAGGTTACTGTCGATAATATTACATACCACCTCGACCCGTTTTTTTTCGTCATTGGAACCCAAAATCCTTTAGAGCTCTCGGGAACTTATCCCCTCCCCCTCGTCCAGCTTGATCGATTCCTCATGAAATTAGACCTGGGACACATTGATATTTCTACGGAGATTCAAATATTGAAAGATTATGATAAAATTATTTCACAACCTGATAAGGTTAAAAAAGTTTGTACGCGACGAGAAATATTAGAATTAAGAAAACTGGCATTTGACGTATTTTGTGAAGAAGAAATCTTTGAATGTATTGTAGACATTGTTCAGAAGACTAGAAACCACCCTGCAATCCACTTTGGTGCAAGTACACGGAGTGCAATAATGCTTCTCCACGCCGCAAAGGCACATGCTCTAGTTCACCAAAGAGAATATGTTATCGAAGATGATATCAAATCACTAGCATACCACGTATTATCCCATCGTCTTTTATTCAAGGATAACACACAAAATCACAATGATATTTTGTTAACAATAATTCATGAGAGCGTTGAAAGACTGACGCTCTCAAACAAGAAATTCATCCGTTAAATAAAATATGCAACTTTTGATTTTAATGCAAATTCGTACATCGCAGCAACACCGCCAATTTGAGCTGGTACTATCCACTCATTTGGTTCAAATCCCATCACTTCAAGAGACGGAGCACAAATTAGGAATTTAATATCCAGTTCCACAGCAAGTTCAATGAGTTCTTCAAGGGATTGCATTTTTCCCTTCATCATATAACGAAATAAATTACGTCCAATCGGCCCAAAAGCCATTTGAGATGGATTTAATCCCTTACTGTTAGCTGGAAGCATCATATTCACCATCTTGTGTAAAAATCCTTTACCAGATAGCTTTCTCTTCTTCTTAATAACACTACATCCCCAGAAAGTGAAATACATCGTCACTTCCATACCCATTGCAGCAGCACCGGTAGCCATCATGAAAGCAGCCATTGCTTTATCAAAGTCACCTGAAAAAACAATAAGAGATACTTTGTTCTCTGGAAGATGTTCTCTGATTTCAGCTAACTGAGAATCCACTTCAGCCTTAACTAGAGATTTGATATCTTGTTCAGTTGATATGCTCATAAATTAACCCTCGATTTAAAATATTTATTATATCACCTTAAAAGATGATTAATTACTATAAAAAAAACTATATTTCAGAAGATTTTAACCCTGATAAACATCCTAATAAGTTAACAAATCAAATAGTAAAAAAGTTCCCTCAAATAATTTTTTTTACTAAATCGCAATTTTTTATCCTAAAAATATTCACACAATGTTGTATAACAAAGAACTATATTAATAAAACTTATTTATAATAAATATCCATCACACCCCCTTAAGATTCTCGACTAATCGATCCGAAATCATCACCTGTTATAAAAATATTTTTCTTGACACCCCATATAACTCAATATTATATTTCAATCAAATGGAGGATACAGATATGAAAAACCTTTTTAAAACCATAAGCTATTTTACAATACCTTTGATCATAATCTTCATCACCATAAACATATCCTATTCCAAACAATACACCTTGGAAGACACCCAAAAATGGCTCAAACAATGGGGGTAACACTTTACCATCGAAAAACTCAATCTATATAACACTAATGTATCCCAAGAACAGGTGGAAGAATTAAAAAAAGCATTGCCTAATTGTAAAATAAAATATTAGAATTGAGTTAAACAAACCTCTTCACCCCAAAAGTCCCTCTCCCGAATTTCCCTGTACCAAAACCTCCCCTGGGAATCTGTTCATAAGGCGGGATGATCCCAACTTGAGTCCACAAATCCTCAATTACTTTCCCCGAATCCGGAAGAATTCCATATCGCGTGACATTCAACCACTGATGGGTGTCCAGATATTTTAAACTCCGTCCTAGTTGTCTCATAAATGTTTTTGTCTTCCGATAAGTAAAAATCGCTTTAATGAGCCGTCGATCCCTCTCTTCCATCTTAACTTTCTTCGGAGATTCCTGAAACGTAATGGGATTTGATGTATTGGAAACGTAATCCAGAGCTTGTGTGTGATTCCCCAGTTCTGATAATTTCATCCGATATGTTACGAGAAATGAAGATAAGAACGCCCTGTATCCATCCCTGAACCGATGATCCACAGCCATAAGATCCCAATAAGCCTTATTAGACAATTTTTCAAAGTTCTTCCAGCGATTCACACCCATAGTCAAAGCACTCCTCTGCTCCTGTTGGATTGGTGTTAGAGGATTTGTAGGTGTCACCTTAATTTTAATGAACATCTTCCCGAGTTTCGTCCTCTGGACAATATGTTTCCCTATTTTACCCCACATTACCAGACTGTGATCTACCCCTTCTAATATGATTGCCATTGTTTACCTCCTTAAATACAACTCTATAAGGCTCAACCCTTGTTGTAAATGGTACTATTGTATCAACATCTCAACCTTAAATACAACACAATAAGGCTCAACCCCTGTCACCCTGAGGCTCTCGAAGGGTCTTGACAGGTCATGGATTCCCTTCGACAAGCTCAGGACAAGCTTCACCTCACCATGACAATGGGTATTGTCTAAACAAAGTCGACAGAACAATTTCAAAATCTTGACACCCTGATGTAATTATTATACGAGATGGGAATCAAAAATTTCAGTTCCGATACTCTTGGGTCTCACCACCAATCGCTATGAAGGTTTCCAATGATCTTGACTTCTCTAAAACAACTTGTTATATTAATTTGTAATCAACAATTTATCGAAACCACATTGTATAGATAATAAGTCAAAATTATTGACCCTGTAAGGTGAATTTCCCATGTCAGAACAGTTAAACATAAATAGAGATAAATCTGCATTAGCAGTAAAAATTGGATACATTACTGCTATCAGCATAACCCTTTTTACGGTGATGCTATATACAATGATGCTCCTCATGTCTTTAGGAGGGGTTGAGATGCCTAACTTTATGTGGTGGCATAGTGTGATACTAGTCATATCCGGTGCACTCTGTTATGGATTCTTTAAAAAAAATCTCATTACATCCGTTGCATTCCTTATTCTCTTTGTCACCGATAAAATCTTACTTATTATTTGGGGTTTGATACCACTGAGTCTTGGATTACCCATTATCCTTGTGATAACTGGCTTGCTTGTCTATGGAGTCATTGGTGTATATCGATATAATTCTTTTATAACAAATGAAAATCACGTTATTGATGATTCTAAAGTTCCAGCCAAAAAGGAATATTCATTCTTTGATTCATTTATTTTAGTATTTATATTAATATTATCCGCTATTGTTGCCCATAAGGGACATGAGTGGGGTAAAATTCTTTCAAGGGGTGGGAATTCCCTGGGTGAAATAATTGGTATATCCATTCCTATAATAGTTTTCATTGCATTTGTTTTGGGAACACTCTCTCTCCTTAAAAAATATATTGGGAAAATGCATATAGCTGTTATGACAATTCTTTCCATAACACTCAGTACTGCTATGACCACGGTGATTTCTCAATCCGGCACTGTACCTCATCAACCCATGGAATATTATCCCGCAACATTTGGGCAATATTTATCAAAATTAATGATTTTCTTTGAATTACACACAATATATCATAGCTGGTGGTTTATTGGGCTGTTTATATTTCTAATTATTAATATTATATTTGTGATCTCCAGACGAAAATTCACCCTACGTAATATTGGATTTCATATAACCCATTTTTCCCTCATAGCAATTCTTCTAGCAGTCTGGTATAATTATTTCTTTTCATTTTCAGGAATTATACAATTAAACGAAGGGCAATCAGGAAATCGTGTTCTCTTGTTTAAAGATAGTGAAATGAAATCCGGGAAGAAGTTTGTAGATCTTGATTTCAGCATTCACCTTGATAAATTTGAGACAAAACTATGGGAATCTTCGTATAAGATCTTTATCAAGAAGTTTCCAGACAAATTACCTGAACAAATCGGTTCAAAAACATTTACCAATTTAAAAAATAATCTTCCTCCTGAATTTAAACAAACAATTGAACAGCTTTATGAGGAGAAGGTTAAGCTCAATTCCCAGGCTATACTGACTATTTTATCTTCTGTGGGTTTGAGTTATTTATCTACATTGAAAGTAACAGGAAAGCATTTTGTACTTAAAGGTCCAGTCGACGAGAAGAAAAAAAAAGCCGCTATGGATATATTCAAACGCCTTGATTACAAAGGGAAGGACGTAACGGCAAATCCAATATACCTTAATAAGAAAGAAAGAATTATTACTACCGATATCACATATGTTGTTGACAAATATTATTATGATTTTTATTATAAGTATATTCCTTTACCTAACAAAATTAAAGGGGATGATTTTACAAAAATCCTTGATCAGATTAGTAATCAAAATGATAAATCAACAATTCTGCAGTATTATAAAAAGAATGAGAATCAATATACATTAAAACTTGATTCTATTCAGACAAATGAGGCAAAAAAAATTGCAAAGGTTTTTGAGAAGTTAAATCAGCAAATTCTATTAGACAATATACCACTGGATAGTCCTGTGGTTGGATTAACAGTACTGAATGGACCTCAAAAAAATGATATGTGGTTAAATGACAAAGAAAAAGAGGGGACGAACTCTCATACTTTTGTACCATATAAGACTAAAATTATTTACTATTGGGATATTGATGAAAATAAGGTAAAAGAAATCCTGGATATGTCAGAAAAAAAGAATCAATCACCCCACCGAATTTCTTTCTACAAAGATAAGAATAAAATTGACCAGCTTGAAGTTGAGATTGGAAAAGAATATCCCATCCCAAATACTGAGTATAAAATAAAATTCGAAAAGTTTTATAATGATTTTGCATTTGATAGGAATAGTAAATCAATAAGTAATGCATCCAATTTGCCTAATAATCCAGCTATTGAAGTTATTGTTTCAAAGAAACATCAGAATGGAAAAGCACCTTATCGATTATTCTTATTTGAAAAGTATAAAGACATTGAAATTCCCCAGCTCATCTCTGCCCAAAAGGAAACTGGATATAAATTTGATTATTCTTATAATCCCAATTATAATAAAATGATAGTAGTTGGAAAATCAAAATCCTTGTATACTATTTCTAAAGAAAAGAATCTTATTAAACAAGATATACAATTCAATGTCCCATATCGATTGGGGGAGAGAACTAAAGCATTTGTCTATTTCAAGCATATTTATCATAATTCAAAGCAATTCTTTCCCTTAATAAAAGAGAGAATTAATATACCGGATTATCTAAATGATTCTGATTTTGATAAAGAGATTCTACGTAAAATTAAAAATGACAAGGATAAAAAAAATATCCAAACAGCTTATCAGCCTATGGGACGGTTTTATATTCTGAAAGCTGATTATCAATACAAGACTCAAGCGAGAAAAGATATTCATAGGATAATTAAATCTGCTGATTACCTTATTGAACCAAGTAATCCTGTTATACAAGTTACTGTCACAAATGGAAAGAAGTTTTCTGAAACTTTTAATCTTTATGCAAACAACATCAAGACTTATCCAGTTGATGGATCTTTGTATAATATTACATTTGAATCAAGAAAAAGTCTTGAAACAAAGTACTGGAAAAGTCATATAACAATGTATGATTTAAAACAGAATCCTATTAAAGAGAATGGTAGAGTTATAAGGGATACTGTTAAGGTGAATGAGTCTATGTATTATAATGGTTATCGGTTTTATCAAACAGATGCAAAAAAGGATGATCCATCATACTCAGGAATTGGTGTGAATAAAGAACCTGGTCTACCATATGTATATCTATCTTTTATCACACTGTGTATTGGGATTACTCTTTTATTTTACTTTAAACCCAAATCAAATGAAAATAATGCATCAGGAGATTAATTATGTTTATAATAGAACATTTTTTATATAGCCCCAGTTTATTTCAGTTAACTTTCATTATATTTTTTCTATCGTTTATAGCATATATTATAGCTTATGTTTATTATATAAAATATAATAAGGGCTCTCTGAAAAAACCATCTGAATCAAAGAAAAATCTTTTGTCATATATTGCATTTGGCTCATTTACAGTTGCTATGACACTAAATATAATTTTAATTGTGGATACATGGATCACTGCAGGCCGTCCTCCTTTCAGAACAATGTATGAAACATTAATCTATTACACATTTACCTTCTCAATAGCTTATTTCTTCCTGGAAATCTTCTCTAAGATCAGGATTTTTGGCATATTCGTAACAATCATTATTATAGGTATTTTTCTATATGCCCTTGGGAAAAGAGATGTGGAACAGAGTGTTCTCATGCCTGCTTTACAAACACCAATTATGGTACCCCATGTCACAAGTTATTTTATAGCTTATGCTCTTATTGGTTTATCCTTTATAAGTGCACTATTATCCTTAATTATTAAGAAGGATATAGATGGATTCTGGCTGATGAGTAGTCACATGAAGGTTAATATACATAAACTTACTTATGGACTGAGTAAAATCGCATTTTTGTTTCTCACATTCGGTCTACTACTTGGGTCATGGTGGGGTCAGGTAGCTTGGAGTAACTATTGGGGATTTGATCCTAAGGAGAACTGGGCATTTGTTTCCTGGTTGATATTTACATCTTACTTCCATCTACGATTTGTTAAGGGATGGGGAGTCAATAAACAGGCTTGGGTAGTCATCGTTGGTGCTTCTGCAATACTTTTTACCTATCTTGGAATGCAGTATCTTCCCAAAGAAATCCACCAAGATGTTATCAATAACACAAATAAAAGTTTACATACGTATACTGATGAATAATTTCACGAAATGGGATAAAGTACTTGACAAATTCTCAATTATTCAATATCTTAAACATTAAGTATTCCAAACCAATTCAAATGGCAAATATTTTCTTACTTTCGTGCTATTTGCAATTCATTTAAAAATATAGTTCATAAGGAGTGATGAAACTGAATATGGCACTCTATGTCGTCGGTCTTGATGCTAAAACACATTCTGTAGAAGAACGAGAGAAATATGCATTGCTTGAACCACAGTTCATCCATCAAAATAAAAAACTCATCGAAACAAGCCTGGTCAATGAAATTGTAACTCTTTCAACCTGTAATCGAATTGAACACTATTTTGTAACCGACAATCATATTGATTCTATCATCCCAGCCTTATTCAAAGGATCCTATCCGAAAAATCTCTATATCCACAAAGGAAGCCACGCTAGTCACCATCTCTTTCAAGTCTCTTCAGGTCTTGAATCCAATATCCTTGGTGAAAATGAAATCCTTGGTCAGATTAAAAAGGCATATCTTCTTGCCCAGGAAAATAATCTCACAGGAAGAATCCTCAATATTATATTTCAAAAAGCAATATACGTGGGTAAAAGAGTTCGAACTATTACAGATATTTCAAAGTGTTCCGTATCCACAGGGGGAATCATTCTTGATAAGATTAAAAAACGATTCAAAAATCTTGATGAAATAAAGGTGCTCCTTATCGGTGCTGGTGAAATTACTCGTGTCATATCAACAACCCTCCATCAAAAGAATATAAAGAATCTCTATGTAATGAATCGTGGACATGCTAAGGGTGAACATCTTGCCCAGGAAATGGAAGCCAATTTTATACCTATGAATAAGCTTTATGACAGTATGAAAGATATGGACGTTATTATTAGTTCAACATCAGCACCTCACTATATCATTTCTAATGACCACACATCTTATTTAGGCAATAATTACAAACTAATCATTGATCTTGCTGTACCAAGAGACGTTCATCCCGACCTTGGCAGCCTTGATTTCATTGAACTAATCAATATTGATTCAATCAGCACTCTCTCTCAACTTAACCAGAATAAAAGAAAATTAGAGATCCAAAAAGCTCTCCAGATTATATCTATAGAAAACTGTAGTGTTTGTAATTTTCATTCATTGAGTGAAAGCGACTCTTGCAATACTATCCACTTCTTTGATTTTAAGCAATTATATAGAAACCATAAAAAATCCCCCATTTTATAAGGATAATCCATGTTGAAAATATCAATTCTTGGTTCAGCAGGACGTATGGGGAAATCAAATATCCTATCTGCATTTCAAGACAAAGAAATTAAAATCGTTTCAGCAATAGAATCTTCTGGTAGCCCTGTTTTAGGTGAGGATGCTGGTGTATTGGCAGGATGTGGTGAGATTCAGGTACCTATTGATGTTGATTTACCGGGTGGAATTAATCAAGCGGATGTCATTATTGATTTTACAAATCCAGAGAGTACACTGAAAGCACTTGAAGTAAATTTAAAATACAAAAAAGGCTTTGTCATAGGAACAACTGGTTTTACTGATGAAGATAAATCAAAGATCAAAGAATATTCCAAGCAATTCCCCATTGTATTTTCTCCTAATTATAGCATAGGAGTTAACGTCCTCTTAAAAATTACAGAGCTCGCTGCATCACTCCTGAACAAAGAAAAGGGATATGATCTTGAAATTATTGAGGCTCACCACCGTTTTAAAAAAGATGCACCTAGTGGTACTGCTTTGAGATTGGCTGAAGTAGCTGCTAAATTCTCAGGGCGTGATTTAAAAAAAGATGCTGTCTATGGGAGAGAAGGAATTACAGGTGAGCGATCTATAGATCAAATCGGAATGATAACCATGAGGGCTGGAGATATTATTGGAGATCATAAACTGGTATTTTGCACTCTAGGAGAACGCGTAGAAATAGGTCATATCGCTCATACCCGGGAAACATTTTCAAAGGGAGCTATCCTTTCTGCAAAGTGGTTAAAAGATAAATCACCAGGTCTTTATTCTATGGCTGATGTCTTAAATCTTTAATTATTAAAGACTATTTAAAAAATAACGTATTTTTATGGACATAATCCCCAATTTGTACAATACGCTGCATCTCATCGTCTGATAAAGGATTTTCATCCAATACCCTTAGATTTTCCCTCAATTCATCAATATTTTTGAATCCCATCATACACATATCCACACTAGGATTTGACAATGCAAACCGATAACATTCTCTGGCGGTCAATGGGTCTTGTCCATCTGGCATCTTCTTTGAATTCAACAGATCCTTCCAGCGTGTAGCAGTAAATGATACTATACCAGGTTTCTCATCCTTCTTCAAGAAAGGAAATACGTCTCTCTCCGCACCTCGATGGGCAGCATTGTAACGCACATGATATACATCAAAAATCCCTTCTTCAAAAAGACTTTGAAAGAGCTTTCTATTATGACTGGTTAATCCAATATATCTTACCAGCCCTTTTTCTTTCAATTTTAAGGCTCCATCTATCACTTTCTGAGGAGGTCTACTAGAATAATAACCTAGAAGCAGGATATCAGCGTAATCGATCCCCAGTTGTTTTAATCCACGCTTATAAAAATAATCAGTCAACATTTCTTGATGTGCGTAAGTAAGCATACCAAGAGCCATTTGATCTCTCTTTCCGTTTGTATTGATCTTTCGAACTAGCTTGATAAACTCCTTGGACCGACCCCTAATAAAAGTACCCCACGTAAAATAATTACAACCCCTCTCAAATGCCTCTTCGTAAGCCTTAAAATCCGCTCCAAAGCTTGTGGAAATACCCATCCTACCAACCATCAAGCCAGTACGTCCTAAAACTCTCTTCTCATGAAAACTCATATTATTATCCTGTTGATACAAATATAATAAGAATCAGTGAATATTTCAATCTAATAAACATCTTCGGTTGCCACAAAATACTATATTTATAACAACTATGAAATAATTTATTCAATTGACCAATCTCTGATTATAATTTATATTTCATTGATCAAAATTTGAGGGAATACAATGGCTTATGATTTTACAAAACGTTTTCCTGAAGTCCATGCTGATACATATATTGCAGATGGTGCTCAGGTGATCGGAAAAGTAGTTCTTGAAAAAGGTGTAAGCATCTGGCATAATTGCGTACTCAGAGGAGATATTAATGATGTTATCATCAAAGAAAATTCCAATATACAGGATAACACAGTAATCCATGTATCAGATGATTATCCTGCCATTGTTGGAATAGGATGTACAGTAGGGCACAATGCGATAATTCATGCCTGTACTATAGGAGATTATTGTCTGATTGGGATGGGAGCTATTGTAATGGACGGAGCAGTGATTGGAAATCAGTGTATCATTGCTGCAGGGGCTCTTGTATCTCCGGGAAAGAAATTCCCTGATAACACCCTCATTGTAGGATCCCCAGCAGTAGCCAAACGTCAGCTCACAAAGGAAGAGATAGAACACAATCATTATATCGCCAAGAAATATATAGAAGTATGGAAAGCTTATGTCACCCACGGAATCCCCTGTTATGACGGGAAACGGGAAATCCGACTCCCCCTTCCATAAATCCATTTTAATTCTCACCAATGAAGACCAGTATAAACTGTTATAGTATAAAATTTATCCCCGTAATTGCGATATCTAAACAAAGTTCCTATGATTAATTGTGTGACATGTTTACTGGACATCTCGCCCACATCTTTTAAGATTGGATCTGCTTTCCCAATGGGGATAAGAAACTCAATCCCTCCTCCAGGTACTAATCCAATAAAACTATCGTTGGAACTACTACCATAAAATCTCTCACCAAACAAGGACATTCCCAAACTAATTTCCACATATATAAGTATGAAACTCGTTACAGGAACAATTAAACGCACCCCATAGACATAGTTATTCTACTAATTTCACTACTAGTAGAATTATTTGATGAAGGTGTCCATTTTACATTTCCTATATCAAATCTTAATTGTCCTAATAATATATTATCCAAATTTACAAAATCATAGCCAACACCAAAATGAAAATTAGTTATATTGCTCTTCTTAGTCTCTCTTCTGCT
>DKAT01000101.1 GCA_002450905.1 Spirochaetia bacterium UBA6919
TATTATAGTCATTGCACTTTCAAATATAGTACTTAACTTTATATTAATACCAAGATTAGATATCATAGGTGCAGCCACATCCACCACTCTGAGTTTTGGATTAGGAATGATTTTATCAAAAATATACATTAATAAAAAAATCAAAATCCTTATTCTACCGTAATCAGCGGGGTATAATGCAGGTGGATAGTAAATATTTTTATCCAAATATTCGAAATGTCATCCAATTTCCTAAAAAAGAGATTGGAATTAATGATACCTGGGCTGGGAAGGTATATATTATCCAAAATTTAAAAAATTATGGAATTACAAAACCCCAATCTGTTGAATGTATGGCACGATATACGTATCTTAAAAATACTATGATTGATAACAAAAAATATGCGATCATATCAGTATTCTATATTATAAACCAAAATAATAAAACACCTATAGGGAAAAAATATAAAAGTTATTGGTTATCAGGAAATGGTTCATTTATTAGTCGTTGGATGGGTATCTACTCCGGTTATTATTTTTATTCCTTTAATGATAAATCGATTGATCATTTTCGTGGCCAGTATAATTATATTTTCTTTCATGAAAATGGAATTATACAAGAAATTAGAGGATATGATGATGGCATAATCAAAAGGACTCGCACTCAATCATGAGGGTCTATTTAGATCACAATGCCACAACTCCCATAAATCCTCGTGTCAAAGAGTCTTTCATTAAAGCTTTAGATATTTACGGAAATCCCTCTAGCCGATATGAAATAGGAAGACGTGCAGATTATCATATAAATCAATCAAGGGAAATAATTGCTGAATTTCTAAATTGTTCCCCAAGAGAGATTATATTTACCTCAGGCGCCACAGAGAGTAATAATATGGTGATCAAAGGATTATTTTACAATGAATCCATTATTCAGAAAGGTGATCATCTCATTACCACTTCTATTGAGCATCCGTCAATCATCAATCCATGTAAATCACTTGAGAAAAAAGGTTTTCAGGTAACATATCTCAGTGTTAATGCCCAGGGTCTAATTAATCTGGATGAATTGAAACAAGCTATACAACCTAAAACAAAACTCATCTCTATTATCCATGCAAATAATGAAATAGGAACAATACAGCCGATATTTGAAGCTTCTCAGATTGCCAGAGATCATAATATTCTATTTCACACTGATGCAGTGCAATCCGTAGGAAAGATTCCAATTTCTCTTAATAACTCTGAAATTGATTTTCTCTCACTGTCAGGTCATAAATTATATGCCCCCAAAGGTGTTGGATTGTTATATATAAAAAAATCAAATTATCTATCCTCACTATTGGAAGGGGGTTATCAGGAAGGCAGTATGCGAGCTGGTACAGAGAATGTTCCGGGGATTATAGCGCTGGGTGAATCATTTAAGTTATTAAAAAGTGATTATCTAGAAAAATCAAATAAAATCAGAAGCCTTAGAGATCATCTTGAAAAGAGTATATTAGAATCTATTGAGGGAACAAAAATTAATGGTCATCCAGAAAAACGCCTTCCTAATACTTTAAATATTCGATTTGATGGCATAGAAGGAGAAGCTATCTTACTTAAATTAGATTTACAAGGTATTTCTGTATCAACTGGATCAGCTTGTCATAGTGAATCATTAAGTTCATCTCATGTTCTAAAAGCTTTGGGAGGAAGTGATGAAGATGCTCACAGTTCAATACGATTTAGCTTAGGGGAATCAAATACGAAAGAACAAATTGATTTCACAATTAAGACACTTATCCAAGTGGTTCAAGAACTCAGACAACTGACTGCAAAATAAATCAAGAGAAATTTTAGTATGGTCGAGATATAGTATACTATACTTATAATCTTCAGATTTTGAAGTGGTCACGGATGGTTCGACTCTGCTCACCAACCGAATCAGATATTTATAATTGAATTTTAAAGGATTATCAGTATATTAGAGGCTTCAAAAATTAAAAAATTATGAATTTTATCTAAGCAATTTACAAATGCTTTTCCCATGATTTTCCCATCTTCTTCCCATGAAGGTTAAATTTGATTAAATTTTATCTATTGCATTTAACATAGTGATGAATTTTTTTTTCATTTTTATTTTTACCACAAATCAAAAAAAAAATTTGTTGGAACTAATTTATCAATAAAAATGTTTTTATTTCGTTCGGTAAATTTTAGGAGGAATGTTTATGAAAAAACATTTATTGATTTTCTTTGTAGTTTTATTAGCTACAATAATACACTTTCAAGCCTGGGCAACTAATGGTACCCAAGCTATTGGGACAGGCCCAATTTCATCTTCAATGGGTGGTACTGGTATTACAAATCCACAAAGTGGTATATCAGCTATTTATTTAAATCCAGCAGCGATGACCAGTTTCGATAAGGGTACATTTGATTTTGGTGCTTCATTTGCTGTTATAAGTGTAGATGGAACTGCTAGTACATCGTCTGGGACAAGTCGATATAGAGCTTTTCCGCTGCCTTCAATTGGTGTAATTAAACCCCTTGGGAATGATATGGCTCTTGGACTAGGGGTTGTAGCAGTTGGAGGAATGGGTACGGATTATCGAAATACTAAACTAAATTCAATGCGAAATTTATTTATAATGCAAATGGATTTTATACCCGCTTTTGCTATTAAATTTGCCAAAATGTTTTCAGTGGGGATTTCTTTCCCATTCTCATTCCAAGTAATGGATTTTGGTTCAAGTAGCGGTCAAGCAGGTGCTGATCATGCTTTTGGTTTAGGTTTGAAATTAGGGGCTGATGTCGATTTAAAGATGTTGAGTATTGGTGCTTATGCAAAATTCACACTATTAAAACCAGATCATGAGGTAGGTTTTCAAACAAGTGTAAATACTGCTGCTGCTTATAGTTCAAGAATGAAACTTGCTCCCCCAACAGAATTGGGATTAGGTGTAAGTACTTCGTTATTGAATAAAAGTTTAGTTCTCTCATTAAATGGTAAATATATATTGTGGAGTTCTGCAGATGGATATGGAAATTCAGCAACTTTCACAACGAGTCCTTATGGATTTAATTGGAAAGATCAAATTGTGATTTTATTTGGTGTTCAGTATAAGATAAGTATTGTTTCAATTCGTGCAGGATATAATTATGGAAGTAAAGTCCTAAATGATGCGACACAATCGAATTTATTAGGTTCGTTTAACGTCAGAGCACCAGCAACAATACAACATCATATAACTTTTGGAGTTGGATTTGATGTTGGCAAAAATCTAAGTTTAGATTTAGGTATGGTATATGGTATTAAAGGTACTTATAGCGGAACACTTGACGCTTCTCTTTTAGGGGGAACTCAAGGTGTTGCAGTTAGTTCAAGTGCTAGCAATTCAATTATAGATATCGCCTTTGGCCTTAGCGGTAAGTTTTAATTTTAGATAGCATAAAAAATATCCGATGCCTTCTGGATTCTTTTCTAGAAGGCATTTATTAATAAGATAATCCTTCCTTTAGAAAAAATAATCGTGTAAAACTTGATTTTTTTGTTATTTTAACTAAATTTCTTTTTCAACCCAGTTGGATCATTGGGAGAGGTATATGGTAAATATTATTCCATTTCGTGGCATTCGATATAACAAGCAGAAAATAGAAGATCTCAATCTTGTTGTGACAGCACCTTATGACAAAATAAATGATCAATTGCAAGATGAATACTACAAACGAAGTCCTTATAATTTTGTTCGTCTGGATAAAGGTCGTGAGGAAGATAAATATAATGTAGCTAAACACCTACTTAACCAATGGCTTGAAGAAAAGATCTTAATCCGTGATGACGAGCCAAACCTCTATTATTATACCCAGGAATATAATTTTGAAGGGATGAAGAAGATTCGAAAAGGGTTTATTGCTTTATTGGAATTGGATGAATTTGAAAATGGAAATGTATTACCTCATGAACACACACTATCAGGACCTAAAAGGGATCGTTTTGATCTCCTAGAAGCAACTGATGCAACTTTCGGTCAGATATTCATGTTGTTTAGTGATTCACAAGATATAATTATTAAATTATTTAAACAAATAGAAGAAAATACCCCGAATATAAGGGTATACGACGATGATAAGAATGTTCATTGTGTATGGAAAGTACATGATCCTTTGCTGATCAAGAAAGTACAGGATGAAATGCATATAAAAAAGGTTTATATAGCGGATGGCCACCATCGTTATGAAACTTCCCTTAACTACAGAAATATTCAACGGGAAAAACTAGGGGAGTATACAGGGAAAGAGCTTTTTAATTATACAATGTGTACTTTTATCAATATGAATGATGAAAACGGTATCTCTATCCTGCCTACCCACCGATTTGTTAAAAATTTAAATGATTTTAATTTTGAATCTTTCCTCAGTAAATTAGAAAAAGAATTTACAATTACACCTTATAATACTTTGGATGAATTATATAATAATTTAACTGATAAACAAGATCAGCATGTATATGGAATTATTGCTCCTGTAGGAAACCAATTTTACTTGTTGTCTCTAATCGATGAGAGATTATTAAGTTATCATTTTCCCAAAGGATTTTCTCATGATCTAATGCGATTGGATGTTCTTATTCTTCATAAAGTTATACTAGAGGATATTCTTGGGATCGATGAAGAAAAACTCCGTCAGCAAACCAATGTCTCCTATTACAGAGATCGTATACAGGCGTTTGAATTATTAAAAAAAGGGGAATATCAAGTCGGATTTTTATTAAATCCCACAAAAATGAGTGAAGTAAAGAAAGTTACTGAAAATGGACAGAAAATGCCTCAAAAATCCACTGATTTCTATCCCAAATTATTGTCTGGACTTGTTGTGAATTATCTTAAGGAATGACAAAATCTCCTATCATAATATTAAGTCTTAAGATTCCAATCGGCACAAAATTAAAAAATAATTCTTAGATAAAAAAGATTTTTGTTTATATTTGATGTACTTTGGTGTTCAATGAAAATAATTTTAACGATATTTTATTATTGAATGATTAAAGGATTTTTTCCATCATTTGTTAAATATTCAAGTAACGAGTTTTATAAGGTAATTAGATAAAATTTCACTCAAACGAATTATTTTCAATCAATTCAATGGTGACGATTCGATTATAATTAAAAATTAAATAGTGCTATAATATTATACAAAATATAATAATTAATGATAAATATAATTAATTTCTTGGAGGATTCATGGTTGGTAAAATTATGAAAGTCATTTTTGGGAGTCAGAATGAAAGAACTCTTAAAAAATATCAACCAAAGATAGATCAAATAAACAAGCTGGAATCCCAGATGCAATCTCTATCTGATGCAGAGCTTAAAAATAAAACTACTGAGTTTAAACATCGTATTTCAGAAGGCCAAAAACTCGATGATATTCTTCCTGAGGCCTTTGCAGCTGTACGAGAAGCCTCTGTAAGAACAATTGGTTTACGTCATTTTGATGTTCAGCTCATTGGTGGGATGGTGCTCCATGAAGGAAGAATAGCTGAAATGAAGACGGGTGAAGGAAAAACACTAGTCGCTACTTTACCTGTATATCTCAATGCACTTATGGAGAAAGGAGTTCATGTTGTTACTGTAAATGATTATCTGGCAAAAAGGGATGCAGAATGGATGTCCCCCATTTATGAAATCCTGGGATTATCTGTGGGCGTTATCCAGCACGATATGAGAAATAAAAGTCGTAAAGAGGCTTATAATTGCGACATCACTTATGGTACGAATAATGAATATGGCTTTGATTACCTGAGAGATAACATGGTTGAAGCCTTCGAACACAAAGTACAACGGGATCATTTTTTCGCTATTGTGGATGAAGTCGACTCCATCTTGATTGATGAAGCACGTACCCCTCTCATTATTTCTGGTGCGGCAGAAGATTCAACTGATCTTTATTATAAAATTGATAAGATCATACCCCGGCTAACTCCTGCATCGAAAGGTGAGGATGGAAAGTGGCGTGATAATTCAGGGGATTACCAATATGAAGAGAAAGATCGAAATTGTGTCCTCTCTGAACAAGGAATATCTAAGGTCGAAAAATTATTGGGTGTTGAAAACCTTTATGGTGCAAAAAATATCGACCTTGTCCATCATGTAAACCAGGCTCTTAAAGCTCATGTTGTCTTTAAAAATGACGTTGATTATATTGTTGATAGCGGTGAAGTTATTATCATTGATGAACATACAGGACGGAAAATGGAAGGACGCCGTTTCAGTGATGGTTTGCATCAGGCTCTCGAAGCTAAGGAACGTGTTACAATAGAGCAAGAAACACAAACCCTGGCTACAATCACTTTCCAAAATTACTTCAGAAGTTATAATAAACTTGCAGGTATGACTGGAACCGCCGAAACGGAAGCAGAAGAATTTTATAAAATATATAAACTCAATGTAATTATTATTCCAACAAATGTTCCGATGACCAGAATTGATAACCCGGATAAAATTTACAGAACAGAAAAAGAGAAAATTAATGCTATTGTAGATGAAATTGAGGATTGCCATCGACGTGGTCAGCCTGTTCTGGTAGGCACTGTATCCATTGAAAAAAATGAAAAACTCTCTAAGGTCTTAAAACGAAAAGGGATACCCCATAATGTCCTAAACGCAAAGTTCCACGAGATGGAAGCAAACATCGTAGCCCAGGCTGGTCAACGGGGAGCTGTGACTGTTTCAACTAATATGGCAGGTCGTGGTACCGATATCAAATTGGGTGAAGGTGTTCTCGATCTAGGAGGTTTACATATCCTGGGTACAGAACGTCATGAGGCTCGACGTATTGATAATCAGTTGCGTGGAAGATCAGGTCGTCAGGGAGATGTCGGAACTTCTCGTTTCTATCTTTGTCTGGAAGATGACTTGATGAGATTATTCGGATCAGAACGTATTTCTAATCTAATGAGAAGAATGGGACTTGATGAGGGGCAGGAAATAGAGCATCCATGGGTTACAAAGGCTATTGCAAACGCTCAAAAAAAGGTTGAGAGCCGTAACTTTGAAGTAAGAAAATATTTATTAGAATATGATGATGTGATGAACAAGCAACGTCAGTTTATTTATTCTTTTAGGGATAAAGTACTCTTAAAAAGTAAACTCAAAGAAGAAATCTTTGATAGCATGGAAACACTTATCCTCAACTTTATTGGGCAATTGTCTGATGCAGGACGACGAAGTTTAAATATAGATGATATCAATGATGTTACAAACTGGGTAGAAGGACGATTTGGTATAAATATCAATAAATTTAAGGATTTGAGTATTACGAACCATGAAGCCCTGGCACAATTTGTATATGATAAACTCATGGATCATTATGAGGAGAAGGAAAAAAAAGTTGGCTCAGAGCAAATGAGAGACCTCGAAAAATACATACTCCTTTATTCAATTGACTCTAAATGGAAAGATCACCTCTATAGTATGGATAGCCTTAAGGAAGGGATCCATTTGAGAGCCTACGCAGAAAGAAACCCCTTGACTGAATATAAGTTCGAGGCCTCAAGAATGTTTGAAGGAATCAAAATGATAATCATTGAAGAAAGTCTTGAATTTCTCTTCAAAGTTGAGGTAACTGAAGAATTAATCCTTGATACAGAAGCAGAAGAAATAGAGTTCGGTGAAGAAGTTCACGAAGAAGTTGCACAGTTTGCTTCGGTTGATCTTTCAGGAGGTGATGGTAAGAGAAGGCGATCAGGAAGAGCTTCTCAGGGCATTAAAATTGATAAAACAGGAAGAAATGATCCATGTCCCTGTGGCAGTGGGAAAAAATACAAACAATGTTGTGGTAAATAATAAATTTCCTTAAATATTATTGGTAATTTAAATTCATGTCACAAGACAAACAAAAAATATTAAAACTTATTATAAGTCATTATCCTGATGTAAAATGTTCGTTAATTTATAACAGTCCTTTTCAACTCTTAATTGCAACAATACTTTCTGCCCAATGTACGGATGATAGAGTGAATTTAGTGACAAAAGACCTATTTAAAAAATACCCATCAGTAAATGAACTAGCTCAGGCTGATGAAATAATTTTACAAAACGATATACGATCAACAGGTTTTTATAAAAATAAAGCAAAACACATTTTGGCGACATCAAAAAAAATAATTCAAGTTTATAAAGGTGCTGTTCCCGATAATATTACAGATTTATTATCCTTACCTGGAGTCGCTCGTAAAACAGCTAACGTTGTTCTAGGTAATGCTTATAATATTATCGAGGGTATTGTAGTTGATACTCATGTATCAAGAATATCCCAAAGACTAGAATGGACTGAAAATAAAGATCCTGTAAAAATTGAAAAGGATCTCACAAAATGGATTCCAAAACAAGAGTGGATCAACATCAGTCATCGATTAATTGTCCATGGCAGATCGTTATGTCAGGCTAAAAAACCCAAATGTGAAGAGTGCTTTATTTTAAATTATTGTCCATATATGAAAAAACAAATATAAATAAATAGGTGATTATTTATGTCAGATCAGTTTAATAAAGAAGATTACGCCTTTTTTAAAGGAGAATTTATTCCCACAAATCAGGCGAATATTAGTGTCAAGACTCATGCCCTGCAATATGGAACGGGTTGTTTGGGTGGTATTCGAGGGTATTGGAATGATAAAAAATCCCAACTCTATTTATTTCGACTCAAAGATCACTTCACACGAATATTGAATTCTGCTAAAATCCTTATGATGAAACCAAAATACAATGTCGATCAACTCATTCAAATTACAATTGATTTGGTAAAAAAAAATAATTGGAAACAGGGAATATATATTCGCCCTTTTTTGTATAAAAGTGAATTATCAATGTCACCCCGATTACACAATGTTCAGGATGATATTACTATCTATACTCTCCCCTTGGATGATTATCTTGATACCAACAATGGTTTAAGATGTCGAGTCTCTAGTTGGCAGAGAATATCCGATAATATGATTCCATCAAGAGCCAAAGCATCAGGAGGATACATAAATTCAGCCCTCGCAAAATCAGAAGTTCTCATCGATGGATACGACGAAGCCATATTCCTGGATATTAATCAAAATGTCTCAGAAGGTTCAGCAGAAAATATTTTTATTATACGCGATGGACAATTAATCACACCCCCTATTTCTTCATCGATCTTGGAAGGAATTACAAGAAAGACAATCATGGAAATTGCTCTCAAAGAATTAAATCTTAAAACTGTTGAAAGAGATATTAATAGAACCGAATTATACATAGCAGATGAAATATTCTTTTGTGGGACCGGAGTCCAGGTCGCATGGATTAAAGAAATAGATTCCAGAGTTATTGGAAATGGTTCAATAGGATCTTTTACTAAAAAAATTCGGGATATATATTTTGATGTTGTATCAGGCAATTATCAGGGATATGACTCATGGTTGACAAGGGTATATGAGTGAATCATTTTGCTACGAATTCTGAATACATGTATAATTTTAATACATTTCTTTTCAATTGCGATAAATAATAAAATTATGATCAATTTTATTACTGTTATTTATTTAATGATTTAAAAAATAGTTATCAACATGGTACAAATATTGATAACTATATTGATAATTATGATAGATTGACAGAAAATGTATCATAACGGTAGTGTTACTACTGTAAGTAAGATAGAATGCCCTTTGAGAAACGTTGGCAGGGAGTAAGTTCCTCTATCCTCCTTCTCTCCCTGCCATTTCTTTTTAATAATCCATACCAAACATAAGTCATAAATTACAAATTAATTTAAAAGACTTATACAAAATTATCCCGACTTATTATCAATAATTAAGAAATTCTTCATATCAATTTTAAATTATTAGCGCTATTTCATTGAGACTGGAAAAAGACAGCAACTGTGTTAT
>DKAT01000061.1 GCA_002450905.1 Spirochaetia bacterium UBA6919
AAATTTTTCAGGCCACTACAGTCTAAAGAATTTATTTATTGTGGGACGATAAGGGTTTGTGGAATGGGGTGATTTGAAATGGAAATTATACTTCAACTATTCATTGAATTAACGAAGAATGATTCACCCCTTCGACTTAGATCAGGATTCTATGCTGTAGAGTTGATTGGTTTGATAAGATATTGATCTTACCACTAATTATTTATAATGATTGAATTATGTGCTTCTTTAATCTGACGCAATTTTTTATGCACTCTACTGGCTTCCTGCTCTGAAGAAAAGGATCCTACACGGACGAGATATATTTTATTGTTTGGGGACTTTTTTCTCACAAGAATATATGCTTGAAATCCCTTTCTGTTTAATTTGTCTTTGAGGTGATAGGCATTTTTCTTTACTTTGTTGATTGAAACCTGGATTGTGAATTTTCCTCTATGATTTTTTCTGTTTTCTTTTTTGTGGCCAACTTGTTGTATGGGATTATCCTGATTATTTTCTCTGATATTCTCTTTTGGAGTATTGGTTTCGGATTCGGGATTATTTTCTGATTTATTTGTATTGTTTGCCTGATTATTATTTTGAGGAGACTGATCTGGATCTTTTGGGGGAGTATCGCCGTTGGAAGTATTTTGAGACTGATCATTCTGTGTGTTAAGCTGGGATTGAACCTCATTTTTTTTGATATTTTCAAAATCTTTTGCATCACTCTGATTGTAAGTTACAACATTTGAAGACTTGGGTTTCTTTGCCATATTATCTTTCTGAATATCAAGATAGTTGGTATCGCTTCCCAGCCAGTATCCGAACAGGAAGAAGAATGTAATACAAAATAATGTGATTGCCAGTATCCAAAATACTCTTGTGAGGTCTAAATTAAATACATACATATCCTTATGCTTTGGTGCAACTTGCTCTTTCATGTGAACTCCTTTTCAATCTGAGCGATGAGTTTAATTCCCTTTTCAATGAGATTTTCAATAGATGAATTATTCCTAATGATGTAATCGGCGTAGTCCTTTCTAATTTTAACAGGAAATTGATTTTTTAATCGCTGTTTTATTTGCAGAACATTGAGGCTATCCCGTTGAATTGCTCTGTTTTCAATGGAATTATATGGTGCGGTGATTAATATTATTGAATGGCAGAGGAGTTGAAGGTTCATTTCAATGAGGATTGCAGCACTGATTAGAATTTTACTATGGGATGATAATTTTATTCTATCCTGAACCATATTTACCATGTGGGGGTGGACAATGCTCTCCAGTTGTTTTAGGAGGATTTTATCTTTGAATACGATTTCCCCAAGGATTTTTCTATCGATTTCATTATTTTTATTAAGGATGTATGAGCCAAATTGATTAACGATATCTTTTTTTTTATCTATCAGAGCTGTATGTCCCAGTTCATCTACTTCGATTACCTCATATCCATGGTCTTTGAATAGACTCGATAAAGTGGATTTACCTGTAGCATAGTGTCCTGTGAGACCTATGATTAATTTATCCTGTGTTGTTTGACTGTGAACCATATAAAGTTATGTTACAATTCTAATTATTATTTTATACAAGTAGATTTTGGTTTATCATTTGAAACTATTGAGAATTTTGTTTCACTCAGGTTTTCTGAATACCAGATAAAATAAAAAAGTCCCTGACACAAATATGATGGCACCTGGTATATCAAAATGTTTATCTTTTTGTAAGCCAATTATTAAGAAGAAGATACCCAGGGTTATTTGAAAAAGTGATAGAAATCTTATTATATATTTACTATGGTTTGAAAGGTCTTCAAATAACTTATTCATCTTGTTCTCCGTTTTGGTGAATCTTAAATTGATTTACGATGAATTATTTTATAACTCTTCCAAAAATAAATGTTCGTGAACTCCAAACAGATGTAGAAATTCCACCATGACCATGATGGGTAGTATATATTGTTGTCATAATAGATTTAAGAATCAATAAATTAGCCCCTTTTTGCCGTGCATATTTCTTTGCTACTTTAAACTGCCACGCTTCGGATCCACTTGTTATCACAAATAATCCCATTTTAAGATAATTCTCTGGAATTTAATCCCCACCTAAGATAACTTTGATTTGTGTATTGCTTCTTAAGGGTGGAAATGTCATGGTAGAGGTATTCGTATAATTTGTAAACCTCTGAGCACAAGAAAATAGAACTATGAGAACCAGAGTTGTCAGTATAATAAATATTCTTCTTCTCACATATCTTCCTAAAATAAACGTTTATAATTTTATAACATTCAAAACGTTTTATCCATCAACATCATATGATAATGAATAAATTATCGAATTATAGAAATCTTACAACGAAAAATAAATCCCAACCATAAATAGAGATCCGCCTCTCCATTCCATAATAAAAATTTTAAGATCTCACCAACGAAGACCAGTATAAACTGTTATAGTATAGAATTGATCCTTTATCAAATAATATCTAAACAATGTTCCGAAAATTAATTGTGTAACATGCTTACTGGACATCTCCCCTATTTCCGCTAAATTGGGATCTGGTCTGCCAATGGGTATAAGAAACTCTATTCCTCCACCTGGGACAAATCCAAATGAACTACTGGAAGAGTAAATACTACCTGAAAAATCGGTAGAAGCGTAACCTAACCCCGCATCTCCGTAAATAAGTAAGAAAGATGTGATTGGAATAATTAAACGTAACCCTGTAAATCCTGTGAAAGTTGCATCTTGAGTAGCCAGAGCATTCGTTGTACTCCACTTTATATATCCAATATCCCATTTTAAATTAAATACCACAACATTGTATAAATTGAACAGATCGTAACCAGCACCAATATGAAAGTTTGTAATATTACTCTTATAACTCGAAGTGCCATAATAAGAACTACTCGTTGTTATCGGACTTGCATATCCCAGACCTATATCAAACATCCATTTTGTACCAACAGGGGATCCTTCTCTAGCAAACAATCCACTGCTATATCCCTTATCAATACTTAATAATAGTAATACTATACACATGGAAAATAAAATAAATATTTTTCTCATAAATTTCTCCGGATTAATTTTAATATACTTGTTGCTTAGGGTAAAATATAATAATGATTTTATAACAGATTTAATTTAAATATCTGCCTAATAAAAATGTACGTGAAACCCACGAGGTAGATGAAACCCCCCATTCGCTGTATGTTACGACAACGGTTGTTCTGATTGATTTAAGAATTACTACATTCGCACCCCTGCGACGAGCAAATTTCTTGGTCACATCAATCTGCCATTCCTGATCGCCTTTCTCAACAGTAAAAAGACCTATTTTTCTAAATTCACCAACAACTTCATCTCCACTTAAAATAACATCCACCTTACTATTATTATTCAGAGGACGATATTTTTTTGTGGTATAACTTGTGTAATTTGTAAATCTCTTAGTACAAGAAAATAGACTAATGAGAATTAGAGCTGACAATATAAAAACTCCTCCCTTTCGCATATATTCTCCTTTACTCAATAAATTTAGTAAAATCATACATAAAATTAGTAGTCTTGTCAACACAAATTGTAAATTTTTAACAATTTCATTCATAATGTATCCCTTTATTATAAAAAAAAATAAATCAATTTATAATAAACCACCCATACGAAGAAGCATCGGAATCAAAATATTCAGTTCCGATTGTTTTATACTATGTGGAGTGTATTTATTCAATACTATATTGATTTTTTTTACTATCAGTTGGATCGTTGGATTGCTATTTTCTAATATTGAATGGTTTCTTGAGGTTATTATAGTTAATCAACTATGATTTGTTTTATCAGAATTATTAATGTTATTTGTATATCGTATCACAAGGATGATTAATCCATTACCGTTGAAACCGCTGTAATAATAAACATTTAGTGGAAAGGGTATTGGGGAGAGAAGGATTCGAACCTTCGAAGGCTGCGCCAACAGATTTACAGTCTGCCCCCTTTAGCCACTCGGGAATCTCCCCTCTATAACTTGAATTGACTGATCCATAAGATCATTGCCAATTAAAGATAATAGAAATACCTTTAAAAGTAAAGGAATTTCTTTTGATTTATTCTCTGATCTTACACATTTTTTATAATTCTTTTCCATCTCTGGATAAAGGGACTATACATTATTTTAACACGGAGTAGAGAAATGATGTTTTTTCGTAATGATCCATCCATTGACGTACCTGTTTTATCAATTCTTTTTTAGGCAATGAAGTGTGATCCTTATAGTCACTCTTAACGTAGTAGTGATTTTCCATGATATTTTTCCACTCCTCGTTATTTAATCGCTTGCCGCCAGGATGAATGAATTCATAATAAGATCCAATAGGACCGCAGAAGAGGGATATGCCCTTTTTTTTGTCCTGAAAATCGATGAGGAAAAATGCCATGCGAATACGTCCTGTGGCACAACATGGAGAACCCCTTGATGACCTGGAGTCACACCTTTTGTAATGGAAACGGCGGTAGGGAAGAAATCCATGTAGGGATTATATCGAAGTTCTATTCGTTTATAATTATAAAATAATTTAACATACCAGCCATTCCATTGTCTTGGAGCGTAAACTAATCCTTTTCCATTTCGTTTAATCAGTTGCATAAGACCCTTGAGAAATGTTTTTCCGTCAGTATTTAAATGGATGCCCTTTAATTGTTTTTGAGAATAGCTTATAAATTTTTCTGTGGTGTTTTTGAGATGGGTGAGGTAATATTTTTGACAGGGTAGACAGTTCATCGCCATGGCTGCGGCAAGTCCAACCAAGACTTCTGTTTTTGTATCAAGATATTCACAGTGGATAGTGGAATTATAAAAATGGTCGTATGCTTCTCTGCTCTTCTTGTTTAACATAAATTATTCTCCTTGGATGTTATACTGTTAATTTTCTGTATTTAAAATTGTCAACGGATGGTTCGATGCTCGACTATCGCCCAGGACACCGTTCCGCTCAACAACCGAATTAGATTATTTTGACTTCTAATTCAAAGGATTTTTATATAAAAGGATTTGCCAGAGAGGACTTTCAATTGGAAAATCAAGAGTTCGTAATTAATATCCGATGAAATATAATAGTCATCAGATAGGAAAAGTAGTATGTAGAAGTGGTTATATAAAATATGGTTTTTCTTAATACCCTTCAGTTTGATTATCTTCTCTCTTATCTTCTATGAAGAAACCTGTCGAGCGTTGAAACTGAGACCACTAATAACAGGTTTCTCTTTTCTACATAGCGATTATGCGGTAATACTAATCCTTGGACTTTTATCTTTCGGTTCACTCCTAATATGGTTTATAGTATCATTCATTGGATACATCATTTCCAAAATAAAAAAAATTGATATACAAAAAAAACTATTTATCATATGGATCATTACCTTCATCCTACTAACCATAATGCTTTTACCTGTAAGCTACAATTCATTATAATACAGATATGGGGATCTTACTCAGCTTACATAGGCCAGTAGAAAAAGAATTTTATATTATATATCTGAATATAATATTTTTTAATTTTCGGGTTGATGGGACGAGAATCTTGAGGGGAGATAATTATTCTAAGGTAAATGTTTTTATTTTTTAATAAGTGGAACATACAAACACATTAAAGTATAACAATAAATCTTTGAACTGATCAATTGTTAAACCAGCCGTGGTAATTAAAATACCCATGGTGTTGGCATTGATTGGATTTGCTCTTGGGATGGTTAGTTAATATCACTTGGTTATTGGACATTATGATGTGTTTACTCTGTCTGATTATCTGATAACCACATTTCTCGAATACTTTAATCGCTTGTTTGTGCTGGATACCCGGAAGTTTTGGCATCAATTAATTTCCACATAGGCGGATTCTTCATTTACACCAAGCTCTTCAACCACCTCCAAATAAGATTCAATGGCATCTTTGATATTCTCAATTGCTTCATCTCTTGTTTGACCCTGGGATACGCAACCGGGAAGTCCTGGACACCAAATGGCATACCCTTCTTCGGACTTTTTTAATAGAACTTTATATTTCATGGTTAAATCATATTTTAAATGTTTTTTCAATAATACAAAATAAAATTACTTCTGATTCAACTGGGTGTCAAGAAAAATATTTTTATCACAAGTCTTGATTTCGGATCGATTAGTCGAGAATCTTGAGAGGATGTTATTTTATTTTATGTAGTTCTTTTAAAACCGATATGAAATCCCGTTTGATTTGGAGTTGGATGTCCTTCTGGATGAGTCTTTTTATATAGGGTATATAGAATTTGTCCCTCGATTTGAGGATGATCCAGGGGAGGTAGTTATAATATCTCATTTCTTTGGTGTATGTTTCGGTTTTGATTAGGTTTAGGATATCTTTTCTGAAATCTTCAACGTAGGGTAGTTGGAACAACAGGATGGCGGCGTTGCTTCGGGTACCATATATTTTGGATTTGATGAGGACTTTTAATCTTCGGATGACGTAATCGATTTGGTATTCTGAGAGGGAGGATAAGACGTTTTCATCGATGATTTTGCTGTGGAGGTTGTACTGTTTTAAGGAGGAATTGTAGGATGAGAAACTGATATATTCTGGTTTTCCAAAGAAATATCCAACTTTGAAACCCTGTCGGAGGAGTTGGAATAAATATCTTTTGGTATGGATGATATGCTTTTCAGGAGTAGGAATCTCTGGGGTTTCCTGTTTTAAGTATTTTAATTTTAATCGATATAATTTGTTATAGAGTTTTTTTGACTTCATTTTCCCCAGGTGATTCAAAGCGTCTTCAAGATCACGATTTCCATTTTTATGTTTTTGGATGAGGGTATTGATCATTTTATCGGTGAAGAACTGGTCTGGGTAATAGAATGCCAATAAATCGAGGGTAAGATAGTCAAATCTCTTTTGAATATACAATTGATGTAAGTAATTAAATACTTTTTTGTTTGATTTGTACATCCGGACAATTTCTTTGACATGTTTATTATAAAAATAATAGAGGTATCTTTCTTTAAAACTTTTTTTGTTGATTTTGGACTTATAATATTCATCTGATCGAATTACAAATGAATTATAATAGTATTTGTAAAAGATTTTTTCCATGGATAACATATCCTCAAAATAGGTTTGGAGGGCGGATTCCTCTCCCATTAGAAGTAGGGTGGTGGCGGAGAATTGTCTGAATATTCTATACTCGGATTTCAATTGTTTTTTTAAGAATGGTATGGACTTGGGGCTTTGACATCTGTAAAAAATATCCATCAGTAGAAAGGTCTCTTCAAAGGTCTTATCGTATTCTTTGATGAGGTGTGGGACAAGGCTGTCGTAATAGAAATAGCCCAGGATCTTTATAGCTGTGCGTCTTCGGAGGGTATTTCCACTCCTTAGTTCTTTCAGCCAATAAGGTATTCCCAGTTGGGTTAATTGGTGGATTAGATGATAACCATCTAATTGATCCGGTGGTAATGTATCCCCATCTTCAAATTTAAGTAAACCTAATTTAGCTTTACGTTTGAGTTCAAGGGTGGCTGGATGTTTGGTGATATTCTCATATAATAAAAATCGTTCTGGATCATATCCATAGATTGTGCTGTAATGAACTGCCCAGTATTGTTCTTTGGAATAGTTTATGGGTGGGACTTTTATATTCTTCTGTTTGTTGGGTTCTTTTGTGAAAGCTTTTGTGATACTAAGGAATAGTAGAATTGTTAGTGTGAAATAGGTTAATTTGATTGGTAATCTCTTTAGAATCCTTTGGAAAAAGGTGTTTTTGTATAATCCCCATTGAATATTTGTTATGTTCTGGCGTTGGATGAAATCCTGGATCCATTTGTAGGCGATATCCATTTGGGGTGTGGTATAATGGATTTTATTGTCCCTTTGAACCCGTACCGATACGGATGATTTTAATATGATTTTTTCATCCTTTCTGGTGTACACCGTTCCCTTGCAATAAAACTGATTCTTCTTGTAGGAAAGATCGTTGCCCAGTAAGGTGATGTTCTTTGCGTTGAACTGATATGCCATACTGAGGGCATGGGTTAGGATTATTCCACCCGTGTTGAGCTTGTGGATAGGTGTTTTTATGAGTTGATCCAGCTTATTGAAGAAGGGGTGATTCATTTGGAGGTTATAAAATAAGATTTCTCCCTTCCAATCAGTGACATTATGGGAATTAGATCCTATGAAGCTGATCAGGATAATATTTTTTGTATTCAAACCTTTGAAGAATCGGATATTTCTGGTCTCACAGGTGAAGCAATAGTCTACGCGGATGTTTTGGTTTAATAGAACTTTGAGAGCTAAGTCAAGTGCTATGATAACTGTGTTTGGATCTTTTGTAACAGCTTTAAGAGATTTTATTTCCTTATCTAATGAAGGTCCTGCACCGATGATATAGATTGATTTGTTTTTCAAGCTATTTTTTAAGGAGGAAAGATGCTGTGATCGTCGAATAATCCTTGTATTCTTTAGAACATGGGTTAGTATAGTCCCCTGATTCTCTTTGAGGAAGGACTGACTGGCTTTCTTATAGATTAGATTGTTTTGTATTTCATCCTGTTTCATTTCAATATCTTATCGATTCATTTGTTATTTTGGGAAAATATTTTTTCATACGTGGTGATTTCGGAATGGGGAGTCGAGAATCTTGAGGGATGGTATTCGGGTAGACAATTTTGTTTGAATTATTTAGGATTGAACGGTTATTTTAGGAAAGAATATCGGGGGATTGTTTATCCTTCAATTTATCGTATTGTTCCCAGGTTGAGAGAGTGTATTCAGCCAGTTCTTCGTTGAGGATAGTAATAGCAAAGCCTGCGTGGACTATGGCATATTGTCCTATTTGTATTTCAGGTACATATTCTAAACAAACCTTAGCGATAGTACCGCTATAATCCACCCTCCCCATAGATAATCCGTTTTCTTTGAAAATATCAATGACCTTTCCAGGTACTGCTAAGCACATATTAAAACCTCATTTATAAATCTGTTCTATGATTAAGATGATATCTCCCAATCATTGCCTGTCCCAGACTAATACCACCATCATTGCAGGGGACTTTTTCGTGAGAATATACAGTGAATCCCTCTTCCTGTAGTGACTTAGTCAGATACTGGAGCATTAAAACATTTTGAAATACCCCACCACTTAAAACGACATTATTAATTCCAGAAAAGGATTTCGCTTTGACTGCAAGTTGCTTATAGCTTTCAACCATTGTTTTATGAAATCTTGTACTGATTATATTGATTGGAAGATTATTTTGAACATCCTGTACAATATCCCTGATGAGAGGGGTCGTTTGAATAACCCATTTCTGTTCGATGGATTCCAGTATAAAATTATAGGTATCCACCTTGTCCCACAGGTCGGATACAAGGGCATGCTGCATTAATTGGATAGAGAGTTGGGCTTCGTAGTGATTTTTATCCCCAATACCTGTTATAGAAGCTATTGCATCGAATAACCTTCCAGCACTACTTGTTTGAATACAGTTAATATTATTATAAATCATTGTAATGACTTGCTGAATAGGTTTATTAAATAAGATAGGTATATCAGGTATTTCTTGTCCATAGGTTTGGTATAGATAACTTACTGTAGTCCTCCATGGCTGAGCAATACACTTGTCCCCTCCTGGCAGAACAATGTTTTGGAGATGTGCAAAACGATAATATCCGCTGTAATCTCCTATAAGCACTTCTCCTCCCCATATTGTCCCATCTGGACCATAACCTGTACCATCTAATATAATTCCTATAACTTGTTTATCTATATTCCATTCAGTCATACAGGATGCCATGTGGGCATGATGATGTTGTACTGGTAATAGAGCAATATCTGTTTGTTTGTTTGACCACTGTGTAGACATGTATTGGGGATGGAGGTCATGGACTATTAACTTTGGATCAATATTGAGAAGGTTCTTCATATGTTGAATAATTTGCTGAAATGATTCATAGCATTCTATACATCTTGTATCACCAATGTGCTGACTTATGAAAGCATTTTGATCCTTTAAATAACATATGGTATTCTTAAGTTCTCCTCCCACTGCTAAAATATCTTTACCTGAGATAGAAACAGGGATAGGCAAAGGAGTATATCCCCTACTACGACGTATTATACGGGATTTATTATCAATTGCTATAGCTACAGAATCATCCACACGGGCTATGATATCCCGATTATGGTAGAGATAGCTATCAGCAATATCTTTTAAGTTGGTCTTAGCTGAATTATTATCAATAATAAGAGGTTCGTCAGAATAATTGGCACTTGTCATGATGAGAGCTGGGATTTTTGAGGATAGATCCTTGTATCGTTTGAGTAGAAGATAATGAAGAGGTGTATAGGGTAACATAATCCCCAATTGATTAAGGTCTGGAGCAACTAGTGGAGATATAGTTACCATATCCTGTTTGTTTATTAGTACAATAGGGCATTCAGAACTTTGTAAGAGAGTAATTTCATTAGGTAATAAATCAACAAATTGTCTTGCTGAAGGGATATCCAGTACCATGAGTGCAAAGGGTTTAAGATAACGCCCTTTCCTTTGACGTAACATATTAACTGAATTATTATTAAATGGATCAACTACCAGATGAAAACCACCTAATCCTTTTATAACTACTATTTTTCCATTGATTAAATCTTGAACTGCTCTTTCAATTGCATCCTGAGAGGTATTAATTGATATAGTATTGTTTACATAAGTTAGAGCGGGGCCACATTCAGGGCATGCATTGGATTGATAGTGAAATCGTCTGTCCTTTGGATTATTATATTCTTCCAGACATTGATGACACATGGAGAACTTTTCCATAGACGTATGACAGCGATCAAATGGGATTTGATTCAGAATAGTATATCTTGGACCACATTGAGTGCAGTGGATGAATGGATAAAGGTATCGACGGTTATTTGGATCAAAAAGCTCATTTATACACTGATCACAAACTCGAATATCAGGAAGAATCAGCGTATTAAAGTTATCTTTGTCATAAGATTCCTGGATTATAAATTCATTCTCATTTTTAATTGGAAGATGTTTTGAATTTATTTTTGTAATAATTGAATGCGAAGGATGATTAGTTTGTAATTTATTTTGGAAATGATTTAATGCCTTCTCATCACCCTGGATTTCAATATATACGCCATTTCTAGTGTTATATACAAATCCAGTTAACTTCAGATCAGTAGCCAGACGATAAATAAAAGGTCGAAATCCTACTCCTTGAACGATTCCTTCAACTGTAAATGATAATCGCTTATTAACTAATAGATTGGATTGTTTCATATATTTTAAGCTCTCTCAACCAACGATACCAGCTTTCTATGGAAGTTCCTTTTTTTGCAGATAATTCAACAAAGGATATCTTATGGTTAATCTGCTGGGCATGTTTTTTAAAGAGATGGATATCGAATTCAATGTAAGGAGCAAGATCAATTTTATTGATAATACACATATCAGCTACAGAAAACATATTAGGATATTTAATCGGCTTATCTTCCCCTTCTGGAATACTTGATATTATAATTTTTTTATTTTCTCCAAGATCAAACAAGGCAGGACAGACGAGATTCCCTACATTTTCTATAAGAAGAAAAGAATTATCTTTTATATCCAGATTATTCACTGCATTATAAATCATCTCCGCATCAAGATGACAGCCATTTCCCGTATTAACCTGAATAACAGGAGCCCCTGATCTTTCAATACGTTTTGCATCTAGGGACCCCTGTTGATCTCCTTCAATAATATAGAAATTAAAATCGTTTTTCAGAGCAGAAATCGTCATTTCCAGCAAAGTGGTTTTCCCTGCTCCAGGAGAACTCATGATATTGATCGCAGTGATATTTTTTTGGGAAAAGTATTTTCTATTTTCATTAGCAATAAAGTTATTTTTAGACAATATTTTTTCTTCAATTTCAATTATTTTTTCTTTACTGAAAATAGTTTTATGAGCAGAATCTTCATAATCCTTATGATGGTGATGATGATCTGTAACATGATAGGTAATTTTATCAGTAGAACTACTACATCCACAAGTATTACACATATTTCACCTATTCTTCATCCATTTCAATCTTAAGATATTTGATATCCATTTCCATACCACGAATTAAAGTAATCTTCGATCCCCCACAAAAGACACATATGCTAAACAAGGATTCCATAGGAAATTCAATTTGACAATCCAAACAAAGCCCGACAGCTGCTATGGAATTAATATTTAATTTGGAATTATCCGCAATAGTACCCTTACACATCTCATCGAAACAAAACAGAAGGGAATCTTTTTCTACACCACTAAAATCTCCGACATTCACATGAATTTCATTGATTCTATAAGCCTTTTGTTTACGGGCATGTTGTACGGCCATATCAATAATTCGTGTAGCAATGGATAATTCGTGCATAGAAAATCCTTTAATTGAAAGATAATTACAATCACTCATCGAGTCAAATTATTTTGAAAGGATGTAAAGATTATTGAATTCTCATCGATGAATTCTATAGAAATTATAAAATTATTTTATCAGCATAATTAATATTATTGTAAATACTACTTTTCAAACTACGAATATCATATTATAATTATATATAGCGAGAGAAATCATGTCCAAATTAAAAGAACTTTTAGATTCTCAAAATATTTTGGAAGAAATATTATCCATGACGGATGAGAAATTATTTTCTTATTTCAAAGAGCTTTCCAATCTTGACTTCCATTTAAATGATCATGGAATGCCTTCAAAACATCGATTCAAAGTGATTGATCATACCAAAAAACTTTTAAAAAACTTCTCACTGGCACTAAAATATAGAAATAATCCAATTTTCATGGAACAGGAGCTTGTTGGAGGGACACTTTTTAAAAAAGACTTTTATAAAAGAATAATCCATCTTATCGATAAACTAAATCTCGTGCCTCACATGGATGATTTTAAGATAATAACTCTTGTTCTCTTGCTCCACGATGTAGGGAAGGGAAGTTATGACGTCAGTGATTCAGAAATTATTGAAGAATCCATGGAGAGTAGTAAACGGGGACGAAGACTCTCTACGGACTATCTGAAACTCCTTTATAAGACAAAAGATCATGAAGAAAGAGGTGCATTTCTCGTGTATTCCCTGTTGGAAGAAGTGGATGGTGTTGATCAATCCTTTGCTAATAGAGTGAAAAATCTTATCTTATGTCATGGTGATCTCAGTAAGCTTCAGTTCGAAAAAGATTTTAATTTTAATGCCTATCTCAGGCGGATTATGGAGAATACAACTGCGTATAACTATCCATTTATCAATCAACCTAATCCTAATGAACTATTGATTCATGAGCTGGACCTAAATTATCTCATATTTCTCTTCGATATTTATAGTGTAGATGATGAAGGCAGGGTATGGTATTCCGTAAAACAACAGAAAGAAACAATTTATCTTAAAGCACGATGGTTATTGGGTCAGAAATTGGAGGATCTTCTTGTCATTGTCCGTGAATCCTTTCCTCAATGGGATGATGAAAAATTTCTACAGATCCAAAAGCTGTTACGAAAAAACTTTTTAAAAGGATTTCGTACTCGATCCAGTTTCCTCCTTGAAACAGAAATTACTGGTATTTGTACGAGTGTTGACAAAAGGAAATTATTATCTCTCATTAATGATTACTTTTCTCACACAGATGTTATGTATCCTCTCTATCTCAATCACACATCTCCTAAGGAAAAACTCCTTCATATCAATCTCCTTAATAATTCCAATGGTGATTTTAAATTCCATATCAATGCTAAAAAAGATCTGCTGGAAGTTATAATCGTTAAGTCTTATGCACCCGAAGGAACATTGTTACGAATTGTAAAAAGTCTTATTAATAGTAGTATTGAATGCAACCGTATTTTAAAGATCTACGAGGTTCACGCTTATTCAGGGGAAGATAATCGTTTGGTAGACAAAATCATAATTAAACACCATAATAGTGAAGAAATACCTGACTGTGCCATTGACACCATAACAAATCATCTTCAAAACTGCAATCATCCAAATTTCTATATTGGTAAACTCGAGCTTCCCATTACCCAGGAGGAGTTAGACTATCGTGTCCAGGTGCTTCAGATTGAACTAAATGAAGTTGAAGTAGGTGCAAGGAAGTTCCAGGAACTGAAAATTGAGTATCCAAAGCTATCGAATCTCTTGTTATATAGTTGTCTGGTCGCTCTGAATTATATAAATATTATTGACGTTAAGGTTGAAGAAGTTGAATCCCGGTATATCTATTCCTTCCTACTAAGTAGACGACAAAACCACACGATTACTTCTCCATCCAGCTTTAAAAGAGACATTATCGAACAACTTACACAAAATGTTTTAGTAAATCAATAAAAAAATCTAAAATATATTGGATTATTACTTCAAAAGTGTTATATTAATAATGAGTGATGGCTCAATCAGGTCGAATATGGATAACAAGAAAGAAATTATTTTGAAAGCTGCTATAAAAGTCTTTGCCAGCCAGGGATTTTTTGGTGCCAGAACCCGTGAAATAGCTAAAGCTGCTAATCTAAGTGAAGGAACTATCTATAATTACTTTGAAAACAAAGAAGATTTATTAAAAGAAATATTCGAATCCATCTGGAAAAATCTTATACCAGAGCTTGAAAGCAAGATGAAAATGATTAAAAACCCTGATGATAGAGTAGATCACTTGCTAACTACAACACTAAATCTTTTTGATACAAATAGAGAGCTTGCTAAAGTATTTCTGATAGAGCTGAAGAAGAGTAAAACATTGATGATGGACTCAGGTTACCGATTGATTCAGGATATTGTTAGACTAATTCGTGGAGTACTTGTTGAGGGTATGGAATTGGGGGTATATCGAAAAGACCTTGACTTGAACATAGAACCTCTCATCTTATATGGTTCTGTGGAAGGTATCCTCACTTGGTGGGCGTTGGATGATAAGGAAGTTCCGGATTTTAGTCTCAAACAAGCTAAAGACGTTTTAATGAAAGGTTATTTTCGTCTTGTTAGATAATAATTTTTTTAATAATTTATTGAGTGATTAATCACTTATTAAGGAGTTTATTATGCAAACTACAAATCTAGTCAACACATTAAATGAAAGAAGTATGGAAAACATGATTCACCCATTAAAGGATATCGACTGGAGTACTCCAATTGATGCACAGCAATATTTTATCGATCCAAGTTTATCCTTCCTTTCTGGAACTAAAGAATTTGATGAACTACCTGATGAAGATAAGATTAAAGCAACTTTGGGTGATGTTATGAATCTCTTTGCTGTGGGTCTATGGGCTGAGCAGGTACTCATACATGGATATGTCCGTTCTATCTTCAGGCTTTCAGCGGATTCTCCTGATTTCCGTTACCGACTCCACGAAATGGAAGAAGAGATTCACCACAACATGATGTTCAGTGAGTTTCTAAAAAAAGCCGGTTATGGCTCTCACAAAGTAAAGAAGAGTGCGTTATTTTGGGGATGGTTCTTCAGACACATGTCCGCATATCACCCCGATCTCTTCATGTTAGCTATCCTCGCAGGAGAAGAAACCACGGATATTATAGCCAAGGAATCCCTCAAGAGAACAGATCTGAACCCCCTCTCATCAAGGATCATGGAAGTCCACAGGGAAGATGAATCTCGTCATAGAGCTTATGCACGCTCTCAAATTAAATATTCGTTTAACAAACTATCATTCATCCGTAAAACACACATACGAATGATCCTCCCACTGATAACAAAATTGGTAGTACAACAATTCGTCAGACCTGAAATATACATTAAATTAGGAATAAAAAATGCCGATTTACTTATTCAGAAGGCGAAAGAAAATAATATCATTAAAAAACGACAACAGTTCGTCTGCCAGAAATACATCAACCTCTTAAAGAACGTTGGGGTCATAAAAAAACGTCACCTCTTCATCTGGAAAGCTCTGGGATTGGTATGATCCAAACAAATATAATAGATATTATTTCTAGTCGTAACATTATTTTCTGAAACAAATCTGTCATAATATCATAGAATTGATTTCTAAGAATCACCGATTCAACAATATACAAAGGGTTACCTGCCCAATAAAAAAAATTTACAAATTCGACACGACTCAGTTTTACCTGTCATAAACTATATTATTTAAATACCATACTTTAACATTCTAATCCCCCTTCCAACGTACTGAATCAATATCGGAATCAGAAATTTTAGTTCCGATGCTGTTTCTTTCCTCTTATTTAGTTATCACTTTATTCTACAATAATATAAGGTGCTCTCGTGAAATAAATGTGTGTGTTATTTAGAAATGCGATATTTTTGGGGAATTGATTTATTTTTTTACAAGAATAACTCTCACTTCTAAGCTATTTATATTGACTATAATTAATTTTACAGGTATGTTTTAATGGGAGGTTATTATGAATCAAGCCCATTTCCATATTATGATTGCCCATATACCCGTTATTGGAATTGCCATTGCCAGTGTGTTTCTCTTTATTTCTTTGTTTATAAAGAATGAGAGTATTCGAAGATTTGTTTTCTGGTATACACTCCTCATTTCTATTAGTGTTATTCCTGTAATACTATCTGGAGAAGGAGCTGAAAAAGTTATTGAGAAATTGAAATTAGCAGATGAGAATCTCATTGATCGGCATGAAGATTTTGCCAAATATCCTACGATATTTAGTATATTGCTAGCCGTCCTTTCTGGAGTGTTTCTGATTTGGAAGCGATTTTCCAATATGATTGTTACTCTACTTTTGATTATATCCCTAACAGCATCCGGATTATTGTTTCTGTTATCCAATCGGGGAGGTGAGATTCGTCATTCAGAGATTAGAACAACGAATACTCAAGCTATACAGAACAAATTAATGAAAGATAAGAAGAAATCCAGATACAAGCACAAGGATCACAGCAGGGATCATGATTAACTCAGTCGATTAGATCTCCTTTGAATGTTGAGAGGCTTGTATATAACTATTCTTTGTATTATTTTCTGTCTTAATGACTACTTTAAAGAATAATCAATGTATACAGCCTCTCTCAGATTATGTTTAGAAATACAATCATTTGAATTTGATTGTACCAACCTTAATCACTTCCTTAGCACCTTTAAGACGTAACGTAATGGACTGCCGTTTTTCGTTGGGTCGTCCATAATTGGTGTATATATCCAACTGGAGAGTTACAGCTCCCACGATCTTCGCTGAGGAACTGCCATAGAAATTAGCCTCAATAAGGTATTCCCCCGCCATCGCTTTCTTCAATATGTATTCCTCTGGACCATATCCTCTTGTAAAATCACGAGATACATGTCCCCCTATAGTCGTTCGGGGGTGGCTGTAGTAGGCTTTCTCACCAGATGGCTCTGTCACCCAGAGATCCATATCGGTCATGTCAGCATCCCAGGTTAGGATAATTCGTACATCCACATCGAGTAATTTAATAAGTCTTGGATCCACAGGAATACCTTGGACATTAGCTCGTTTTGCTTTAGGAATCAGACGATTTAACTCCATTAGAGCAATGGTTTCTATTTCAGCAAAGCGATCCCATTGATTCATCACGACATGGTAAAGGAGTTTGATGGACTCGAGAAAATCATTTTGTACTTGTGATACAGAATCTCCAGGTAGTGAAGTGATATATTGAGTACCTAGAGTAGATTCAGCGCGCTGAGCCAATACAAGGGCAAGATCTCTATAGGATTGGGGTTCTTCTGGACGGAGTTTCTTTGCTTCCTGAAAGATTTGGATACTTAAATCGAGTTCTTTAATTTGGGAGAGCTTATGGGCTAATACTCTTAATAAAGCTGCATTCTCAAGCTCCATTTCAGCGATATTTGACAGGATTTGGAGAGCTAATGCTTGATCTTGTTTTCTAAAAAAGTATTCAGCACAGTCCAGATAGAAAGCTGGGGCATTACCATATTCTTTTTTGTGTTTCATATAGGTTTTGAAAGGATTTTGTGATTGCTTAAGCTCAAGGAGATAGGGGGTATTGGGATCATAGGGCTTGATATCGATGGTGGACTCAGAGGTATTATCGGGTGATGGTTTGCCTTTGTCTTTTTTTGCATTCACTCCATCTTGTAATCGTCTTCCACGAGGAGAGTCTGAATCTCTTGTAGATCTATCCTCATTATCTAGTCCACCCCCTTCTAATCTATCACTTCGATTTGGTTGTCTTGGTCGTTCTTCTTCAGCTCGTCGTTCCCGATTAGCATTATTTGTAAAGTAACGAGTTGTTTTTGGAGGATTTGTATAGTATTTAAAATCTTTTGGGTATTTGAATTCTATGTTCCACCAATTGACTCTCTTCTGCCAGAGGGATAGTACATATTGGATCTTATTTTCTTTCTTTTCCTGCTGTTGCTGATTGCGTTCTGCGATTCTTTTAAAGTATTGTTCTCTCATCTCAGGAAGGGATTCCGGGGGAGCGATTTTGTGTTCTACGTATTGATTTAAGTTTTCAAGGACGATAAGGGATGTTCCTGGGGTGACAAGGCGATATTCTTTTCCCGTATTGATAATTTCCTGTTCATTTTTCTTTTGAAAGATCATGAGTTCGTCGATTTTCTTCTGAGCCCAGTATTTTCTTAACAGATTTCCTTCTACTGCTTTGGAACGAGATATCGTATATTTTTTTGTATTATTTATATTGCCCTTCATACCATAATTCAGGGTGATAGTTTTAGAATCTTCAGTGAGCTTTCCTGTGAGGACAAATTTTCCATATACCGGCTGTGGAAGTGAGGGATAAAAATCTTTTACAGTAGATTCACCAGCTGTTAGGGAAATAAAGGAGTATGTGCTTTTTCCAATATTATCCAGAACGGATGAGATTTTCATGTTATTTAAATTAAAGTATTTACCCCCTGTTTTCATGGAAAGATATTTTAAGAACGTATGATTGGCTGTGGTGCTGGTATTGATAATATATAATGGGCTTTTGATGTTTTCTGGCTCTTCTTTTCCAAAATTGGAGATCCCGTCAGTGAATAGGAGAGAGAAATAAGGGGTGATGTCATACTTATCCGGTGTGATACTTGCCATTTGTGTACCACCATCGTAATCTATTTCTTTTAAAGAATTGATCAGATTATCACAGTTTCCATTTTGAATTGTAAAATATATTGATTTCTCTTTAATGTTTCTGAAAAGGATCAGTTCCACACGAACGGAAATATTTTGGAGGTTGGAAAAGTATTTTTTAAGAATATCATACTCTCTTTCATGGCTGACATTAGATCGTGAATTTGAAGCATCCCAATATATCCTTATGCTGCGTGGGGGGTTGTTTTGCTTTAATTTTGGAATGTCAGGAAAATCGGCGATAGCGTAGTAATATTGACCATCTACACCCCGCTCTACGATGACATTTTGCTTTTCGACATCAGGGAGAGCGATTAGGAGATCTTTATTGAGGGTTACATTATTGAGAGAAGATTCTGCGACATAACTTTCTCTCCACTTTTTGAAACGGAAATTGGATATACTCGACTGGAGGACTTCTGGCTTCTTAAAGGACTTTATCACCTCGACCCGAATGGAGAACTGATTGATTTTAGAGGTGAAGCTCATGGGGAGGTGATATACCGTTTCATCGTCTTTTTCGACGACATCAGATAAATATTTGACGGTGACAGTTCGAGTACCTTGAGATGGGATGGGGAATATACGGGTTTTAAAGTTATTTCCCTTCGTCCATTCTACAAGTCCTGGATCAATACCCTGTCGGACAATCTTCTCAAAGACCTGACGCCCCTTGTCCCTTTCTACAACTACACCATCGATCATTACCCCATTGATATCCAAGGCGTATCCACTGATAGTAGAGCCCTGTGGGAGTGGAAAATAAAGATCACCCTCCAAAACCCGGTGATTGGGGTTATAGAATGTCATGGTCATCTGAGTTTCGGTGATGTGTCCATATATTTTTGTGTCTATATTGAGCTTTGTAACATTTAAAGCTTGTAATGCCTGTTGAGGAGCAGGTCTTACAAAGATAACAGGGGGATGTACCCTTTNNAATAATAATAGAAAAAATACGATAATCCAACGCATATACTAACTCCTGATTAAGCTTTATATATATAACTTAACGAGGATTTTTAAAATATCCAATATTTTTTGAATATTTTTTAATATATGTTTTAATGATGGGTTGTAGTTTAGGAATAGTCAGGCTACGGTACCAGTGGTATATATTATTTCGAGACTGAGTTTTATTCCTTTGTCATCCTGGCATTTTTGAATTTCATTGAGATGGTTTTCTTTGAAATCTTTTAACTGATCTTCGGATAATTGATTTAGAAAGCCTCTGTATCCAGCATTCCAGAGGATATCCCACCATTCCTCGGCGTTTTCGAGATGATAACCGATATCGTGTTTATGAACCTGAATATTTTTTAAGCCTGCATCTTTAAACAATTGCTCATTGAGATCTGGAGAATCGAGACGTGCCCAGGATGTTTTTGGAATCTCAAGACCATGATTTTCCAGACGTGCTTTACAGAGTTCTGTGAGGGGGGAGAAGGATCCTTTGTTAAAAGTGCTTATGGTGATTCGTCCCTCTGATCTGATTTTTTTGGAAATCGCTTTTAATGTTCCCTGCATATCCTCAACGAAGAATATACCAAATGCTATGGATGCTTTATCAAAAAGATGATCCGGGAAATCCAGGTTCTGCATATCCATTTCAGTGAAGGTGGTGTTGTTTAAACCTAGTTTATTTGCTTTGAGGGTCGCTTGATTGAGCATTCCTGGAGATAAGTCGATACCCGTGATGTGTCCTTTTGGGAGGTGGTGAGCAATGTTTAGGGCTACGTTTCCAGTACCAGTAGCGATATCTAGGACTTTTTCATCACCAGTTAGGTGGAGATATTTGGTGAGATATTTGGCGCTTTCAGAGAAAAATCGTAGTGCTGGTTTGTCATATCCTTCTGAAACGATATTAAAAGTTTTTCGGGTATTTTCTTTTCTTTCTGATTCAGTCAATTTCTGACTCCTATTATTTATGTATATCAATCTAATTTAAATAACTAATTTATTAAGTATCGTCAAGGGGAGGCGAATTGATCACTGGATATTTATGAAAGAATTATTTATAAAGTTTTAGATGAGATTTAAATATTTTTTTTAGAAGAAAAAATAAGGAAGGGATCAGTACCCCTTCCTTAAAATTTAAACAAGAAGAGAAATTATAAAATCTTATTTGCCTTCGAGTGCTTGTAATTTTTTTTCATATCTTTTAATTTTCTTTCTATAAGATCTTTTCCTTTTCTTACTTTTAGTTCTTTTTAATTTTCTTTTGTATTTTCTGATTAATCTCTTATACTTTGCTCGTTTTTTTGCGACTTCTGGATCCTCTTTCATAGGCTCATTTTTCATGGGTTCATTTTTCATGTGATCATTTTTCATAGGCTCAGGCTTTTGTTGATCATCACCGCACTGAGAATTTAGACCTACGAATAATGCGATCATAAGAATAACTATTATTTTTTTCATAATAATGTTTCTCCTTTTAATAAATTTATATTATTTTGGTGTTCGATAATCAGAATGAATACGAATATTTTGAAATGAAATGTTATTTTTAGAAATCAAAATATCAAAATATTTTATTTATTGTGATCATCGCATTGTAACAAATGTAACAAATATTATATTTATGTCAAGCGTTATGTGTAAATTTATTTTTATACCTGTTGCAATTAATATTATTAGACTAAAATCCATTATGATATGGCTTAGTACAGTTGATCCACCATAATTTTTTTGTGTATTTCAGTTTAATAAATATATTAATTAGGAGATGATTAAATGACAAGCAGCAGTGTTACACTTGAAAGTAAACAAACATTTATATTGGAAAATGTATTACCTCACTCTTTATTAGAGAAGTATAATAAATTACCAAATGAAGAGAAAAATAAAATATCTGAATCGATTGCTAAATTTAAAAAAAATAATCAGAAGGAGGCATATCTCATGGAATATTTCCAATCTGATTTGAATGAAACAAAAAATGAACTAGGGGAGGATAAGATTATTACTGTTCGTATGCCTGGAAATTATATGAAGTTCAGAGAGTTTTGCAGGAAAAATAAGTTGGAGGAGAAAGAAATTCTTAAGGGAATGATCAATAATTTTCTTGATAAGAACAAGGCTCTCAAAGTACAAATTGAGTATTAATAATAGGATATTTTTTCCTGTAAACAGATAATATTAGAAGCGAATCAGATAATTATTCAATAACTATTAAAATTAATCTATTCTATATTCTAGTAATTTATGATATTGTATTTTTTGGTTCATTGTGCGGGGAATTTCTTTTATCGCAATAAAATGTTTTGGAAGTTTAAAATCTGCCAGATGTGTCCTGCAAAATTGCTTAAGATCATTTATGGATTGGTCAGTCTGTAAGTTATTCAAGACGATGAATGCGATTAAGATTTCTCCTGCAATGGATTTCGTTGACTTAACAATGACCACAGCATCTTTCACTTGGGGAAATTTCTTAATCATATTTTCTACTTCTAAGATAGATACACGGTTTCCAGCAATTTTGGCTATTTGAATGTCTCTTCCCATGAGAATAAAGTTATTATCATAGTACTTTATTATGTCTCCAGTCTTGTACCAAGATTTTTTTAAATATTCCTCAGATATAGTAGGACTTGAAATTTCAAGTATATCATCCGTGGATTTATTTTTTACATATGGAAAGAATGTCCAGTATTCCGAAATATTTGTCTTTCTATAAGCTATTCCTCCTGTCTCAGTTGATCCATATAGCTCCAGAATTGAAACTCCTAAATTATTTGTTATATTTTCTGCAGTATCCCTTTCAAGTGGCATGGTAGAGGAAATGAAGTATTTAACATGGGAGAGGTTTTCAATTTGAAAATTCTTTTTCAGAAAAGAGATACCAGAGTATAATGACGGATTTCCTATTATCACAGTAGATTTATCCCTTATGACACCATCTTCAAGTATACCCAGTGGGGAGAAAGGAACGTCTAAATTGATTTTACAACCAACTAATAAGGGTAGTAGCATAGTGAATAGTAGACCATAGATGTGAAATCCAGGAACGAGAGGAAGGAACACATCGCTTTCCTGTATAGATAATAGTTTGTATAAATATTGGAGTTCTGTTATAATATTATAATATGTTTTAGATATTAATTTAGGCTGTCCTGTTGAACCTGAGGTGAAGAGATGAAGGAAAGTATCATTTTTATTTATTGAGAGTGATTTAACATTTCCTGAATATAGGATATCATTTGTGATTTGATCTATAAGAATATATTGTTTATTGGGAAGTAGAGATTTAATCTGTTTATAGTGATTAGCATTTGTTAAGATAATCTCACAAAGGGATTCAAGATGGGATATTTCATCTTTCAATTGATGATTAACCAAAATAGGGATATTACCTGATACAAATATAGCATAAAATCCTATGACAAAGGGATAGCCACTTTCATGGAATAATAATATATTTTTATTTTTAAAATTAAATTGCTTCGAGAGGATGATAACATCATTATATAAAGTACCATAAGTGATGGAGTGTTTTTCTTTATGATGAAAAAAAGCTGTGTGACTATGATATCGAGCGTTAAAAATTTGAGAAATCTCTTTCAGAGAGTAAGAATTATTTGACATAGAGGGAGATTTCTCCTTCAGAATAGAGAATATTGTTAGAACGGATCTCAGCTTTGAAGGTATAGAACTGATCTGTATAATGAGATAAGTGGACTGTTGTTTGAAAGGAGTTATTAAGGGATAATAGATTATAAATATCAAGCTGATGAACTATTGTAAGATATCCAATTTTTGTTTGGCTTTGCTGTTTTGATGCGAAGAGATGATTGGGTGTAGAATTTCTGATTATATAAATGCCTGATGATTGTGCAATTATTTCAAGATAAGCTGATTCGCATAAGATATTGTTTTCCTGTAAAAATGGATTTTGTGAGCTTACAATTCCGTTAGTAACTACACATTTATCATTGCATTGTACAACCTCTTCTATCATACGTATTGGATATCCATGGGGTAGTTGGTCGATGTATTGATTTAATGACTCCATGTGATATTTCCTGATGGTAAAACTTTAGCGTCTAAAGTTACAATATTAAGTTTATAATTCATTCCAAGGTGTTCACAGATAGTTTTTTCAGGAAGAAGTAGATGATTATACATTCGATAATCCTTGAAAGTTATTCTATAAATTAATCGATTGGTGATATAAAAATATTTATACTTCAGATAATTCTTTTTATCATAAATTAATATTATCTTCTCTTCTGAATAGTCTTTATGGTGATGTTTGAATTTTTGTAAATCTTTATTGGTTTGAGCAAAATATATTCTCCAAATATCATATCCTACATAATTTGCTTTAAAATTACTATTATTTAACCTTTTTAAATGGATTGTTGATGAGATTTTTTGATTTAAATAAAATACAGAGAATATTGGTAAATTGAAATCCCCATAAGCATTTAGGGAGAATTGGTCATTTTTTTTTATGACGATACCATGAAGTATAAACTTTCTACTTTGATATTGTATCTTTGTAAGGTGTTCAATCTTAACGTGAGGTGGCAGGGTCATTTGCTGTTTAGAAGGATGTTCAGGAATTTGGAGAGAATAGTTATTTAAATTACAGGAAATTATCCAGATAGTGAATAATATAACCAGGATAATCAGGTATTTAGCCATCGATACCCCTTTTTATAAACATGGAACATAATATAGGAGTAAGAGTTAGGGAATATATCAAGGTGTATAAAATACCCAGAAATGTGACTAGACCAATTGTAAACAAGGCTTTGTTTCCTGAAATAATTAGTATTCCAAAGGATAATATAGTTGTAACAGCAGCAATGCTTACTGATAAAGGTGTATGATTATCCCAACCAGATATATAGCTATTTACTACAAATATACCATAGTCAACCCCGATTCCTATTATTAAGACAAGTGCAAAGAGGGAGATGATGTTTATATTAAGATTGAGTAAAGTAATCGTACTTAGCATGGTTATAATACCTAGTATCGATGGAAGAAATGCAATGATTGATTTCTTTATATCTTTATACAACAGGATTAAAAATATTCCTGTTGCTAATAAGCTGATCAGAATAAAGAAGATAATCTCTTTATTTAATATTTCAACAATCTGATTGAATAAGTTTGATCTATTTATATAATAAATGTTATTATCCAAGTTTTGAATATTCTGAATGAGATTTGATATATTATGATTATTTTTCGCTTTAAAATAAGATATAATAATATGTTGTTTCTTAGATTTCTTATATACCTCATTGAGATAGCTTGAGAAGGGTGAGTTTTGGATATCTTTAGTATTTATATAATTGTAATAATATTTAAGCTGATTTACTTCTTTGAAAAACGAATCGAAGGCATTTATTTTAAAACCACTTTTCTGACCGACTTTTATAAAGTTATTTTTTATAACATCCCAATCTACACTTAATATTTTACTGACAATTTGTTTTTGTTTATTTATGGATGGGAAAAAGGGACTTATATTAAAATAATTTTGGATGATATTATTTTTTTTTGCGTGTTGAAGTACTTTATATACCTTGTCATTCAGTTGTAAGGAATGTTGTAATGTAGATCCAGCCGATATTATTATATGATTTGATGAAATATCACCATATCTAGTAAAGATCTCACTTTCAATATCCTTGACTTCTCTTGGTATGTAATTGAAGTCAGATATTCTATTATTGATTTTCGTGTCAGATATAATGAATACACTAGCTATTATTATAAAAATAACAATAGCTAGGAGGAAATTACGAAATGTCTTTTGGGGATACAAAAATCTCATAAATAATTCAGAATAGCTAACCAGTAATTTACTTGGTCTCATTTTCTGACTTATTACAAATTGAGGAACAATTAACACACTGATAAGAAATGCTACAGTGATTCCAAAGCAGGAATAAATTGCAATTTCCTTTAGTATTCTAAGATTAGAGAAGTTAAATATAATGAAAGCCAAGACTGTTGTAAGATATCCAAACAAAAGACTCTTTAAAATACCCCGAAGTGCTTTTTGACGACGCTCTTTATTATCTTGGCTATTATTAAATAAATAACTACTAAAGAAATGTGTTGTATAATCTATACATATTCCAATAAGAGAGGTACCAAACACAAGTGTGATACCATGAATTGATTTATAGAAAAGAGATAAAACAAATATTCCAGTAATAATTCCAACAAAAACTGGGAGTATACTGAGGATTAGAACCTTGGGTGATCTAAAGGATAGTATATATAGGAGAAGTATTGATAGTATTGATATAATAAGTATTGTGGATATGTCTTTTCTGATTAATTTTGCTGAATTTACTGAATAGACAGCACCACCAAGGATTTTTATATTGATATCTTTGTTTTGATAAGACATTTTTTGTATTATATTTTGCAGATCCTTTAGCAGTAATACGTTTTTATCGATGTCAAATGCTTTATATTGAGGTTTTGTAATAACGAGAAGATGTTTTAAATCTTTAGAAAATAAATGATTATGTTTAATTTGTATTGAATAACTAATATTTTGGTTCATGATGCGGTGTATGGATGATTCGAATAATCCAAAGGGATCTCCCAATAAATATCTCTTTGTAACTATACTTTCAAAGGAGGATAACTTGCTTTCTATTATTTGAAGACGATTTTGAATGTATTTTTCATCCAGGAACTTTTGGGAATTAAGCGATGACGGTTCTATAAGAAAAAATCTTTTGTTGAAAAAAGTTTGTTCTAATTTTATAAATTGTTTTGTATTGAGTTGGTGGAATATCTTTTCAAAATGACCAGACTTCATAAGTTCATTCACAAGGACTTTTTTAATATTAATAAGTTGATTAGGCGTATTAACACTATTATTTTTTAAACTAATATCAATAAGAATCTGTTCAATTGAACCAATATGGCTAATTAATTCCATCTGTTTCTTTAATTTCCTGTCAGAGAAAGATACAAGTTTAGTAATATCACTATCCAGACGTATATTCTGATATATATATACCACCATCATGCCAACAGATAAAATGATTAAGGCATATACGATTAATTTATTCTTTTCTACCCAATTAAATAAAGTATACATTATGATCAATTATTGAATGATGAATCGTTGATAAATTGGTTGATACGGATATTTGAAAAATCAATTACGGTGTAATCCCTGGAAGGTTCAATAATTTGTATTTGCTGAATTAATTTATGCTGGCTGAAACGAAGAATAATCATTTTTACATATTTCTTGAAATTGTTTTTCTTTGGTGTTAAGTAAATTATACTTCCATTGGAGGAGACAAAATAATTATTACTTATATCATCCAGTGATTTCAGACCCATGATAAGGAAAATATTCTCAAATAAAGCTTTTAACTGGGAGTTCTCCTCAAGATCTATTTCCTCCCTCTCATTTAACTGGGGATAATACTTTATAACTTTGTTCCCATTGAGAATAAATCGGTAAGAGTAAGGCTTGTTCATTTTCCAAAGAACTTTATCGGGTTTTTTAAAATAGAATTCGCCCTGTGAAACCTGAGGAGATTTCATAACCGTGAGATATTTCTTCTGAATAAAATTGGCTTGCAATGTTGTTATATTTTTATAATTATTTAAATAATATATTAATGTGCGATTTGAATGAAGATGATTTTCGGGGATCCCTATTGAAATAATAAATAAAATTAATAATAAAATAAACTTATAAATCTTCACAAAATACCTCATTCTGTTAGTTAGCGTTAAAAGGCTTGATATTTTTCATTTTAAGATAGTTCCAAAAGTTTGAATGCTCTTCTTCAACGAGTTCTGGTTTAAAAAAACACCCTGATAAGACTGTGATAATCATTTGGGATGTCTTTGCAAAGCCCTTTGGAGGATTGAAAAGGATTTTTTGGAATAAATCATTCCTAAAATGATGAATAAACGGGAGAATGATTTTATATCCGCAGTTTAATAACTCTTCATAAGGTTTAAAAGTTTCCTCATTAAATGGTTTAACATTCTCTACAGCAGTTTTCACAAGCTGAGCAATTTTTCGGGCTCCTTCCATAGCAACATACACCCCTGCAGAATAAACTGGATCAACAAACTTTGCCGAATCACCAGCCAATACCCATCCATTACCAGCGATTTTTTTTGTGTGATAAGAGAAATTATGAAGAAGATGAAGTCTATTTACATTACTACTCTCCCTCATTAGACTTTCAATACGTCCTGATGCCCGATGAATCATCTCATGAAAAAAAACATCAAGAGAAACGCCTTTATATTGGCTGTAGAACTTTGAATCTGTAACAACCCCAACAGATGTTCTCCCATCAGAAAAGGGGATAAACCAGAACCACCCATTTTTAAATACTAAAATCACAATATCACCCTGCATTGTATGGGGATCGGCATCAGTAATATCAACCCCACTGAACAATCCATAAACCGCTACGGAATCGATATAGGGATCTCTCTCCAATAAATTAAAGTGTTTTGCCAGGAAAAAACTTCTTCCAGTTGCATCTATCACAAGATCCGCAGGTATCTCTTCTTTTAAACCATCTTCCTTATTTATAATAATTCCACACACCCTATCATTTTTCTCAATTACATTATGAACCCTTGCATTGATAACATCTACACCTTGTTCCTTAGTATGATTTAAAAGCATTTCATCAAACTGATCCCGTGGGACATGATAGGCGTGATCATATTCAGGCTCCAATCCGTGAGTGAAATTAATTCGATTGATATTTTCACCTAGTGATTCCCCAAATATAGCACCTTTCTTAACCATGAAACCCGCTTTACTTAGCTTTCCATCAAACCCCATATCACGAAATACATCCATATTATAGGGCAGTAAAGATTCTCCAACACAATACCTTGGAAAATTACTTTTCTCAACAATGATTGGTGATAACCCATATCGTTTAAGATAGTATCCAAGAGTGGATCCTGCAGGACCTCCTCCAATAATAACTATATCTCTCATAAATCTAATATATCCATTATATTTTCTTGTAAAATAAAGCAGTATTTACGCCGCCAAAGGCGAAATTCTGTACAGATGCAATTTGAATGTCTCTTTCTCTGATATTCAATGTATGATTAATCATTGAACACTTTTCATCTATATTTTCAAGGTTCAAAGTGGGATAAATAACACTATCTTCCATCATATAGAGTACCATTATACTTTCTACAACTCCGCAGGAACTCATCATATGTCCCACATAACTTTTAAAAGCACTCACATAGGGAACATCCTTATAAACCTCGTAAATAGCTTGAGACTCAATAATATCACTGACCTTCGTGGAGGTAGCATGGGCACTCACAAAATCCACATCACCAGAATCGATCTGAGCATTTTCCAAACCGCTTTCAATTGTACGACGAACCCCATCTGCTGTTGGATTCACGAGATTTCCACCATTACAACTACTTGAGAACCCAATAACCTCAGCCATAATATTCGCACCTCTCTTCTTCGCAAACTCATATTCTTCAAGAAGCAAAGCACCCCCTCCCTCACTCACTACTAATCCGTCCCGATCAACATCAAATGGTCGAGGAGTCCTTTCAGGCGTATCATTAAAATTAACAGAAGCCGCTAATAATCTATCAAATATCATCATTGCTAAAGTATCATACTCATCTGCACCACCACACAACATTACATCTTGTAAACCATACTGAATCGCCTCATAGCCAAACCCTACAGACTGACTACTCGTTGTACAAGCTGTACAGGATGATAAAACCCGTCCTGTTATATTAAAAATACTAGCAATGTTCACAGCTGTCGTATGGGTCAGTGTCTTTAAATAATTGTTAGGATCCACCATTCCAGGATGAAAATCTCCATTAAACAAGTCTCTGAACATATTTCGCTCAACAAGAGGGCTCCCATGAGTGGATCCAAAGGCAACTCCCATTCGACCCGAAGATATAAACTCCTGATCAAGACCTGAAGATTCAATAATCTCCTTAGCTAATGTACACGCATACAACCCAACATTCGACAGAGATTTCTTCTGGGATCTTTTGAAATCATTCTCTATGGGATAGTCAATTCCACCAAACACCCTGGAACGCAGATAAGGATACAAAACATCATCCTCTCTCATCTTCTTAATCCCAGATTTCCCATGCCGAAGATGATGTGTAATCTCAGATTTACTACGCCCAATCGGTGTTATTGCCCTGCCATCCGTTACTACTACTCGTCGTCTCATTAAAATTCCATTTTATTTAGTTACCAAATAAATTAATATTACTCCAAATTGAAATATATTGAAAACACTTTATACATTTGATAAAATATATTAATATGATAAACAACTTGACAAAATAATTAAACTATAATATGTTCATTGTTTAAAAAAAGAATTTAGCAAATAATATAGGAAATTGCAATAAATATTTATGAAAAAAAAGTTTCTATTTACCCCTCACAAAGAAAATGAAAATCGTTATATTGATGAAACTACGGGGGATATGTGGTTTAAAACAAAGACAAGAGTCTTATACGCAGACACAGACGCTGCTCAGGTAGTTTATCACGCGAATTATTTAAGATATTTTGAAATCGGACGGGCTGAACTCATTCGGGATTTCGGATCCAGCTATAAATATATCGAAGAAAAAAACATCTATCAGCCTATAATCCACGTCCAAATGGATTTCAGATATCCTGCCGATTACGATATGGTATTGGATGTCTATGTCAGACCAACTATTCTGGAAACAGTAAAATTCACTATAGAATATAAGATATGTGTTGAAAATACCTTAAAACTCACCGTCGATGGTAAAACTATTCACTGTTGCATCAATAAAGAAAAAAAGCCCTGTGTGGTAGATGACATCACAAAATCACTCTTTTATGGATATAATGCCAAAATACTTTGAGAATCTGGTGGTGAGTAATTTGTGATGTTTGGAATTCTTGTGATTATTTAAGAGGTGAATATAAAATTAAACTTTTGCAAATAATTGTAACTACTCACCAAACCCAATTTTCTTTACCCTGACTTGTTTGCTTACTATACGATACTTAGAATAATTAACAAAATAAAATCTTTGTATCTTAACTTTTATATAGACAATAGCCAATTATAGAAGTAACAATTATACCTAGAATATTACTTAGAATACTAACACCTGCTTCATAGGTATAATATACTACAAATTAAATACATATCAATATGATAAATAAATCATAAATAATACTTCTGTATTTTATAAACCATTCTGCTTTGCTCAGAAGATTTTTTTTATGTAACCATTGAGCAAATTGATAACCTAGATTTTTCCATTTGTCTGGTTTCAATATATTAACCCTTTACTGATGATAAAACATTATATATTCATTAATAAAGAGTTTAAACAGAAACTAATAATTTAACAATGAATTTTCCTTACTGTTAAAATCCAAGCCCTCGGAAGAATTTAAATATCTATACTGGAAATCTTTAAAATTTGAATTGGCTACCGGATGGTTCGACTACGCTCACTAACCTATTGGGAAATTTTTTGACTTTAATTTTAAATGAGTGTTGATATATTTTTCCCATACTTCTCCCATATTTTTCCCATGAATGCGATATTTGGTGATAAACTTACATTTATTTGCTATTTTTTAATGACGTTTGTTGAATTTTAAAACTATCCTTATTTATTATTTCTTATATTTCACATAACCATTTGATTTATATAAATTTATACAGATAATGTTATTTTATTGTACCATCCCAATCGAGTTCATCAAAGATTTTCATTATATTGCCATTATGCAATAAGTCATATAGGGGTAGTTTTTTGTAAGGATTATTTTGCAGGTTTGCTTTAATTTTATCTATTGAATAGTCTAGTTCTTTCATTTTCAAAATATTATTTCTTAAATAGTTGACATAATTAATCATATAATCAATGGAGGATTTTTGCATTGGTGCATCGTGTCCCCCTAAAACCATTTGAATATCATATTTATTTAATTCCTGGAGTACTTTTACAAGTCCTTTTGACCTGGCATGATTATCCTGCATTCCTGTAACTCGGCTTTGCATAATTAAATCGCCAACAAATATCAATTTTTCTTTAGGCATGTATACAACGAGATCTGCACTAGAATGAGAAGAATCGAAGGGTATTAATTCAAATATTTTTTCACCCACATTAAGAGAAAATTTTTTATCGATAGTCATGTCTGGTGCAATAAGCTCGCTATTAACATATAACCCTTTAAATCTTTTTCGCAATGCGTTTAATACAAGTTCCCCACGCCCACTTTCGTAGTATTCCATTAATTTTTTATGTGCAATTATTTTGGATTTTAAAATCTTAAATGTTTTAGCACCAAACCAGTGATCATGGTGATAGTGAGTAATTATAAGATATTTTACTGGGACATTTTTCACTTTAAATAACTGATCAACAAACTTTTTAGATAGCTCAGGCATTGTAAGAGCGTCGATTACTACCCAGCCTTCGTTTGTTAAAACCCCGTACGCACAAGAAACAAGCCCATTATTTTTCAACGAAGGTTCTTCTGAATATCCTTTGATCAAATACATATCTTTGTAAAACTTTGTCAACTCACCTTCACGAAAATTATTTTTTGTTATTTTCTCTTTAGAGGTAGATATTTTATCATTACACATGAATAGAGCACATGATAAAATAAATAATATTATTGTTTTATTTATTTTGAAAACCTTTATATCGTTCATAAGCAATAAAACTCCTTGATTTTTTCAAAATAATTTTTTTCAGGAACTGAATGCCATTATTATTGATAATTGAATTTAACATTATTTTCATAATTAAAATATATATTTTGGAGTGCAAATCAATATATTTTTGTTATAAATAAACAACTTGAGATGTTAATGATCGTTTTCTATCCTTGGATTGAAGGATTTTTCTATGATTTATTATATGTTGATAAAATTATCCGATGATGTTATTTTAATGTAATTTTAAAAATAATTAATAGATTGTATATTAATTGACCGAAAATCTATTTAAAATTATTGACTTTGATTTGGAGTATAATTATATTTTATATTGAGAATGAATCTCAGTAATAATTATTCACGAATTGAAATTGAATTAGAATAGTATGAGGTATAACATGAGTTTAGAACAAGTTCAGAAAGGAAATATCATTAAGATTGATCGAATTAACGACTTCTCTGTGAAGAATCACCTTATCCGCTTTGGTATTGAGGAAGGAAGTATAGTTGAATGCTTTCAGAAGCTCTATAGAGGTCCTGTAGTAATTAAGTTTAACCGTCAGCAGATTGCTCTGGGGCGTGAGATTGCAAAAAACATTATGGTAACTGCGTAATATAGATATGAAAACAGCCTGTCATCAACCCAAAACAAATTATAGCCATATCCAATTTTCAGGTAACCGAAAGATAGTGCTTGTAGGGAACCCCAATGTAGGAAAGTCCATATTCTTCGGGTATCTCACAAAACAATATGCCAATGTCTCCAATTATCCTGGGACTACGATTGATTTATCAACAGGATCTTGGGGTAAAGATGCCATTATTGATACCCCCGGGATATATAGTGTTTCTTCCCTTAATGATGAGGAGATAGTAGCGCGGGATATTATTCTGGATGCAGATATTATCATTAATATAGTCGATTCTGTCCGACTTGAACGGGATCTTTTCCTGACCCAACAGCTTATTGATATGCAGAAGCCCATGGTTGTTGCACTCAATTTTATGGACGAAGCAGAGAAAAATGGTTTGAACATCCATGCGGATACACTTGAAAATATCCTTGGTGTACCTGTTATTCCAACCACTGCTAAAGATGGAAAGGGACTTAGAGAGTTGGAACAAGCGATTTCTCATGCTAAAGTAGGGATCAGTCATGGAGAAATAAATAATAAATTATCTGAATTAGTAAATCAGACTGGATCTTTTCCCGAAGCACTCCTTATACTAGAGGGTGACGAAGTAATCTCTAATCGACATCATATCCAGGTTCATAGTGAGAAAGATATCATCTATAGTAAACGCCGGGAAGTTGTTAATAATATTGCCAATCAGGTTGTATCGGTTAAGAGCAATAAAATCCCCTTTAGCGAGAAGATCGGACGTTGGTCCCTTGAACCCATCCGTGGAACCATCTTTTTTTTGGGTGTACTTTATTTATTATACCTCATTGTAGGACAGCTTATTGCTGGAGATCTTGTTGGAATAACAGAAAAACAATTAATGGGTGGTTATTATAATCCCTGGATAAGAAAGAACGTTGCTAATATAGTCTTAACCAAAGAACAGACTAGTAAAATCCTTGTATTAAATGAAAAGTTATCCCAGTCAGAAGAAGAACACGATAAATTTAAAGAAGAAAACAATGATCAGAAAGCACTTTTAGCTAAATCACAAATGAAGGAATACGATAAGCAGATCGGGGATTTTGAAAGAAATAATCCTTTCTATACTATATTGGTAGGTCGTTTTGGACTCTTAACCATGACAATTACTTATCTGCTAGGACTTCTCCTTCCCCTTGTTATTGGATTCTATATCATGTTTGCACTTCTTGAGGATTCAGGATATCTTCCCCGCTTAGCAACTCTTGTAGATCAATTCCTAACTAAAATCGGTTTGAATGGAAGAGCGGTTATACCACTAATATTAGGATTCGGTTGTGTCCAATTAGGAACAATATCAACACGTCTACTGGGAACAACACGGGAAAAACAAATTGCTATTTCATTACTTAATTTCACTATCCCATGCTCAGCTCAACTAGGGGTTATTACGGTAATGCTCGCTGCATCTTCAGTTCACTGGTACCATATATTATTCTATGTTGGAAGCATATTCTCAATATTCGTCATCATTGGTATGATCTTAGACAGAAAACTGGCTGGGGAGTCCCTACCCCTCTTGATGGATCTGCCTCCTATGCGTCTACCCAAATTCTCTAATGTCCTTCGTAAAACAATGAACAGGACATATTTTTTCATGAAAGAAGCTTCTCCATGGTTCTTTCTCGGAGCATTTCTTGTTACTCTCCTTCAGGTAACAGGGGGACTTGATCTTTGGAAATCTGTTTGGGCTCCTATCACAGAAAGCTGGCTTAAACTACCTAAAGAATCCGCTACAGCCTTCATAATGGGTATGATTAGACGGGATTTTGGTGCTGCCGGACTCATAGATCTTGCACTAACACCATTTCAAATCGTCATCTCACTCATTGTCATAACCCTATTCGTACCCTGTATCGCCTCTTTCATGGTAATTATCAAAGAACGAGGTATAAAAGAGGGTGTGTTAGTCTGGCTTGGAGCTTTAGTATTATCCTTTACCGTTGGTGGAATCTTCTCTCAAATCGGATCGCTCTTCTAAGTTATTTATGACATGGAATGGGGGTTGATAAAAAATCAATTGACCCCTAAACCATTTTGTAGTATGTTTCCGAATAATTATTATGTCTCAAAAGGATAAGTTAATTCAGAGATTTTTATCAAAACCAAAGGATTTCACATATCAGGAGCTAAAAAGACTTCTCGGATACTTTGGGTATGTGGAGGACACAGTGGGTAAGACCTCAGGTTCAAGGATAAGTTTTGTGAATCATGATTCAAACCATAGATTTAATATACACCAACCCCATAGCCCGAAAGAACTCAGAACATATCAGATTGAAGAGATTATAGAAAGACTTAACGAGGAAGGTCTTTTATGAAAACAATGTCATACAAAGGATATGATGGATCCATACAATATAACGAAGAATATCAGGAATATTATGGACGTATTCTTAACATCGGGGACTACGTAGATTATATATCAGCTAAAGATTTAATAGAACTTGAGACCTACTTCCATCAGGCAGTCGATGATTATATCCTTTCATTAAAAGAAAATACACCATTAAATAAATCTTTTTGAGTCCACATCAAAATTATTTCCTGAAATATTGTACAATACTATAAACCAGCCAGATCCAGGGAAATCCATGCAAAACAAGATCAAACCAGTCCATAGGCTCTGTGAAAGTCCCGTTAAGTATATTGAGAAATTGTTTATAAATGTGAGGCTCAGGTACAAAGGGGGCAAGTCCCAGGGTGAGGGATATAGCTGCTGGAATGATTATGGACGTCAACTTCTTATTGTCTGACATAGGCATCTCCTATTGGTCTGTAAACAAAATACCATTTATAATTCATACAAAGATAATAAATATAAATAATTTGTATACTCCTAATCCATCCCCTCAAGATTCTCGTCTCCAGAATCCGAATTCTCAATCCATGTTAAAAAATAATTCTAATTTAAAATAAATATTCTTAGCAATAGATCCTATTTTATATTATATTGATATGAAATCATAAATTGTTGTATATCGTGTTTTATCCCAAAGGATTCATATTCTGAGAATGAGAACTCTAAGCGATACTGTAGGGGTTGACCTGTGTATCAACCCAAATCGATCAGGGCTGGGGTGCTGTGATAGAAAGACATGTTTTAATTAATATTTTATAAAGGAGAAACATATGAAAAAAGCTTTGGCACATATTTTGTGGGGGGGGGTAATTCTTATTATCACACTGGGAATGGTGATGTGTGATGGGGGGACGGATAGTTTGACGGGTACGGGAGGAACAGGAGGTTCAGGAGGTTCAGGAAGTTCCACAGGGACAAAGATTTTCGTCACCGCCAGTTTTTATAATGGGAGTCTTGGTGGTGTATCAGGTGCAGATAATAAATGTATGTCTGATTCAAACAAACCCGACAGCAACACCTATAAAGCTCTCATTGTTGGTGATGAAGGTGGACAAGTTACAAGAAGTGCTTGTTCTACAGCGAACTGCGGTGGGGGTTCCAGTGAGAACGTCAACTGGGTCTTAAAGCCCAACACCACCTATTACCGTTCCGACGGCACCACCAAGATCATGACCACCAACAGTTCAGGGATATTCGTCTTCGGTACTTTGGATAATTTATTCCTAAATGCTCCAAATGGTACATGGTGGACAGGTTTGAATTCAGACTGGACTACAAACTCAAATAACTGTTCAGGCTGGACGTCAACAAGTGGTAATGGAATTGTTGGTGGTATCGGAATAACAGATTCCCAAGCCATATCAGGATCTAGCCCTATCGCCTGTACTTTTTCATATCATCTAGTCTGTGTGGAGCAGTAAATCTTATACCCCGAACCCTTTCACCGAGGGGTTTTGGGGTCTCCTCCGTAGGGGCAGGTTTGAAACCTGCC
>DKAT01000028.1 GCA_002450905.1 Spirochaetia bacterium UBA6919
GACGGTTTTGATATCAAAACCGTCTCCAATGATGTCTGGTCTTAGAAATGATGAGGAGACCAGGGGTTTAAATACGATTGCGGGTCGGAAATTGGCGTAGAGATCAAATATTTTTCTTAGTGGAAGGAGTGCTCCCCGTTCGGGTTGTTCATTTGGGGGGAGGGATTCCCATTTGGGTCCACCGACTGATCCGAAAAGAATGGCATCGCTGTTTTTGCAAGTGTCAATGGTGGATTGGGGCAGGGCTTTTCCGTGATTATCAATAGCTATTCCCCCCACGTCTGCGTGAGACATTTCAAACTGGACTGAATATTTTTTACTCACTTTGTCCAAGACCTTTAACGCTTCATTCATGACCTCATTTCCAATTCCATCCCCTGGAAGAACAGCTATTTTTTTCATAATGACTCCTTGTTTATATAGCAATTTTATAAAATTTTAAATAATAAATAGTTCTGCCTTCTTTACGCCATTTTTCTTCATAGAGACTTATTTCGTAGTCATCTAAATCATTGAGATATTCTACAGTAAGTGCATTCTGGTATCGGTGATCTGATTGAAAATAGTTTAGGATCTCAAAGAAATATTGTTTGTCATCTGATACAGCATAGAAGATAGCATTATTCTTTAATTTAATGTGTAAGATATCTAAAAAATCCTTTTTGACCAAGCGGTTTTTATGGTGACGACGTTTGGGCCAGGGATCTGGAAAATTTAAATAGGCTGTGTCGATGGATTGATCAACAAAATGATTTTTCAAGAGATGTGATATTTCACCCTGGATAACAAAAATATTTTGAATATTGTTTCTATTTAATTTACTGATGGTTTTCATGATACGCTTTTTTTGGAGATCGATGCCGATATAATTATTTGTTGGATTATTCAGGGAACTTGTTCGGAGAAAATGACCATTCCCGCATCCCATTTCGACATGAAGGGGATTATTGTTTTGAAAAGTTTTTTGAGAGGAGATCAGAAGATTTTGATTTTCAACCGGGATGAGATATTTTTCTATAATATCATCGGAAATATAGTCTTTTTTTAGTTTTAACATATTAACAATACTCAATTCATCTGTCAGACAAGTTATTCTGATACGGGTTTATTTCTGGAGACGTCTTCTCAAATAGACTAAGAATCCCATACCTACTATAGTGAGAGGGAGTATAATAATAGAGAATATAGAAATAAAATTGCTTCCCTGGGGAGTGAGTTGAATGGTTCTTTGTTTGCGTTTTTTTGGTCTGACGGTGATTTGTTTTTGTTCTTGTGAAAGCCAGCTTATGGAATTCATGAATATATCTTTTGCTGCTGGACTTAATTGTGAGAAATTTGTAGTTAAGAACTCTGAATCACCAATAATTATTGCTCTTGACTCTTTTTTCTTTGTTTTGTCAGTCTGTTTATCATTTGTATTTGATTTATCTTTTTTGACTTGAACAGCTAAACCGATATTTAAAGTGCCTTTTTTATCCTTATTTTCATCGAATTGGACATCTCCCTGATCTGTTTTGCCTGATTTACTTGCCCAAGCTTGTGGACTGGTCTTTAGAAATGGCGTGATAGTGATATACTTTGGTAATTTGGATGTATCATAAAATAATGGACGGATTCCCCGGAGATAAGTTACAATATTTCCTTTGGATAAATCATTTACAATATCATGATATCCATATTCAAGTTTGTGTACTTTAAGTGTCATAATACCTTGATTGGATATAATATTAAATCCTTTGATGTTGGCTGGATCATAAATAAAGCTATCATCCACCTTAATTTGAAGACTATCTAATAAATCTTTTAATCCAAGATCAATTTTCTTCTGATCCTTATTGGGTATTTCGAAAGATGGTTCAAGAAGTATAAAGAAATTTCCACCACGATTTAGATAATTAACAAGGTGCCTGGATTCATCTTGCAGGAAATTCTCAGTGGGAGCCAGGATGAGAATCATATTACAATCCGATGGGATTTCTTTACTTAAATCTGCTTTCCTGATAATATAATTTTCAAGGTGAAGAGTATTTTTTATTTGTTCAAAGTGCTGTTCCAGAATCTTCTCACCATGTCCTTCTGTCACATAGAGAACTTGTTTTTTAGCCCCCTCCAAATTATTTATAGCACCTGATATTTTTGATTCACCCTGGAAATCATTCCCCTCATAAAGGTCTCTTAACGTTAATTTTATGTGTTGAGTGTATTTAAATCCAATCGTATCGAAAAGGAGATCGAGTTGAGCTTGTTTAGTTGCATTATCTATATAATCTTTGTTCAGTAAATAATTATCCGACTGCTTTAAATAAGCGGATTGTATAATTGACTGTTGAGATTTATCTTTCAACCGGCTCAAGATGAGTTGTTCAAATTGAGGAGCAGGAATCGATTTTGGAAATACCATTTTTTTTATAACTATAGCACCAATATCACGTTGTGGTATTAATTTATAATTAGCATAGATATCAGGATGTTTATTGGGATCCATATAACGTATGTTTATTTTATTTGTTCTCTGGGTATAGAATCGGAGGAGGGTCGGTACCGAAGTTTGAGGATCCACATTACTCATCTGATCTTCTTTCATCCAAATAGTAAGCTGAATAGGAGATTTTATACTATCAACGATCTTTTCTGACCATGGAGAGAGTCTGAACAGCTTATCATCGGTCATATCTTTTGTGTAGGTCAGATAATTTTTAACTACGATATATGCAGAAATTATGATAGCAAAGGTGATGAGGGTTGTTGATAAGCTAATTATATTCTTCTGAATACGTTCTTTATTAATAATTACAGTAGCAATGGTGATTGCAAATATAATCCATAATAAATAGTATACAATATGCTGGGAATTAAAAACACCTTTATCAAAATCAATATAATGATTTAAGAGAGATACTTCTTTAAGTATTTTACTATAAAAAGACGTGTCCGATTGTCCAGCAAAGATTTGTGATAAGAAGAAAAATAGTGACACCCCAAAACCAGCTATAGCTGCAGTAATTTGACTTTGAGTAATAGCGGAAGTGACAACTCCAATAGCGATGAGACTTGCACCTAGTAAAAAAATACCTGTGTAGGAAGTAAACATTACACCATAATCAGGTCCTAATGGGCTATATATCTTCATTAAGACAACATAACTTAATGTGAATAACAGAAGGATGGCATATAGGGCTAAGGCTGATAAATATTTACCAAGAACAATTTGAAATGGAGTGATGGGGGATGTTAAAAGGAGTTCCATTGTCCCACTCCGTTTCTCTTCGGAGAATAATTTAATAGTCAGGATAGGACAAGTAAACAATATAATAATTAGGAAATTTCTTAATAAATGACCAACTTCTGCGGATGGAAGTCTCCTGAAATCTCCTCCCAAAAATTGCAAGAAGAAAAATCCGCTGAGAATTATAAAAATAAATCCAACGACATAGGCTACAGGAGAGACAAAATAAGATCTCATTTCTTTTAAGAATAATACATATACGGCTTTCAAAGTAATTACTCCTTAGGATTGCTGTGTGAGATTGATAAATATTTCTTCAAGGGTCATTTTTTCTCCCCGTAACTCAAGGAGATCAAAGTTTTTATCTATTAATTGCTTAGCTATTTTAGATCTAGAATCTGTATCTACTTTCATTTCCAACTGGATCATGTGATTTATATCGATTGTTATATTCTGAACATCATCAAGTGACTGTAAGAACTCCATAGCTTCATCAGAACGTTCTTTAACTTGTATATGGATTTTATTAGTACTGGAAAGTGTCTTCAAAAGATCTTCTTCAGTTCCCTGGGCAACGATATTCCCATTGGATATAATAATGATCCTTTCACAGGTCTGACTAACTTCGGATAATATGTGAGAACTTAGAATAACAGTTCTATCGCCCTTAAGATTTTTTATCAGATTACGAATTTCTACCACCTGAACTGGATCAAGCCCTACTGTAGGTTCATCGAGTATAAGAATAAGGGGATCATGAATAAGGCTCTGGGCAAGTCCAACCCGTTGTTTATATCCTTTCGACAGGGTCGCAATAATTTTATTTCTCTTATCTGTAATTTTTACTGATTCAAGGACATAATCTATTCTTTCTTTAATTTTCTTACTGGGAACACCATTTAATCTTGCCATAGATGTCAGAAAATCTGATACAGTAAGCTCAGGATATAGTGGGCAGTTCTCAGGAAGGTATCCAATAATCTTTTTAATGTCATTGAGATTTTCTTTAATATTCAGATCATTGATAATCGTCGTACCATCCGTTGCAGGCATATACCCAGTCAATATTCTCATGAGAGTGGTTTTCCCTGCACCATTTGGACCCAATAAACCAATTATTTCACCTTTATCAATCTTCAATGAAATATTCTTTAATACTTCGAAGGAGTTATAATTCTTAACAAGGTTCTCTACATAAATCATATCTTTACCTATTTTTAAGACTATTCAATTAAATTATATATGGTAATATTCTAAATCAAATCCCCATTAAAATAACACGTTATACTTTTAATGTCAACTGGCATGTGATTAAGTATTTCTTGATTTATATTTTTTTTTTGCCGATAAATATATTATCTTTAAAGATAGAGAGATGTTAATTTTCTATAAAAACATTTTTATACATCTCAAATATATCGTATGAGGCGGGATATGTCAATAAAACCTCTGGATATGCAAGTTGTTTTAAGTCAAATGGATCACGCAGGGAGTGCTTATCTTAAATTATACAACGCTCCCAGAAAAGAACAAATACTTCATGGTGCAGAATACGAACAGCGGGCTTGGGCAGTCGATCACAAAGTATTGGACTTACCAGAAGATGTCAGCGAACACCAGGAAAGTTACTTAGATCCACACGACGAACGAAAAAAACCAAAGGATATCCACTTAATTAATAAATACCAGAAAGAAGAGAAAGAAGAGTCGTCACAACAAGAGGAAATCGGCAAAGGGAATTTAATTGATATTTTGAGTTAATTTAGTTATTATCCTAAATCTGCCCCAAGTACCTTCATTGGAGTGAACCCCAAATTTGATACAAGAAGTGTCCAAATAGTATTAATTTCAAGGAATCGATTCAATTATTATATTGACAGTAAATGGACTACTATAAAATTAAATGTTATACACATCAGCGATATAAGTACTTTAGATACTAGAGAAAAGCTTATACATAAAAATATTAATTGTAATTTAGATCCAACCCCCATATCCTCCATCGATTTCAATAGTCAAAATACCCCATTTGTTTTAACAGATCGCCTGGGACTTGTAAAATATCACTACAACAATAAAAAACGGATACGTCTCAACCCATCCTGGAAAAAATCTCATAGCCAGATATACCTTATCTATTAAATGACCGTCAGGCACTCATCAGCACATATACATCCGGTATTTTCCTCTGTGATATTTATTCCAAAAAAATAACTAGAATTACCTTTAAATAATTCATTTTCGCAATGGATAATAGACCACTCTTCTAACAATTTTTTTACCTTCGGAACTTAATATCCATTTTATATACTTTTTAATTTCCGGATATTTTTTAAGATTATCATCCGTGGTGTAGATATAGAGATATCTTGTTAAGGGATACTTCGTTGAGTGAATATTTTCATCAGAGGGTCGATAAGGATTGGAATTATCATCTTTTTTAATAGCAAGAACTTTTGCTCCCTCTGCATAAGCCTTTCCACCATATCCAATTCCTGTAACATCTTTTGAAACAGCATTTACAATTGCTGCTTTTCCTGGAAGAGTCTGAACAGATTGTGCAAAATCTTTTTTATTAAGAATATGATCTTTAAAAAATTCATATGTACTAGAAGTATTTTCACGTCCATAAACTGTGATTGACATATTATTACCACCCACCTGTTTCCAGTTTACAATTTTTCTTCTGTAAATAGAATTCAATTGACTAAAAGATATACTCTCTACACGATTATTTATATTTACATATACAAAAAGGGCATCGATAGCTGTTTTAATTTCAATAAGTTTGCTACCTTGATATGATATTCTTCTGAGTTCCCTCTTATTGATAGGACGACTAGTATTTGCAAGATGAGTTTGATCATTAATGAGAGTTGCAATACCAATCCCACTACCACCCCCGGTTACCTGTATAGCATCTCTATTTTTTTTCATATATTCTTCAGCCCATTTCTGACCTAGAATCACCATAGAATCAGATCCTTTTACAGTTATGATATTTGCCTGAGATGATTCTAATTGAAAACTATAAAAAATAGATGAACAAATAAATAGAGTAACGGCAACACTCATAATCATGTATAACATCTTGTTCATAAATATCTCCTATACAAATTATTTTAATGTAAAATAGACACTTCATATTTTCGGACACGATTTGTTATTTTCTTTATACCATTATTCACAAACGTATAAATATCTTTGATAACAAGATAAAAATCATTTTTCTGATTATAAATTATAACTAAGCTTAAACAATATGTTAGTATCAAATTAAAAATAGAGATATTATAAATATGATAATGTATTATGTGGTATAAAATAATTGGGGTATTAAAATTCTTTTATTAATTATATGAAGTCAGAAAATTATCTACAATAGTTTGATTAGAAATCAATCAGGCAAATTTCTCTTTCAACAGAACTAATGGATCTTCTTTTTTTTCTACAACACCTTTTGAAATCACGATTTGATTGATATTTTTCATAGAGGGGACTTCATACATCAAATTAATCATGATATCTTCCATAATGAAACGAAGTCCTCTGGCACCAGTTTTTTGTTTGAGTGCTAGTTCAGCTATTAGTTCCAGAGCTTCATCAAGGAAAATTAATTCAACATTATCCATTTCAAAAATCTTTTGGTATTGTTTAATTAATGAATTAGCTGGTTCAGTCAGGATTCTGATAAGGGCTTCTTTATTGAGTTCATCCAATACAGCTACAATTGGCAGTCTTCCAACAAACTCGGGGATAAGTCCATATTTTACAAGATCTTCGGGTATTGCTTGCGACAAGATATTTTTGTAATCAAGATCATCTTTAAGTTTGCTTGTTTTGGTTGTGCCAAATCCAAGACTTTTTTTACCAACCCGGTGTTCTATGATCTTATCCAAACCAACGAAAGCACCACCACATATAAATAAAATATCCTTAGTATCAATCTTTAGAAGTTCTTGATGTGGATGTTTTCTTCCCCCATGAGGAGGTACAGATGCAACAGTCCCTTCGATAATCTTTAATAGTGCTTGCTGGACACCTTCACCCGACACATCCCGTGTGATAGAGGGATTTTCACTCTTTCTACTGATTTTATCAATTTCATCAATGTATATAATGCCAATTTGTGCTTTCTCAATGGATGTTTTCTCATCTCCCGGTGAATTTTGAATAAGTTTTAATAAAATATTTTCAACATCTTCACCAACATATCCTGCTTCAGTGAGAGTTGTCGCATCCACCATGGCGAAAGGGACATCTAGTATTCGGGCTAAGGTCCTTGCTAGAAGAGTCTTTCCTGTACCTGTGTTTCCAATCATCAAGATATTGCTTTTCTCAATTTCAATTGAATCGGTGTCGTATTTCTTGTTATTATTTAATCTATTGTGATAAATTCTTTTGTAATGATTATAGACAGCAACAGACAATGCTTTTTTAGCATCTTCTTGGAGTATTACGTAATTATCAAGAAGATTTTTTATTTCTTTCGGCTTAATAGGTTCTTTTTTAGGCGGCTCATACTTTTGTTTAGTATATGAGTGATCTTCAAGAATAATATCATTGCACGTTTCAATACACTCGTCGCAAATAAATACACCTGGACCGGCAACTAATTTTTTTACTTCGTCCTGACTCTTTCCACAAAATGAACAATTCATCAGATGGGCACCTGAATCCTTTCCTTTCTTCATCTTTTTAATTCCTTATCTTGAATATTTCTATCAAACACAGCATCTATAATGCCATATTCCTTCGCTTCATGTGCAGTCATGAAAAAATCTCTATCTGTATCCTTCTTTATTGTATCAATTGGCTTTCCTGTGTGTTTAACCAGGATACCATTGATAAGATCACGGATGCGGATCAATTCATTCGCTTGAATTTCTATATCAGTTGCCTGACCGGTGGCTCCACCCAGTGGTTGATGGATGATAATACGGGAATGGGGGAGAGAGAATCGTTTTCCCTTAGTTCCTGCTGCAAGTAATACCGCTCCCATGCTGGCAGCCTGTCCTATACAAATGGTTTGGACATCTGGCTTGACATATTGGATAGTATCATAAATGGCAAGACCTGCTGTGACAGATCCCCCTGGTGAGTTGATATAGAGAAAAATATCTTTTTCGGGATCATCCGCTTCCAAAAATAATAACTGACCCACAACGACATTCGCTACGAAATCATCGATTCCAGACTGGATAAAAATAATTCTATCTTTAAGTAATCGTGAGTAAATATCATAAAAACGCTCTCCCCTGCTAGATTGTTCAAAAACTTGTGGTACATACCATGACATGTGATGTGCTCCTGAGATTCAATTCTTGTGTGATTAAATATTATTAAGAAAATAATAAACAATCAAATAATCGCCAAGGGATTTTCAATATGTTAAAAAGTTTTGGGATAATAATTTTCAAAAAAATTGATTTCAATAAAAAAATCTTGTCATTTGAAAGTATTTCGTTATTATTTTGATTTATCGAAAAAATGATATGATATTTTAATTGATATTCAATCAAAAAATAAATACCAAAATCGGGAGTTTTATATGAAAAAAGATTTAATTAAATTAGGTATTGCTGGGATTATCTTAGCTTCTCTTATATTAACAATTATACTTTTACCGAAATCTAAAACTGATAAAGATTCAAAGAAGCAATTAACTGAAAAAAAACTTTTTTCTATAAAAAAGGATGATGTAGTTAAAGTTATACTAAATAACTCAAAAAAACCCATAATCCTCGTAAAGAATGATAAAGGTGTATGGAATATAGATCAGCCAAGAAAATTAGATATTGATCATGATAGTTTTACTATGCTTCTTACACAAATTATTAATCTCAAATCGAATAATGATTATTCTGATGATAATCTCAAGAAATATGGTTTGGATGATCCGAAGATATCTTATGAAATGGTTTTGAAAGATGGAAAGAAGATAATTATTTTTAAAGGAAATCAAGCCCCCGATGGGGTTTCTTATTATTGCAAGTTAAATGATGATAAAAGAATATATAATATACACCAAGCGTTTTTTAGTAAAACAGGGGTGGATAAGGGTGTTAAAGAACTTAGGGACAAGGATTTTTTGAAATTGAAGGAAGATGATTTAACTAAGATCGAAAATAAACAATTTGTACTAAAAAAGGAAAATAAGCAATGGATCGTTGAAACTATGGATAAGAAAGAAACTGACTTTCAAAAGACTCTGGGATATGTCAACGATCTATTAAACTTGAAAGCGGATGATTTTATTGAAGATTCAGAGCAAATTAAAAAGATATCATTTGAAGGGGAAAGAAAACTGGATTTAACATTAAACACAACAAATCAAACAATTAACATAATATTAAATAAAATTAAAAATAAAGTATATGCGAAAAAAGTAGGTGAAGACAGGGTTTTTCAAGTAGCTGAATATACTTATAATAATTTAAATAAAAAAACAACTGATTTTAAAATAGATAACACTAAGAAAGATAAAAAAATATCAAAGGATGATCATCATCTCCATAATCATTAATAAATATCAATTTAATAAATTAATCGTTAAGATTAGTTGGTATTTCTCTGGAATTATGATAATTAAAAAGTAATTTTCTTGTGTATAAAAGAGATTAAAATAAATATAGATAGCATTTTTCCTTTTAAGTAGAAACATTTATAATGATAATTCCATATTATTGACAAACTGGATTAATCTATGGATACTTTCTGATGAAATTTAATTTAATATATAAAAAAATCTTTTATATAGCTCTGTTAATTATTATTTTAACTTATTTTATAGGTCATTTAATTTATATTAATACCCCATGGGTGAACACAGAACACGTTTTTGTTGAAGCCTCTAAATACTTTATCAATATAGATTATCAATTTGGAATAGAATACTATTTTCAATGGCAAGCAAATCCTGTAACTCATTCCTATATTATTTCTGTATTCCTGAGTATTTTTAGTATATCGTTCTGGGCCTCTCGAATCCCATCAATAATTGGAGGATTTTTAGTATTACTTTCGGGTATAATTTATTATCTCAAATCAAATAAAGATGATAATAATAACAAATGGATCATTTTATGGATATCGTTTGTTATGACAAATCCTCTTTTCTGGATATACAGTGGACAGGCATCCAATGATATTCTCCCGGTAGGATTAATTACTGTTTCACTATTAATTTGTTATTTAGCTGAAGGAAGGATGTTTGTACACATAATTGCTGGAATAATATTTGGAATAGCAATTATTAATAAATATCACGCAGCAATTCTTGGACTGGGATATTTGTATATTATTTACTCCGAATCAAATGGTAAAATAATCTGGAATAAAAAGAACTATATTAATTCACTATTTTATATTGTTATACCATTAATTATAATAGTAATATATTTATACCTATTAAAGCGATATTTTAATATTTGGATAGTTCCTGAACATTTTAAGAGGTTTCATGGATTAGTTTTAAATGATTCCCTTGCTAATTTAGTGAGTTATTTAAGTTATTTTTCAATTATGATGGGATTTTTAGGTATACTGATTGGTATATATTATATTAAGAAATATCAATCTAAAAGAATTGTCATATTAACATCTATAGCTACTATTTTCCTTCTCGGGTATATATTGTGGTCATTTTTCTATTCATTTCATGGGGGTGAGATGGATTTTGGAGCATATTTTGATACAATCCTCGGAAAATCATTATCAACATTAATCAAAACAAGTTTCTTTCTCTTATCTATAATTATAGTTATATTCTTAATTCATAAATCCATCCAGGAAAAAAACTCCTTTGGATTATTTGTACTCTATTTTATTTTGCCGTTTATAATTATTTTAAGTCTCTCAAGACCTGCTCAACGTTATTTATTATTTATATTTCCAATTATAAGCTATTTTATAATATTTTATCTTGGTAAACGAATACCCCAATGGACAAAGTTAATTGGCTGGACTAATGTTATTATTTTTACTGCATTAACATTCGCTGGTGTGAATTTTCAAAGTTCACAAGCTATCGCTGAAGAAAATATGGCTCAATGGGTGAAAACCAAAGGGATATTAAAAGAAACTCAAACAGGAAAGGGTTATTATCATGCTATTCATCATTTTTTACCCTATAGAAAAGATATTAAGAAGTATATGATATCTACTGAAGGAAACCCACCTAAAAATTATTTACACAAAGAAAAGGTTTTTGTGTTTGGTAAATTGATTAGAACTTATTATCTTTACCGATTAAACATATCTCATAAATAATTTACAAGGAATAACAAATGAAAGTATTAGTAACAGGTGCTAAAGGATTTGTTGCAGGTTATCTTATTGAAGAACTTTTAGAACATAATTATGAAGTCATAGGTATTGATAATTATTTTAAATATGGAGAAATAGAGAAAAGTTATGATAATCACCCCAGGTATCAATTTATTGAAGGGGATGCCAAAGATATTGAATTACTCAAGAAATTATTAGTGGATTGTGATCATTTAATAGCAGGAGCAGCTATCATCGGAGGAATATCTCTTTTTCATGAACTAGCCTATGATTTGATAGCAGAAAATGAACGAATTATTGCTGCAGAGTTTGATTCTGCCATTTGGGCTCACCAAAATAAGAAACTCAAGAAAATTACTGTACTATCCTCATCAATGGTTTTTGAGAATACGACTAATTATCCCACACCGGAAGGGGAAGAGTTGAAATGTCCACCCCCTTTGTCAACTTATGGCTTTCAGAAACTGGCTTGTGAATATTTTGCTAAAGGTGCTTGGGAGCAGTATAAATTACCCTATACGATCATTCGTCCTTTCAATTGTATCGGTATTGGTGAAAAAAGGGCTAAAGTGGATAAGGAAGTGAAGTCTGGGAATATAAAATTGGCAATGTCTCATGTTGTTCCTGATTTGATACAAAAAGTGTTAAAAGGACAAGATCCCCTTCATATCCTTGGAAACGGAAACCAAATGAGACATTATACCTATGGTGGCGATTTAGCAAAGGGAATTCGTGTTGCAATGGAGAGTGAGAAGGCTCTAAATGAGGATTTTAATATCTCAATTGATAGGACTACATCTGTTCTAGAATTAGCAGAAATTATCTGGAAGAAAATAAATAAGGATAAGCCGTTTCGATATGTTAGCGACAAACCCTTTTTATATGACGTCCAAAAACGCGTCCCAGATGTGTCCAAGGCTAAAAAAATACTCAATTTTGAAGCCACTACATCTCTTGAGCTGGCTTTGGATGAAATTATTCCTTGGATTCAAGAGGAAATTCGCCTGGGTGGGATTTGATGAATCCTCTGGTTACTATTGTCATTCCTGTTTATAATGAAAAAGATAATATAAAATCTGCTCTTGAAAAGATAAAAGACGAAGTCCATATTCCGTATATTATTCATATCGTCTATGATTTTGATGAAGATAATACTATTCCTATTGTGAAAGAAGTCCAGAAGGAAATGAATATCCCTGTTCGCTTAGTGAAAAATATTTTTGGTAGAGGGGCACTTAATGCTATTAAGACAGGTCTATTGTCAGCAGAAAGTGAATATGTTGTTGTGACGATGGCTGACTTATCTGATTCACCGAAAGTTATCAACGATATGGTGGAATGTGCTCAGAAAGTTTCTGCCCACGTCGTTTGTGGTTCACGTTATATGCCGGGAGGTAAACAGATTGGTGGTCCATTTCTGAAGACATTAATGTCAAAATGGGCTGGAAAAAGTCTTTATTATCTCACATCTCTTCCTACCCAAGATGCAACCAATAGTTTTAAATTATATTCAAAAAAAGTTTTAGATAGCATCACCATAGAAAGTACAGGTGGTTTTGAACTGGGGCTTGAAATTGTTATTAAATCTCATTTTATGGGTTATAAAGTCTCTGAAGTGCCGACAACCTGGTTTGACAGAACAGAAGGACAGTCTCGATTTAAACTTATTTCATGGTTACCCCATTACTTAAAGTGGTACATCTATGCCATCCGCAAAAGCTGGTTTAAAATATAATTTTTTTTTGAAATCATCTATCATTTAACTTCAATTTTAAAAAATTAAATAGTCAATAAAATTGAGTATAATAAATAAATATTACAAATTAATTTAATTATCTATTGTAATATATTACATATTGATACAACACACTACCCATGAAACGAAAGAGTATCGGAATCAAAAATTTCAGTTCCGATTGCTTATCGATATGTTGCCATTTATAAAATAGGAAATAAATATTGAGGAACTTTTTATTCCATCATATAGAACTATATAATATTTATTAACTTAGAAAAGTATAATCAAATACAAAATTTTGTTTAAATTATAAGTAAAGATAGATATTTACTTCATATTTTGAATTTTAACGCCCTGGATATCTTCATTTTCATTCATTTGATTTTTATAATAAGCTTTGTTTTTTTGCTGTATCCCAGAGCGACGACTACGGATGTTGTAAAGAGAATCCTGTTCCTGTGAGGCTTTAGAATCACCTGTAGTTGGTTCCTCTTTTTTCTCATCACGATTTTTAACTCTCTGACTACGATAGAAACAGTAGTGACCATTTTTTTCACCTACTACAAGTGATAGGGTAGGGAAGTTTTCTGTTTCAGACACCCCTCTCAAATCAGTTTTAGAAGAGCGATAATCATTCTCTCCTGTCCCAATAAACTTGATATTCACACTTTTGACGAAATCATTTTTTTCATCCAGTACTGTGACCCGGATACGGCCCGATTCTGATTTCTCTATCGCATCAAAGGATAGATTACTCTTTAAAATAATCCCTGATCCCTGAATATCTTTTGATTTAAACACAAGAAGATAGGCTCCAATATCCTTTATCGGTAATTGAATACGCTTTTTCTGAGGAACATAGGGAATCTCTTTGGAGAGATTATAATGCTTTTCAAAGAAAGGTTTTATACCTGATAAATTAATACTTGTGATGGTTGTCAGATCTTTTTCTTTGAGACAGAGGATAGTGAAGTTAACTTTGTATAATTTTAACTGGACTGAATTAAGACCCTTGTAAGTAAGTTCAATTGTGTTTTCTTCATTTTGTTTAATTTGAGTGACTTCTTTTAATTGTATCTTTCGTTGTTTGATGAATTCAATACTTCGTTTGGCTTCGACAAAGTTATCTGAGATCTTTTCATATTCATCCAGGGCTCGTTTAAAATCTTTATTAAAATGGAATATCTTTGCAAGCATCAGTATAGCGAAGTTTCTGTTGTCACTGTATCGCATTTGACCTTCTGTTCCTGGAAACTTGTCATAAGCTACAGACTTACTTAATTTCTGGGCTATACGATAATCACCTTTTCTGAACAAAGCATGGGCAGCAATGTATTTATACCCATCTAAGAAACGACTTTTTGGAAATCGGTTTGTATATACCAAGGCGTTACGAATTGTGCTTTCATAATCTGAGTGATCTAATTGAAGATTTAATAGTGTGAAACTGACTTCGTCTGATATGTAGTCCTCTGGATGAAATACTAAATAGTTTTGGAATATTTCTTTAGAGATTTTATAGAAGGTTTCCGGGTTGAGATTATTTAACGGGACCTTCTTTTCAATTAATTCTGTATACCGTAAGTAATTTGACTGACCGAAGGTATAATATGTTTTCAAAATCACTGGGTCATCAGGATATTCAAAGTATAATCGATTTGAGAGTTTTTGAGACTGTTCAATCTGGTTGAGCTCATTGAGAAGTCCTGATAGAGCAACCTCCTGGAGGTAATATCCTCTTAAGATACCGTTTAGTACTTGAATTGCTCTTTCATATTCCCCGATGATGCCATAACTTTCAGCGATTTGGATGACTTCTTTAAACGGGATTGTAAGTTCAGGATATCGTTCTTTTAGAAACTCAAAATATTTAACCACATTTTGGTGATCTTTTTTCTTCAGATAAATATATACGAACATCCTGCAGGCTTCTTTATAATATTGATCACGGAGGGTATATTCACTAAATATTTTTGTGAGATATTGTTCACTCTTTTCATAATCTGAATTGTCAAAGTAGTATTTCCCTATATGGTATAGTTCATCTGGTGAAAATGTGTAGGTGATGAATGTGTTATAATTTTCGTTATTAATGTTAAGTTGAGTTATTTTTCCAGTTATGACTTTTTCCCGATCATGGATTGGATAGGCTTGTGGAGGTAATGTTCTGTAATTCCCCTCAAATCGGGATATCAGGGAGTAATTAACATATACATATCTGTGATTTTTGTATTTACGATTTATATAGAATGTTAATTTATTCTTATTCTGTTTATAGTATTGGACATTTCCAGTAACGGAGTTCTGTACCAGTGTACAACCTGCCGGAATGTAGTCCTCGATGATGAAAAACCGCTCTGGTCGGGTTGAATTGAGATATAATTTTAAGGTTACTGGGAAGAGAGTATTTCTGGATATATCTTTAATTAAATTCTGTTTATATTGATAGGAGTCTGCTTGAATTGTCGAATATCCTGAATTGAAATCAGTTCCACCTAATTTATAATTGGGATATCTCATGAATTTTGTTAGAACACCGTATTTTTTAATATTTTCAAGGATGACCCCTGGTTTGAAATAACTTAAATTACCTGAATAGAAGACTTCGCCCCGTCCATTCACATTTATTTCCAGTTTATTTTTATCGATAATATTCTTGATAATAGGGATGTGAAGGGTTGGTTGGATACCAGTGATGGTTTTATTCAGGATGACCTCATCATTCCATTTGACGACAAGATTATATTGTGTATCCAAGGGCTTTTGATGGACGAGATATTTTACAATGGATTGTGAAAAGATAGCAAAGAGTTCCTGAGTGATGAGATGTCTGTTTGAAATGGTTGATAGAAGTTTAATCATCAATGGCTTGGCTTTGAGAGTGTATCGTTGGACAGTTAAAAGAGATAAAACTGAGAGTGCGATGACTTCATTTTTAGAACTAAGGAAGTCAAGATAATAAGCTTTATTCTCCTTTTCTGAACTATTCCAGTTATTACTTCTAACCTTATTTTCTATAAGAGAAAGCATATGTTCTGCCTCTCCCTTTCGATTCATGTTGTGAAGAGTGAGAGCTAAGAAATTGAGTCCTTTTAGACTGAGTTGTCCACGGTTTCTATAGATTCTGTTGACATAGGAATAATTTGCCTTCTTGTTTTGTGAAAGTGCCCACAAGATAAATATTTTAGTTTCATAATCCTGATTGGATAATCTTGAAAAGGATTGAAGGAGATAGGACTGACTATTCATTAACACTTTATCACTTACTTTGAATCCATTGGATTTTGCCAGGGACAGAGCGTAATATGTATAGGCTGAAATTAAAACATTCTGTTCTCCTCGTCGATATATCCAGTTCCATGATCCATGTCTATTTTTGGAAGAAGATAAGAAGGTTATTTTATCCTGAATTTCCTGTTTGATTCTTAATATTTCTCCTTCCTTGTCCTTATCATAAGCATTGAGGTACTGGAATAACGATATTTTAGAAATAAGATGGCTCGCTACCTGATTTATAAACAGGTAATTGGAGAGGCTCAAGATATCATTGATAGTAAATAAGGCTTGATTGAATCCTGAATAGAGCTTTAAATTAAATTTGATATTCTTTGCTGATAGGTTATCCAAGGGTATCCATTCTGTCTTCGTACTTTCTGTTGAACCTGTGACCCCCTTATAGACCTTTGTTCCCCAGGGTGTAACAGGGATTGTTCTTTTCTCACTATCTTCGGGTGTGGATCCCTGAATACTTAAGTCCTGACTTCCAGCAGTGGATTTATTAGACTGGAAGGAGAGATTGTCATTAGAAGCTATAGAGTAGTTGATAGATTTATCAGTATTATTGACATTTAACTTGAGAGTTCCATTCTTCTGATCTTTAGTCGCATTGATGAGACTTCCATCGATGGTGAATTGATCTCCTTCTGTAAGGGATACAGGGGTTTCCATGTGGATGACGAAATCTTTACGGACTGAAATGGTTTTCTCAGACATACCGAATTGGGATCCCTTTGTATTCGAAATAACGATGATGTGCCAGCGGTTGTGTGTGTTGGGTAATTGGATTTCAAGAGATTTAGTGCCATCAGAATCTGTTGTGACACGGGGATTAAAATAGGCAGTGTCTGGGAAGAGTTCCCGGACTTTGGATATTTGTGATTTTAGTGTTAATCCTCCTTGCGTAATCCCAAATTTATCTTTAGATACATTCGGTTCAGTTCCTCTAGGAGTGTCTTGCTTTACTACACCGTTTTCAGAAAATCCTTTGGATGCAGCTGATAAATCTTCATCTGCAGTATCACCACCTCTTCCATTACGGTAATAACGTTTCATATATTTTCTACGGTATTCTAAGGCTTCCTGTCTTGGTCTTTTAGCCTCAGAAGCAGCTCTGTTTGATTCTTCTAATAAGGTTTTGACAATCGTTTGATTTTGTTTTTCTGTGATGCTGATATAATTATATGGAGTAGAGCCATTCATTGTATGATTAGGAAAAGATTTTTGTTGATAGAAATATCGTTTAATATCTTTCAGACGAGTTCCTGTGAGGAGTAAAACCCCTTCGTCTACGAGAACCACGGAAGACTCCGTAGAGATGGACTTCCCATTTGTATCTTTTGTTGTTAAATCAATCTTAAGGGTTTCTCCTGGTTGGTAGACCTCTTTGTTTGTCTTTATATCAATTTGTACCCCAGCTTCTACGTGGAGTTCTTTTTCTGTTGAGTAAACATTGTCTGGTTTAATAAGAGTTACACGGAGTTGAAAGTTTGGAATAAGTTTCTCATTAATGGATAGTGGAATAGTATTCTTGCCATTTTTAATCTGGATATAACGGTGATCCAGGATATTTTCACCAATGATTGTTAGAAGAGCATTTCCTGATTGTTTTATGGAATATATCGTGATATCTGTGGTCTCACCAATTTTATAAGATTTATTTTCAGTGATAATAAAGAGTTTTTGTTTGTCATCTTTTCTTATAACATAGAATTGTATAGCTTGCCGAACAGTGATTTTATTCTGACCCTTCCCCTCTACATTCACAAGATATCTTCCGCCTTCTTTAAAAGAGAAATCTATATCAGCTTGACCCTTACTATCTGTTTCTATAGATTTTGTTGCAATTTTAATTTCCTTATCATCTTTCAGAAGGAATAATTCAGCTGATAGTTTCTTTGAAACGCCCTTTCCAAAAAAATCCTTCGTGGATATATTAATTTGAGCCTTCTCATCCTGGAGGTATAGACTGTATTTTGCATTTAGATTGATGGAAAAATCTTTTATGACAATGGGTATCCACTTTGAAAAAACTTTATCGCCCCCTTCTAAATAGGCATCCACTTTAATACCATTTTTATTACCATACTTTACTGTGGGTATTTTAATTTCCAATATTCCTTTGCTATTTAGACGTTTGGAATTATAATTTTCATTTTCTATTTTATAAAAAACCATTTTTCTGGCAGCTGGGAGACCAAATAAGTGCTTTCCTATTATAGTCAATTTGATATCATCCCTTGGATAATAAACTGATTTATCACTTTTGAAGAGGATTTCTTTTTCGATTTTGGTATAATTTCTAATCTCAAACTGTTTTTCAAAAGATGCTGATTTCTGATCCAAAGATTGAATCTTTAGTTTACCCCATCCATCGGATAAAGTTCTTGGGAGTTGAAATGTTCCGTCTAATGTACCGAAAGGAGATTGGGTTAATGTCTTCTCATATAATTTTTCTCCACTAGGAGAGATAAACTGGACAAGATAATCCTTTTCATGTAATTGGGATAATATTCCATTGGATTGATATCTTAAAATTCCTTTATAGGAAAATATATCACCCGGTTTGTATACTGGTTTATCACTGTAAATATAACCAATATATTTTTTATCGTTAAAAGAACTGGATGAACCTGTATTTAATTCGGTTCCAGCATAATTTCCTTTCTTCTCAACAAGGACTACAAGATTATTCATATCTTGTAATCTTTCCTGCTTCGTATATCGATGTTTAAATATACCACTATTATCTGTTTCACCCTCTAATAATAATCCCTTGCCATTGGAAACATAGATCTTTACATTTCCTTCAGGGGTTTCATTTCGGATATTCTTGGTATGAATTAATAATTCACTCTTATTCCCTTGTACAATAAGACCCAGATCAGATTTTAAAAGAAGTGTCGTTGATTTTAATGTGTCACTTGATATAGATACTACGTAGGCGCCCTGATTTGGGATATTGAGAGTAAGATCTTCAGAAAATAATTTATACTTCTGATAACTCTTTATTGTGTGACTGTAGGTTTTATCGGGTTTAATCAGTAAAATATCTAGTTTTTCGATATTTTTAAGACTATGATTTCTTATAAAGTATTCCTGAAGGTCAAGTTGATATATATTCACCTTGAATTCCATTATGTTTCGTGTTTTGATAGGTATTGAAGGTTTATCTGCCGATAGGAATAATTTTTTAACCTGAATTGATAGCGATTTCTCCTCCAACTGCTTTAAATAGGTTTGGGCTAAATTATACCAAGGGTTATACCGAACTTTCTTAAGATATTCAATCCCTTTATCAAATTGATTTTTTTTGTCAATATATATACCAGCAATTGAATAGAGCCCTTTATGAGAAATAACATGATGTGGATATTTGCTGTGGAGCTTTTCCCATCGATCTATCGCTTCATCCCATTTCTTTTCAATAAAGGATATTTCACCCAAGGTATACATCATCTGTGGATTATAGTGGTGTATGGGATATTCTTTAAGAAATTCATTTAAAACTTCCTGTGCTAACTTATATTTCTTTTGGTTAAAATAGTAATATCCTTTACGATACTTGGCATTAATGATATTTTGATGTACTTTTTGCCATAGCTTATGATTTGAGTATAATTTGATGAATTTATTATAATAATCAATACTGGTATCAAATTCATTTTTATAAAGATAAATGGAACCAACATTTTCAAGAGCTATCGGAGCGTTATCATCTCCAGGATACTTTTCTATAAAACTAAGAAGTGCTTTAATTGCCTGGTTATGAAGTTTTGGAAAGTTAAGGTAACTTAAACCAATATAATAAGCAGATTGAGGAGCTAATTTATGTTGAGGGTATTTATTGATCAGTATTGACCAATATTTAACACCCAATTCAAGTTGTTCTTCTGATCTAGGATAGGGGTGACAATAGGTCTGCCCTAGATGATAAAGGGCTTGTGGCGATAGATCCTCTTCTTTAGTTTGATTACTCTTAATATTAAGGACTTTAAAATAGTGAGTTCTACTCTTATATAGATCTCCGAGATACTTTTCACTTTCGGCAAGATAAAAATGGGCTTTCTTAAGAAAAGGGGTATTATTTTTAATTAATTGTGTAAATAATTCTTTAGATTTGCTATAGTCTTTTAAGTAGTAATAACATAGAGCTATACGGTATTGTGTTTTTAAATCGTCTTCTGGCAGTAAACCAATTTCTAATGATTTCTGATAATACTTTAATGCAAGCTGATAATTATTTTTAGCCAGATCCTTCTGAAAGGATATTTTCTCTGCCAATTGAATATATATTTTAGCAAGTTCCTGACGGCGTTTGGGATCCAATATTTTTTCTAATCCATCCTTCAATATATTATAAGCCTCAGAAAACTTTTTTTGATGTGTATATATAAGAGCTTTTCGATAGCGTGATTTGGAAGTATAGAGTGAATCAGGATGTATCTTTATTAAGACATCAAACTCCTGGATAGCTTTATCAAATTCCTTGTTATTCTCATATGAACGTGCAAGGAGATATTGCATCATCTTTTTGTCTTTAAAATTAGACATATTAGAAGAGAGATACTCAACAGCTTTCGAATATTCTTTGTTCTCAACAAGTGATAGGGCCTTTAGATCTGTGGCGGGAAGATTGGTAGGAGATTGAGAAAATACAACTGTTGAAATAAATATAATAAATAGAAATACGATTTTTGAGTACTTCATAGCATCCCTCACATTGGTAATTTATATATTTATATTTCCTGAGCCAGTTCTATAGCTTTCATCATGGCTCTTGCTTTATTTTGCGTTTCTAAAAACTCTAATTCTGCTTTGGAGTCATAGACTACACCCCCTGCCGTTTGTATATACGCTATGTTATTCTTAATAACAGTGGTCCGAATTACTATACAACTATCCATATCTCCATTGAAAGAGAAATACGCTACTCCCCCTCCATACAATCCCCGTTTAACAGGTTCTAATTCTTCAATAATCTCCATAGATCGTATTTTAGGAGCACCAGTGAGAGTACCTGCAGGAAATGAAGCCCTGAAAGCATCAAATGCATCCAGACCATCTTTAAGTGTTCCTTCCACTTCAGAAACCAGGTGGATAACGTGAGAATATTTTTCGAAGAACATCAAATTTTCTTTATTACCTGTTTTACTTATATGAACACTACCATGCTCACATACTCTGCCAATATCATTGCGTCCAAGGTCAACAAGCATGATATGTTCTGCAATTTCCTTTTCATCAGTACGAAGTTCGTTTTCCATATTCAATTCATCTTCTGGATTCCGTCCTCTACGTCTAGTTCCAGCTATAGGGCGAACAATTATTTGTTTCTTTTCCTTTCTCACAAGAAGTTCAGGGGAAGATCCAATCACTTCAATATCATCAAACTTAAGATAGAACATATATGGGGAAGGATTTATAGCCCGAAGCGCTCTATATATATTAAAATGATCAATATTCTCAACAGAAGTTTCAAGACGTCGTGATATCTGCACCTGAAAAATATCTCCAGCTTTAATATACTCTTTAGCCTTTTCCACAGCAGATTTAAAATCATCTTCACTACGATTTGCAGTAAAATGAACAGGATTATAGGTATGATTTGAATTATTATTTCTGATTGGCTCTTTAAGTAAGTGTTTTATAGATTGAATATGCTCAACCCCTTTATTGTAAAGCCTTTCTATATCTTTTATTTTGTAATTATCTTCCACATGTAAATTATATACGATTTTGATTTTATTCTCTACATGGTCGAAAATGACAATAGAATCCGTAAACATGAAGTGTAGATAAGGTAATTCTAGATCATCAACATTGCTATCCGGGATTCTTTCAATATATCGAACGGCATCATAACTAAAATATCCTACAGTACCACCATAAAAGGATGGAAGCCCTAGTGGTTCATAAGGCTTATAACGGGATATAAGGCTTCTGAGATATTCTATTGGATCAGTCGTATCTATATATTCTTTCTCAGTACCATTTTTGATTAATATACATTGATTATGTCTTGCCTGAAAAATAAGATACGGTTTATTCCCCATAAAAGAATATCGAGCTATTCTCTCTCCACCTACGACTGAGTCCAGAAGAAAGCAATACTTACTTTTATTAATTTTCATGAAGGCTGATATGGGAGTTTCAAGGTCTGCGAGTAATTCAACATAGATTGGAATAAGATTAAATTTTTTTGATAACTCAATAACCTTATCCAAAGTAGGATTAACTATCATGATTTGAACCTTTTCTTGAGCTCATCATAAATTTCATCAGGTGATATATTATGATATCCCAATACTACAAGGGTATGAAACCAAAGATCAGCCACTTCATGAATAATTTCTTTATCCACATTATTTTTACTTGCTATAATAACTTCTCCAGCCTCTTCTGATACCTTTTTAAGCATCCTGTCCAATCCCTTCTGAAATAAGGAAGCAACATAAGAGCCCTCAGCCATCTCATTTCTTCTCTGAAGGATGATATTATAAACATCCTTTAATATAATACTTTTGTCAATCATAATACTTTTTACATAACTTCATTAATAATTTATAAGATAATACATTTTAAAACGATTTCAAGTTAATTTTCATAAAACATTTCGTAACAGACTTAAGAAATTGAATTATTTTATTAATTTTTAATTTATGGATAATAAATCAATAAAAAAATAGATAAATTATATTACAAAAAAAAAATCCCATAAAACTAATAATATTTTAAGAATAATTAAAAAAACTTTTTTGTGCGAAATTGCTTGACTAAGTATTCCATTTAGTTATATTTACCCATCAGTAAATTGTGATCAATGGGAGCGTAGCTCAGGTGGTTAGAGCACTGTGCTGATAACGCAGGGGTCGATGGTTCGAGTCCATCCGCTCCCAAAATAAATTAAATAATTTACTATTTAAACAATTTTATTATATTATAACCTATCGGGGGGTGTAGTTCAGCTGGTTAGAACGCTGCCCTGTCAAGGCAGAGGCCGCGGGTTCAAGTCCCGTCACTCCCGAATAATACTTATCAATAACGCAAGGAATTATGCCAAAAATTCTTATTGTCGATGACAACGATATTAACTTAAAACTCCTGGAAAGGATCATATCGAATAACACAACTTGTGATGTTATCAGTGCAACAAATGGACAAGATGCTATTCAACTGGCATCAACTGAAAAACCATTTCTCATATTTATGGACATGATGATGCCTGGTATTGATGGATATGAAGCTACTAAACAAATAAAGAGTAATCCTGAGCTTGCAAACACTCCTGTCGTCGCTGTAACCGCTGTAAACACCAAGGAAGGGATTAAAAAAGTCTTCGATTGTGGCTGTGAAGATATCTTACAAAAGCCCATTGGTATCAATACTGTTGTCCAACTTGTTGAAAAGTACATGAAAATTTAATCATCCAAATTATCTTCTTATGAAAATTGTTATCTATGAGGATCACACATGGGATAAATTTTATCCCATAACGTTAAATCATCCTGTCTATCAACTAAAATGTGGGATCTATTCATTTTCAAAAAAAATTAAGGAACTATTCCATCAATATAAGTGTTTATACTTTGCACGCAATGAAATTCAAAATGCATTTCCAGAAGATTCTTATTTAAATCTGGATAATCTTGAGGAGGATGAATATCTTTTTATAAATGCATCAGTAATCCCTGATCAATGCTGGGAATTAGACGCAAACCAAACAGGAATAATAGATGATCAAATTATTTCGTTTCGTATTCATAAAAAAGATTTAGCACAATTAAAACAAATTGATTTCTTCACTGAAGAGAACTTAAAATTATTTTTCAAACAAAAAAACTTTACCCAAAAAATCATTAATGGGAAACAGTTTCAATATTTATATGAACTGGTTAACGAAAATTATAACGAAATTATTCATGATTCTGTACATGTTGATTTAAAATTATTTCAAAAAAATCCGATACCCATTGACAAATCGGGACATGGTGATATATTTCTTCACCCAACTGCAAAAGTTTATCCTGGATCATATTTTATAAGTGAAAATGGACCAATAATTATAGATGAAAGAGCAGTCATTAAACCATTATCTATTATAGAAGGCCCCTGCTACATCGGAAGAGATACTCAAGTTAATTCTGCAAAAATACGAGGTGGAACATCAATTTTTCATACCTGTAAAGTATCAGGTGAAATTGAAAATTCTATAATTCTTAGTTATACAAATAAAAATCACGATGGATTCTTGGGGCATTCGTATATCGGTTCCTATGTCAATTTTGGAGCATTATCTACTAATAGTGATTTAAAAAATAATTATCGAGAGGTAACTTTAAATTATCTCAATAAGCAAATTAAAACCAATTCAATCAAAATTGGCTGCTATATAGGTGATCATACAAAATTGGGAATTGCTTCTCTAATTAATACTGGAACTGTAATTGGCATGGCTTGTAATTTATTTTTTGAAGGAGAGATGTACCCAAAAAATATCCCATCATTCTCATGGGGTGGAAAGATATTAAATAAATACATATTTGAAAAATTCATTGATACTGCAAAAATTGTACTCAATAGACGAAATCAACAGCTTTCAAATGAAATGATAAATTTATACAAATTTATTTTTAATAATGAAAACAATATAGAAACAAATTAAAAAAAATATTTAATTTTACTTGACAAAAATAAGAAAATGGTTCATAATAATCTTGCTAAAAATAAAATTGATTTTTTAAAAATGTCTTAATAAATAATATATCTTAGTGTAACATAACTTAAGTGGGAGATTTGATTACATGAACAAAACTGAAAATTTAAAGGTAAAAAATCGTATCAAAGATATCAGCTATGAAGGACCTCTGGCTCAATATCTAATGGAAATTGATAGTGTTAAACTTCTAACTCGGGAAGAAGAAGAAGATTTAGCCCGAAGAACTTTTGAAAACGATTTAGAATCCAGAGAAAGATTGATTAAAGCAAATTTACGATTTGTTGTAAACATCGCCAAAAAATATCAAAAAAGAGGACTACCCCTTATCGATCTCATTAATGAAGGAAATATGGGACTAATCACTGCAGCTGATAAGTTTGACTACCGAAAGGGTTATCACTTCATCTCATATGCTGTATGGTGGATTAAACAATCTATTTTAAAAGCTCTATCAGAAAAAACAAAACTCATCCGTCTACCCCTAAACAGAGCAAATCAATTAGTTCAAATTGAAAAATTAAAAAAAGAAAATGATCAATTACAAAAAAATGATCTTTCAAATAATGAAATCGCAAGTGCTCTCGATATCGAAGAAAACAGTGTCTCAGACATCATCAACGCTTCAAGAGATTATGTCTCTCTAGATGCCCCAATCATGTTTGATAAAAAAGAACGATATCTTTCTGAAATCTTAAAAGATAACAATTTTAAAGAACCAGAAGAAAGACTTATCGATGAATCCTTAAAGGAAACCATATCTAAATCATTGGAAACCCTTTCTGATAAAGAACAAAAGGTAATTAAACTACGTTATGGATTAGATGGTGTAGACCCTCTCTCATTAAAAGAAATTGGAAAACGTTTTAATCTGACAAAAGAAAGAATCCGCCAAATTGAAAAAAAGGCCATTCGAAGATTAAGACATCCATCAAGAAGCCAGGCCCTCAAAGCATTTTTAAAGGTTTAACAACTTAAATAAACTCTCAGATAATATCAAATCTGTCTGGGTAGTTATTTTAATATTTGTCTTCTCCCCCTCAATAATAAGAACAGGATAGCCTGATCTGTGAACTATTTCGGTATCATCTGTAACAGGGTAGGGGGAAGACATATATCTTTCATAAGAATCAAATAATACTTCAAAATGAAACCCTTGAGGTGTTAGAATCCCTTTAAATACATCACGTACAGGATGATCTGTTATACTATTATCTTCGATATTTACAATTTTTAACGTATCAGTAATAGAATAACCTAAAGTCACAGCAGGATGACTTTTTAAAGATTCTATTAAATTCAATATATCTTTAACTTGAATAAACGGTCTTGCACAATCATGAATCAAAACAATATCTTTTGAACTAGCAATATTTTTTATACTTTTCAAACCATTATAAACTGAATGACTCCTCGTTTCTCCACCCTCAACTAATTTAATATTATAAATTACATCTTCTTGAATATGTTTTTTTAACAAGGACGTAAAAATATCAATATCTCCAGGGCTATACATCATAATATATTGAATAGCAAAATCAGTTTTTAACCTTAAAAACGGTTTTGTCGACCAAATAAATAAGGGAATATCATTTAATAATAAAAATTGTTTTTTACTATCTAATTTCATCCGACTCCCACTTCCAGCAGACAGTAAAAGAACAAATACATTTCGATCCATCAAATACTCATCCTTAAGTATGCAACAATGGAAAGATGATGTAAAAAAATTAGATTAATTAACAAAAGATAGGAGAAAGACAGGAGAAAGACAGGAGAATCTATAGCCATAATAAACCAAATATTCCATTCCACTTCAAGCAGCAATACAATTCTTTTAAGTTAAATATAGATGAATGAAGATAAAATAAATAATACTCAAATAATAATCATGGGTTGAGAAAATTGACAGAGTATACTTTCCATGATCTTACTATAATCAAATTTATACATATAGGGGAAAAAAAATGTTTATCAGTAATAAAGAGTTATGATAGAGGTTAATCAGCCATAATCAAATTAATTATATAAATTAAAGACTATAAAGGAGTAATCCATGAATTACTTCTATATAGAAAGCTATCTCTATAACTATCTTTTCCCATCATTAATCTGTGTAAAAATCATTCGGCCAGCAGGAGTTTGTAATATACTAGTAACAACCACATCAATTTCTCGGCCAATGTAATGTCTACCGTTATCAATGACTATCATTGTACCATCATCCAAATAGGCTATCCCTTGATTCTGGTCCTTGCCTTCTTTGATAACAGTAATTCTTATTTCTTCATTTGGTAAAAGAACAGGTTTGACTGCATTGGCAAGTTCATTGATATTTAAAATAGAAACCCCTTGAAATTCAGCAACTTTATTTAAATTGAAATCATTGGTTACAATTGTGGCATTACCATATTGAAGAGCTAATTTCAGAAGTTTGCTATCTACCTCTGGGGTATCAGGAAAATCTTCTTCAGTAATTTTTATAATAGCTTTTTTACTAGCTTTCATATTATTTAAAATATCAAGACCTCGTCTTCCGCGACTTCTCTTTAAGGGGTCTGATGAATCTGCAACTTGATGTAATTCATTTAAAACAAACTTGGGAACTACAAACTCACCCTCTAAAAAACCCGTTTCTGCGATATCAGCGATTCGTCCATCAATAATTACACTCGTATCTAATATTTTAGTCTTCATCCTTTCTTTATTCTGAGAACCTGATGCAGCAGGAATGTTGGATCTAAATTCCTCTTCTTTAAGCCAGCCTAATGTAAATCCAACATAGGATAATGTAAACATGAATATGTATTTAAAAGATGGGGAAAATAAAGGAGTGCCTTTACTATTTTTTGAATAATTTGTAGTTAATTGGACAAATATTTCTCCAAAAAACCAACCTATTATAACACCTAAAATTAATCCTATCGAAGCAAAAAAGATTTTTCTTCCCCTGGATTGATGTGCCCTTATTTCCAATGAAACAAACAATCCAGCAATGATTAATGAAACGATTGGATATATTATAAAAGTTCTTAAACCCAGAATATTGGTATTTTCATTTAAACCAAGTAGTAATGCAAAAAATACAACTATAAATATTACAGCTATTCTAAATATCATTTTTCACCTCTTCTTCAAATAGCTGCAGATTTTACTTCAATTCCCTCTTTTCCCAACATATTGTTGACAACCAATCCCTTCTCAAGAGTTTCAGTTATCATATGTTCTACTTCTACCTTCTGAAGATTTCTAGCGTACGATATTTCTGTTATCAAAAGTTTTAATGCATTCTCAAAAAGTCTTTTTTCTGAATTGGAAAGCTCTTTGATTTGATTTCTCATAAAAAGATTTCTCACAACAATAGCTAATTCACTGAAAGAACCACTTTTTAATTTATCCTGGTTTGTTGAATACCTTATTTTCCAATCATCTTCCAAATCATTTGCTTTACTTCTTAATATAATAAATGCGTCATCTATTTCAAGATCCCCGACAATATCTCTTAAACCAACTTTGGTCGTCATATCAATAGGAATCATGACTTTCATATTATTTTGATATAATTCCATAACATAATACTTTCTTTTTTTACCAAGTATATCTTTTTCTTCAATATTTTGTATATGACCTACTCCATGGATCGGGTAGACCACTTTTGATCCAATTTCATACATATATTACTCCAAATAAACCCAATATTAACGCTTGTTTTGTATAATTAATTATATAAATTGATATAAAGCGGAAAAATAGTAAGAAGCCACTTATCTAACTAATATAAAATTACTCTTTATTAAAAGTTATGATTTTTTTACAAAAAAGTCAATATAAATCATTGAATTTATGGATTTAATTTATTATATTGGTTTTGAATTTACACTCAAATGCTTTAAAATATATTCTACTGTTCTGAGTATTTGATTAGTATATATAAATATACTTTCCCTATCTATTATTTTTTTCCTAAAATACCAAAGGTCTTCTTTTTCAAAAACTTTTTGCATAAATGCAAACTCACTCTCAATTTTTCTTTTGAAAAACAATATATTGTCTTCACGAATCTCATCTCGTTCCAATTCAACAATTAATACCGAAAAAAACCTTTTTAAAACCTCATATAAATCCTTATAACGATCGTTTATTTTTTCAATTATAACGCTATTCCCCTTATTATAAAATGATTTTTGGTTTAGTATATCCGATTTTTGGATATCAGGAAAATTAGATGGATTACTAGTTATGATTTGATCTAAACTAATTTTATCTATGTGCGAGATAGATAATCCATTTTCAGTACAATTTATAAATTGATTAATCGTATCATCTTGAAATTTTTGATAGATTGAAAAATAAACTGACAACCAATCTTTAAGACTTTGTAATACAAAACTTGTTTTTAAACCAGGATTTAGATCATTAGATACTGTATTTCTCTTCATAAGATATTGATTAAACCAACTTTCTGTCGTTTTAAGACGATTTGATTTATAGAATAAAATATCATTATACACAGGACTATTCACAACATGGGTTGATCGATCAGTATAACTTAGATCCTGTCCCACTAATAAGATGTGTTTTGATCCAAATAACCTTGCCAATTCAATACATACAGTAGAAACACTAGTACCAGTATGTATAGCAGGAAATTCTAGAAGACAAGTTTCTTCAATCCATTGTAAAAACGGATGAATTTGATTATTATTTTCATAAGCAACATAAAAATATTTGTATGCTTCAACATTTCGGACAATAGAAGGGTATACCTTTAGATCATAGATTAGTATAGGGGGATTTTTCCATTTTAAATTAAAGAAATCAATATAATTATAATATTGAGCATCGGACGAAACAACAAAATCAGGTTGAATATCATATTCTAACAAAGTATTTAATGCTGTATCAGTTACAAAAATAAAATACTTATTTTGGTATTTTTTAATAGATTCAAGAGATTTTCTGAGAGATGGTCCTGCAGATATGATTAGTGAATTATATCCAATTAATTTATTATAAAATATAGACATCCCCTGGTGTGAGGATACATTTTGAACATTGGAAATTAAATTCTTAAGCCATAATCTTTCAAACTCAAGAGAAGTCAGCTTATTTTGCAATTCCTGTTTTAAAATTTCACTGAACCTGGATAATAATTCGTCATATTTATTTTTAAATAAAACATATTCACTTTGTAAATAAAAAATTATTGGCTGTTTTATTACAGATATACTTAATTCCTGAACATTTATATAAAATTTTTGTATAATATCTTTTCCTATTAAAGGAACTACCCTTTTATCCATTAAAAAAGACAGATCAGCATAGTGAAAAGCCGAATTAAATATATCTAAATCTACTTCAAATATAAATATAACACAAAAGGCATCTCCTAATTTTTTTAATATTTCAGATACATGATATCCATATCCCAATCCCATTATAAAATAAGTCGTGGTATCCTCAAATTGCTGACTGTTTATCAATCGTTGAGCTTCAATCACTGGATCATATTTACTGTGAAGATAGGAACCCCTAAAATTTATTATTGGATGACCCGATTTTGATAATTCAGATTTAATTATATACTCTGATGGTTCATTGAGTAAATATTCTAATTTACGATATTGGAGGATACTAAGATTGGTCTGATAAAAGTCTTTCACGCGGTAGAATAATTTATTTTGATTTTTTTTTATTAACGGATATTATAATGAAATTGATAACTCCCAATTTTAAATGAATCTCCGTGAGATAAATAACCTTGGTTCAGTTGTTTTATAAACTTAAATTGATTTTCCAGTCCTGCAGCCAACTGAATGGCTTTTTTATCACCCACAGGAGAACACAATACAATGGGATTCATTTTATAATTTCCGCGTAACAAAATATCACAATGTCCTCTACCTGAAATAATTATCTCATTTTTCTTTGAAAGTGCCAAATCAAAATATTTTTTAAGCGGTTTGGTTGTTTCTGTATCAAAATATTCAAAATATCCATAAAAGTATTGCTGTCTCGCATTTGATTTTTTATAAAACTTTTTAAGATAAATAAAAATACCAATTATAATTAAAACTATAAATATAACAATAATCCATATATATCCCATATTTTCATTAATTATCTTTAGGGTAATATGATTAGATCCAATATTATTTTTAGAGATCCTATTTTGACCTCCAGAACGTTTTGGAAGTGAAATATTTAAAGATTTATTAGAGCCAAGAAAAAGTATATCAAAATTACTAATCTGTTTTAATCTTTCAAAAACCTTTCCAGGAGTTTTCGTTTGATCCTGTATATAATTATTTATCTTACTATTCATTGGTATCATGATAATTATTTTATCAATACCTGTTTTAGTGAGTTTCAAAAGATTTTTTGAATACTTATTTTCCTTTCCAGGAAAGCTTTTAGAGAAGATAAATAAATATTTATTATTATTTAATTGATTGAAGTTATTTAAAATCAGTTGGATAGTTTTATAAAACATTTCATAAAAGATTATTTGATTATTATTGTTTTGAATATTAGTTACTTCTGATAAGATATTTTGTTTATCTAATTTAAAATCAAAGATCTCTTTACGTACTATTTTGTATATCTTGTCAGAATAAGTATTAATAGAGACAAAATCCCCTTTTTTTATATTTTTTAAGATTTCATTTTGAATCACTTTTTTTACTTCAATCATAAATAAAAGATGTTCTTTCTCATTCCCTGAATTATCTATAGAAATAAAATAGGAGTCATTTGCAAATCCATAAGATTTAACTATTAATAACAAAATTGCAATAAGAATAGTTATTGAAAAATTCTTTAAACCACGATACATTTTTATAACTCATTTAAAAGATTTATATAACTTATTAATTATTCTTGACTGTTTCTTAAAAATTGTGCATTTTAACTAGCATAAATCAAAAATTAAATATATCAATTCTATATTTATTGAGCAATAGTTTATAATCTAAATTTTATAATTTAAATTAAAAGAGGTATTTTTGGATAAAAGATATATTGAAATAATGGACACAACCCTTAGAGATGGCGAACAAATGAAAGCTATATCCTATACAAGCCAGGAAAAACTTTCATTAACCAAATTATTATTGGAAGACGTAAGGGTTGATCGTATTGAAATAACAAGCGCAAGAGTTTCAGCTGGAGAACTTAAAACTTCACAAATCATTCTAGACTGGGCTAAAAAAGAAAATAGATTACATCAAATTGAAATCCTTGGATTTGTAGATAAAAATAAAACAGTAGATTGGCTTACAGAAGTAGGATGCAAGGGGTTAAATCTTCTATCTAAAGGATCAATGAACCATTTAACTGGTCAATTACGTAAAACAAAAGAAGAGCATTTATTTGACATAAAACAAACTGTTGATTACGCCTATTCAAAAGATATTAGAACTAATTTATATTTAGAAGACTGGTCCAGCGGGATGCGTAACTCTAAGGATTATGTATTTTACTTAATAGATGAATTAAAGAATACTGCAATCAAAAGATTTTTATTACCTGATACGCTGGGTATTCTATATCCTACTGAAGCTAAGTCTTTTTTTATGGAATTAACAGAACGGTATCCTGGTGTACATTTCGAATATCATGGTCATAATGATTATGGGCTTGGTACAGCAAATACACTTTCGGCTATCGAAGGGGGTGCTTCTGGAGTCCATCTTACGGTGAATGGAATGGGGGAGCGTGCAGGGAATACTCCTCTTGACGAAGTTGTTGCAGGTATGAATGATTTTCCTAATCTTAAGAATAGAGTACAAAATAATATTAACGAGTCCGCATTAAGCAAGATTAGTAAGGAAGTTGAATTATTTTCGGGTTTGAAATTAGCTTTCAATAAGCCTATATTAGGGGAAAATGTTTTTACCCAAGCTGCAGGACTCCATGCTGATGGTGATTTAAAAGGGAATTTATATGCGAATCCCTTGATTCCTGAACGTTTTGGCCGTAAACGATCTTATGCTCTTGGAAAATTGTCGGGTATGGCAAGTTTGGAGAGTAATTTAGCAGAATTAGATATTGAATTAACTGTCGAAGAAAAAAAAATGATTTTACAAAAAATTGTAGAATTGGGAGATAAGAAAGAAAATATCACTGAAGAAGATCTCCCCTATATAATTTCTGATGTTCTTGAAACTCCTATCGAAAAACCTTTTAAGATAAAATCATGTATAGTAGTAACGAGTAATAATTTGAAACCTATGGCAACTGTTTTGGTTGAATATAATGACAGGGAGATTCAAGAGATCTCGTCAGGAGATGGGGGTTATGATGCCTTTATGAAAGCTATTCGAAAGATAGGTGCATATTTTAATCTGGAGTTTCCAAAATTAGAAAATTATTCAGTAACCATTCCTCCAGGTGGAAAGACAGATGCCCTTGTCCAAACAACCATCACATGGGCAGGTGAACAGTATTTTAAGACCAAGGGCGTAGATTCCGATCAAATCCTTTCAGCTGTAGAAGCCACTGAAAAAATGATTAATAAATATATCAAGTCATTAAATTAGGATTAATTATATGTTCATAACTTTCCAAGAATACACATACCAGCGTTTATTCTTTTGATATAAATAAAATTCATAATTTCTATGAACAGTTATGCCTTCACTCTTAAAAGATATTCGTACATGAATTACAGCTTTTTTACGTTCATTTTCGATAACAGATCGATATATTTTAAATTGCTTGATTTCCTGTAATCCAATCTCAAATAAGTAATTCTTTAAATAATTTTTGAAATCATATATCACACCTCTTCGTTGACTTGGTCGCTGTGCCTGATATCGATTATTATAATTTGGAAACTGATTGATAAGTTTATTTAAATCAATATATTTAAAATATTGTTTCCAATTCTTTTTGATCTTACCCTTTAACATAAATTCTACAGTATCATATGGATTTCTTACTTTGTCTAATTGTCGATCCAAATTGATTTCATTTTCAATACGCAGTTGTTCTTTGTATTCAGATTTTCTAATTTCAATTTGAATTATCTGTGAAGAAAGAGGTGTAACAGCAAACAAATTGTATGGAATGGGATAAAAATGACCTTCAATTACATAATGACCTGGTTTGTCTATTTGAAAATATTTTGAAAGATTAAAACTTTGTCCATAAAATTGTTTATGTCCTAATTTCAAGCTGGTATATTTCTTATTTTCTTTCACAGAATCTGATTTTTCAAGATAAAATCTTCTGGTTTCATTAATCATTCTGTTATTAATTGATTTTACAGAGAATCCAAAATTGAAATACGATTTTTCAGATAGTTTTAAATTTATTGGATTGTAACCCTCATTACGTACTTTAAAATTGATAATTATTTCTTCACCAATCTCATAACTACTTTTATAAACATTTAAAACACACTTCAATTGATCATAGTCCGATTTGTCCAAAGTATAAATATTTGAACCAATAATTACTAGAACTATAAATATTAATAACGAAAATAACTTTTTTTTCATGTTCATTTTACCTTTAAAAAATCTATTTGTAAGTTCTCATCGGAGAATTTACCAGAACATTTTAAAAAAATTATTAATCAATATGAATATTTTCTAAAAAGATTTTAATATTACTTGTTTAGCCAAATCGGAAGGTAATCCCGCTATAAAAATTGATTGGAATGAGTGTATGTTCTGAGATAATAAATTCATACCTCATTATAATTGGAAGGGACATAAATGAATTGATTGGAAAGTCAATACCAGTAGTGATCATAATCCCCATAGAAACATCTTTATTATCACCAGTACCAAAATAAGGACCTACTCCAAATTGAATTATAAATAATTGGTCACCAGGGGTAAAATCAAAAACGACTAAAGAATGGAAAAAAGTAGATTTAGAATAGTTAGATCGTGCTTTGGTATCTGAGAGATTTGTGTAATTTGTAGTAAAAGCTCTAAGATATCCCAGATCTAGACCAAATCCAGTATATTTTGAAATCTGAAAAATAGACTGTAAACCAAATCGGTAATTTAACAGAGAACCCTCACCTACATTAACATTACCCCCTGTGGTGTATCCCAAACTTCCAAGTGTTCTCAATCTAAAAAATTTAATATCAGCATTAAATCCATTTTGCGGATTCAAAATCATAAAAGAAATTATTGTAAAACAAATTAGCAAAATCTTTTTATACATACCGGCTCGAATTAGAAAATTGAGAGTAAAAATATTATTACTATATATTTATGTCTTATAAATGATTACTTTCGTATGATGAAATTAAAATCTATTGTAAATTCTTATATTCTGCTTAAGATTTAATTTAGGATGAATATTATAACAATGAAAATAAATAAATGGAAAGTTAATAATGATATAATCTATCAATATTATAAATCTTACAAATAATTATTTATTATTTTTTTTTAGTTTTTTTAAGATTTTATTATACAATTTCTCGCGTTTAATATATTTATTTTTATCGTTTGTATAAAATTTATTGAAAATCAAATCTAAGTTACTTTTATTTTTTATGTTAGTTTTATTTCTATTATTATTCTTATCCCCACTAAACCCTTTGGATGCAGCAGAAACATCTTCTTCTTCACTAAACCCTTTGGAAGCAGCAGAAACATCTTCT
>DKAT01000006.1 GCA_002450905.1 Spirochaetia bacterium UBA6919
TTCAAATTTTTCAGGCCACTACAAGTTTCAACAGAACTTGATCTCACTGTCAAGATCCTTAAAGGTTACAGAGCCATGTACGAACTTATCTTCCCAGTTATGGAAAGACTTAAAACAGTAAATGATACCAGAATAAGTAATGGAGATAGACCCCTTGCTCTTGACTGGTTAGCTGTCACTGACTTTGTCGCTGCATCCTCAAGCTCAAATCAGTCTGATAAGATTGATCACCTCATTAGAACCTTAGAGAAAAAACTCGCTAAAGCCGATACAGGTTCAGCAGCTAAAGAAGATAGCAGTTCTAAAGGCAAGGCTAAAAATGAGGACTTGTATCACACTAAGAATAAGACCCTTGTTCTCAAAAGAAGTGTTTCAGGTGATAGGAAGAAAACCAGCTTCACCTTAACCATTGATCAGAGTAAACTAACTGATGAAGAGTTTAGTGATGACGTTATAAAACCTGATTACAACAGTATCACCAAAGAAGTGGAAGAGTATGTGCAAAAGGCGTTACAGGAGTACCTTACCCATAGAGGCTGGACTCTTGAGCACGAAACCGTTGTGAAGTATGATGCAGTAGAGGTTAAAGCTCATAATGAACTTCTTGCTGTGATCTCTGGTAATGGCTCAAACGGATCCCACTCAAGTAACTAAGTAGAGTAATCTAAATAAGAACCTGGCTCATAGACAATTTGAGTCAGGTTTTCTTTTTATAAGGAGTTAAATGATGAAAAATGAGTTCCTATCCTTTGACATTGAAACAAGGGTTCCCTATAAAGGACTTATTCATTCTAATGAAGAAGTAAGTGCCATTGAATCTACACACGCCAGTCTAATAGGATTTTCCATAGCAAGCTCTACAGAAGAATCAAATTACTACCCAATCTACAATATTAATCAGGAAAAAGAATATTTAAAATATTTAAAACCTATTTTAGAGAATAACAAGATTATCTGTCATAACGCAAAATACGAATACTCTGTTCTACTAAATCGTTCCATAGAACTTCTTGGTGAGCCCATTAAAATAAATATTGGTTTTGATACCATGATCGCTCACTATCTTATTGAACCAGAACTAAACCACAGTTTAAAAGATATTGCAAGAAGAAGATACAGTGTAAAATGGGGTTTTGATTTCTCTAAATTAGGTTCTGATACTAAAATCACTATAGAACTTCAAGAAGAGCTTGCCTCTTACTGTAATCAAGATGCAAAATACGCCTACAAACTTTATCTAGACTTTAAAAAGTATTTTGAAGAAGACAATTATCTCTATAACTATTTCTATCAGGTAGAACTACCCTGTATTCCCATTATATGTGAAATGGAGATGTACGGGATGAAAATAAATACAAATTACTTAGAAGATATTAAAAGGAGCTGTCAATATGAACAAAGGATTTTACAAAAAGAAATTGAAGAAATCATCTCATTTTAATCATAAATCCCCTAAAGTAGTTAGACGATTTCTCTATGATACCCTTGCTCTTACTCCAATGGCTGAACATTATACACCTACGGGTAAGCCAGGGATCTCAAGAAAGGCGATTAAAGATCTTATAGAAAAATATCCAAATATGAGAGCTCTAAGACAAATCTATCGCTTAAAAGAATTGGATAGAAGCCTTAGATTTATAGACTACTATTTAAATCCAGTAACTACTCATAATCATAATAATTTTAGACAGATGGGAGCAAAGACCGCAAGAGTAACAGCAGGTAGAGGCAAAGGCATTGGTATTCAGCAGGCTCCATCAGATAAAATAGATGGATACTCTATTCGTAGAGCCTTTATTCCTTCAGACAAAAAACTTCTCCTGGACTTTGATTTTGAAGGAGAAGAACTAAGGCTCATGGCAGGATTATCTAAAGATAAAAATATGTTAAACTACTTTTCAAATAAGGAAAGTGATCTCCATAGCTACATCACAAAAAAGACATTTGAATTAAACTGTCCTTTAACCAGTGTTAAAAAACTCTATAACGACAAACGAAAGCTCGTTAAAGGAATTATATTTGGTATCACATATGGTGGTACATCTCATGGACTTGCAAGACAAAATAACTGTGAGCTTGAACTTGTAGAAAAGATTCTTGATACCTTCTATAAAGAGTTTCCATCACTTAAAAAATATTTTAAAGAAAAGGCTGAGCTTTCAGTCAAACTCTATATCCAAAACATCGTCGGTCTTGAAAGACGTTTTAAGATCCCACGATTTAAAACTGAGAGAAAAAAAAGAGAAAGGGTCAGTAAGAACTTTGGAGTCCAGTCCCTTGGATCGGTTGTTCTAAAGATCTTTTTAATTGAAGCTCATAAACTCATATTAGATTTTAACAGGACAAAAAAAGATATAAAAGATAGAGCCTACATCCTTGCTCCACGCCATGATGAACTTCTACTTGAAATACCTGGAAATACAGATGATCATAAAGTTATTATTGATGGAATAAAAAATATAGCAGAAAATATTCTCCCGGATCGCCTTGAAAGTCTTTTTCAATTTAGAACCGCATCCCTACCTATAGAAATAAAGATCGGTAATAGCTATAGTGATACTGATTTAAAAAAGATATAAAATATTTTTTCACCTCACTTGATTATCCCATACACTATAAAAGTAGTAAGTAAAAAATTAAGGAGATAATCATGAAAGAGTTGAAAGTGGTGTGAACCCCAAAATGTGTAC
>DKAT01000025.1 GCA_002450905.1 Spirochaetia bacterium UBA6919
AGAAAGATGGGAAAATCATGGGAAAATAATTATTGAGATGATGTCTTTTTTAAGAAATTTAACTTAATATTTTAAATAAGTTTATCTGATTTGTATTAATATTTATAATATAATTATGAGATTTCCTGAGCCGCTTCTCTGGATGCCTTGGCTACTGAATCGATTTCTGCTTCTGAGCCTGAAAATATCAATCGACCGCTTGCACCCCACGTTGTAACAAGATTTAAACGTACCGTAGCAGCTTTCAAACCCTGATTACAAATAAATGCCATATACGCTGCTGGTTCACATTCCATAATCAAAACAGATTCTCCGGGTATCACCATATTTCCTGGGCCCAAAGCTGTGAAGGCAATACCATGATCGGGTTCAATACTTCGGATTATCTTATCAGTGGTTATTTTACACTTTGTTCTATTCTCTAGTGTCAGTCCTGTAGCTTTTAAAATAGCTTCCCCCGCCGCAAGTACTTCTCCCTGATCGGCATGATGGATTTCTAACTGACCAAAATGCCTTTCTGTAATAACAACTCCCAGACGGACTCTCGTTGCTTTCAAGGCCAGATCAACCATGGCATGAATTTCCATAGCCGGGTGAATCTCTAAAAATATTGCCGCATCATATTCTGCAGGATCATAAACCCGGTTATCCTTGGCAATGTACTGGGCTAACTGGGGTTGGTAACTATCAATAAAACTATAAGTTCTTAATTCAAATGACATATCATCTATACTCTAAATATTATTTTGTATATAGAAAATAAAGCAATTACAAAAAAAATCAAGCAAAAAATAATTTACTTTGTGTCTCAAACTATTGATCCAGGGATTCGAAACCTCAAAATTATTTAATTTAATTTTAAAATATTTATACATTTAATAAATTATATCACTTTTAATTGACTTTTTATCAATTTTTAATGATCATTTATATACGCTATGATTATAATCGGGGAAAATTATGATATACAAAATGATTATCCTCTTAATATTTTTATTTGTATCCAGTCAATGTGGTGATGATCCTGGTATACTCCTTTCTGGAACAGATTCTGGTGGAAATAATTCCCCAACAAATAGTACTCCTGCAAATTCTATAAATATACCGTGTCTTGATAAAACTCTGTTATTCTGTGACAATTTTGATGATAATAATTTAGTTGGATGGATAAGTAACAAAGGTGGATATTCAATCTCAACAACATCGAACTACTCTGCTGACGGGTCCACTTATAGCGTTCAACTTACTGGAGGTAATAAAAAATATTATGATGGTATAACCCATGACATGGGGGGAATCAATCCTGCTACAGTCAGTTTCTGGGCTATGAACAAATATACTACAACAGCCTGTGGTTTTGTATCACTCCAGGACTACGCAAACAATAAGCAAGATGAATTTCTGTTTCTTTCTAATGGTCATATGTATTTTAACGCTACAGATCTGGGAACTTATTCCGCCAACACATGGTATTATGTCGTTATTAACATCGACTGGTACCGCCTAAAATCTTCAGTATATATAAATAATGTTTTAATAACTTCCAATATTACAATGAATAATGCGATATTTGACCAGATAGGTTTATATAATTATTCAACAAATTGTCAGTCATGGATTGATGAAATTAAAATGAAATAAATAGATTTATTCTTAATCATTCAAAAATATATTTAATATCAAATGATTTATTATAGTTTTCTTATACAAATATTTTATTCAAAAATCTTATAAAAGATACTTTTCTATTTATTCTATTATTATTATATTTAAAATACTATTTGGTTGTCAAAGAATCATGGGTATAATTTTGGATGAAAAAAGAAAATTTCAACGTTATAGAGAAAATCTCCCGATCACCTTTAGTATCCTCATTTCCTCTTCTCTTGATAATATGAAATCTACCTGGGAGGGAGAAACAAATATAGTAGATATATCAGAAGGTGGGATATTATTTAAACATGATAACCCAATACCCATATCCAGTTTTCTTGAAATAGAAATTAAGGTCCCAGATATAAAATTGCCTGTTAATCTTACAGGTCGAGTTACTCGCATAGAAGAATTAATCCAGGATGAAGAATATTTAATTGGTCTTTCTTTCCAGCATATTTTTGAAAATGACAAAAAACTATTAATTAAACATATTCAGCAGATGAAAGAGAAATTTTCAAATATTTAAAAATAACTTGACATTTATTGGTAAATGATTAACCTTTAAATGTAAGGATTGATTCTGAAAATGGATAACCATATCAAAATTATTACCAGTAATCGAAAAGCAAGATTTGATTATGAAGTAATTGATTCTTTGGAAGCTGGAGTTGTCCTTAAAGGGACTGAAGTCAAATCAATTAGAGCAGGAAATGTCAATTTAAAAGATAGTTATGCAAAGTTCATTCAGGATGAGCTGTGGCTAATCAATACTCATATCAGTGAATATAATTTTGGCAATATCCATAATCATGAGCCAACCCGCAGTAGAAAATTACTTTTAAAAAAAAAAGAGATAATCAAACTTGAAAAATCAATTAAAGAAAAAGGATTAACTCTAATTCCTTTAAAACTTTATTTGAAAAATGGTAAAGTAAAAATTGAAATTGGGCTATGCAAGGGAAAAAAATTATATGATAAACGCGAGGCAAATAAGAAAAAAGATCATGAAAGAGAAATGAATCGTATTTCGAGCTATTATAAATAAAAGTGTATTATATGAAAAAAACAGTCTTAATTGTTGATGACGACCTTATTATAAATGATATGTTAAAACAAGTACTTGAAATGGAAGGATATAATGTCATTCAGGTTGTGGATGGTAAATCAGCCTTGTCAAGTGTCTATAAAAGTTATCCAGATCTTATTATCCTTGATATTCTACTTCCTGACATTGATGGCTACAGCATTTGTAAATTCTTAAAAATGGAAAGAGAAACCAATCAAATCCCTATTATTATGATCACTGGCATGAACGCCATGAGAAATCAGTTGTTTGGTATACGTGTAGGTGCTGATGAATACATCATAAAACCATTTGATATGGAATTTTTTACCAATAAAGTCCATGAAACCATTAGCTGGAAAGATAAATTAAATAAGTATGAAAAAGAAATTATTTCATTTACCCTCAATTCTAATCTAAAATATATTGAACAACTTTCTACATTTCTTTCTATTTCTCTAAATAGAAAAAGTATATCTCAAAATGAAATCAATGAAATACAATCTGGATTATATGAAATTGTCACCAATGCAATTGAATGGGGAAATCAGTTTAACGAATCTATGTTGGTACAAGTAAATTATGAATTAACAGCAAAATCTGTAACAATAAGTGTTGTTGATGAAGGAAATGGATTTAATTGTGAAGACTTCCTGAGATCGGATTATCACCCAATAGACTTCCAAGATTCAAGAATTAATAAGGGTAAAAGACTTGGGGGTTTTGGTTTAAAAATGGCAAGGAGTTTTTTTGATGATATAAAATATAATCATTTGGAAAATAAAATTACTCTAAAAAGAAATTTTGCTTTAAATCAATAATAAACTAAATAATTATATTTAAGGAGAAAGGATGGAAAAGGATATCATTAAAAGAATAAGCGATTATTTACTAGAATTAAATATGCCTTATGAAAATATAGGGCAGGGAATGTGGATTATCCACGATAATATTGATGAAGTGAATAACATCGTAATGTCTTACCAGGATCCGTTATTAATTTTCAGAGTAAAATTGATGGATGTACCTAAATCAAACAAGGAAGAATTTTATGAAAAACTTTTAAGACTTAATGCTACAAGTCTTGTACACGGAGCTTACGCCCTGGAAGATGGGCATGTCGTGATAGTAGATACTCTGCAGGCAGAAAATCTCGATTTAAATGAGATGCAGGCATCAATAGACTCAATTATATTAGCAATTACACAAGATTATAATGAATTATCAAAATATCTTAAATAAAATTAAAAAGGAGATAGAAAATGGGTATATTTGACAGAATTGTCACTATTTTAAAGTCCAATATTAATGATATGATTAGCAAAGCTGAGGATCCCAAAAAAATGCTGGAGCAAATCATCATGGATATGACTGAGAAATTAGCTCAAGCAAAACAAGAAGTCGCTACTACTATAGCTGATGAAAAACGCTTGCAAAAATCATATTTAGACGCAAAAAAAGATGCAGAAGGGTGGGAAAAGAAAGCAATGCTAGCTGTTAATAAAGGGGATGATAATCTGGCTATGGAGGCTCTTAAACGGCAGGAAACATCTCAGAGCCTTTATCAGCAATATGAACAACAGTGGATGGCACAAAAAGATTCTGTTGATAAACTAAAAATGGCTCTTACGCAATTAAATGAAAAAATCCAGGAAGCTCAACGCAAGAAAAATCTTCTAATTGCACGTCAAACAAGAGCTGAAGCTCAAACTAAAATTGCAAATACTATGTCAAGCCTTACAGATTCATCTGCCTTTGATTCTTTTTCAAGAATGGAAGAAAAAATCAATCAAATTGAAGCGAAAGCAGAAGCAGATGTTGAATTACAAAAAGAATTATCTGGTTCAAACCTTGAAGATAAATTTAAATCCCTTGAAATGGACTCGAACATTCAGGATAAATTAGCAGCATTGAAAGCTAAGGCAGCACAACAATCAGGTGGTACAGCTTAATTTTATTAAATATGAACAATAAGAGAGTTTTTGCTTCATGCCAGACAGAAATTTATTCAAGTGGGGGTTGTAACAATTATTGAGGTTACTTCGCTCTCAATACTGGGGTTTTATGTGAAATGACTTCATTATTTTTCCCTTGATTTTCCCATCTTTCTCCCATNNTTTTCCAGATCCCATTGACTGAGAGTTCTATTATCTGAATTATATCCTTTAATGAGAAAATTAATAATAAACTTAACAAACTGCCTAATATTGCACCAAATAATCCAATTAAAAATCCTTCCAAGATAAATATTTTTCTTATTTTGCCAGAATTAACACCAAATGATCTTAATATACCAATCTCCCGTTTTTTATCCATAACTATAATATTTAAATTAATATATACAGTAACAACAACTGTAGCAAATATCATGATTACCAAAATCACATACATTAAAACTGATTCCCATTCAAATGCCTGGAGTAAATTACTGTTAAGAAATTTCCAGGTATAATATGAATAATTATTTCCTAGGTGCTTTGTCAAATATTCTAAAACGACATTCGTCTTATCCTTATCGGATAATTTTATTCCAATACCTTCAACCCCTCTAATTCGATTATGGTTTATAGTTTTTTTAGGACTAAACAATTTTTGTGCTGTTTTTAAATTGGTAAAGATATAGCGACTATCATATTCTAAATATCCTGATTTAAATACCCCTGTTACGAATACAAATTTTACAGAGATAATTTCATTTATTTTTGAATTATTTGCATTTTGTGTGGGCTGGGAAAGTAGGAGTTTCATTTTAACTATTTTTCTATTTCTGATCTTTTCTAAAAATGAAAGATATTGTTTTCTTGTTGGATTTAGTATTTGAGCTAGTTTATCCCCAATGACTATCCCAAAACTCTTGTTTATTTCGTGTTTTCCTGCAATCAGAGGGAAATGTTCGAGAAATGATTTATCTTTTAAAAAGATTTTTGAATCAAATCCTCTTATCATGACGCCCTGATGTTTCTTTTCTCCAAAAAATAATATGGAAAATCCGTTGAGATAGGGTGAATAAATATTAACATATTGGGCAAATGGGTTTGTTTTGTCATTTTTTAATTTAGATAAATCGGATAATTTCTTTATTAGTCTATCATAATTAAATAACAAGTCCTCGCTTGGCATATTGCGAATTTGTATATGAAAATTTTTATTTATATGTTTAGATTTAATACTTTCATGAAAACCACTCATAACAGACATTGTAACCATTGGAATAATAACTGCAAGCATTACAATTCCCACACCCATTATTGAAATTCTGGATATAAAATTATTTGCTTTGCGGGATTTTAAGTATCGATATGCTATAAAAAATTCGTATCTCAAAATATATTCCAAAATAATGTTAATATCTATAGAAAGATATTTATTTTGTTATGACATAAAATTGTCTTTTTAAATCAGATAATAAAATAATGATAAATCATACTAATGTCCTTGATTTTCTTTTAAAATAAAAAAAAATCTTTTTATTCATTATTCTAAAAAAATATCGTTGACATTTTATCAAAATCCTTATACTATTATAGTAAATTATCATATTCATATAATAATCACGTATTCACGCATCAAATTTATTGAAGCTAATTCAAACTCATATAATACAAACAAAAAATAGAATATATGATTGAATTTAATTAGAAGGAATGGTAGAAAGTCGATATGCCAGATGATTCTCTCTTTGGGAAAGAAAAAGATTTTATTTTCTTAAAATCAAGATTTTATAATGATGACAAAGGTGTCTATGGATTATTTTATATATTATTTGAGCCAGCTACAAAGAATTATGAGAAAATGGATATAATGGCAACACATTTCAAAACATATATAAACAATGTGATTCCAGAAGGCAATTGGGAAGCGTGCGATTGGTCTATATTAGAGGATATTATCAATGCAGCAAAGTTTAAAGGAGAATTTAACGATTTAATCACTAAAGATATGCAACACGCCATCGTTAAAATTCTTAATTCAGCAGAAATAGAATATATTACTTCCATGATTATAAAAAAAGAAATTGATGAATTAAGAAAAATGTTTAATGATATCTTCAGAAAGACTTTGGGAGAAAGTTCTGTCCACTTTGATTTTACTTTCGAAAATGTAACCAGTAAAGATATCGAAAATAAAATTAAAATGAAAGAAGAGGCTATTTCTTTAGAAAAAAAAGAAATGGACGAGAAAGAAGCGCAATATAATAAAGTAAAACAACAACTGCCAGAAAATTCCGCAATTATAGATGTATCTTTTGTCCTATCCCCTGTTTCAGGAATAACGATGGATGAATTAAAGACAGGTCAAAAAATTATGGTACGAATCGACCTTAAAAGTACAAAAGGTAAATATTTTGCCAGCCTCCTTGAAGTTGAGAAGGAAGGTGTTTGTAAACCCATTCCCGCTACGATTACAAAAATAACTAAAAGTCCTCATGATGAAATTTTCTTTCTTGTTAAGATCCAGGAAGGTATTTTTGGACGGATTATTGAAACTGAACCCGTCAAAGTTAGGTTGTTTGATCCATCAAAGGATAAAGATCTTCAAAAAACAGTTTCTATGGATAAGTCAGGCCAAAATTCTTCAAGTGATTCAACTCTTGATAAACAAATTGAGTCTGAAAGTAATCTATTATTATATATCATTATCTCTACAGGTATAATTTTATTAATTATAATTATCTATCTTTACATGTTTTCAAATTAAATATGCTGACACAACTTTCAAATCTGGTTAACATAGCCAAACAACATGCTGAAAATCAATTAAAAATTAATAGATATAACCATACCCTTGGTGTTGTTGAAACAGCATGTCGTTTGGGTCAATACTTTCATCTTGATACAGATAAATTAAAAATTGCGGGCTATCTTCATGATATTGCCAAACATTTTTCTATAGATGAAATGCAGAATATCTGCAAAAGAGAAAATATTAAATTAGATCAATATGAAAAAAATAATCACGGATTACTACACGGAAAAATATCAAGATTTATTGCTGAAACTAATAATAAAATTACTGATTTAGACATCTTAAATGCTATTTCAAGCCATACTACTGGACGTGTCGGGATGTCAATATATGAAGAAATTATATATATAGCAGATTTTTGCGAGCCATCTAGGGATTACATCAATGGAGAAGAAATAATTCAACTAGCTATGAAAAATATTAAGGAAGCTGTTTTTACCGTTGTATCAAAAAAATTAGCCTATGTTATTGAACAGAAAGGTGTAATCCATCCAAAAAGTGTCGAAGTGTATAATTATTATCATATTAAAAAATAGCTTTATAGATTCATCACTCTATAAATAATAAAATAATATCAAATAATTATCATATAAACCCCAAATACTAATTGTCTAATGTTTTTTCTAATCTTGCCGAAATTATAAATAATTTTAAAACTTTAATAATACTATTATGATTAATTAACTAATTAAAGGATATTTATAATGATTAAACATCCTCAAAATATCCGTTTTTTAAAAAGAGCCATTGAACTAGCTAAATCAGTCAAGGGAAGTACTTCTCCAAATCCTGCTGTGGGCGCTGTATTAGTTAAAAATAATCATATCATTTCCGAAGGTGCTACTCAAAAACCCGGATCTGATCATGCTGAAGTCGTTGCTATAAAAAATGCAAAGGGTCAATCCTACGGAAGCACTTTATATGTTACTCTAGAGCCTTGTTGTACTTACGGCAGAACTCCTCCCTGTACTAATCTGATAATTGAGAAAGGTATACAACAAGTTATAATCGGAGTTCTTGATCCAAATCCAAAGGTCAATGGCAGGGGAATCGAGGTCTTAATTAATTCGGGTATCAAGGTTGAATATGGTTTCTTTGAAGACGAAATAAATACAATTAATGAAGATTTTAATAAATATATCACAAAAAATATCCCATATGGTATTGCAAAATATGCTATGACATTAGATGGGAAAATTGCGACAGGCAAAGGTGATTCTAAATGGATATCTTCAGAACAGTCAAGAAATATTGTTCATCATCTCAGAAATCAGGTTGATGCCGTATTGGTAGGGGTAAATACAGTTATTTGTGATAATCCTGAGTTAAATGTGAGACTTGAAAATAAGCATAAGGACCCGATTAGAGTTATTATAGATAGCCAAGGGAGAACTCCGTTTCATTCAAAAGTATTTCAAGACAAAAACAAAACTATATTTGTATTAAAAAAAACTGCTCTGAACGAAAATCATAGGATTCGTTTTATAAACGAGTGTCAAAACAATGGGAAACAAATTATATATGATGATAGTGATGGAGATAAAATATCTCTTAAAAAAGTTTTTCAGGAACTCGTCAAATTAGATATAATATCAGTCCTGATTGAAGGAGGGGGGGATATACTTTCATCTAGTTTACAAGAGCATTTGGTTGATAAAATAATATGTTTTATTGCTCCTAAAATAGTTTTGGGAAAGCAGGGCATATTTCCATTTGGTGGAACTGGATATGAAAAAATAGAAGATGCTATTCCTGTAAATAAATTAACATTCAAACAAGTGGAGAACGATATAATGGTCACTGGATATGTAAATTATGATCTCAACTAATAAAAGTTTAAGATATTACGAACTTGGTGCCCAGGCAATTTTAAAAGATAAACACAACAGGGCAAAAAAATGGCTTCAAATAGCAAAATTTTATGGACATCCTTCCAACGATATTTATTATCAGTATGGTATCATTTCATTTAAAGAACTTAATTTATCCGATGCTATTCATAATTTTCACCTCTATATCTCTTCAAAAAATAAGTCGGATTATGATGTATTTTATTATCTAGCTGAATCCTATGTTTTATTAGGTGGAAAAGATGAAGCCATTCGAAATTATAAAAAGATTATTGAAGAATCAAGTGATGTTTTATTACAATGTAAATCATTATTCAGTTTAAAAATATTAAAATATTATTCCCAATCTACTATTGAACAGATTGTCCAGAAAAAATTTAATTTCATGTTAGATATTCAGTCGAAAGTATTGGAAAATTTAAGAATTAATGCCCTGATCTATGCTCTTAATGATCAATATGATAATGCTATTGAGATTTTATATAAGATTATCCACTTATCACCTAATCTTATTGAAGCTTATAAAGAACTCATTGAATGTTTGTTTGCTACAAAGCAATATATTAATATAATTCGCATTTTTAATGATTGTAAACCTTTATTAAAAAAAGATCGGACATTGATTTATTATTATGCGAAAGCAAGTTATTTATTAAACAACTTTTCTGAAGCTAAAAAGGGATTATTATATGTAATAAGACATATTCCATCGAATGGTAAGTTCTTTTATAATCTAGCGAATATATACTATAAATTAAATAAACATAATAAGGCAGCTAAATATTATTTTAAAGCTATTCAATACGATAAAGATTTTTATATATGTTATTATAATATCGGTGTAATTTATCAAAAAGCTGGTCTAGTTGATCTTAGCGAGGAAAATTATTTAAAATCAAAAGAATTTACAGATTCTTATTATCCTGTGGATTATAATCTTGGCATTTTATATTTTCAAAAAAAAGATTACAATAAATCATTGAATAGTTTTTTAGAAACCTGTGAACAAAATCAGAGTGATCTTAAAGCTAAACATAATTTTAACGCGGTAAAAAATATAAAACTCGTCGACGCTGAAAATAAAGATAATAAAAGTCTTGTTAGTGTGACTAATATATATCTGTTTATAATAGCTGGGTTGCTGTTTATTATATATCTTTTATTAAGATAGGGCTATATGGATATTAAAAATGATTTCAATATACTCATGAAATTACGTTCTGAAAATCATCGTGAATTTCGTTTTCAAATTATCTCAAGATTAAATAAAATTTCCAGTGCTAAGGATTATATTTCATTCTGCGAGATCTTAAATCAGTTTAAAAAAGAATTTATAACGGATACGATTTTTTTTATAGATAATATTAATGATATTTTAAGAAATCTAATTCTAAGTGATAAAATTAATTTTAAAAACTTATATAAAGAGTTACTATTTATAGCACAGATTGGTGATAATTACACAATTGATCTTCTTTATAAAGTGCTTGATAAATTTGAAAAGGATGAGACAAAGCATAAAGAATTACAAAAGTCTATTGATCAATTAGAAACTCGATTAAGACGTTTTGAAGAGGAATTTGATGAATTGGGTCTCTACCCCATGTTAGATATATACGATAAATGGATGGATTAGTAATTGGTATAATTTTTATAAGCTATTTAATTTGAAATCTTTTAAAGAAAAGTTTCAGATCTCGCCATTGCAATAGAGTTACATAGATTCAATTAAAAATAATATTACGGATGGGTATAAAAAATTAAATACTATTGTCTCGAAGATGACTGAAGATTTAATTTATCGATTATTGATCATAGAAATTAGTGGGTTATTTTAATGGATTGAGAAAGGTGGAAAAATTGGAGTAGTGAAGTCGGAATAGCTTTATATTAACGAAAAATACTTTAATCGAAATGAAAGTTATCTCAAAATAGTACTTCTACTTAAATATTTCTAGGATTTATTATCTTGGCAAAGAAAAAAGATATGTAAAACTGGAGATAAAGAAATGGATATAGATCAAAAACATATCATTTAATCCAAAATTTTTGGTGATGTGGCTGAAAAAATTATATTAAAAAAACCTCGATTTAAAGAATTAGAATGGCCTGAGACATGCACATTTAGGTATCAACAATTATAAAAATACAGCTACATATTTGATAAAAATACAATCGAAAAATATATAGAATTTACGATTACTTGGTATAAATATCATTTCACACCTTATTTTCTTAGAAAAAACAAAGCTTTTATAAACGAGTATCCAGAATTAGTGAAAGTACTTAATTCTGTTGAAGAAAAATTAAGGGAGATGATTAATAAAGAAATGCTACTTGAAAAAGAAATGTTAGATAGATACCCAGTTCCAATTATACCAGATAAAAAAATTAAAATATACCAAATTATTAAACAATATATAAAAAGAAATAAACCAGAATTTTCTAAATATAGTAAAAATGATGGTGCTATAACTTTTTCAAAACCGTGGGAAAACAGCAATCTATTAATAGATTTTGCTAAAGGAAAATATGGTTCTAATCTATTATCGTTACACATGGGAATAGATAAACCTCCTATATTTTTTGAAACAGGACGATTATTTGGTGGAGGACAAGCAGTTTTTTATTTTGCAGATGAACAAGAATTAGAAACTGTTTTAGATAAAGCTTTTTATTATTTTGATACTATTTTTAATTATTTTATAGAACAAGTCAGTATGGTAAATTTGTAATTTTCGGGAAAAATATGACATAAGAAAGTGGTATTATTATGTTGAGAAATTCAAACTTTATAATTGAATAGGTTTAAACTATCCTATATTTTTTCCCATGATCTTCCGATGTTTCTCCCATGAAGGGGCAGATTAGCATCAGGAAAATATTTTTTTAAGATATTAACATGAATTTAGTATTTTTATATTGAATACCTAATAATTTTTCATATAACTATCTACCCTGCGATAGTGAATTGCTTCTAAAAGATCATTTTCTAAAATATCCTCATGATTATTTAAATCTGCTATGGTTCTGCTAATTTTTAAAATCTTGTCATAAGCCCGTGCACTGAGCTGGAGATTCTCTATTGCTATTTTTAAATGTTGCTGACACGCGGTATTTAATTTACTATAGTTATTCAAGTGCTTCTTGGTCATTTGAGAATTGGTAAAAATCCCATCATTTTTAAAACGATGTAACTGTCGATCCCGTGCTTCAAAAACTCTTTCACGCTTCTTTGAACTGGATTCTTCTTGTAAAGTCCCTGATAATTCATCGAAAGCCACTTTTGAAACTTCCATTTGAATGTCGATGCGATCTAATAAGGGACCTGATATTTTAGATAAATAATTTTTTTTCTGACGGTCATTACACATACACTGGATATTTGGATGATTTAAATATCCACAGGGACAGGGATTCATTGCAGCTATGAGCATAAATCGTGATGGAAATGTCACAGTATATTCAACTCTTGAAATTGTCACGCGTTCTTCTTCCATGGGTTCTCTTAAGACTTGTAGAACGCCCTTTTTAAACTCGGTTAACTCATCTAGAAATAAGATACCGTTATGAGACAAAGAAACTTCTCCAGGTTTTGGGTATGATCCACCACCTATGATTGCAATATCTGAGGCGGTGTGATGAGGTGCTCTGAATGGTCTTTCCTGGATTATTGCCTCATTTTTTGGTAGCAGTCCAGCCGTACTATATATCTTTGTGGTTTCAATAGCTTCCTCAAGGGATAATGGGGGTAGTATCGTAGGAATTCTTTTGGCTATCATTGTCTTACCGCACCCTGGTGGTCCAGATAGGAGGAGGTTGTGATTCCCAGCACAAGCAATTTCTACACCGCGTTTTATATTATATTGTCCTTTGACGTCAGAGAAATCGTAATGATTGCTATAAACTGGTTGAAATAATTGAGAAATATCTATTTGATATGAAATCGTTTGAGGTTTAGATAAAATGGGATTAATTTCATCTAGTCTATTTACTGGATAGATATTTAAGTCCTTAACTAATGCCGCCTCATTTTTATTACTTGACGGTAAAAAAAGATTTGATATATGCTGTGATTTACAGAGATTTGCGATAAGAAGTGCTCCATAGACATGTCTTATTTCGCCGCCCAATGAAAGCTCCCCAATAAATAAGTGATTTCTGTTTTCACTGAAGCGGGTTATTTGTTCGCTGGCTTCTAATATACCAACTGCTATGGGGAGATCAAAAAAACTCCCGACTTTCTTTAAATGGGCTGGAGCGAGATTTACAGTTATCTTTCGTTTTGGGAATTCATATCCGGAATGGATTATAGCAGATCGTACTCTCTCACGGGCTTCTTTCACAGCATTATCGGGGAGTCCAACAATATTGAAGGCTGGTAGACCGGATTGGATATCGATTTCTATTTCAATGAAAGTCGCTTCGACTCCTAATATAGAACAACTGGGTATTGAGGATATCATACTATTTTTAACAATTAAATATAATTTTACCTTAGATTTTTTTATAAAAAATAAATTATTTACAAAGACTGTTGTTAATGTCCAACAATATTTCGAAAATAAATTAAACAGTGATTGTTGAAATTAAAAGAACAAAATTATCGGATTTAAAAAATAACTAAATAATATACTATCAAATAACCTTGAGAATAATATATGATAAATCGATCTACCCAAACCAATCAATCATCCTATTTATCTACTATTACACCCAATATATTAGCAGGGCTCATTTCCGGTTTGATGACGGTCATCGCCAGTATTTCTTATTCCACCTTAATATTTTCAGGACAATTATCTGGTTTACTCCAAATAGGAATTGTCAGTGCTTTGATATCAGCATGTATAATTGGTTTTATCATTGCATTTAAGAGTTCATCTATCTATTCTATTGCAGGTCCTGATGCAAATATATCTGCTATCATGGCTCTCACTGTTACTACTGTATCATCTCATCTTCAGAATCATGGCTCAGCAGAAAGTTTAGTAATCAATGTCTGGATGACACTCGTTATCTCTACTGTCCTCTCGGGAGGATTCTTATTTCTTGTTGGGTATTACAAATTGGGTTATCTTATACGGTATATTCCTTATCCAGTAATAGGAGGATTTTTAGCAGGGACGGGTTGGCTATTGTGTATTGGATCTTTTAAAGTGATGTATGGGTATCCCCTTTCTTTAAATTATATCGATAAATTGTTAACTATGGAAAATGTTTATCACTGGGTGCCAGGAATGATATTTTCTCTGATTCTCTTATTAGTGTTGAGAAGATATAAGCATTTTTTAGTCATGCCGACGTTATTAATTATAGGAATAGTGATTACACATATAATTTTATATGCATACAATATATCATTCTTGGTTGCAGAGAAAGAGGGGTGGCTTCTGACATCCTTTCCAGCCGATCTAATAGGGACAACATACAAATCATTATCCCTATCCCACATTGACTTATCAGCCTTATCTTCTGGGGCAGGTAATTTATTTGCACTTATCATCGTAACAGCCATAATCATATTATTAAATGCCGCTAGTATAGAACTTACTACTAAACAGGATGTCAATCTGGATACGGAATTAAAAGTATCTGGTATAGCCAATTTGATTGGAGCACCCTTTGGAGCATTAACAGGGTGTACTGCATTGAGCAGGAGTATCCTCAATTATAAGGCTAAGGCATCGACCAGGCTATCGGGGTATGTTTCAGCTATATTTTGCGGGCTGGTTATACTGTTATTAGCTCCTAGTCTAAGTCTTTTTCCAAAACCTATTTTAGGGGGATTGTTATTTTATCTGGGGTTCTCATTGTTAATTGAGTGGGTCGTTGATGGATGGAAGAAATTATCTCGATTTGATTATTTATTGGTTATAATGATATTATGTATCGTTGGGCTGTGGGGATTTTTACCGGGGGTGGGAATCGGTTTAGTCATTTCCTGCATGATCTTTGCATTTAATTATAGTCATATTGATGTGATTAAGACATCTTTCAATGGGAAAATATATCATAGTAATGTAGAAAGATCATTTTCTGATCAAAAGATTTTAAGAAAAAACGGTGATCAAATATTAATTTATAAATTACAGGGTTATATATTTTTTGGAACAGCATATCCATTATTGAGTTATTTTAAACAGATATTTTTAGATAAACGGGAAGGCCCTGTAAAATATATCATCCTGGATTTCTTTGCTATTACCGGTGTGGATTCTTCTTCGATTCAAAGTTTTAATAAATTAAAAGAGATTCTTTATTCATATCAGGCTGTATTAATCTTTGTAAAATATCGCCTGCTTTAAAGGAGACTTTTAAGAAAGGGGGATTTTTAATTTTTCACCCAGATACTAATAATATAGGTACATCATATTGTAAAGAATTTATTGATCTTGATTATGCCTTAGAGTGGTGTGAAAATAATATTCTCTTACAAGAGAGTTCTGGAAAAGATCCTAAGCCAGAAGGCATTTATGAACACTTGTCATCCATATTTATAGGGAAAGAATATATTCCTCAACTCATGGAACATCTTGAGAAAATTGATACCACTCCAGGTCAGATAATTTTTAAAGAAGGGGAGCCATCCAATGAATTATATTTTGTAGCAACAGGAAAATTAATAGCATCGCGTAATTTAAAGCAAAATCATGTACAAAAACGACTCCGCTCCATGGGTTCTGGAACAGTATTCGGAGAGATGGGGTTGTATCTTGGAATTCCACGATCAGCCACAATTACAGTGGAGGAAGCAGGGGTTATCTATAGATTATCCAACGATTCCCTGAAAAAAGTTGAGGAAACAAATAAGGAATTAGCGAATGAGATTCATCGGTGTTTTATAAGATTGTTATCAGATCGTCTCATGCACACGACAGATGAACTGACCTATTTAATCAGTTGATTATAAAAAAATAATTTTAATTTTATAATATTTCTATTTAAAACTCTTTATATATTATGAGTATGAAAAATATACGAGGTGAAAAATGAATAAATTATTGATACTAAGTATTAGTCTAATGATTATATATATAAATTGTGGTTATTCTGCTGGTGGGTTATATAAATCAGATGAGTATAAAGAACGAAAGGAATTAAAATATTCATTATTTGGAAAAAATGATGAGCTTTCAGAAAAAAACATTCGCAGAATATTAAACTCACGAATTAAACTAAAAAAGAAAATGAAATTAGCTGTCATTAGTTTTGAACACGAAAGCCCCAGAATAACTAATTATTTTGGTTATGATTATCAGTTTAATGAAAAATATTTAAACTTGAATGCTGCATATTTTAATGTTATCCACAATACTCTATATAAAACAGGACGATTTATTGAAATAACTATAGTTCCCAAGATATTAATTCCAAAAGAAATGACAATCAATTCCCTGAGACAATTGTCAGTTAGAATGCAGGCAGATCTCTTTCTAATCTACAAAACGTATAGTAATATTTTTTCAGAACGAAATATATTCTCACCCAATGAAACCAAGGCCTATAGCGCAGTGGAGGGTGCACTTATTCACACTCCTACAGGAATCATCCCCTTTGCCAGAACGCATAGTGTCATCCATAATGAATATGAAAAACATATAGACAAGAATATTCGTGAATTAGAATTGAGAAGCGAGAAAATTGCAACGATTAAAGCATTAAGATTACTAGCCAATGGTATGAGTAATTTTTTTGGCTGGCAAGAGAAAGAAATATAAAAGGTTTCACAATTAATGATCAATTTACAAAAATTATTTTTTAGCTCTGTAGTAAATTAAAGAAGACATTTTAATTATACTGAAAATCATCTTATTTTGAACTCGTCAACGGTTGGTGAGCGGAGCTGAACCAACCGTTTTAGAAGTTTATAAATTCAATTATTAAAGATTATTGGTATATATAGACAATCCAATTTGTTTTAATAGATATTTTCCCAATATATAGAGAATTGAAAGATTAAAAAAATATTCAAGTTGTCATAAAAATCATTCTGAACAGGTTATATCCCAAGAAATGAGTTTAGAATGTAGATAGAAAATTACGATAGATTTTAGGGGATGATCTAGTAAGAGATACACAATGCATCACTTCCTATAGAGATTTTCCAGCATAAAAATATATAGTATCAAATTTGTTTTCACTCGAGTAGTTAGTAATAATATGAAAACAATTCACATATATCTTGTATAATTTAATGTATTGAATGGAGATACCCATATTTATAATAATTGTAAATCATTTAAAGATAAATTTGAGAGCTTCATAAATAAATTAACAAATTTGTCTTTAAAAAATACATCTAAAAATGATTTTCCAGAAAATAAGAATCTATTGTTTATTATTTTGTTTGGAATTATCATAAGTATCGTGTTAATAATCTTAAGTATTTTATTTAACTTGTGGCCGGCAGTTTTACTCCCTACTATAATGTTATTATTTTTTATTTTGGCATTTGTATTACTAGTTTATATTGGTTGGACAAAATTACCCGCTTTGATAGGCAATATTTGTGTTTTGATATTACCACCAATCTATCAGTGGATGATAGGAGGATTTTCTGCATCAGGCGGATTTATGTTATGGGCATTTGGCTCTCCTATTGCTGCATTAATTCTTAAATCAGGGTTAAAATCTTGGTACTATCTTATTGCATTTTTCACAATATGTATAACCAGTATTTATTTTGAAGTTAATTTTCCATTACCAGACATATATATTAACAAAGCAATTTCCTTTTTTTTTATAATATTTAATAGTTTAGGATTTACTTTTTTTGTATTTTGGGTATCAATTCGATTTATTAGTTCGGAACAGGCTGCAAAGATTGCACTTAACAAAGAGCATGAATTATTAGTACAGGAAAGAAACCGATCAGAAAAACTTTTATTAAATATTCTCCCAGAACAAATTGCTAATCAACTAAAATCTAATCAAGGATTGATCGCCCAATCATATAAGAATGTAACAGTATTATTTGCAGATATTGTAGGTTTTACACACCTTTCAACAAAAATTACCCCATACGATATAGTTTTATTTTTAAATGATATATTTTCATATTTTGATGATCTTGTAATAAAACATGGTCTCGAGAAAATTAAAACAATAGGTGATGCGTATATGGCTGCTGCAGGTATCCCGATTCCTATTATTGAGCCGGAACTAGCCTGTGCCAATTTGGCCTTAGAAATGCTCGATGTTCTTGAGATGATAAACAAAAATCCATTAATTTCTAAGATGGTTTGTGAGCAGTCAATTAATTTAAGAATAGGAATTCATACAGGGCAAGTTACAGCAGGGGTTATTGGGAAGAATAAGTTTATTTATGATTTGTGGGGTGACGTAGTAAATACCGCGAGCCGAATGGAATCCCATGGAGTACCAGGTAAAATTCATGTTACTCATGAAGTAAAAATTAAATTAGATAGCAGATTTGAATTTAGCCCTCCCCAATCTTTAATGATAAAAGGGAAAGGGGTTATGCAAACCTACTTTCTTTTGAAATAATATTGAAAAATTAAATAGGAACAGATATCAGTATTTTAGGAATAATATTCCTGTCTTTTTCCTGTGTTCTTATAATCTTATTAATTTATTTAAAGATAATCTATTTACTTATAAGATTAAATTTATTCCTTTGTGATACTGTTATTTGAAAGGTTAAATATTTGTTTGGATATTAAATAAATTGTGAGAGATTAAGTTTATATTTTTTTATTCTTGTATAATCTGTATAAAATATCTTTACCAAATGATTAAAAATGAGTTATATTTTCTTGATATTAAAAATAGATATTCAAATTAGTTGTCAAGGGATTTGATTTTATATGGAATCAAAATTTACTTTTTAAGTATAATTACTATGTTTAATCTGAATATCTAATTTACACAAAGGACAATAATAATTGCTTATGACATCTAGTTTGGGTCTTATAGAATTTTGTATAAAAGATTATAATCATGTTAAAAATAAAGTAATCCAGGAAACAGGTACAAATGGTTTTGAAATGGATTATGAATTGGTTCTGTTAATTTATATTTCAACCCATATTGATGGTGTAAATCATGAAGAAGAAGCTAAATATTTGGATTATATATTCAGATATTTTCGTTGGGATATGGGTTATACAAATGGCATTTTAAAGAAGATTCGTGATCAGTCAAAGTATGATTTAGATAATTTTAAGTATGGTAAAAAATATATTGAATTTGCGTCGATCTTATATAAACTAGCGTATATAATAGCACGGATTGATGGATTTCTTCACCCAGATGAAAAGGCATATATATTGAATTTAAAGAATTATCTTTTTAGAACAGATCTTCATGGGACTTTAAAACGTATTGAGAATGAAATTAGTGAAATAAGTAAGGGTACAATTATTGAAATAGTTGATAATGAATTAAAAAAACATGAAAATGATAAATTATATGAAAATAACAATCATTCTTCTAATAAAAATGATTCATTTATTGAAAATAATAAGATTCATGAAGATAAGAAAGAAGTTCCAGAACCCCAGATAACCTTGGAAGATATTTTAGGTAAATTAAATGAGTTAATTGGTATTCAAGAGGTGAAATTAGAGGTTAACAAATTAGTGAGCTTTCTTAAGATTCAGAAAGAACGTGAAAAGCAGAATCTTCCAGTCAATAATATATCCCTGCATCTTGTTTTTACTGGAAATCCTGGTACAGGTAAAACAACGGTAGCAAGAATAATAGCAGAGATTTATAAGGTTTTAGGTTTTATGAAAAAGGGTCATCTTGTTGAAACTGATAGATCGGGTTTGGTTTCAAATCATATTGGTGAGACTGCTATTAAAACAAGAGAAGTTGTGGAAAAAGCTTTAGATGGGATATTATTTATTGATGAAGCCTATTCGTTAGCTTCGGAGAGTAAATCAGATTTTGGAATAGAAGCAATTAATACCCTTGTTAAATTAATGGAGGATCATAGGGATAAGATTGCGATTATTGTTGCGGGGTATATTGATGAAATGGATGATTTTATAAATCAGAACCCTGGATTACGATCAAGATTTACTACGAAAATTGATTTTCCAGATTATTCGACACAAGATCTATTTGAGATTTTTAAAATGATTTGTAAAAAAAATGGTTATATCGTTGAACAGAAAGCAGAGGATAATGTTTTGCATACGATTAATACAGAAGTAAATAGGCGGGATAAATCCTTTGGAAATGGGAGATATGTAAGAAATCTTTTTGAAAATATCTTAAGGAAACAAGCGCTTCGATTAGTTCAGTTAAGTAATTTAACACGTGATGATCTAATTGTCATTAAAGAAGAGGATATTTAATTATCAATAAGTTTTGTCTCCTAAAATATTTTCTTCCTGTACAAAATCTGTGGATATTTCTTTTTTTATAAGGACATTACTTTCTTTATTATATGTGTATATAACTTTTCTAACAAAGACGCCATAATCGTTGTAAAAATAAAATTCATTGATATATTGAGAGTTATTGATTTCCTTTTTAAATATTACTATTTTTTTATATAATCCTTTATTATTATATGATATTGATTTTTTTAAAATGTATTTATTAATTAATTTTCCTTCGTTATTTTTTTCAAAAACTTTTACATAATAATATTCACCCTGGATTTTCTGGTTAATTACATATTGATATCGTATAGCTCTTATTTGATTATTTTTTAAACTATAGATAGAAAATTTTACGAAATAATATTTATGATTATTTATATCTTCTTTTTCAACTTTGCCTTCAAAAACAGGTTCCCCTGAGTCGGGGTTTTCCTGAACACTTTTATAATACCCATTTAAAACACTTTTGTACCCCATGAATTCTGTTGTATTATTTTGCTGTGAGTGAATCAATATGTAATTATTTAAAAAAATACAAATAATTAATAATTTAAATAATGATTTCATTGAAGTTAACCTCTTGTTATCAAAAAGAATATATTTATAAATATTTATGATCTTATAATTTATAAATCTCTTATAATCTATTTATTTGGGAAACCAGTATAAGATCTTTCATATGATAATATTTATTTATATTTAAACTAATTTTAAAGATTGTTGGATTAAAATGTTTTAATCAAATTGTTAATTTTCTTTTTGGATCGGAATATTTAATTGAATTATTAACATAGGATATGTGGTTTTAGGAATTTTTTATACGAGCCTTGCATAGAGGTTGTTTTTTTTCTCGAATCCTATGGTTGTTGGCTCCATATGACCGGGATAGATGACTACTTGATCTTCTAATTGAAAGAGTTTATTTCGAATGGAAGGGACTATTTTTGTTGAATCTCCTCCGGGTAAATCAGTTCTTCCAATGGATCTTTTAAAGATGGTATCCCCTGTGAAGACAATTTGATGAGTTGTGTGGTAATAACATGTCGATCCTTCCGTGTGTCCTGGGGTGTGAATTGCTTGAAAGTGTCCTTCAGTAAAAGGTATTAATTCTCCATCTTCGATTAAATTGGATATAGGATAGATTTCGATATGGGGTAATCCAAAATAATTTGCCTGAGCTTCAGCATTTTGATAAAGGTCATGATCCCCTTTGTGGAGGTATATTTTAGAATTGTATTTTTCAATTAGTTCGGCTGTTCCTCCTATGTGGTCAAGGTGTCCATGGGTTAATAATATTTTATCAATGTATAAACCTTTTTCAATTAGATATTCATCAATTCTATTCCCTTCATCACCAGGGTCAATGACTATTGCGGGTTGTTTATTTTTTTCATTCCCCTCTTGTTCATAAAATATATAGCAATTTTCCTGTAGATAACCTACAGTAATGGTTTGTACTTTCATATTAACTTAATGACAACATCCTTTCAAGACTTATTTTAGCCCAATGAGCTATATTATCGGGTACAATGATTTGATTAATCACCTCTCCTTCTAATAATTTTTCCATCGTATGGAGGAGATAGGGTGGTCTTATTCTAAACATTGTTGAGCAGAGGCACTGAAATGGGGAGAGGGATAATATTGTTCTGTCAGGGTACTCATTTTTTAACCGATTGACAAGATTTATTTCTGTTCCTATTGCCCATGTTGAGCCTTTCTCTGATTCCCTTATTGTTCTTATGATAAAATCGGTTGAACCATTTAAATCGGATTTCTGAACAACATCAAAAGAACATTCAGGGTGAACAACTATATTAATGTCAGTATATTGAGATCTTAATCTATCGATGTGCTCTACCCGAAACATCTGGTGGACACTACAGTACCCATACCACAGGATGACCCTTGCATTTCTAATTTGATCAGGTGTATTACCACCTAGAGGTTGTTTTGGATCCCATATAATCATTTGATCAAGGGGGATACCAAGTTTATAGGCAGTATTTCGTCCGAGATGTTGGTCTGGAAAGAATAATACTTTTTGTCCCTGGGAAAAAGCCCATTGAACAATTTTTTGGGCATTTGTTGAAGTACAGACTGTTCCGTCGTGTTGGCCACAAAAGGCTTTTAGAAGAGCAGATGAATTAATGTAAGTAATAGGAATAATTTTATCAGTTGTGTGTTCTAAGATGGTGTTCCAAGCAATTTCGACGTTTTCTAAACTTGCCATATCTGCCATAGAACATCCTGCATCGATGTCGGGCAATATAACTTTCTGGTGTGATTCTGTAAGCATATCGGCACTTTCTGCCATAAAATGGACTCCACAGAATATAATATATTCGGTAATCTTATTTTGAGCTGCCTGACGAGATAATGCAAGAGAATCACCACGGAGATCTGTAAACTGGATAATAGAATCCATTTGATAATGATGTCCTAATATAAGTAACTTATCTCCCAACTGGTGCTTCAATGTACGAATCTTCTGGAATACGTCCTGCTCTTCCATATCGAGATACTGATCAGGAATAAATTGCACGTTTAAATTCATATAACACCCATTTATTTTGTATAAAAATAAGTAGTTTACCAAATATTGTCAAGTGTTTGGTAAAGGTTAAAGTTTTAGAATATGACTACGATTTATTATATAAATAATAGAGTATTGATTTTCATTTAATTAGAAATAAAAATTATAACCGATTCCCATTGAATTAGATGTTTATTATATTTATTAATCACATTTTGTAAAATATTGATATGAACAACACGCCTATTAAAGTTCTATTTATTGAAGATAATACTTTTGACCAGATTGCCTTTAAACAATTTGTTGAGCAAGAAAATCTAAAATATCTCTACACCATTGCTAATACAATTTCAGATGCAAAAAAGATTTTAACAACTCAAGAATTTGATGTGGTACTCACCGATCATTATTTAGGAGATGGTACTGCTTTTGATCTCATTGAGCAAGTAGGGTCTCTTGAAATCCCATTGATATTTCTGACAGGAACTGGGGATGAGCAGATAGCGATTGAAGCTCTCAAAAAAGGAATTGATGATTATCTAGTGAAGGATGTCCGAGATAGAAATTATTTAAAGGCACTTCCAGTTACCATAGATAGATGTATCCAGAATAAGCAGGCACAGACTGAATCCAGAATCCTGTCCCATGCACTCATGAATAGTATGGATGCAATTTATATTACTGACGAGAAAGACACAATTCATTTTGTAAATCATGCCTTTATTTCAACCTATGGATATAATAAAGACGATATAGTTGGCTTAGAAAGCAGGGTATTGTGGTGTGATCCTTCTGATTTTCTAAGTAATCTTGGTATTCAAAATCATAACCCGCCCCAAGAAGTTTATCATAAAAGAAAAAATGGTATGGAATTTCCTGTATCCGTTACCCGTTCCATTGTACAAGATTATATAGGCGATAATATAGTTGTCATCAATATTGCCAGAGATATAACTAACCAGAAAGAAGCTCAGGAACAATTAGACAAGGCTTATAAACATGTATCTGATGTTCAGTATGCTATAGACCAGCATTCTATTGTCGTTATAACCGATGTAAATGGAGTTATCACCTACGCAAATGATAAATTCTGTGAAATATCCCAATTTTCAAGGGATGAATTATTAGGAAAGACTCATCGGGTAATTAATTCAGGATATCACCCTAAAGAGTTTTTTAAAGATATGTGGGATACTATTTCCCAAGGTAATGTATGGAAGGGTGATGTCAAAAATAAGTCGAAAGATGGATCGTTCTATTGGGTGAATTCAACTATAGTCCCCTTTCTTGATAATCAGAATAAGCCGTATCAATATGTTGCCATCCGTACTGACATCACACAGATGCAAAATACAAAATTGAAGATAACAGAAGGAAAGGAATATCTTGAAAAATTGAATAATTCTCTAGAAGACGTAATATTAAATGTAAAACTTCCTGAACGTACGATAGAATATGTGAACCAATCAGTTGAAAAGCTCCTTGGTTATTCTATAAATGAATGTATAGGTAAAACTACTGAAATATTCTATCCAGAAAGTGAATCGTATCAATACTTTGGAAATTTCTTGAAACAATCTGTTGAGAATGGAAAATCAATAATTTATTATGAAACTAAACTTAAAAAGAAAAATAGTGAAATATTTTATGCCCATATCACTACGTCATTTTATGAAGAAAATAATTCTAAGAAAGTCATTAGTATAGTCAGAGATATTTCTGATGAGAAATTAGCAAAAGATGCTCTTCAGGACAGTATCAGAAGGTTCCACTCCCTATTTCAGGGATTTCCTCTCCCAACATATATCTGGAAAAAAAGGGAGAATGATTTTACATTAACACAATATAACTATGCAGCAAAAGAGTTTACAAATAATAATATCTCATCAAATATTGGAATACAACTCAGCGTTTATTATAAAAATAGAAAGGACATAATTGACGATATTCATCAATGTTTTAATGAGGAAACGACTATCAGAAGGCAATTGGAATATCAATTTGATTTTATAAATGAAAAAAAAATCCTTGATACTACCTATTCCTTTGTTCCACCTGATTTTGTGCTTATTCATACTGATGATATAACTCTTCGCCACGAAGCTAAAATAGCTCTTAAAAAGAGTGAAGAAAAGTATCGCAAGATATTTGAGCTGTCTCCAGAAGCGATTGTCTTGCTTGATCGCCAGGGAAATGTCTTGGATGTAAATAATCGTCTCTATGAATGGCTGGGTTATTATCCTGAAAATATTATTGGAAAAAATCTTTTAGATCTTCCCTATTTACCGGATGAAAGTAAGAAAATTGCTATGGAAGTCTTCTCCAGAAGAATTCAAGGTGAAAAAATACAACCTTACGAGTTAGAATTTATTGGATTAAATAATGAAAGAAAATTTGGATGGATTATGGGAGCCCCATTGAAAAATGAAGAGGGGAATTATGATCATGATCTTGTGATGATTTCTGATATAACAGACCGAAAGAAGTTTGAGGAAGATATAAAAAATAGTGAACAACGACTTGACCTTGCTCTCAAGGGAGCAGATTTAGGTTTATGGGACTGGAATATCCAAACTGGGCATGTTATTTTCAACGAACGATGGGCTGAGATGCTCGGATACAAGTTAGATGAAATTGATCCTCACGTAAGTACCTGGGAGAAACTTGTACACCCTGAGGATTTGCCTTGGATTTCTAAAGTATTAACAGACCATCTTGAAGGAAGAACACCTATTTATGAAACAGAACATCGGCTCTTAACAAAATCGGGTGAATGGAAATGGATTTTAGATCGTGGAAAAGTCTTGGAGTGGGATGAAAATAAAAAACCTCTGAGAGCAACGGGTACTCATTTAGATATTAATGAAAAGAAATTAGCGGAGCAAGAATTAAAAAAACATCAGGATAAATTAGAAAATCTTGTTTCAGAGAGGACAAAAGAATTGGCACATACCGTTGAACTTCTTAAAGAGGAGGTTATTCAGAGAAAAAAATCTGAGGATATTCTTAAAAAATATCAGGAAAGACTTATTAATCAAGAAAAGAGAGCTGTTGTCGGAAGCCTTACCGCAGGATTGGCACATGAAATAAAAAATCAATTAAATCCCATCGCCCTTATAGAACTTATTTTGAATAAGTTAAATGATGATGAAAAAAAGTTAGCAAAATATATACTTGATGGGCGCGATAGGATTGTTAGTCTCATTGATGAAGTCAGGGGGTTAGCGAAAAATGAAGAAACTCACTATCTTATATCAAAATATGATTTAACAAATATTTTAGAAGAAGGTATTATTTTATCTAAAATGGACCCAGAAGTTAAGAATACAAAAATTCAACTCGTTAGTGATTTTGTTGGAGGAGTTGAAATTAATAAGGATAAAATTATACAGGTCTTAATTAATCTTATTCGAAATGCCAGTCAAGCTATTTCTGGAAAACACGATGGGAAGATAGTCATTCATGCAGAGGGTCATGGACGATTTGCTTCAGTTTCTATTACTGACAATGGATGCGGTATTGATGATAGCCATATAAATCATATTTGGGAGCCCTTTTACACGACAAAAGGAGAATTGGGTACAGGTATTGGTTTAGATATTTGTAAAAGAATTATTGAAGGCCATAATGGCGAAATTTCCTGTGTAAGTAAAGAAAACGAAGGAAGCACATTTAAATTCACCCTTCCAGCTAGTTTGCCGAGTGAAAATGAAACCTATTCGTATGCTGATTAATAACAACAAGCATAATTTTATATTATATAATTATTAAGTAAAGATCTTTTTAACAGATATCTTTTTGAGATTTTGTTAAGAATTTATAAACAGTTAAACTGTTTTTCCCATGATTTTCCCATCTTTCTCCCTTGAATGAATAGATTATAGATTGTTTACCATTTTTTTGAGATGTTCTTGAAATATTAGGTGATTTTACTAGGTCAGTGAATAGATATTTAGTTATAATTTTTGTTTATATTGTTAAATAATTATGAAATAGCTAATGCCAGAATTATTATAAGCGAGTCGATTGTGTCTTCCAGCGAGGGTGAAACCAGAACCATTGACGGGGATCTTTTTTTATGATGTCTTCGATATGCTTTGTAAATAATTGGGTATTTTGGAAGATATATTGGCGGGGAGATTTGATTTCTTCTGTGAATATGGGTTGGATATGGATAGTGTGGGAGAAGTCTTTATTTCTTTGAATGTGTGCTATCACAACGGGAGATTTTGTTTTATATGACAGGATGGCTGCTCCTTTTGCTGTGGATGCGGGTCTTCCAAAGAAGGAAACAAAAATACCTCCTTTCAGTTGATTCTGATCCATAAGGACTGCTAAAATTTCACCATTCCTGAGAGCATATAATCCCTTTTTGTAAAAATCATTTCGCTGGATTAGATGAACGGGATAACGATTTCTGCGGGTGTTGATATACTGATCCAGTCGTTTGTTATCCAGAGGTCTGTAGACTATATTCATCGGATAACCGTTATTTGCTATGGAGAACGCCATGTATTCCCAATTACCATAATGAGCTGAGATTAATATAAGTCCTTTTTTTTTATCTAATAGGGTCTTAAGAATTTCTAGACTATTTTCCGAGTAATTAATTTGCTGTTGAAGATGCCTGGGATACCATTTGTTGAACAAGAAAATTTCGAATAAGAGGATGCCCAGATTATAAAAGGATTGTCTGGTGATGTATTTAATTTCTTCTTTGGATTTTTCTGGAAAATAACTATGTAATAAGTTTTTATATGCTGTTTCACGAAGTGTTTTTGAAAGAAGGTAGGTACAAAAACCCATGAATTTTGCTAATTTGAAGGTTAATTTAGTGTGTAACAGGTTACTTATTTTCTCAAAAAAAATTACGAGAGAGTATTCAATAATTTCAAGATATTTTGGTTTGTACATTAAGCCCGGACATCAACGAGTTTTCCTTTGGTATTTGGGGGAGGAGATGATTCATTATTGTCAGTGGATTCATTTGGTTTGTTGGGGGTTTCACTGGCGGTCTCACTAGTTGTTGAGCCTATTGAGGATGAGTAGCTATAGGATTGGCTGAAGGATTCTATTTCCATAAGTCTTCTTTAATTAAACATTGGTTATACTAATATATTGAGTGTTGAAATGCTATAAAACACAGGTTTAAAAAAATATAACCATGATATGTTTGATAGAAATTTGAACGTATAAAATAAATATAGTTAAGATAATAACAGGGGTCAAGTAAATATTTTAGAAATGTATTAATCTCGTTCTATTTTACCATAAGACAGGGTTACTTTCCTATCTGCTTGTTCTGCAATCTGTTTATTATGGGTGACGAGGAGAATGGTTAACTGGAATTTTTCTCTGAGATTCCAGAGGAGTTCCTGGATTTCATGACTTGTTTTCTCATCGAGGTTACCCGTGGGCTCATCTGCAAAAATAATACCGGGGTTGTTGATAATTGCTCTGGCAATGGCAATACGTTGTTGTTCACCCCCTGATAGTTGGTTGGGTCTATGGTCTGCTCTTTTATCTAATTTAACCTGATGTAATATCTCCATGGCTAATTGACTGGCTTTCTTGCGGTCAAATTGGTGGGTGAGGTAAGGTAACATTACATTTTCAATGGCTGTGAAATCGGGTAATAAGTGGTGAAACTGGAATACAAATCCAATATTTCTATTCCGGAAGTAGGAGAGGTCATTTTCCGACATTTCATCAATTCTCTCCTGATTGATTAGAATTTGTCCGCTGGTAGTAGAGTCAAGTCCTCCTACGACATTTAAAAAAGTACTTTTTCCGCATCCACTTTCCCCTACTATTGAGACGATTTCACCTTTATCGACTGTCAAGTCAATTCCTCTCAAAACTTCAAGGGGTATATTGCCGTTATAGTATGTCTTGTAAAGGTCTTTTACTTCGATGATTGGATTGTTCATAGTTAAGATTCCATAAAAACAGTACTTACAAAGAAATTAAGGTGATCTTATTTTTTTCTATACCAAATTTTGGTAAATATAATAAATATATAAAAAAGGTTTATGTATTGAAAGATTTTTTATTAAAATTCAGTTCAGTTGTTAAAATAATTTATATAGATTGATGTGGACTAGAATTTCAGACCACTTTCTTGAAAGCTTGTTGGAATCTGATTCTAAAATATTTTTATACCCTGTTATTATTTCTCCATATCAAACCCGAAAATATATATACAATAAGAATGAAATAGGTAACTTTGATTTTAAGGGGGGTATATTGTGAAACGATTTGTCATTCATATATTGTTGTTTTCCATGTCTTTTGTGATCTTGATGTCTTATAAATTATTTCCGAACGAAAAAATGAGTCGCTGTCCTATTGAGCTTCATACTCAAACGGGTGCTCTCTATCTGAATGGTCAAAAGCTCCCAGATTATCAATTAAAATCAATTTATAAGATTCTTGGGAAACCAGATCGGATTAGGAAGCATCCTAAAATCATTCGTATTGAAGAATGGCCCTATAAACGGGGCGGGAGAAGATCTTCATATACTTATAATAGCCGGGATTATTATTATATATATGATCAATTAGGTATTCTCTTCCGAACGCGTAATTCTAGAGCCATCTTAAAAGAACCCAGCCAGATACTGATCTTCTATCAAAACAAACGAGAATTCAGCCACAGTGTACTTCCGCCGTATATCCCTGAAAAATATTATTCCAGTACTTTTAAAATCAATGATATCCTCCTTCATCCCGATCAATCTGTCATATCGAATAAGATTCACTATAAAACACCTCAATTCAATTTGTTCAAGACCTTGTTCAAATCAACATCCTATACCATGATTATTGATAGTATTTACAGCTATAGCGATAATACAGCAATCAGGATTTATTTGAATAACGGTCGTGAGAGTAAGCCTTCGTATGTAGAAATCATTTCAAGGAACAAATAAATGTTTTTATTGAATTGGTTGAGTCACAACGATAAAGAACCTCCTCCGAGATGGAGAAGGTAATCCATTATGACCAGATTCTGGTGGTTCTGTCTGCCCAGCTTAGAGATGTGCCTGTGGAGAGGTCGGTGGGATGTACCCAGACTCCGAGGGTGCTGTTATATTTTGTCATATAGTAGGACATGAATAGCTGATANNTGCTCCGCTTAATCCTGTGAACATGGGGTGTAGATTTATTTTCATTGTATTGCTCCTTATGATTAAATTAGATGAAATAAAATATGATTTCATGAAAATTATTTCGGGTGGGGGCTATTGAAATGATTATACCTCTGTCGAAAAATATTTAAAAAAATTGATATCTATTAGATATTCGTTTGTATATTTAAGAGTTAGTTGAAACAATAATTTGGAGGCTCGAATTGGAATATTCTATTCTTTTTGAAAGACCTGTTGAAGATGAGAGTTTACCCGAAGGTTATTATTATGCTCATATCCCTGCTCTAGATTTATGTACACATGGTTTGGGGATTGATGGGGCTAAGAAAGCTGCTATGGAGCTTATTATTGCCTGGGTAGAAGAAAAAAAAGCACACGGAGAAAGTGTTCCTGTTGAAAAAGAATCTTTTTACAGTAAGATTGAAATTAGTGATGCCTTATTCAGCCAATGAAATTATTCATCAACTTAAACGGGCTGGATTTATAGAAGTAAGGCAAAATGGTTCCCATAAAGTATTTCGACATGAGGATGGAAGACAAACCTATGTTTCTGTTCATACAAAAGACGTCCCTAAGGGTACCTTCAGTAAGATCCTTAAACAAGCTAATATCCGTGTAGAAGAATTTGAACAACTCTAATTATTTATTATTTAATTCATAAGATTATGTTTCTATATTTATTTTATAATTTTTTTTACAAAGGTGATGAAAGGATCATAAGATAGTCGAAAACAATCAAAATATTGTATTGATAGATATTCTAATGATTATTGTAGGATTTAAAGTATTGAGATTTATTGAGGATTTATATGTCCCGGGTTGATGATGAGCGTTTTTTTAGTATGGCTGAGGTTTATGATCGGATGGTACAAACATTGGTGCCGAATTATGATTTTCTTCAGGATGAGATGATTAAAACCCTTAGGATATCTGAATTCTCCCGTCCCGTGGTGGTTGATCTTGGGGGTGGGAGCGGGATATTTCTTGAGAAAATATTAAAAGCTAATCCAACGGCTTTTTGTTACTGGATTGATTATTCAGAGGACTTTTTAAAGGTAGCTCAGAAGAGGCTTTCTCCCTATAAGGATCGGGTACAGCTTCATCTAATACCTCTGGAAGACTCTTGGGAATCCCTTATCGATAGAGAAGTGAACTTTATTGTATCCATGTCTGTGATTCATCATTTTGAAAATCACGAGAAGAAAGCCCTGTATGAACGCGGTTTTCATTTGTTAAAGAATGGTGGATGGCTTGTGAATATCGATGAGATGAAGACTTTGTATGATGATGCTTATATGAACAGCTTATATTACTGGCTTCAGCATGTGAAGGATGCTCAATCTTCTTTATCAGAGGGTGAAAGGGACTTTTATGATGAGTGGAATGTTTATTTTGAGCGGTGGAAAATCAGGAACGTTGACAAGATCCACGAAATTAAGCGGAAAGGGGATGATCTCCATGAGGATTTTGTTTTGCAACTCAAATGGTTCAAGGAAATTGGATATCAGAATGTGGATCTCTTCTTAAAAGTTCATTTGTGGTGTGCTATTGGGGGACAGAAGAATAAAAATTACTAGAAATAATAAATATGGTATTTTACTTAGTTTTTCAACTACTAATTCAAAATTCCCTATAGTGTATGGAGTGAACCCCAAATTTGAGACAGGAAGTTAAGCGACGATAATGTAAATTGAGGTAAATTATGGATAAAACGAGACGTCGCTTTAGTAAAGAGTTTAAATTAAAGCTTTTAAGTGAATTGGCAAGTGGAAAATCTGTTCCCTATCTATCCAGGGAATATGAAATCCATCCAGGTCAAATCAATAAATGGAACAGTGAATTAAAAAAATATGGCGAAAAAGCATTCGGTGGGAACGGCAAGTTATTCAAAGATGAGTCAAAAATGGCTGAACTGGAAAGAAAAGTAGGACAACTGACCATGGAAAACGACCTTTTAAAAAAAGCCATCATGAACTTAAAGTACGACAAATAGTGCCTGGATCAAAGATATATAAGGATCATATTGTGAAAACAATTTATAACAAAAGATCTCATAATATCACCAGGCTCTGCTCCCTGTTCAGTATATCAAATGTAGAGTATTACAGGCTTCTTAAAAAGGATTTGAAGGGGTGCAATCTCCCAAAGGATGGATTGAAAGATAAAATCGAGGATGTGATTCTCAAATACCCTTATTACGGCTATAGAAGAGTCACAAAAATATTACAAAACAAGGGTGAAAACATAAATCACAAGAAAGTTCTTAAGATAATGCGTTTGAATGGTCTGTTGTGTAAACGCAAAAGGCGTTTTACAAGAACCACAGACTCCAATCACGGCTTAAAGATTTATCCGAATCTGACTAAAGACGTAAAATTAAGTCATACAAATCAGTTATGGGCAAGTGATATCACCTATATCTGGATATCCAAACGATTTTATTATCTTGCTGTGGTACTGGATGTGCATAGCAGGATGTGTGTTGGATATAGTCTTGGAGATAGTTTGGAAAGTCAATTGGTTTTATCTGCACTTAAGAAAGCGGTTTTAGGTCGTGAAATAAATAGAGGTCTTGTTCATCACTCGGATCGTGGGGTTCAGTATGCATCAAAGGATTATATAAAATTACTTAAGGATCATGGAATATCAATTAGCATGAGTAGAAAAGCAAATCCCTATGATAATGCTTATTGTGAAAGTTTCATAAAGACATTGAAGTATGAGGAGGTATATCAAAAGGAGTACCAGAGCCTTGATGAGGCAAGAGAAAGCATAGAACACTATATTGAAAAAGAATACAATGAAAAGCGTATTCATTCATCCATTGGATACATGTCACCAATGGATTTTGAAAAAACATTGACAAAACAAGAACAACATGCTTAACTTAGTGTACACACTTTGGGGTGCACTTCAGTACTTTGAATAAAAATAAAAAAATTGTAACTTTGAAAAAAAAATGTAAATTGATAATTATATTGTGCTTATTATTTAAATAAACTAATAGTAATGTAGGAATAAGATATGAATATTTTTGGAAATGGAACGAAATATCAAGAATTACAATATTCCTTAGAAGAAGATTTTGAAAATGATATTGCTTTTAACCATAAAATCTTTTTTGGTCAGAAAACTATCTACATTGATGCTAAAAAGAAAATTGAGTCAAAATCTTTAGGTGGTACAATACCTGATGGATTTTTCTTTGACATTTCAGATTTTAATGATCCTCAATTTTATTTGGTAGAAGTAGAACTATCAAAACATAGCTTTTTTAATCATATTTTCCCTCAAATTACTAAATTCTTTGCATTTTTTAATAATCATAAAACTCAAAAATCGTTAGTTGATAAGCTATTTTCCATTATTAATACAGATGAAAAATTAAAAAAAGAGTTTAGAAAAAATATAGGTAATCATGAGATTTATAAGTTTATTAGTGATGTGATAGAAAATAGCCAAAACATTTTATTGATTTTAGATAATGATATGGTACAATTGCCAGAAATAATGGAAACATATTCTGACACATGGGGAAGAATGGTTAAATATTTAATTATAAAGAAATATATAAACCAAGATAATGTAATCTATACATTACATCCTGATTACGAAATACTTGAATATTTCCTAGATAATACTGATTCTGAAAATAGTGAAAATGAAAACAAATATTCTGAGGAATTTCATCTCGAAAAAGTTAATGATGAAGTTAAAGCTATTTACTATCAGTTAAGAAATAATATATTAGAGATTGACAGTAAATTAATCTTTAATCCTCAAAAGTATTATGTTTCCGTAAAGTCATCACGAAATATTGTATATTTTAAATTCAGAAAGAAAAAACTTAGAGTTATCATCATGTTAGAGGAATCTGAAATTAAAAAGTATATAAAAAAATATACCATTCAAACACTATCTAGTTCTGTACAAAACTTTTATAATGGTTCTTGCGCAGCCGTTGATGTTGATCATGCAAATAATTTAGAGGAAATAATAAAATGTATTAATCTATTAATCAATGTTGATAAAATATGATAATTGGAGATGAAGCTTTATAATGCACTCAATAATATTTAGGTTAGTATTATGAAAAAAATACTCGTTTTACTGGAGCTGGAATATGTTCTCCTTTAAATTTACCTGTTACAACAGGTTTTACAAATGTTATTCAAAGTGGTCATGATGAAATTAAAAGGCCTCTTATGATTTTTTTAAATAAAAACAAAAATGACATTGAACATGTTTTATACACACTGGAAGAATTTATAAAACCAACTTCTGAAAACTTCAATAGTTATATATTAACAGAGTTGTGTAATAAAAATAAAGCTAACTCTCATCAATATATTTCTAATTTACAAGAACACGCAACTAGGTTTGTTACTATAATAAAAAAACAGAAATATATAATATTTTAAGAAATTTTGATCATGAAACTGCTTATAATTTATATAGTAGACTTATCAAAGAAATTAAAACAACTTATCAACATTGCTCAATTTCTTTTTTCACAACAAATTATGATTTAACTTTTGAGAATAGTTTTTACGAATATAAGAACGAGTTAGAAAAATTAGGTATCAAAGACATTTTATTTGGATTTAAATTAATTTTAGGAAAACAAATATTTGATCCAGAAGAAAATTATAATTGGGAAGAAGATAAAATTGAATATCTGAAATTACATGGTTCTCTGGACTGGCATTATGATGGGCATGGAATAACTAAATCAGGTGCTAATACTACACCAGCTAAACCTGATGAATCTCCATTACTTTATCCTGGACAGAAAGGGATTCCAAAACAAAAACCTTTCAAAACTCTCCATGATAAACTATATCAGCGATTAATTCGAGCAGATGTTGTTTTAATCATTGGATTCGCTTTTAGAGATATTGCCATTAGTAGAATCTTTGAAAACGCACTATTAACTAATGAGAATTTAACTATTCACTATTTAAACAAATGTACTATGAATGAACTTCCAGATGATTCTTTATTAAGCAACATAAATAAAAGTAAGAATTTTCATTACCATGAAAAAGGAATTGAGATTAACGAAAATCCTTTAAATCTTGCAGAATTAATTAAATTACAGGAAGAGAATTCTCGGTAATTATTTTTGTAGCTACCCAGAAGTTTGATCAGTAGTTGCTGATTAGAGTAATAAAGGAAATTATGGAACATTATATGGATGGAAAAAATAGATCAAATATAAAATCAGGTCTAAAAGTGAAAATTGTTTTGAAACATGATCAGAAAAGCGGTAAATTAACAGAAGGAATAGTAAAGGATATCCTGACCAAATCTCAAACTCATCCGCATGGAATAAAGGTACGGACAACCTGTGGAGATGTGGGTCGTGTAAAAGAGATTTGTTAATGACAATATTTGTAAAGGATATAATTGTAGTGAGTTTGAGATGTAGAATCGAATTTATAAAACTATTGAAATTAAATATAACAGGGGGTTTCCCTCACCCCAACCCTCTCCCAGAGGGCGAGGGAGTGATTTGGAAATATTTATTTAAGTTGGTGTTGAATTGGGGTGGTGGTTGTCGAGGAGATTGGGATTGTGGGGGATTTTATGGAATCAAAATTATTTGATCGATAATAGTAAAGGAGATTGATTATGCCTGAAATCCAAATTAGTATCGAAAGTCTTTCTGAAAGTATTAAAGGACTCAAGCCAGAAGAACTGGAATCCCTTATCCTTTCTTTGTGCGATGAGGGTGAAAAATTATTATCAAGGAAAAAAGAACTTCAAAATAAAAAAATACAGACCCTCACCAGAAAAGAAGTTTTTGATGTATCAAGATGAGTATCATCCTCAGGTTAAAAAGGATTTAAAAAAATTGATTTATCTGTTCAGGAGAAAATAAAAGACGAACATATCCAAAAAATCCTAGGGAAGCCTGAAGATGCCTTATTATTAACCGGTGAATTTACAGGGATTTATTCTTATCATTTTAGAATTAAAAAAACTGATTATAGAATTTGCTACACAACAGATTTTGAAAATAAGATTGTAACTATCTTATCTATAGGAAAAAGAGAAAGTATCAATGATGTTTTAAAAAGACGTCTTAGTAATTGAATTTGGTGGAAGAGATCGGGATTGTGGAGGGGAGTTTGGGGTGAGGGAAGAGATGCTGAATCCAGTTCAGCATGACAGTTTAGGAGTCAGCATGACAGCTTAGTGGTTCAGGATGACAGTTGATTGGTTCAGGATGA